>DXHY01000043.1 GCA_019113175.1 Candidatus Eisenbergiella stercoravium | reverse complement strand
TATAGTGTCTTAAGAGTTTACTCTTTTTGCATACCGAACCATTTTAAAATGATTACAGGAGGAGTTCATAATGAACAAAACAGAATTAGTTGCAGCTATGGCTGAAGCAGCTGAAATTTCCAAGAAAGATGCGGAGAAGGCTCTCAAGGCTTTCACGGATGTTGTAGCGGACGAGCTGAAGAAGGGTGAGAAGGTTCAGCTGGTTGGATTCGGAACCTTTGAGGTATCCGAGAGAGCTGCAAGAGAGGGAAGAAATCCTCAGAGCGGTGAGGTTATGCACATCGCTGCTTCCAAGTCTCCCAAGTTCAAGGCCGGCAAGGCTTTAAAGGACATGCTGAACGCATAATCCGGAGAGAGGTTAATCGATGCAGAGAAATGGCGGATGCTTCGTAACACGCGGCATCCGCTGTTTTTGTATGAAAGCCCTGGCAAGCGGCTGTGTGGATGGCGTGCCTGCACGCACAGACACACAGACATTTGCCAGGCAGGACGGAATGAGCAAGAAGGCCGGTGAGGCCGGATTGCGAATTCCGTCTGCGATTGCGGGAGTGCCAAAGGCACGGAGCAATCGGCTTTCATTTGTAGTGGCGTGCGGCTATATCTCTGGCAAGCGGCTGTGTGGATGGCGTGCCCGCACGCACAGACAGTGCCGCCGTCCGGCGGCAGAAAGGGAAAAAACATGAGACTTGATAAATATTTAAAGGTATCCCGCCTGATCAAGCGGCGTACCGTAGCCAATGAGGCCTGCGATGCCGGCCGTGTGCTGATCAATGACAAACCGGCAAAGGCGTCCGCGAACGTGAAGGCAGGAGACATCATCACCATACAGTTTGGGAATAAGGACGTGAAGGTGGAGGTCCTTGACGTACAGGAGACCGTCCGCAAGGAGAATGCGGGGGAACTGTTTAAGTATCTGTAGATAATCATCTGCAGGCAGTGGGGAGGTAAAACGGAATGGAGCAGTCTAAAAAAACAGAGGGCCGGGAAAGCCGTAAGGATAATGATCTTTTCTTTACCTGCAGTCTGATCGAATATATTGCCAGAAAAACGATAATAAAAGGGCCGATGTAGTAAATGCGCTGGGAAGAAAGAATATAGTACAGGAATTCATGAATATCTGTAAGTCCTTCAGTTTGCTAAAGCTACCATCTTCCAGGAAAGGCATGGCATCATATCGAACAATTTTTCCATCATCAAAATATACATCTACCGTATAGTCTTCGAAAGGGACAACCTGTACAACATCAGGAAGATAACAATATTCCATAAAAAAGAGAAATTACCGGCATATTATTATGCTCCTTACCCGTTAGAAAGACAGTTGACCTTTATAGTAGCAGTATACCATATTCTTAATGCTGAATACAGTACCAGTATCCATTCAGATTTATTTGCCATAAGGATTTTCTGATGATAAAATCAAAATAAAAGCCAGGCTTCAAAAGGAGGCGCAGACGAAAATGGAAGGATGTGTTCACCTGTCTGATTCATCTGGGATATTTTGCTTATGATCAGAGAAGCCGGACAGAAGGTCTTCTCAGCTTCGGGGACATGGTCAGAGTGACAGGGCCTGAGACATACCGGAATGAGCTGATCGGGACAGCTCAAATTTTTTTGTCGAATTACGACATGTAGTTGTTGCGGCCATGAGGTATGATAGACGAAAAGGAACGCTGCAGAAAAGAGAGGTGGGCTGCGAATGGAACGCTGCAAATGGTGTCTTGACGGTGGAATCGTCCAGAAATATCACGATGAGGAATGGGGAAATCCGCTTCATGATGATGGAAAGCATTTTGAATATCTGCTGATGGAAGCGATGCAGTGCGGGCTGAACTGGACTATGATGCTGAAGAAAAGAGAAATTTTCAGGCAATGCTTTGACGGCTTTGATTTTCGGAAGATCGCGCTGTATGGGGATGAAGATGTGGAGCGTATCATGAATACGGAGGGCATGATCCGGTCGAAAAGAAAGATTGAAGCGATTATCAATAATGCGAAGTGCTTTTTAAAGGTTATCGACGAATGGGGCAGCTTTGACAGGTATATCTGGTCCTTTTCGGATGGCCAGACATTTGTTTACAGAAAGCATCAGCGGGGAGAAGGAGAAGCGAAAAACGCGCTGTCGGACAGGCTGAGCCGGGATGTGAAAAAAAGAGGTTTCAAATATCTGGGCTCCGTTACCGTGTATTCGCATCTTCAGGCATGCGGAATCATAAACGACCATGAGCCGGGTTGCTTCAAATATGAAAAGCTTCTGAGGGAAAGCCGGGTGAAATACATTGAGGACTGATAGGGGATTTTATCGGAGCCATAAAAAGTTTCTGCTTTTTCTGGTCAGTCAGACCGTTTCTCAGATGGGGGCGGCGATGACGGGGCTTGCGGTTGTCATATGGGCTTACAGCGGCACCGGTCAGGTGATGGCCTCATCCCTTCTGGCAGTCTGCAGCACCCTGCCGTATCTGATTGTCAGTCTGTTTGGCGGCGCTGCTGGGCTTCGGTGGACTGCAGCTGGTGCTTGCGGTGGATCTGGCGACCTTTGCGTTTGCCTTTTTTGTACTGCTTCTTTTCATACGAATACCGGACCGCGCAGGGAAGAAGGAGGGAACAGGCTCCGGCAGGCTGAGACAGAGCATGAAGGAAGCGGTTCTTTTTCTGAAGGGGCAGAAAGGTATTCTGCATCTGCTGACCCTGTACAGCGTGCTGGAATTCCTAGGCGCCATTTCCTTTGACAGTATGTATTCCCCGCTTCTGCTCGCGAGAACGGGAAACAATGAGTCCGTTGTGGGAATTGTTTCCTCTGTCGCGGCGGCGGGAGGACTCTGCGCAAGTCTGTGGATGTCCCTGGCGAAGCAGCCGAAAGGAAAATTGCGGGTCATGTTCGGAGGAAGCGTGATGTGCCTTTCCGGTATTCTGCTTTTCGGAATGGGAAGAAGCCTGGCATGGTGGTGTATTGTTGTGTTTATCGGCTGTTTCGGATCGCCGGTTTATCAGACATACCAGACGGTTCTTTTGAGGGAAAGGGTTCCGGTTTCCCTGCAGGGACGGATTTTTTCCCTGCAGGGAATGATCACGTCGGGCCTGACGCCGTTGGGATGCCTGGCGGGAGCAGCGGGGATTGTCATTTGCATTCTTGTGAGTAGAAACCCCGGCATCCGGGAACTGGAAGATGAGAATTAGGAAAAGGAAATATACAGTCTGAAATTCCCTTAAAAATTCCATCCAGGAGATCGGAGATGTCCCCGGGTAATCCGGGGGGATGAAGGGATAAATCTTTTAATGCGGGCGAAGAGACGGCAAATCAGCTGGCGCAGAAACCATACTCATATTTTCTCATTCCCCCACATATATTTCTAAAAGAAAAAAAGTGAGGAGTGGGAGCGATGGAAGATCTGAACGCGGGCAGGATGAGAACGCATAAAATCATCATGACGGACCGGAATGTGTGTAACATCACCGGAGTCTGCGATGTGCTGTCCTTCGACGTTGCCGAGGTTCTGCTGGAAACGGAGCAGGGGATGCTCATGATTAAGGGAAACGATCTGCACGTGAGCCGCCTGATGCTGGACAAGGGGGAAGTGGATGTGGACGGCAAAATAGACAGCCTGACCTATTCGGAAAGCGCGGGATACGGCGCAAAGGGAGAATCGTTGTTTGCCCGGCTCTTCAAATAGTGCGGACATCCGTGCGGAAACGAGGTGGGTATGAGCAGCCAGATCGCAGGGGAAGTATGGTTTATGCTGCATTCCTTTCTCCTTGGTGCATTTATTACCTTCTGTTATGACCTCTTCAGGATCCTGAGAAGGATCATACCCCACGGGATTTTCTGGATTTCTCTGGAAGATCTGGCATTCTGGGTGATGGCAACGGGAGGCATTTTTTATCTCCTCTATTATGAAAACAACGGCATGTTCCGCTGGTTCGCAGTGATTGGTGCGGGAGCCGGAATGCTTCTATATAAAAAGACGCTGAGCGCCGGCTTCGTCAGGCTGGTTTCCGGAGCGGTTAACGGGATACTCCATTTTCTGGGGAAAATGTTCTGGA
The DNA here is from genome assembly GCA_019113175.1 of Candidatus Eisenbergiella stercoravium. Lineage (GTDB taxonomy): Bacteria > Bacillota > Clostridia > Lachnospirales > Lachnospiraceae > Eisenbergiella > Eisenbergiella stercoravium. Next base: position 11,673 of record DXHY01000043.1, on the reverse strand, counting down.
AGCTGACGGCTCCCTTTCGTGCCGTGCTGCGATGGAGCAGGAGGCAGGCGGGGAGAGCAGCGCGAAGGGCGGCTGTGGAGCTGCGGGTGAGGAAAAAGAAGATGAAAAATCTGATAAAAATCCAGGTAAATTCCCGGTTGACGGCATGGAAGAAAGGGCTTAAAATAAAAGTCACAGGCTGGAAAAAGAAGAGGTGTGACCAGTGATCAAAAGGAAAGTGGTGTTCCGCAAAAAGCGCCAGAACCGGATGGGCATGTTTCTGGTGACGATTGTGGTGCTGATGCTTCTTGTTGTGGTCTCCATCAACAGCGTTGGACTGCGTCAGAAGCGTGAGTCTTATCGGGAGAGGGAGCAGGCGCTGCAGGAACAGATTGACGCGGAGGAAGAACGCGCAGAACAGATTGAAGAATATAGAAAATATACGCAGACCAAGAAATACGTCGAAGAAGTGGCGAAGGATAAACTGGGTCTGGTTAACGAGGGCGAGATAATTTATAAGCCTGAGGAATAGAAAGGAATCGGAATGCGTGAGGCACCGGTTCCTTTTTTGTTTTCAGTATTGGAAGACAGTGAATAAAAACTGAAAAAATGGCAATTTTTATATAAAAATTGGTGTCCATAAGCGGGTTCAGGTTGAGGAAGAAGGTCTGTATAAGGTCCGCGATGGAAAAACCACTCTTTCGGGAGGGGAAAAGATTTTCAGGACAAAGCCTGCTACAGATCGGGACAGAGAATGCCTGAATTATATCCGGCAAGTGCTGGAGAATCTGAGAGGGATCTTCGTTCTGAATCCTGTTCCTGGAGATATGCGGGATTATGTGCGGCTGACAGATACGGAACTGAAGGGAAATGCGGAGAATATTTCATCCGTTCTGTATCATTTATGTCAGGATAAGAATAAAAAAAGCATTCTTATGGATATTATCTGCACCTTCCCGAAAATGAAATAACAGGAATTGAATAAAGAAAAAGGCCGAATGCCGTCGGAAAATGTAGAAATCCGTGGACGGATGAAAGGAAAGCCGCCTGTGCTTTGACAAATCATGCGCCTGGCAGGGAATATAATGAAGCGTAAACGGGAAGGAATGACGTAATATGCGCTGCCTTCGGAGAAGGAGGGCAGCGGGAAAGGCGGCAGGCAGATGAAAAACAGGGAATCGGGCAGCACGGCGCAGTCCGCTTATCTTCTGGAATATGGCAGGAGAAAAATCAGGGTATGCGCGGATACGTTTCAAAATCTGGCGCAGATTTTTGCGGAGGACAGGAGTGAGGCAGAAGGACAGGAAGCGGCAGGGCAGGATACCGGCCTGCCGGACGCATCCGGCCGGGAGGATATGCGGCAGAAAAGAACCGTTCTTTTTCTGCGGAAAAGCCTGGAAAAAGAACGGCAGCTTTTCGCCGGCAATCTGAAGGAGATGGCGGCAATGATGAATCGGGCGGCAGAGGAATCCGTCCGATTCATCCGGCTGGGAAGCCGGAGACAGAAGCAGATCATCAGGGGTCTTGCCGGTGAAGGGCTGAACGCCAGAGAGATTTATCTGGTGCAGAGGGGGGACGGACGCATGGAGCTGTCCATCCTTCTGTCAGCCAGACCTTCCCGGAACAGAGGCGCGCGGACAGCGGACGAGGCGGCCGGCTGCCTTTCCGTGCTTCTGGATATGCGGCTGGTTTCCGCAAAAAGGAATCCTTTTTTTATCGGCGAGGAGCCGGTGTGCTATTTCTTTGAGGAGGAGCCGGAGTATGTTTATCTGACCGGAACAGCCAGGGCGGTGAAAGAGACAGAGACGGTTTCGGGAGATAATTTTGCCTTCTTTGAAGCGGGAGACGCGCAGCTGGTGCTGGCCCTGTCGGACGGCATGGGATCAGGAGACGAAGCCTGCCGGGACAGTGAAGCCGTGGTGGATATGGTGGAGAGCATGCTGGAGGCAGGGCTTGACGTGCAGATGGCGGTCAGGCTGATGGACAGCGCCATGGCCGGAGAGGGAAGCGCGGAGAACCTGCCCACGCTGGATCTGTGCTGTCTGGACCTGTATGAAGGAGAGTGTACTTTTCTGAAGGCGGGCGGGGCAGCCGGCTTTATCAAGCGCGGAAGCGCGGTGGAGAGGATCACAGGAACTGCGCTTCCCCTGGGCGCCTGCGGGGATGCGCAGCCTCAGCCGGTAAAACGAAGCGTTTCCGATGGAGACTATATTATCCTGATGACAGACGGCATGACGGAGGGCTGGCCGAACGGGGATGGAGAGAGACAGCTGGAAACCCTGCTTTCGGGGATGAACGGAATTTCTCCTTCGGAGATGGCGGGAATTCTTCTGCGGTTTGCCATCGAGCAGCGCGGCGGAAGAATCCGGGACGATATGACGGTGCTCTGCGCGGGAATCTGGGAAAAGGGAGAAGGAATTTGACTTCCGCCGGGAATTTGGATATAGTGAAGGGCAGAAACGGCCTGTGCTTTGCCTGCTGGTATAGAGGGCAATTCCAGGAGTGGAAAAAGGGCTGGAAGGAGGCGCCGGACTGCGGTGGACACGGATACTACAAAAGAAACGGACCGGCCTGTGAAGGAAAAACGGGCGGGATTACCGAAAACGGCGGAGCAGCCGGAGCAGAGGGACCGGCAGGCCTGTCAGGTTGGGCAGAAGAACCGGCTGGCGGAGAAGGTCCGCCGGTATATGGAACAGGAAAAAATGGCGCGGCGGGGAAGCAGGATTCTCGCAGGCGTATCAGGCGGCGCTGATTCTGTCTGTCTTCTTGCGCTGCTCGTGCGGCTGAGTGAGGAATGCGGCTGGCAGATCGGAGCGGTTCATGTCAATCACCGCATCAGAGAGGAAGCGGGGGAGGACGCCGCATATGTGCGCGGGCTGTGTGCGGAGTGGAATGTACCTTTTTTCCTGAAGGAAGAGGATGTGAAAAAGAAGGCCGGAGAATGGCATATGTCTCTGGAGGAAGCCGGAAGGAAAGTGCGCTATCAGGCGTTTGAGGAGGCCGCGGAGCAGTTCGGCGCGGACCGGATCGCTGTTGCCCACAACCGGAACGACCGGGCGGAGACGCTGCTGTTTCATCTGTTCCGCGGTACAGGACTGAAGGGAATGGGCTCCATCCGTCCGGTGCGGGGAAAGATCATCCGTCCGCTTCTGGATACCGGGCGGGAGGAAATCGAGGAATGGCTGAAAAAACACGGAATTTCCTGGTGCATGGATGCCAGCAATGAGACCGACGATTATACCAGAAACCGGATCCGCCGCCGGGTCATTCCCTACGTGGAGGAGGAAATCTGCGGGGAAGCGGGACTCCATCTGGCACAGGCAGCCGGGCTGCTCGCGCAGGTATCGGATTATATGGACGGGCAGGCGCGTGCCAGGCTGGAGAAGTGCCTGGTGTTTCGCACAGAAAAAACGGCAGGTCTGGATGTGCAGGCCTTTCTTGCCAGCGACGGGCTGTTGCAGACCCAGATGCTGAAAGTTCTCGTGGAGGAGCTTTCGGAGGGGGGCAAGGATATCGGACAGCGCCATATTCTGGATGTGCAGGCGCTTTTTGCCAGACAGAGCGGACGCAGACGTATGCTGCCGGGCGGCCTGGAGGCCAGACGGGAGTTCGGACGGGTCATTTTGGAAAGAAAGACGGAAACTGCCGGAGAGACACCCTCCGCACAGGGCGGGAAAACATCCTCCGGGCGTGGCGGAGAAACGGAAGCCGATCTTCTGGAGGAGGTGCGCAGAACGGGAAGCGCGGCAGTGGAAATCCCCGGCATGGGGACGCTGGAAATTATCCTCTCTGACTGGGAAAAATCTCAGGGAATTGAACAAAAAGCGTATACGAAATGGCTGGATTATGATAGAATAAAGTCTCTGGTACTTCGTACCAGAAGGCCGGGAGACTATCTTGCGATCAATGACAGGCTGCAGAGAAAGAGCCTGAAGGAATATCTGATTCAGGAAAAGGTTCCGGCGGACGAAAGAGAAGCTCTGCCGCTGCTGGCGGACGGCAGCCACATTCTGTGGGTGATCGGACATCGGATCAGCAGTGCGGTTAAGGTGACGGAATCTACCGAAAGGGTGCTTCGGATACACATAAGAGGAGGAAAGGAAAATGGCTGAGAGAATCAGAGTGCTGCTGACAGAGGAAGAGGTGGATGCGCGCATCCAGGAGATCGGAGAACAGATCAGTAAGGATTATGCGGGAAAGCAGGTACACCTGCTCTGCGTCCTCAAGGGAGGCAGCTTTTTCATGTGCGAGCTGGCGAAGAGAATTACGGTTCCCGTGTCCCTGGATTTCATGTCCGTTTCCAGCTATGGAAGCTCCACCAAGTCCAGCGGAGTCGTTAAGATCGTGAAGGATCTGGATGAGCCGCTGAAGGATAAGGACGTAATCATTGTAGAGGATATCGTGGACTCCGGCAGGACGCTGAGCTACCTGATGGAGATGATGCGGGACCGCGGGCCGAAGAGCCTGAAGCTCTGCACGCTTCTGGATAAGCCGGAGCGCCGGGTTGTGGACGTGAAGGTGGACTATACCGGATTCCAGATCCCGGATGAATTCGTGGTTGGCTACGGACTGGATTACGACCAGAGATACAGAAACCTTCCCTACATCGGCGTGGTGGAATTCGACGACTGAGAAGGGAGGAGCGGCCCGCCTGAGACAGGGCTGCATAACGGAGGATGCCGCGCTCTGCGGAGCATCCCGCGTGATGAATGATATCAGAGAAATTCAGAAGAAGCTGCAGACGCAGCTTTTTCTGCCGCAGAAAAAGCCGTTCCGGACATGGAGAGGAAGATGCGGCAGAAGGAAGTGTGAAACGCTTCGGAATGGAGGACAGAATTGGTTAAAAACAGCAGAGGCATAAACCTGATTTTTATTCTGCTGCTGGGAGCGCTTCTGGTCATGGTATGGACCAGTTCCCTGAATCAGGTACAGGATAATTATACGGTCGGAGCGCTGCAGCAGGATCTGGAGGAAGGACTTGTGACCGGCGCGGTGATCGGGCAGAACCGGGAGACGCCGACAGGATCAGTTACGGTGTCGCTTTCGGACGGACGCAGCAGGACGGCATATGTGACCAATGTGGAGGATGCGATCGATCTGCTTGAGCAGTATGACATCGATCCGCTGGTGCGGGATGTACCGCAGGAAAGCTGGTTCATGAATTATATGCTTCCCGTGCTGGTGATGGCGGCCGTGATCATGATCTTTTTCTTCATGATGATGAACGCTCAGAATGCGGGAGCGGGGGCCAGCGGAAATAAAATGATGAATTTCGGCAAGAGCCGCGCCCGGATGAGCACGGGAAAGGATAACAGGATCACCCTGAAGGATGTGGCCGGGCTGAAGGAAGAGAAGGAGGACCTGGAGGAGATCATCGATTTCCTGAGAGAGCCTTCCAAATATACGAAGGTGGGAGCCAGAATTCCCAAAGGCGTCCTTCTGGAGGGCCCTCCCGGAACGGGTAAGACCCTTCTTGCCAAGGCCATTGCGGGAGAGGCAAACGTGCCGTTTTTCAGCATTTCCGGTTCTGATTTCGTGGAAATGTTCGTCGGTGTCGGCGCCTCCCGTGTGCGCGACCTGTTTGAGGATGCAAAGAAGAATTCGCCCTGTATCGTGTTCATCGACGAGATTGACGCCGTGGCAAGACGCCGCGGAACGGGTATGGGCGGCGGCCATGATGAGAGGGAGCAGACCTTGAATCAGCTGCTGGTTGAGATGGACGGCTTCGGTGTGAACGAGGGCATCATCGTGCTTGCGGCTACAAACCGGGTGGACATTCTGGATCCGGCCATTCTGCGTCCCGGACGTTTTGACCGGAAAATCGCGGTTGGCGCGCCGGATGTTGGAGGAAGAGAAGATATCCTGAAGCTGCACGCCAGAAACAAGCCGCTGGCAGAGGATGTGGATTTAAAGCAGGTGGCGCAGACCACGGCGGGCTTTACCGGAGCGGATCTGGAAAACCTGCTGAACGAGGCCGCCATTCTGGCTGCGGGCGCCGGGCGCGCCTATATTTCCCAGGAGGATATCAGAAAGGCCTTCGTCAAGGTTGGCATCGGCACCGAGAAGAAGAGCCGTGTCATCTCCGATAAGGAAAAGAAGATCACCGCTTTTCACGAGGCGGGACACGCGATTCTCTTCCATGTGCTTCCGGATGTGGGGCCTGTTTATACGGTTTCCATCATCCCGACGGGAAACGGAGCGGCGGGCTATACCATGCCCCTCCCTGAGCGCGACGAGATGTTCATGACAAGGGGCAGAATGGAGCAGGAGATCATGGTATCCCTGGGCGGCCGCATCGCGGAGCAGCTCATCTTTGACGATATCACCACAGGAGCCTCCAGCGACATCAAGAAGGCCACCAAGATGGCCAGGATGATGGTTACCCGTTTCGGTATGTCCGAAAACATCGGTGTGGTGTGCTACGACGATGATGATGACGAGGTATTCATCGGCCGTGATCTGGCCCATGCAAAGGCGCACAGCGAGATGATCAGCGGCGAGATCGATAAAGAAGTGAAGCAGATCATCGACGGCTGCTACGCAAGGGCGACGGAGCTCATCCGTGAAAACATGGAGGTGCTCCACAAATGCGCGAACCTGCTTCTGCAGAAGGAAAGAATCAACCGGGCGGAGTTTGAGGCGCTGTTTGAAGAGAAAAAATCCTTCTTTGAGAATGCGTGAATCTGTATGTGAGATTTTCAGAAGATATAAATTGTGCAATTCATATAAAAACGATCGGATGAATTTGTGAAGTTTGTGAATTCTGAGAATGTACAAAAAGGGGAGGGTCTGCTATTATAATACTCGTAACCCCCCCCCAATACATTATATAGTTTTTGCTATACCCCATAAGAAATACCTTCTCTAAAAAAGACAGCCTGTGCTGTCTTTTTTACTTTTACGGAGTAAATGCTTGATTGTCAGTTGGGAATCAGTTAAAATGGGAGAGAAAGGGTGTAGTGCTTATGAAATTCGAAAGGTTTTTACGGGGAGAACAGCATCAGTACATCACGAGCATGCGGCCTGTTCTCAGTAAAAGGGCTTTATTCAGCGATACAACGGGAAATTTCATATCACCGGCGGAGCCGGCGCCATACAGTGAAGTCACCATACGTTTCCGGGCCAAGAAAAACAATCTGGACCGTGTATTTCTGGTATGTCAGGGAGAGAGGAATCTGATGTTCAAGGTTTCGTCAGATTCCCTTTTTGACTATTATGAAGTAAAATACCAGCTCGATAACGAAAAAATCACCTACTATTTTGAGATACAGGCCGGAAGAGCCAGGTGCTATTATGACACCAGGGGCGTGGTGAAGCAGACGGAGGCGCATTACTATTTCTGCATCATTCCGGGATTTTCCACGCCGGACTGGGCGAAGGGCGCGGTCATGTACCAGATCATGGTGGACCGCTTCTGCAATGGGGATCCATCCAACGATGTGCTTACCGGGGAATATCAGTATATCGGCGACAAGTCCGTGCGGGTGGAAGACTGGTATCGGTATCCGGCGCAGATGGACGTACGGAATTTTTACGGAGGCGATCTGCAGGGTGTCCTGGATAAAATGGATTATCTGCAGGACCTTGGGATTGACGTGATTTATTTCAATCCGCTGTTCGTTTCCCCCTCCAACCACGGATACGACATTCAGGATTATGACAATATCGACCCGCACAAGGGGAGGATTGTCAGCGACGAGGGCGATCTGCTGGCGGACTGGCAGACGGAAAACCGGTTTGCAACCAGATATATCGACCGGGTGACGAACCCGAAGAATCTGGAAGCCAGCAACCAGCTGTTCATCGAACTGGTGGAGGAAGCGCACAGGAGAGGAATCCGCGTCATCATCGACGGCGTATTCAATCACTGCGGCTCCTTCAACAAGTGGCTGGACAGGGAACGGATTTATGAGGGCAGGGAAGGCTATGAAAAGGGCGCCTTTATCGACAGAGACAGTCCCTATCATAATTTTTTCATGTTCCATGATGAGAATCGTTTTCCTTATAACACCACCTACGACGGCTGGTGGGGACATGATACCCTGCCAAAACTGAACTATGAAAACTCCAGACAGCTGTACGAATATATTATGAAAATCGGAGCGAAGTGGGTTTCTCCGCCGTTCAACGCGGACGGCTGGAGGCTGGATGTGGCCGCCGACCTGGGCCGGTCGCCGGAATTCAACCACCGCTTCTGGCGGGATTTCCGCCGTGCGGTGAAAAATGCGAATCCCAACGCGATCATCCTGGCGGAGCACTATGGAGACCCTTCCTCCTGGCTGCAGGGCGATCAGTGGGACACAGTGATGAACTATGACGCCTTCATGGAGCCGGTGACCTGGTTTTTGACGGGCATGCAGAAACACAGCGACGATTACAGACAGGATCTTCTGGGAAACGCGGAGAGCTTCTGGGGAGCGATGGGCTACCATACCGCCTGTTTTGCCACCCCGTCCCTGTTCGTTGCGATGAACGAGCTGTCCAATCATGACCATTCCCGCTTCCTCACCCGGACGAACAGAAAGGTGGGGCGCATGAATACCCTTGGGCCTCAGGCCGCCAATGAAGGAGTAAATAAGGCGGTGATGCGTGAAGCTGTGCTGATCCAGATGACCTGGCCCGGCGCGCCTACCATTTACTATGGCGACGAGGCCGGACTATGCGGCTTTACCGATCCGGACAACCGGAGAACTTACCCGTGGGGAAGGGAGGATCAGGAGCTGATCGCTTACCATAAAGCGGTGATCCGGATGCATAAGGAAAACGAGGAGTTTAAAACCGGCTCCATCAAATGGATGCTTTCTGATTACAATATGATCGGATATGCCAGATTTACCCGGAATAATCACTCCGCCATCCTCATCAACAACAACGATTATGAGGTGACAAAGGAGGTTTCCGTCTGGGAACTGGGCATTCCGAGAGAAGCGGAGATGACCCGGCTGATGCTGACGGACCGGAACGGCTTTTCCACAGATCCGGTAACCTATCCGCTCCGGGCCGGCAAGGTGACCGTGACCCTTCCGCCGGAATCCGGCATCGTGCTCCAGTATCGGGATCCTGTCCGTGAGAAGAACGGAGATGCGGAGGACAGCAGCGGAGGCTGGAATGGAAGCCTGAGCGGGAAGCCGGACGGAAGAAAAAATTTCTTGCATTTCAGGTAAAACTATGATTAAATAGATATGCTGATGGGCACAGGTGAATATCGCTGTAGATGTTCACCTGTATTCCCAAAAGGTATTCCGGAATATTTTTACCGGAAAGTGATACGGCTTCCGGATGGAGCCGCGTTCTGAAGATATGGATGGATTCCCGAGTGGCCAAAGGGGACAGACTGTAAATCTGCTGCAAATTGCTTCGGTGGTTCGAATCCACCTCCATCCATTTCCATGGCATGATGTCCATTAAGGGCAGGCGCGTGGAGAAATGCCGGCATGGCGGAATAGGCAGACGCAAGGGACTTAAAATCCCTCGGGGGCAACCCCGTACCGGTTCAAGTCCGGTTGCCGGCACTTGGTTTTTGGGGAATCTGACTTTAGTTTGCGGCTGAGTCAGATTCTTTTTTTACGGGTAGAAACAGCTCTTCAAATCCAGATAACTTTCCCAGGATAGTTCCCATAAGTATATTGGCTGAAGTAATTTTGGTTTTATAATTCAGGTGAGTATAGATATAGCAGATAAAGAGGGAGAATATCCGGCGCGGCTGCCGGAAACTGGCTGAACTGTGCCGGAGACTGGAGCTGCCGGAACGGATACTTGTGTGGGATACGGATGAAAATGGAGAATGGGCTGAAAGAGTAAAGGGGGGGATGATTATCTGGTCGGTCTGCAGAAAAGAGACAGAGAAGAGCCTAAACGGAAAATTTTGTTAAGAAACTCTTGATTTTTGAATAACTGCAAGGATATTATATAAATATGATTATCATAAAATGAATTATGATAAGGAGAGTAATCATATGAAATTTATTGGCAGACAGCAGGAAATAGAAGCACTCGAAAGAGAATTCCATAAGGACAGCGGATTTGTTGTAATCTATGGCAGAAGAAGAATCGGAAAAACAACACTGATTAAGGAATTTATAAAAGATAAATGTGCATTTTATTTTCTCGCCACAGAGGAAGTGGAATCTCAGAGCATGAAGCGGATGGCAGGCGTAATCGCGCGGGTAGAGAAGAATCCCATACTTGAACGTGTCACTTTTTCTGACTGGCTGGATCTGTTCCGCCTGATCGTAGAGTACAGGCCGGAGGAAAAGAAAGTTCTGGTCATTGATGAATTCCCATATCTGGTAAAAGCAAACCAGGCCTTTCCTTCTATTCTGCAGAACGCATGGGATGAACTGCTGAAAGATAAAAATGTGATGTTAATCCTGTGTGGTTCCTTAATCGGAATGATGCAAAAACATGCGCTGTCCTATGACAGTCCTTTGTATGGACGCAGGACAGCACAGATCCGTCTGGCTCCGCTGCCATTCCTGGATGTATACGCTGCACAGCAGCTTTCCTTTGAAAACGCTGTACAGCAGTATGCGATTACAGGCGGCGTACCCAAATATCTGGAATTTTTTAATGATAAGGACGACCTGCTTCAGCAGGTGGAGTCTGTGATTCTTTCTAAAAACGGATTTCTATATGAGGAGCCCAATTTTCTTCTGAAGGATGAGGTCATGTCGGCCATCAACTATTTTTCCATCATACGGGTGATGGCGGAAGGAAACCATAAGATGGGAAAAATTGCCGGTGCCCTTGGGATAGAGACATCCGGACTGACGCCGTATCTTTCCACGCTGATCGACCTGGGGTTTGTCGTCAGAGAAACGCCGGTGACAGAAAAGAATCCGGAAAAATCCCGGAAGGGACTTTATTTCATTTCTGATAATTTCATACGATTCTGGTTTCGGTATGTCTATCCGTTCAAGGGAGAGCTGGAGCTGGATAATACGCAGATTGTTCTGGATGAAATCCGTAAGGATTTTGTCCAGAAATTTGTAGCCTTTATCTATGAGGATATTTGCAGGGAAATCTTTTCCGGACTGTGCAAAAAAGGGGCTGTCCGGTTTATTCCTTCCCGTATCGGCTCCTGGTGGCTGAACGATCTGGACAGTGATACGGAAATTGATGTGATGGCTGTGGACCGTCAGAGCAGGCAGATTTTTGCAGGCGAATGTAAGTTTCACGGCAAACCGGTGGATGCGCCTGTATTCTTTGGACTGAAAGATAAGGTTATGACTTCAGCAGAGATCCGGACAGCGTTCCATGATTATCGAATTCTCTATGGAGTATTTTCCAAAAGTGGTTTTACGCAGAGAATGCTGGATGCAGCGGGGGAAAATCCTGACTTGATTCTGATCAATGAAGATGAAGTGGTAAAGACGGAAATCTGATTGATGCATATGCAGCCTGGAATCCGGAGATCACCAAAAAGTTTAATCCTGTAAAAAATAGCGGAATCTTTCTTTTAAAGAAGACACAGAAAGACACAGAAAGTTCACAATTTTATTAGCACTCACCTCTTGACAGTGCTAATAACAGGTGTTATATTACAGCTAGAACAAAGGAAAGAGGTACAGAAAAGAGGAAACCGAAAAGGTTCCGAAAATCCGTACCGGAGCCGGAGTTCCAGAAAAAAACAAATAACAACGGATTTATATAAAAAGGAGAGATGACTTATGTTACTGCCCAGCATTTTTGGAG
>DXHY01000042.1 GCA_019113175.1 Candidatus Eisenbergiella stercoravium | reverse complement strand
GGAACGGGGAGAAAGATGGCTGTCGTTAGTCATCTTTTTCTCTTTTTTGAGGATAAATTTCAGGGGCAGGCGTGACTCGCATGAGTCACACCTGCCCCTGTTTGGAACTATCTATTTCCCGACAGCCCCATTTCCATGAAAAAAATATTGCTGAAAAAGGCATTGCGGGTCCTGCAGAAGGCCCCATTTTCAGTCGTCATCCTCAGCGGAAAGGGGCAGGCTGAAAATGAATTCCGAGCCCTCTCCTTCCGTGCTGATGACGTTGATATTCTCATTGTGAGCCTGGATGATTTCCCTGGTGATGGAGAGGCCCAGGCCGGTTCCCTTTTTATCCTTGCCGCGGGACAGATCAGTTTTGTAGAAGCGGTCCCAGATCAGCTTCAGGCTCTCCTTGGGAATGCCGATACCGCTGTCCTTGACGGAAACGAACACCTTCGTATTTTTCTCCGTGGTTTCGATTTTGATGACCGAATCGTTGTAGGAGAACTTGATGGCATTGTCCAGGAGATTGTAGAGCACCTGCTGGATTTTGCCCATGTCCGCATTGACAAACAGCTGGTCGCCCGTGAGCACCAGCTCAATGGCGATCCGTTTCTGCTGGCAGGTTCCCTCAAAGGAGGCGGCCGTATCCCGGATCACCGTGTTCAGGTCAAAATCCGTTTTTTCCAGAACCATGCCTCTGGTATTCAGGTTGTTCAGGGTGAGCAGGCTGTTGGTCAGCTTGGTCAGACGGTCGGTTTCGTTCAGAACAATGTGGAGATATTTTTCATACATTTCCGGCGGAATGGTTCCGTCCAGCATGGCCTCCAGATAGCCGTGGATGGAGGTCAGAGGGGAACGGAAATCGTGGGAAACGTTGGCGATGAATTTTTTCTGGTTATCCTCGCTGCGGGCGATTTCGTTAGCCATGTAGGACAGGGTGGCGGCGAGATATCCCATTTCATCCTCGCTGTCCACCTGGACTTCGTAGCGCATATTTCCGGCGGCGTACTGTTCTGTGGCCTCTGTAATCCGGCGGAGAGGCAGATAGACCATTTCCGTAAAAAAGATCAGGATGATCAGGGAGAGCAGAAACAGGATGACCAGAATAATATAGGTAATGCTCAGGATTCCTTCGCTGGTGAGCTTCAGCTCCTCCATGGAGGCGTGAATGACCACATAGCCGCTCACCTTGAAATTGGAGGTGATGGGGGCGAATACGCTGAGCATGTCCTCGTCAAAGCTTCCGTAAAAGTTTCCAACCGTATAGTAGGAGCCGGCAAAATCGGTGGCGTTGAAGCCCTCCACGATACGGGGCGTTTCAAGATCCACCGGAGTGTCCGTATCAAGAATCATGCGTCCGGAAGGATTGATGATCCAGATGACCGCATCCAGATAGACGGAGAGGGAATCCATCTGCGTATTCACCGTTTCAAGATCCACCTCATTGCTGTACAGGTCGGCGGCATAGGTATTGGCGATCAGCGTGGCTTCCTTGTACAGGGAGTCCGCCTTTTCCCGTTTCATGTGCTCCAGCGTCATGCTGGAGCCGAAGGTGGCCACCACGAGGAAGCCGAAGAAGCCGAAAATCAAATAGGCGAGCAGGAATTTCAGATAGAGGGTCTTCCTCATTGTCTCACCTCAAACTTGTAGCCGATGCCCCAGATCGTAGCGATTCTCCAGGACTCATGATCCTTGATTTTTTCCCGGAGGCGCTTGATGTGCACGTCCACGGTGCGGGTGTCACCGATATATTCATAACCCCAGATCTGATCCAGAAGCTGCTCTCTGGTGAACACATGGTTCGGAGAAGAGGCGAGAAAATAAAGAAGCTCCAGCTCCTTGGGGGGCATGTCGATGGTCTTTCCGTTGTAAATCACGGAGTAGTTGGTCTGGTTGACGATCAGATCGGGATATTCCACGCATTTGATGTCCGGCTGCTCTTTTGCGGCGGGAGCGGCCTTGTAGCGGCGCAGGACCGCCTTCACCCGGGCCACCAGCTCCTTGGAATCGAAGGGCTTTTCCATGTAATCGTCCGCGCCCAGCTCCAGCCCCAGCACCTTGTCGAAGATCTCTCCCTTGGCGGAAAGCATGATGATGGGGATGTTGGAGTGGCTGCGCACCTCCCGGCAGACCTGATAGCCGTCGATGCCCGGAAGCATCAGATCCAGCAGGATCAGGTTGGGGGAAAAGGTTTTCACCATTTCAAGAGCGGATTCCCCGTCCCCGACGATCATGGTATCGAAGCACTCCTTGGTAAGATACAGGGAGATCAGCTCCGCGATGTTGTTATCGTCGTCTACAATCAAAATTTTCTGCTTATTTACCATAATATTCCTTTCTTGGTTTTATCAGGACTTGAATTCCACAATGGTGACGCCCGCGTCGCCTTCTCCGTATTCGCCCAGGCGGTAGGATTTCACATATTTTACCTTACGCAGATGATTCTGAACTGCGTTTCTCAAAGCTCCGGTTCCCTTGCCGTGCACCACGCGCACGGTGCTCAGGTGGGCCAGATAGGCGTCATCCAGATATTTGTCCAGCTCGGTAAGGGCCTCGTCCACCGTTTTTCCCAGCAGATTGATCTCGGGAGAGACGGAGAGGGACTTGGACATCCGGATTTTGCCGGAGCCGGTCCGTTTTGCGCCGCCGGAGGTGTAGCTGTCCTTTTCCTGCACCAGAACCAGATCGTTGATATTGGTCTGGGTGCGGATGATGCCGCACTGGACAAACAGATTTCCCTTGTGATCCGGCAGGGAGCTGATGGTCCCCTTCAGGCCCATGGAAACGATGCGGACGGATTCTCCCAGCTTAATCTGGGAGAGCTTCAGGCCGGAAGACGCAGAATTTTCCTTTTTCACCGTCAATTTGCTGTTTTTCTCTGAAATCTTATTGCGCACCTTTTCCCGCTGCTTCTCCAGATCCTTCATGGAAGCGCCGGGGCCTGCCTTCTGGAAGATGCGGATGGTTTCGTCCGCCGTATCCTTTGCCTCCTGCAGGATCTCGCGGGCCTTCTCGTTGGCCTCGCGGAGAATTTTGTCTTTTGCCTGGTCGATGCGCTCCTGTTTCTGTTCCAGCCTCTTTTTCAGGGTTTCGATTTCCTGTTTGTAGGAAGCGATTTCCTGCTGCTCCTTTTCAATGGTCACACGGCTCTGCTCCAGATCGGTGAGCAGGTCCTCAAAGCTCTTATCCTCCGCGCTGATCTGGGAACGGGCCGCCTCGATGATCTCGTCGGAAAGCCCCAGCCTTTTGGAAATGGCGAAGGCGTTGCTTTTTCCCGGAATGCCGATGAGCAGACGGTAGGTGGGCCGGAGGGATTCCACATCAAACTCACAGCAGGCGTTCTCCACAAAGGAGGTGGAGAGAGCGTAGACCTTCAGCTCGCTGTAATGGGTGGTCGCCATGGTTCGGATGCCCCGGTCATGCAGATGGTTCAGGATGGCGATGGCCAGCGCCGCGCCCTCCGTGGGGTCCGTGCCTGCACCCAGCTCGTCGAAGAGACAGAGAGAATCCGCGTCCGCATCCTTCAGGATGGAAACGATGCTGGTCATATGGGAGGAGAAGGTGCTCAGACTCTGCTCGATGCTCTGCTCATCCCCGATGTCCGCATAGACCTCCCGGAAAATGGAAAGCTCCGAACGGTCCTGGGCGGGAATATGAAGCCCCGCCTGCCCCATCAGACAGAACAGTCCCGTGGTTTTCAGGGAAACCGTCTTTCCGCCCGTATTGGGGCCGGTGATGATGAGCAGGTCGTAGTCCCTGCCCAGCCGGATATCGATGGGAACGGTCTTCTTTTTGTCCAGAAGGGGGTGTCTTGCCCCACGGATATCGATGATATGATCCTCGTTGAAAACGGGCTTGGATGCATTCTGTTCCAGGGCCAGAGAGGCTTTTGCAAAAATGAAATCCAGACGGGTCATCACATGCTGGTTTTCTGCGATTTCCACCGTATGCTCTCCGGCGAGGGCGCTGAGGGTGGCGAGAACCTTTTCGATTTCTTCCTTTTCCTTCAGCTCCAGCTCACGCATCTGGTTATTCAGATTGACCACGGCGGCGGGCTCGATGAAAATGGTGCTCCCCGTGGAGGACTGATCGTGGATCATGCCCGGCACCTGGCTGCGGTATTCCGCCTTGACGGGCAGACAGTAACGCCCATTTCTGGTGGTGATCAGGGCGTCCTGCAGATAGGAATGCAGAGAACCGTTCACCATGCTGTTCAGCTGGGAATGAATCCGCTCCGTGGTCACGGCCATGCTGCGCCGCACATGTTTCAGCCCCGGACTGGCATCGTCGCTGATTTCCTCCTCGGAAAGAATGCACCGGTAAATCTCCTGAGAGAGCTGCGTCAGCGGCTCCAGCGCGGAAAACAGCGGCGTCAGGGAATCATCCGGAACATCCTCCCGGTCTTTTCTTCCGTAATTTTTCACCCGTGCGGTGTTCTCCAGCAGGGAAGCGATGTGCAGAAGCTCCGGGATGGAGAGGGTGCTTCCGATTTCCAGGGATTTTAAGCTCATGCCCAGCTCCCTTGTGCTCCCGAAGGAAATGCTTCCCTTTTTGAACAGACGGGTCAGAGCGTCCGCCGTTTCCTGCTGGGCGCTCTCGATGTCAGAAAGCTCCGTCATGGGCACGAGCTCCCTGCAGAGCCTGCGGCCGGGATCGGAGGTGGCATGCTCCGCCAGCCGGTCGATGATTTTATTATATTCAAGCGTTTTTAATACTTTCTTATTCACGTTATTCCTCCAGAGCGGCACGATGGAACCGTGCCGGATTGCGCTGCGCGCAATCATTATACCACGCGCGCAGGGGAGAAAGCGACGCCGGAGGCGGCATTTTCTCCACAAGCCGTGGGATGCAGGTATAATCCCCGCGAAGCGGGGCGGCACGATGGAATCGTGCCGGATTGCGCTGCGCGCAATCATTATACCACGGATAAAGGGGCAGAGCCAGTCATTTGCATTTTTCGATCAGCTTTTTGTAGACATGCGTGACCATCCATGGCTCGTTGGAAACGCGAAGAGCATCCTCGAAGGACCACCATTTTACCGCCTGATTTTCAGCCGAATTTACAGTGAGGGCTTCCTGTTCCCCGGCCTCGGCCAGATAAGTTACGTTCAGATGCAGGTGGCTGGGCACGTAGCGGCCTTTTTTGACATGGCCGTTCACCGTCAGAGACTCCAGACTGAAAATATCGCTGCCAGGAAGAGCGGCGCCTCTTATGCCCGTTTCCTCCTGCAGCTCCCGCAGTGCGACGGAGCGCAGATCCTCAACCCCGTCCGCGTGGCCGCCGATCCATGACCAGGAGTCATAGATATTATGATAAACCATCAGGGTTTTGGTGCGCTCAGGGTTGATCGTCCATATGGAGGCGGTAAAATGGGCAATCTGGTTTTCACGGTCAAGGTAATCGGAACAGTTTTCCATATATTTCAGGAACAGCTTCTGATCCTGCTCCTCCTGCTGATTGACAGGGGTATAATTTTGAATTTCATGGTATAGAGACATGGCTTTCACCCTCCCGTTTTTTTCAGCATAGCACATTTTCAGCGCATTTGCATCCCGGAAGTTACTGCCCGCCGGCCACCCGGCGTACAGCGGCCCAGGAAGACTTCCTTCTGCGGAAAACGTTTTCTCAGTTGAAAAAAAGAGGCATTTTTGCTAGTATAGGAGCGTAAAGAACAGCGTATCGGGCAGCATGCTGTTCCCGGCGGCGCTGTCAGCAGGAAAAAAGGCTGCATACAGGAGACGTTTTGGCAGAAAAAGCGCTTTTGGAAGTGCAGAGAAAGGCGGCCAGAGTGAAGGTGATGGAATTCCTCAACGCGCACAGGGAGGATGAGGATCCCTGTGAATGCGTGATTTTGCCAGATGGCAGTATAGAAGAGCCTCTGCCTTCCCATATCGGGAAGCTGGCGGAGATTGCGGGAGCGGATTCCGCAGTGCTCAATGGAAATATGGAGAAAAACATGGAGCCACTGTTCTGGCTGGTGGAATACACCGGCTGCATGTCCGTGTGGCAGACACGCGTGGTGGCACCATCGACGGCGACGCAGGAGCAGGAGGAAACCCTGGAAGAGCTGTACGATGCGGCACTTCTGTCTCCCGGCTATCTGAGAGAGACGGCGGGAGAAAATTACAGGCAGAGCGTGGAACGGGCCAGAGAGTCCATTGCAAAAAGAAAATAGCGGAAAACAGCCGCGGGGGAGGGAAAAGCCTCCCCGAATTTCTGTCGGGGAAAAAACGCTTCCCGGCAGGGATGGTTGAAAAGAGAGATCAGCGGCAGCATCGCTGACGCTCCGGAATGAGGATTGACATATGACGGATCAGGAAAAAAAGAACGAAGCGGGACAAAAGGCCAGAGAAGAAAAAAACACTCCAAAGGCCCAGCCGGCCTCGGATTCCGCCGGAACGGATATCAGCTTTATCAAGGAAAAGGTCAAGGAAAGGCCAATCAATAAAAGGAAGCTGTTGAAGCGGACCATGATCACCGCCTCCATGGCCGTGATCTTCGGACTGATCGCCTGCTTCACCTTTCTGATACTTGAACCTGTTTTCAGCAACTGGCTTTATCCGGAAGAGGAGCCGGAACCGGTGCAGCTTCAGGAGGAATCGGAAAACGAGGAAATGCTGCCGGAGGACATGGTGCTGGAAACGGAGAGCGAGGAGGAAACCACACCGCCCGTACAGACGACCGTGGTGGAGCGGGTGGAGCTGGACGTTTCCGATTATCAGACGCTCTACAGCAACCTTTACAAAATGGTGCAGGAGGTGTCCAAATCCCTGGTGACGGTGATTGGAATCACCTCCGATACGGACTGGATGAACAATTCCTATGAAAATGAAGGGCAGAACGCGGGACTGATCGTGGCGGACAACGGCAGGGAGCTTCTGATCCTGACGGAAAAGGAAATCGTGGATCAGTCGGAGGAGCTGAACGTGGTGTTCTGCGACAACACGCAGGTGCAGGCAGAGCTGAAACAGGCGGATTCCACCGTGGGGCTCGCGGTGATCAGCGTGCTGCTGACCGATATCCCGGACGCCACAAGGGAAACCATATCACCGGCCAGACTGGCCAGCTCCAGCAACAGCGGCCTTCTGGCAACCCCGGTGGCAGCGCTGGGACGTCCCCTCGGAACGGCGAATTCCGTGGTTTATGGAATGATCACTTCTGCGGACGGCACCCTGAACCTGGCGGACGGCAATTATCAGCTCCTGACCACGGACATGTACGGAAGCACCTATGGCAGCGGTATCATCACCAACCTGAGCGGCCAGGTGCTCGGAATCATCTGCCAGGAAAACAGCGCGGAGGATACGCCGAACCTGATCACCGCCTATGGGATCAGCGGACTGAAAAATCTGATTGAAAAGCTTTCCAACGGACAGCCTTCCGCCTCTCTCGGCATTTTCGGCACGGATGTGCCACAGGAAATCCAGGAGACCCAGGGCGTTCCTGCGGGCGCGTATGTGACGGGCATTGTCATGGATTCCCCGGCCATGGTCGCGGGAATTCAGAGCGGCGATGTGATCGTGCAGATGGGAACGGAGACGATCGACTCCTTCTCCGACTACACCACCACCCTCATGGGCCTGCTTCCGGATACGGAGGTCACGCTCACCGTCATGCGCCAGGTGCAGAACGAATACCAGGAGATGACAGTGGATGTGCTTTTGAATACATTGGAATAGAAAAAGGAGAAGGAAATGAAATATATCAGAGATTATAAAGAAGGCGACCGGATGTTTGACATTTATCTGTGCAAGCACAAGCAGTCCGCCGTGACCAAGAACGGAAAGCCTTATGAGACCGTGATCCTGCAGGATAAGACGGGCACCATCGACGCAAAGGTCTGGGATCCCAATAACGCGGGCATTTCGGAGTTCGATACGCTGGATTACATAGAGGTTTACGGAGATGTGAACAGCTTTCAGGGCGCGCTTCAGGTCAATGTGAAGCGCATCCGCGTCTGCCATGAAGGGGAATACGATCCCGCCGACTATCTTCCCGTCAGCAAGAAGAACATCGACGAGATGTATAAGGAGCTTCTGGGTCTCATCGGCCGCACGGAAAACGAATACCTGAAAAAACTGCTGGAAAGCTTTTTTGTGGAGGACGAGGCATTCATCCGCGCCTTCCGCACATCCTCCGCAGCCAAGACCGTTCACCACGGCTTCGTGGGCGGCCTCCTGGAGCACACCTTAAGCGTGGCGAAGCTGTGCGAATATTTCTGCAAAACCTATCCCATCCTGAAAAGGGACTTGCTGATTGCGGCCGCCCTCTGCCATGACATCGGCAAAACGAAGGAGCTTTCTCTCTTCCCGGAGAACGACTACACCGACGACGGTCAGCTTCTCGGCCACATCGTCATGGGTGCAGAAATGGTGGGCGAAAAGGCCCGTCAGATTCCCGGCTTCCCGCCTGTGCTGGAGGCGGAGCTGAAGCACTGCATTCTGGCCCACCACGGCGAATACGAATACGGCTCCCCCAAAAAGCCTGCCCTGATCGAAGCGGCCGCCCTGAATCTGGCCGACAACGCGGACGCGAAGCTGGAGACCTTCTCCGAGGCTCTGCAGGGAGCGACAGGATATGGCTGGCTTGGATATAACCGGCTGTTTGAGTCCAACATCCGCCTGACCAGGCTGGACTGAAACAGCCTGTGGAAGAAAAGTGGTCTGTCGGAGAGAAATGCTCTGGAAAGGAATGGGCTTCTGTATGGAAGTGAAGAAGAATGATATTTTTACCGTAAAAATCACGGATACCGGAACGGACGGCGAAGGAATCGGAAGAGTGAGCGGGCCTGGCGGGGAAGAACCCGGAAAAGTGAACGGATCCGGTGGGGAAGAATCCGGAAGAATGAGCGGTGCTGGCAGGGAAGAGGCATGTGCGGAAGACGCAGTGCCTGTGGACAGGACAGGGGAGGCCGGAGGCTTTACCCTGTTTATTAAGGACGCCGTGATCGGGGATACTGTGCAGGCAAAGGTCATGAAGGCGAAGAAGCACTATGCCTATGCGAAGCTGGAGAAGGTAATCGAGCCTTCTCCTTTTCGCGTTACGCCCCTCTGCCCCTTCAGCCGCCAGTGCGGCGGCTGCCAGCTTCAGGCGCTTTCCTATGAGAAACAGCTGGAATTTAAGGAAAAAAAGATCCGGAACAACCTGATCCGCATCGGCGGTCTGGCTCCGGAACAGGTGGAAAAGATCATGGAGCCGATCATCGGTATGGACGATCCCTGGCACTACCGCAACAAGGCTCAGTTTCCCTTCGGAACGGATAAGGACGGAAACGTGGTGACGGGTTTTTACGCGGGCCACACCCATACCATCATCCCCAACACGGACTGCGCGCTGGGCGTGCCGGAAAACCGGAGGATTCTGGAAATCATTCTGGCGCATATGAAGCGCTTTCAGATCAGCGCCTACGACGAGCAGACCGGAGAAGGCCTGCTGCGCCACGTTCTCATCCGCAAGGGCTTTCAGAGCGGACAGCTCATGGTCTGCCTGGTGGTAAACGGCAGCCGTTTCCCGGAGGAAGAGACGCTTGCCGACGCGCTCTGGCAGCTTCCCGGCATGACCAGCCTGTCCGTCAACACCAACCGGGAGCGCACCAATGTGATTCTGGGCAAAAAGCTGCGCGTGGTGCGGGGGACCGGCTTCATCGAGGATTCCATCGGCGGCATCACCTTCCGGATCTCGCCCCTTTCCTTCTACCAGGTGAACCCCGTCCAGACGGAAAAGCTTTACAGCCAGGCCCTCGCTTACGCGGGCCTGACCGGAAAGGAAACCGTGTGGGATCTCTACTGCGGCATCGGAACGATCTCCCTGTTTCTGGCGAAACAGGCGGGAAAGGTGTATGGCGTGGAAATCGTTCCGGACGCCATCCGGGACGCCCGGCAAAACGCGGAGCGAAACGGAATCACCAACGCGGAGTTCTTCGTGGGGAAGGCGGAGGAGGTGCTTCCGGAAAAATATGAAAAGGAAGGCATCCATGCGGATGTGATCGTGGTGGATCCGCCCCGCAAGGGCTGCGACGAAAGATGCCTGGAAATCATGGTGAAGATGCAGCCGGAGCGGATCGTGTACGTGAGCTGCGACTCGGCTACCCTGGCCAGGGATGTGAAGTACCTGCGGGAGAACGGGTATGAGATTGTGAGGGGGAGAGGGTGCGATATGTTTCCGGGGACGGTGCATACAGAAGTCTGTGTGAAATTGGAGAGGGTGAGCAGGTAAAAGGAAGATAGCGGTACAGGAAAGGGATTAAAAAACATTGATTTTTTCGTTTGGTTTCGGTGCTTTTTGAAAAACAGGGTTTTGTTCCATAGAAAGAAGTACATTTTTGAAAATTATAAAAATTAGATGAATTGCGGGGAAGAAAAATTGAATAATAGAAAGCGGATGGGAAAGAATAAAGATGGGGTGATATTTCCTGGTGCTAGATTTAAAAGATGCTTTCCCTGAAATGTCTGGATTTTCTCCGAGAAATATTAAATATATGCGGAAATTTGCTGAGTGTTGGCCTGACTTTGAAATAGTGCAACGGGTCGTTGCACAAATTCCGTGGAGAAGTAATATCTCTTAAGCAGAACTTTTGTCTGAGCAGGCTTTCAGCTTTACTCCGAATGAATATATTTCCATCCACAGAAAGCTGTTTACCGGTATCTATCCTCATGCGGGGCGTATCAGGGATTATAATATTACAAAAAAAGAATGGGTGCTTGATGGGGAGACAGTGATTTATGGCAGCGCTACGGAGCTGAGACCAACTTTGGATTACGATTTTTCCGAAGAAAAAAATTTTCCTATCGTAATCTTTCCATGGATGAATTCATCCATCACCTTGCGGTGTTCGTTTCGAGGCTGTGGCAGATCCATGTATTTGGAGAGGGAAATACCAGAACGACGGCGGTATTTTTCATCAAATATCTGCGCACGCTCGGTTTTGATGTGACGAATGATATTTTTGCCGAGAATGCGTGGTATTTTCGGAATGCCCTCGTCCGGGCAAACTATAATGATCTGAAAAATGGTATCCATGAGACGACGGAGTATCTGGAACTGTTCTTAAGAAACCTTTTGCTGAATGAGCATCATCTGTTTCCCATAGTTAAGGATATGGATGCAAGTTAATCAATTTTGCCGATAAATCGGTAGTAAATCTCAATCTCCTGATCTCGCATCCCATCCGCACCTTTAGTAGCCTCATGAATCACAATCTTCTCAATCAGCGTATTGAGAAGTTCAGCGGTCAGTTCTGTGGGATTGGCGTACTGCTTGATGAGAGCGACCCACTTTTCGGCATTCAGGGCAGTTTGCTGCTCTGCGGACAGCTCCGCTTGCAAGCGGCTGATCTTTTCCTCCAGCTCCAGCTGTTCTGCCTGGTACTTTTTCGTCAGCAGATTGAAGTTATACTCGGTGATGCGTCCGGCGGACC
>DXHY01000041.1 GCA_019113175.1 Candidatus Eisenbergiella stercoravium | reverse complement strand
TGTACCCATCTATAGCTATTCAGTACAGGATACCATGACTGTTCATCACTTTTGGCTCTGTTTATATGAGGTAACAAGTTAGAAAAAGCCTGAAAAATCAATGCTTTTAGGCTTGACATTATAGGAAGGAGTATGAATTTCATGATAAATTATTTGAATAAAAAGATAAGAAGTTCAATCAGTATAAAATTTTTAGTTACTTTTCTTGTTATATTGATTATTCCACTTCTTATAATCACACAAATTTTTGTTACAAAACTTCATACCCTTTTAAAAAATAGGGAACAGTCATCAACCTTCGAAAGAATTTCATTTGCAGGGAGTCAATTTGACCGTATTTTTTCCGATATGGACAGAATTGCGACATCTCTGATTCTTGATTATCGAGTTACAGATATTTTAACGGATCCGTCACAGATACCATCTTATGAATGGTTCACCAGCTACAAGTCGTTCAATAGTCTTTTAGCGCTGTTAAATTCAAATGCAGACTATAAATACAGCATAACTGTTATCAGTTATGATAATAAACTTTATTATTCAGGGGCTTCTTATAATACTCTTTTGAATGCAGAGTCACCAATTGTTCGGTTTATAAACAGTAAAAATGGGAATCCAGTCATATTTAATCGTTACCTAGAAGGGTTTGATGATAATGTCGTGATAACTCTGGGAAGAGCCGTTTATGAAAAAGCTGAGTATCTTGGAACAATTCTGGTAGAAACCCCGGTCAGTTATCTGGATGAGCAGCTAAATCCATTTGAAAATGATTCTATTCAGCTTTATATACTGGAAGATAACCGGAGAATTATATATTCTTCCATTCCTACAGAAAATTCCAAGATCTCAGAAGAACTGGAAAATGCATTGGAAGAGAGACTGACATCAGTAAATTTGGAGAAAACGGACTATTTGCTTCAACAGATGGGCATGGATCAAAAAAATCTTTCAGTAGTTTCACTGGTTATGTCAGAAACAGTATTCCATGAATCTACTCGTGTGGTTGCTTTTTTTATTATTTCTTTTTTTATTCTTATATGCGCAGTGATTATTGGAATTTTTACACTGACCTTTCTGTTTACAAGAGATATTAAGAAACTGAATACAGAAGTGTCAAGATTTGGAAATACGACAGGAAAAGATATAGATATTTCTGTTCGTTCCTGTGACGAAGTTGGACAACTTACGGAAGGCGTTATTTCTATGTCCCACAGGATTAACCGTCTTCTCCAGGAGGTACAGGAAAATGAAAAAAATAAAAGAATTTTGGAATTTAATTCCCTCCAGGCTCAGGTAAATCCGCATATGATTTACAATACGCTGAATACTATTACATATCTGGCAGAGATACAAAATGCGGAGAATATCAGGGAAATATCTTCTTCCTTTGCTTTTTTGCTCCGCTCCATTTCTAATCAGGGAGAGTTTATTTTAATTAGCCAGGAAATTGAATATTTAAAATCATTTATTTCCATAAAAAAATATAATATGCTTTGTAATGTACAAACAGATTTTGAAGTTGATAAAGAGGCTTTAAATTGCAGAATTTTGAAATTGATTCTACAGCCAATTGTGGAAAACGCGATAATTCATGGATTTGCTGATCAGTTGGAGGAAGGGTTGCTTACTATAAGTATTAAATACCAGAAGAACATGATCTATATTTCTGTTTCAGATGATGGAATTGGAATGGATGAAGAACTGGTACAGGCTGTTATCAATGGAAACGAAAGGCATAGAAATACTTTTCTCAGGGTTGGTATTAAAAATATTGTGGAACGATTAAAGCTGCAGTATGGAGATAGAACTTCTTTTTCTATTATCAGTGCTCCGGGATGTGGCACCACAGTACATATCATTTTTCCGGCAGAAATAGCGGAAACAGGCAATTGAAAGATAGGATATATTTGAGGAGGGGTATTGTAATATGATAAATGTATTATTAGCAGACGATGATATACTGACATTAAATCGTCTGATGGGGTTAACAGACTGGAATGCGCACGGATATGAAATCATCGGACAGGCGCATGGTGGAAATGAGTGCCTGAAACTTTTGTTAGAATATCAACCGGAAATATTAATTCTTGATATTGACATGCCAGATAAAAATGGAGTTGAAATAACCAGAGAAATATATGAAAAACAGTTTTCGGTAAAAATTGTGATTTTGAGTAATTATGATACCTTTGACTTTGTGCGAGATGCCATGCGGTATGGGGCATATGATTATCTATTGAAACATCAGTTGACGGAAGCTGTTCTTCTCGCTAAGCTTCAAGAACTTTCCGAGATCATAGAAAAGGAGGGTATAAGAAATTTGCACCTTTCTTTTTTTACTACAGTGGCAAAACGCAGGTATTTAAAGGGACTTATTCAATCTGGAATTACCAATTCTGAAGAACATGCGCATATGCTTACGCAAAAAGATTTTGCATGTGGCAGTTACTGTATTTCTCTTATGCAGATAACAAACTTTATTTTAATAACACATTTTTCACCAGATAAGAATCGGAAAAAATTGATTGATTCAATTATAACACTGGGGGATAATATTTTTTCATCCATGGATAATGGGCTGATTACTTATATGGAGTTTGGACAATTTGTGATATTGTTTCATTATGATAATCAAATTAGTTCTCAGAAAATAATGGATCAAACATTAAAAGCCATGAATCTTTTTGCTGCAAATGTAAATAAACTGTTTGAGTTAACCTGTATGTATCAGATCAGCGATATATTTACTGAAATAGAAAGGCTCCCGATAATTTATCAAAAAACGAAACAACTACTGGAGCAAAAGCCGTTTCCATTGAAAAAAGAGGCAAAAGAAACAAACGAATGCCTTAATCTTGAAGAGGAGAGAAATTTGATGGATGCGTTGGCTGCATTCAATGTATCAGAAACAGAAAAAATCTTGGAGGGCATATTTCAGAATCATTCTTCAAATTTTTCTCAACGGGTTGTTGATCAACTTTTGCAGATAGGAATTCGCTTTCAACAAAACCATAAGGTGGAGCTCTCAGAAGATGGGATAAAAGAAATCCAAAAAGGCAATATGGCCAGAATGAAAACGCAGGACATTTATCAGTTCCTTATGGATTATTTCAAAAAAATAATCGAATGTGTACCGGAATATAAGGCCAGCCAATATTCTCTCCATATCCGTAAAGCCGTTAATTATATCCGGGAAAATTATTCGCAGGACCTGTCCTTAAGTCTAATGGCGGAATATTTACATATATCTCCAACGCATCTATCCAGACTATTCAGAAAAGAAACGGGTTTTTCATTTATTGATTACTTAGTAAATTATAGAATTGAATGTGCCCGTCAGCTAATTATAAATACAGACTTGGATTTAAAAACGATTGCTGAACAGGTTGGATTTCATGGATATAATTATTTTCTGAGAACATATAAAGAAAAAACAGGACATACACCTTCCTGTGAAAAAAAACAATAAAAGGGTATACAGGATAATATTTGAAATATTATTGACATAATTTTCTCAGGTATGGTATGATGGAACCCGCGATAAGGGAGTAGTTGGCGCGGCATGCCGCGCAGTGAAGTCAACATACTGATAATGAATTATCTGGCTTTGCTTGAAATAATGAGACTTATCTGTCCGACAGGGCAGGTAGGTCTTTTTTTACGGTAAAAATGATGATTAAGTATACATTCTGAGGAGGAAAAACAAAATGAGCATGTGGGAGCTTTTCGTGATTGCGCTTGGTCTGTCCATGGACGCCTTTGCCGTGGCTGTCTGCAAGGGACTTTCCATGAAAACGATGAGCTGGAAGAATGCGGTCATTACCGGCCTTTATTTCGGCGGTTTTCAGGCGGGTATGCCGTTGATCGGGTATTTTCTGGGAACCAGCTTCCGCGATATGATTACGAGCATTGACCACTGGATTGCCTTCGTCCTTCTGGGACTGATTGGCGCAGGCATGATTAAGGAAGCGCTTGGAAAGGAAGAAGAGGGGCAGAACGACTGCTTTGATGTGAAGACCATGGTTCCTCTTGCAGTGGCGACCAGCATCGATGCCCTTGCGGTGGGAGTTACCTTTGCCTTTCTGAATGTGAACATCGTTCCGGCCGTTTCCTTCATCGGTGTGACCACATTCCTTTTCGGCATCATCGGCGTGAAGATCGGAAATGTGTTCGGCCTGAAATTCAAAGCGAAAGCGGAACTGGCCGGCGGAATCATCCTGATCCTTATGGGCTTCAAAATTCTTCTGGAGCATCTCGGAGTGATTTCCTTCTAAACGGACAAGGCGGTGGAAAACAGTATTATCCCTGTTTTCCACCGCCTTCCTTTGTGTCGGGAAGCTTTTTCAGATTCTGGGAAAGCGTGGAGAAAACCCGTTCCATCGCCTGACTGTCCTCTTCAGAAACCCCTGAAAAAAGCAGCTGTAAAAAAGTATCCTGACGTTTCTTTGCGGCGCGGACCGCATCCATAGCCTCCGGTCGGATCTTTAAATGAACGATCCGCCTGTCAGAGCTGTCCGGAAACTGGTTCAGACAGTGCTTTCTGGTCAGGGATTCCACCGCCATGGAAACGTAGGACTTGGCAATGGAGCGCAGCTCCACCAGATCAGAAGCCGTATCATGGCCGGGATTATTATATAGAAACAGAAGCACGTCGATCTCCATTCTGCTCAGGCCGTACTGCTCCCCGATCCCCTCCATATATTTTCCATATGCCTTTTTCAGGCTTTTTCCTGTAACCAGATAATT
Source organism: Candidatus Eisenbergiella stercoravium (assembly GCA_019113175.1). Classification (GTDB taxonomy): domain Bacteria; phylum Bacillota; class Clostridia; order Lachnospirales; family Lachnospiraceae; genus Eisenbergiella; species Eisenbergiella stercoravium. Next base: position 4,289 of record DXHY01000041.1, on the reverse strand, counting down.
GATAATGTTGTTCATAATTTTTCCCCTAAACGTTTGCCGGATACTATATTCTATTATAAAAGAGAACAGCCGGGAAAGCACCGGATTTAAAAATTTTCCTGGAATCTTTCCTGTCCTACTTTACATAAATCTTACAAACACTAAACCATATCCTGCTTTTTTCTTTCAGACGAAACAGTTATTATAACTATCGCAAACGAGAAAACGATTTGTGTAAAGGAGAAAAATTATGAAAAAGAAATTCGTAGCAATTGCAGCGGCAGCTACTCTTGTTATGGCAGCATTGGCAGGATGTGGCTCCACGAGCACGACGGCTGAAAGCTCTGCACCGGCAGAGACCACCGCTTCTGAAGCGGCTTCCACTGAGGCAGCTTCCAGCGAAGCAGCTTCCACTGAAGCAGCAAGCACTGAGGCGGCTTCTACTGAAGCGACCACCGAAGAAGCATCTACTGAAGCAGCAGCGGCTGAGATTCCCGCTGATCTGAGCGGCACCGTTTCCATGGCTGGTTCCACTTCTATGGAAAAACTTGCAAACGCTCTTGCAGAGTCCTTTATGGCAGCTTATCCCGGCGTTACCGTAACGGCTGAGTTCACCGGATCCGGGGCTGGTATTGAAGCTGTAACCGCTGGCAGCGTTGATATCGGAAATGCTTCCAGAAACCTGACCGATGACGAAAAGGCGGCCGGCATTGCTGAGAACATTGTTGCAATCGACGGAATCGCGGTTGTAGTTGATACCGCAAACGAGGTTGCGGGTCTGACCTCTGACCAGCTTGCTTCTATCTATAAAGGTGAAGTTACCAACTGGAGCGAAGTCGGCGGCGCTGATCAGCCCATCGTAGTAGTGGGAAGAGAAGCAGGATCCGGCACCAGAAGCGCTTTTGAAGAGCTGCTTGCGATCGAGGATCAGTGTGCATATGCAAACGAGCTGGACAGCACCGGTGCGGTTATGGCAAAGGTAGCTTCCACTCCCGGAGCAATCGGATATGTATCTCTGGATGTTCTGGATGATACCGTTAAGACGGTTGCTGTAGATGATGTTGAGCCTACTGTTGAAAATATCAAGGGCGGCACCTATGCGCTGAGCAGACCTTTCGTAATGGCTACCAACGGCGAGATTTCCGAGCAGAGCGAAGCAGTACAGGCGATCTTCACCTACCTTGCTTCTGATGAAGGAAAGGCTCTGGTTGAGAGCGTAGGACTCATCACGGTTGACTGATTCTGAAAAGGAACATTTGATACGGACTACTTTTGAGGCTCTGTGAAAACAGGGCCTCAAAGCGGGTAAGTCTTTATAGAAGTAAAGGTTGGGTAATAGAATGAACGAACCTCTTTCCATCATACATGGCAGACATGCCAAAAGCGCGGTTGAAAAAACTGCAAAAATCATTTTTACTGTCTGTGCTTTTTTTGCCATTCTGGCAGTTTTCTCCATCACATTATATATGATCATTAATGGAACTCCGGCTCTGTTCCAGGTAGGACTGGGAGAGATCCTTTTCGGAACGGTGTGGGAACCGACAGCTGAGGATCCGGCTTTTGGTATTCTTTTCATTATTCTTACAAGTATTATCGGAACTGCTCTTGCTATTCTGATTGGCGTGCCCATCGGCGTTCTTACAGCGGTGTTCCTTGCGGAGGTGGCACCGAAGAAGCTGGCTTCCATTGTGAAGCCTGCGGTTGAACTCCTGGCGGGAATTCCTTCTGTTATTTATGGACTGCTTGGTATCATGATTCTGAACCCGCTGATGTATAAGCTTGAGCTTGCAATATTCAGAGATTCTGAAACCCATCAGTTTACAGGAGGCGCAAACTTGATCTCAGCCGTGATTGTACTGGCAATCATGATTCTGCCTACTGTTATAAACATCAGTGAGTCCGCGTTGAAAGCAGTTCCCGCTCAGTATAAATCTGCTTCTCTTGCTCTGGGGGCTTCCCATATTCAGACCATTTTCAAGGTCATGCTCCCTGCGGCAAAGTCCGGTATCATTACCGCGATTGTGCTCGGCGTAGGAAGAGCCATCGGAGAAGCCATGGCCATCACTCTGGTGTCCGGAAGCTCTGTGAACTTCCCGCTTCCGTTCAACTCCGTCCGTTTCCTCACCACGGCAATTGTCAGCGAGATGGGATATGCGTCCGGCCTGCACAGACAGGTGCTGTTCACCATCGGGCTGGTGCTGTTCGTCTTCATCATGATTATTAACGTGGGGCTGACCAGCATTCTGAAGGCAGGGGATCCTGAGGCAAAAGAGAAGAAAAAAGCTGCGAAGCTGGCTAAAGAAGCGGAGCAGAATGAACCTGACAGAAAGGAAGCGGTGACCTTATGAACCAGAGTGTATTAGTAAAAAGAGTGCGAGTTTCCGATCTGGTTTTGAAAGTGCTGATTTATTTTGCAGCAGCCATTTCCATCCTGCTTCTGGTCGGAATCATGTGCTATACCTTTTACAGAGGATTTTCCAGTATCAGTCTTGAATTCCTTACAACAGTTCCCAGCACACTGAATGGAACCTTTGGTATCGCAGGAAATCTGCTGAATACCCTTTATATCGTTTTGATCACGCTGCTGATCGCAACGCCCATCGGCGTTGGCTCTGCCATTTATCTGAATGAATATGCGAAGCCGGGAAAAGTTGTCCGTGCCATCGAATTTACCACGGAAATCCTTTCCGGCATCCCTTCCATTATTTTCGGTCTGTTCGGAATGGTATTCTTTGGAACCACTCTTGGACTGGGATATTCTATCCTGACCGGCGCGCTGACCCTGACCCTGATGGTGCTTCCGCTGATCACAAGAAATACCCAGGAGGCCCTGAAGACCGTTCCTGAGAGCTACAGAAGCGGTGCGCTCGGAATGGGGGCTACAAAGTGGTATATGATCCGCACCATTCTGCTTCCTTCCGCCATGCCTGGCATCATTACCGGAATCATTCTGGCAGTGGGAAGGATCGTGGGTGAATCGGCGGCCCTTCTGTTCACTGCAGGAAGCGGCTATCTGCTTCCTAAAACCATCGGAGGATTCCTGGATAAAGTTTTCCAGTCCGGCGGAACGCTGACTATCCAGCTCTATCTGTGCATGCAGAAGGCGCAGTATGACGAAGCGTTTGGTATCGCCCTTGTCCTCCTCGTGTTTGTGCTGATCATCAACATGCTGACGAAATATCTGTCCAAAAAATTTAACGTGGAAACAAGAGACTAAAGAACCAGAAAGGGAAAGCAATGGAAAACGTAAAAATCAGTACCAGAAAACTGAATTTATATTATGGAACCAACCATGCGCTGAAGGATATTGATATGGATATCAGGCCCAATGCGATCACCGCCTTTATCGGTCCCTCCGGATGCGGAAAATCCACATTCCTGAAGACCCTTAACCGTATGAACGACCTGGTCGATGGCGTGAGGATTGAAGGCGAGGTTACCATAGACGGGGAAAATATTTATGATGAGAGAGTGGATACCACTCTCCTGAGAAAAAAAGTGGGTATGGTATTCCAGCAACCCAATCCCTTCCCCATGAGCATTTATGACAATATCGCTTACGGCCCCAGAATCCATGGAATTAAGAATAAATCTCAGCTGGATCAGATTGTGGAAGAGAGCCTGAAGGGCGCCGCTATTTTTGACGAGGTCAAGGACCGTCTCAGAAAATCCGCGCTCGGCCTTTCCGGCGGACAGCAGCAGAGGCTCTGTATTGCGAGAGCGCTGGCGGTTCAGCCGGAGGTGCTTCTCATGGATGAGCCCACTTCCGCTCTGGATCCCATCTCCACTCTGAAGATCGAAGATCTGATGGAGGAGCTGAAAAAGAAATATACAGTAGTCGTTGTAACCCATAATATGCAGCAGGCAGCCCGTGTTTCTGATGATACTGCATTTTTCCTTGTGGGAGAGGTGGTCGAGAAGGATTCCACCAGCAATATTTTCTCAAGGCCGAAGGATAAGAGAACCGAAGATTATATCACCGGCCGGTTTGGCTGATCAGACACAGCAAAGGTAAAGAGAGGAATAAAGGATATGGCAATGAGATCAATCTACATGGAGGAGCTGGACAGCCTGCGCAAAAGCGTGAAGGAAATGGGAGAGGCCGTTGAGGCATCCTTTGACCAGCTTTTAACTGCCGTTGACAGCAAGGATGAAGATCTGGAAATGAAAATCATCAGCGGAGACCGGGTAATCAATGATATGGAGAGAAATATCGAATCCAGATGCCTGTCTCTGATCACCAGACAGCAGCCGATTGCAGGGGATCTGCGGATGATTTCTGCAGCGTTGAAGGTGGTCACGGATATCGA
>DXHY01000040.1 GCA_019113175.1 Candidatus Eisenbergiella stercoravium | reverse complement strand
TGTACCCATCTATAGCTATTCAGTACAGGATACCATGACTGTTCATCACTTTTGGCTCTGTTTATATGAGGTAACAAGTTAGAAAAAGCCTGAAAAATCAATGCTTTTAGGCTTGACATTATAGGAAGGATAGGAATGGTTTTACCATTTTCTATACATTTAAAGAAAGGAGGACGTACTTATGAAGAAACTGGTAAAAAAATCTTCACGCAAGAGTAACCGTAAAGTTTATCTCTATGCAAACGAAGGTGGATCCAATAGCAGATGCTGGGGCTGCTGACAAATTTCCTTAAGGCAAATAGGGCAGATATTTTCTGCCCTATTTTAAGAAATCATCTCTCAAAAAATAAGGTTCATTTTAGACATGAAAATTAATAAAAAAAAGTGTGAAACAATTTTTTTTAATATTTCCTTCCTGTTCCGGTATTCCTGGAAAATCAGCAAAAGGATCTTTACGGCCAGCGTGCTCTCTACGGTATTCAACACTGTCGAACCGTTTGTTCCGCTGCTTTTCTCTGGCATCATCCTGGATGAACTGACAGCTCAGAAGAGATGGAACGTGGTAGTACAGGAGATCCTTGCGCTGGTGGCAATAGAGCTGGTTCTGCGCCTTTTGCGCTTGGGACTGTCCGTCTTTATCAACATGTCGGTCAACCAGTGTGACATGATGAACGGAATCGATTATGCAGGACACTTTCTGGACATGGATTATGAAAAGCTGGAAGACGGGACGGTACGCGATCTTCAGCAGAAGGTCTCCCGGAATGTGCGGGCCAATTCCTTCATCTATGAGGATATGGGAAAGGTGATGACAGGGCTGCTCCAGCTGGTCGGGTATTCCTGGCTGATTTTTTCCCTTCATCCTCTGATTCTGCTGCTCGTTGCCCTGGTCATTGTATCCAACTACTTTCTCAGCCTCAGAAGTGAAAAGAATAAATATTCCGTCCAGCCGCAGAAGGCTTCCATGGAAAGAAAGAGCGAATACCTGTTCCACGTAATGACGGACTTTTCCTTTGCCAAGGAGGTGCGCATTAACCGTGCGTCCGTATGGCTGTCCGGCAAGGTGGAGGAGGTTCTGGGGAAATATTCCTCTGAAGTGAAGGGCTATTACAGAAAAGAAGCGGCTGTGAAGCTCCTTTCCGCTTTTGTGGATGCCGTTCAGCTGCTCCTCCTGTATGGCTATGCGGCGTGGCAGGCGGTTATTGGACAGATCACGGTGGGAAATTTCAGCGTTTATGTGGGAGCGGTTTTAAATTTCTCAGGCGCATTTGCCTCTCTGGCGGAAGGCGCGGCCCATATCCGCTTCCTTTCAGATTATGTGGAGGAATACAGGGAGTACATAAAGCTGGCGGCACCGTCCGGCAGAGAAAAGCAGACGGTCCGGATCAGCGGGCGGGAGGAACGTTATGTGATCGAATTCAGGAATGTCAGCTTCCGTTATCCGAATACAGAGAGGATGGTGCTGAAGAACGTTTCCCTTACCATTTCCGATGGGGAGAAGCTGGCTGTGGTGGGAAGAAACGGGGCGGGAAAGTCCACCTTCATTAAGCTTCTCTGCAGGCTGTATGAACCGACGGAAGGGAAGATCCTGTATAACGGAACCGATATTTCCAGCATATGTTATGCCGATTATGTCCGCCTGCTTTCCGTTGTTTTTCAGGACTACCGTCTGTTTGCGTTTTCCGTGAAGGACAACATGATCCTGAATCAGGAATATGATGCGCAGAAGGCGGCGGAGGCAATCCGAAAAAGCGGCCTGCAGAAAAAAGTGGACGCCCTTCCGCTTGGAATCGATACTTCTGTGGGAAGGGAATTCGATGAAAACGGGATTGAATTCTCCGGAGGTGAGGGGCAGAAGCTGGTCATGGCGAGGGCCTATTACAGGGACGCGCCCATTGTGATTCTGGACGAGCCCACAGCGGCGCTGGATGCGGCTTCGGAAAGTGAGATTTACATGCATTTTAAGGAGATCATGGGGGACAGGACAGCCATCTTTATTTCCCACCGTCTGGCCTCCGCCAGATTCTGCGACAATGTAGCCGTATTCGATGACGGCAGGATGGTGGAGTACGGAACGCATGAATCGCTGATGAAGCAGAACGGGTTATATGAGGAAATGTTCCGCAGACAGGCGGAATATTACAGGGGGTAGGATATGAAACAGAAGAAGAGCCTGTTTTCAAACTGCATGTTCATGGCGGTTCTTGCCTTCCGGCTAGATCCGGCCGTTATCTGGCTCCAGGCAGGGCTGACGGTTCTGAAGGCCCTGATGATTTATCTTCCGATCCTGATTGTGAGGACGCTCCTGAATGAAATCACCGCGGGAAACCCTGCGGGCTGTCTGCAGAGCGTGCTCCTTCTGGCGGGTACCTCACTGGCCGGAAACGCCCTGGTGCGTGTTCTGGAGGTTTATTTGGAAAAGCACATGGAGGCCGCTCTGAAGAAAATACAGGCTTATCTGGGAAAAGCTGTCATGAAAATGCCCTTTTCCGAGCTGGAGAAGCCGCAGATGCGGGATTTTATCCTGCTGGCACAGGAAGGAGGAAAGCTTGCGGAGCTTTTTGAAGGATTCAGTGCGCTGGTTACCGGAATCGTAACCCTGGCGGGCCTTACCGGGATCATTTTTACGGTACAGCCGGTCATCCTGCTGCTGGTTGCCGCTGTGGTGGCCGTACGCATATGGAGCGATGGGAGGAACAGAAAGCTCTGGGAGAAGTGGCGGCCGAGATACGCGCCAGTCATGCGGAGGATCAACTATTTTTTTTATATTATGAAAAGTGTGGATTACGGAAAGGAAATCCGCCTGTACCACCTTGGTGAATGGATTTATGACAAAATCACAGGTCTTTCTTCGGGCGAATATATGAAAACGGCGACAGAGCATAACGCGGAGCTGCAGAGGAACCATGTGCCTTCGGAATTCGCCATGGTGCTGCAGGAGTTTATGGTCTATCTGTTTCTGGGATACAGAGTGGTATTCAGGGGCATGCCGATTGGAGATTTTTCCATGTATATGTCCTCTATACAGGCGTTTTCCGACGGAATGAGAGGAATCGTGGACAGCGTTGCTGCTTTGCTGGAATACGGACTGTTTCTGGAAAATTTTCGTTACTGCGTACGGATAGGAGAGCAGGAAAAAGGGGAAGAAAAAGATTTACCTGGAACGGGTGACGCTCTTTTTCAAAACAGTCGTTTCCGCCAGGCTGAAAAGGCGCCGCTCTGCCTGGAATTCAGTCATGTTTCCTTTACCTATCCCAATACGGACCGTATGGTCCTGAAAGATATAAGCCTCATGATCAGGGAAGGGGAATCCCTTTCAATCGTAGGGGAGAACGGCGCCGGAAAAACCACGTTTGTAAAGCTTTTGTGCCGCCTTTATGAACCAACGGAGGGCAGGATCCTCTTAAACGGCGTGGACATTCAGAAAATCCCGCATGAAGCATACATGGCTGTGCTGGGAGTGGTATTTCAGGATTACAGGCTTTATGCCTTCAGCATGGAAGAAAATATCACCATGGGAGAGAAGACTGAGGAGGGGCGTGTCCTGGAATGCGTGGAAAAAAGCGGATTGTCGGATAAGCTGGCCGTTCTGCCGGAAGGGCTGAAAACAAATATTTCAAAGGAATTTGATGAAAATGGGGTAGAATTCTCCGGGGGCGAGGGGCAGAAGCTGGCGCTTGCCCGTGTCCTTTATAAGAATCCACGCCTGTTCGTGCTGGATGAGCCGACTTCCGCGCTTGACCCACTGGCGGAATACGAGATGTTTCAGCGGTTCCATGAGCTGGTGAAGGGGAAATGCGCGGTTTATATTTCACACAGGCTGTCCTCGACCCGGTTTACAGACCGGATAGCCGTGCTGGATCAGGGCCGCCTTGCGGAATATGGGAGCCATCAGGAGCTGATGAATATTCCGGAAGGGATCTATGCGGGGATGTTCCGGGTGCAGGCTGAGTATTACATGTGAAAATATCAGAGAAAACGCTATCTAACATAATGTATTAAAGGGGAGCATATGAAGAAGATAAAAATCACTATTGTTGACAGCGGGGTTCGCCGTGATCATCCTTTATTCCAAGAAGATGATATACAGGGATTTACATACCTTGGACAGGGAAGAACAGAGGATAATTTTCAGGACTCTTTCGGACATGGAACTGCAATATATGGAATAATCCGTCAGGCAAAAAAGTGGGCAGATATTATTAATATCCGTATTCCTGACATAGAAGAGGGGATAGAAGAGGAAATACTGTGTTCTGTGCTGGATTATATTGCGGAAAAAGTTGATACGGATATATTAAATCTGAGTTTGGGAAGCTGCTGCTGTATGGATTTAAATGCTTTAAGAAACGCCTGTTCGCATTTGATTCAAAAAAAGGTCGTAATTATTTCTGCATTTGACAATGAAGGGGCGGTTTCCTATCCGGCAGCTTTCCCTGATGTGATAGGAGTTACTTCAGGAGAGGAATGTGCCAGAACGAAAGATTTTATAGTTCACGAGAATGGTATTGTTGACCTGGCGGCAAAGGGTGCTGTTCAAAAACTTGCGTGGCTGGAACCGGACTATATCCTTCTGGGCGGAAACAGTTTTGCATGCGCCCATGCAACGGTTCAGGCGGTTCGTTATATGGCGGAAGGGACTTCAGACCGTGAAAATATTCTCCGTCGCTTTAAAGAAGATGCAATTAGAGTAGAAAAAAGTCAAAAATGCTTTTCCAAAGCCAGTCCTCTTTTCCCAATCAAAAATGCAGCAGTGTTCCCATTTTGTAAAGAAACCCAGAGTATGCTTCGTTTTTACGATTTATTGAATTTCCATATAACAGACATTTATGATATCAAGTATTCTGCTATTGTTGGAGCATACACCGATCGTTTGATGAAAGATGATAATGTTCTGAAATTAATGGTCAAAAATATCGAAAATATTGAATGGGATAAATTTGATACCTTAATTATCGGACATATGGGGAAGCTTTCTTCATTGGTTAACGACAATAACTTTTTCCAAAATCTGATAAAAGAAGCAGAGGAACATGAGAAAAAGATAGTTGCTTTTGATGATTTATCAAAATTTGCTTCCCGTGAAATCAGAACACAGGTTTATTATCCTTACGTGGATAAGAGTCAGGTTCCGTTTATAGGTTATGGGAAATTGTATCGTCCTTCAAAACCTGTTTTGGGAATCTTTGGAACCAGTTCACATCAGGGAAAATTTACATTACAACTTATTTTAAGACGGAAGCTAATTGGCAGAGGATATCATATAGGACAGATAGGAACTGAACCGAGTTCCCTGCTTTATGGTATGGATGGGGTATATCCAATGGGATATAATTCCTCGGTACATATAACAGGTGCTGATGCGGTAAGATATCTAAATTATCAGATAAATGAATTATGCGAGAAAGAAAATGATCTGATTATTGTTGGATCACAATCGGGAACAGTTCCTTATGATTATGGGAATCTGGAACAATATGCATTTGCACAATTTGATTTGTTAATGGGAACACTTCCGGATGCGGTTATTCTTTGCGTAAATCCTTTTGATGATATAGAGTATGTTGAGAGAACAATTCATTTTATCGAATCCTCTGTGGAGTGTAAGGTAATTGGGCTGAGTCTCTTTCCATTAGATTTTAAAAATGAATCATTCTATGGGAACAGAAAGCAGATAAGTCAGGAAAAGTGTGAATGGCTAAAAAAAGAATATAGTTCCCGAGTTAATTTGCCATTATATCCTTTGGAAAAAGAGGATGAAATGGAAATGTTGGTAAATAGGGTAATTGAATATTTTGAAGAATAAAATCAAGATTATTCTTATTAACTTTTAATGATATCATGATGGCTTTGAAATCAACGTAATAATATAAATATACGCTATGAATCCAATTATGGCAGGATTGAAAAAGAAAGATAAAGCATTGAAAAATATGGATATCATTCTGGATATATCAAAGCCCATAATAAACTTTATACCACCGGTTGACATGATTTTATCGATTCTTGGCAGTGAAATTGATACTATGCAGAATGTCATATGGGAGAATTATATTAAAGTAAAATGCAGGAAGAATTTTTTATATGACAGCTGGATTGAATTTGAGGGATTTTCAGACTGGGAAAATTTTCAGACGTTGGAATTTCAGCTGTTGCCAAGGAGTTTTACCGGACAGGAATTCAGAGATCTGCTTATCAGGGCACTGAATGACGGAAATTATGTTTATTATGTCCATAATACCTACTATGTCTCTAATTATGAGAATTTTCATAAACAGCATAGAGACCATGAAATTTTTATATATGGATATAATCTGGAAGAGGATTTGTTTTACGGTGCGGATTATTTTGATTACAGAACATATCGGCACCAGGCCCTGAAGAGGAAACAGCTGGAAGAGGCATATCTGTATCTTAATGATATGGACTATGTTGGAGGTATATTGCTGATCAGGAAAAAAACTGTCGGTGTGGACATCAATTATAGAAAGATAAAAGAGGGTCTGGAATCATTGTTGTCCGGCAGCTGGCAGAGGAAGGAGTCTCTGGACGGTCTGGGCTTCCTTGGAAATATGAAAAATTACATTTTAAACAGCCCGGACATTTCAATTAAGCTGATCAGCTTTCCATACTGCCATGTAAAGCTTATGTATCACAGAGTTGAGGCGTTTCTAAAAACCAACAGAACCTTTGAGTCCTCTTACAGAATGATGGGAGATATTGTCAGAGACACGTTGATTTTCAGAAATGTGATACTGAAAGAATTCTGTAAATCCGGTTCCGAACCAGATATCGAATGCAGAAAAAAATTGGCGTTACGTCTGGAGTCCATCGAAGAACAATACAGATATGCTATTGGCGGTATTTTAAAAGCAATATACCAGATGGAGATGGAAACTATTCCGAACCGGTAATTTCAGGAGGGCAGAAGGATGATGGAAAAGCTGCTGCGCGCTTCGGATACCGCCGTTGTGGTGACGCACCGTCATGAATATCTGGAACTGTTTGACAGGGTGGTTGTGGTGGAGGATGGAAGGATTCGGATGGATGAAAAATGCAGTTTAAGCTGAGTTTTCAGCTTAAACTATCACGCTGGCCCCCAAATAATACACTACAAACAAAACGGCAGAAATTGGTGTGCCGGGAAGAAGTTGGTGTGAATCAGAAAATGATCTGGTGGAAAAAGAAAAAGCTGTTACTGTACCTGAGGAAGGATCTGGTGCAGAATAGAAAATAAGAGACACTTGTAACACCAGGAGGCAGAAAAAACGGGGAGGAAAGCGGTATGAGCGATATCAAGAAGGAACAAAACGGAAAGGTAAGGCGGCTGTTTCTGAAATATTTTCTGAAATATTTTCTGATCCTGCTGATTGCCTTGGCCGGAAGCCTTCTGATCGTAATCAGAGCCTGTCAGATCACGGAAAGGAATATCGTAAAAGAAAACGTATGGAAGCTGGAGCGGGGTGTGGACGAACTGGAGGATCAGATGTTCCGGATGAGCGACATGGCCGAAACGTTGAGAGAGGTAGAAGGAATCCAGGAGCTTGCCCGGTTAGATGGCAGTCTGGCAACCGAAAGCTATGTGGAACTGAATTATGCCAAGGAGCAGTTGAGAAATGCCACTATCATGTCCGACTTTACAGAAATGGCTTTTGTCCTGTTTCGGAAAAATGACTGCTTTGTTTCTGAAGCACAGTCTGCCGACTCCTTTTCCCAATATTATGGCAAATTTCTGGAAGCGGCAGGGATGGATGTGGAAGAATTCCGAAAAATGCTCTTTTCCTTCCGAAGAAAGGTGAATTTCATCTCTATTCCTGAGTTACTTTATTCCAAATATAATAAAACGGAAATGGAAAAGAATCCGATTCTCTGCGTGGTCTATCCATCGGAAAGAGAGAACCAGAATTCTTCCGGCGAGGATGCTTCCATGGCTGTAGTATTTATTATCCGGGAATATACCATTCTGGATATGATGGTTTCTGAAGGACAGATGGAGAAGACGGCCCTTACACTGCGTTATTATAAAGATGAACCATTTTTTCAATATGAAGCAGCAGAAGACGGGCAGGGGAAAAGAAAAGGTAGCTACAGGGAGATTTCGGCCACTGGAATGGAAGAGATTCTGCATGTGGACGCAAAGTTTTCGCAGAATTATCTTTATGGATATGTATTTGAATTGACTGGAATTCTTTTGATTTATCTTGCGGTCGGTTTTGCTGCGGCAATTTTGCTGGCTATTATTTGGGCCGGGAGGCAGTATCAAAGTATGCAGGGATTGATTTCCAGTGTAGTGCCGCAGTATAAAGGGGGCGAACGGGTCAAAAATGAATTTGACCTGCTGGAAAATTCCATTCAGCAGCTTTCTCAAAATCGGGATGCATATCGGACAAAGGTCACCCTGATGGAGAATCAGATGAAAAACAGTATGCTGGAAAACGCGTTCAGCCAGGGATTGTATACGGAGGAAAGCAGGGAACGGTTCAGACAGGTCTTCCCTGTGAAGATCGAATATTATTGCGTTGCAATCCTGAATATCAGAACGGAGGAAGCAAAACTGCGGCTCCGAATCTCCATGCACGCCAGAAAGTGCCTGGAAAGATATCTGGGAGAAAAGAGGCATTTTTTCAGTGTCCTGTCAGGTAACGGCCAGGAAATATATCTGATCCTTCTGGATCCTTCTGAACCGGCTGATATCCAGGAGATCGCGGATGGAATAGAGCGGATGCAGGAGGAATTGAAGAAAGAGTACAACATGAGCTTCTGCTCGGGGCTGAGCGCGGTCGGGACGGGGCTTGAAAATATTAAAAGATGCTACAATCAGGCACTGGAAGCCTTCCTGACTTATGAAGAAGAGGAAGGAAACGTTGTGGCAACCTGGCATATGCTGAGGCATGAATCCGCCTATAGATCGCCAGCCGATCTGGAGGCCATGCAGAAGCTGAACCAGCTGATCCTGTACGGGGAGACGGAAGCGGCAAGTGCGCTGTTCAATCATATGCTGGATCAGTATCGGAGGAATATTCCTGCCTTTGAGCTGAGAAGAGAGGAAATCTTTTATGCCATGCGGAACATTCTGACAGGACTTCTGGGTCAGCAGATTTTTGAATCGAGTTTTGTACGGCTTCCGGAATACAGGAGAGATCAAAGCTTTGCAGAACTGATTTCCGGCCTGAAGGATGCTGCAGTGGAGATGTGCCGGGAGGTAGAAGAAAAGAAAAAGGGAAGAAATGAAAAGCTGAAGAAGGAACTTCTGTCCTGGTTGAAAACAAATTATGCTGATCCATCCCTGACAGCGGCCAGAATCAGCCGGGAGACCGGAATCGCGGAAAAACTTCTGTTTCAACTGATAAAAGAAGCGACTGGATGTACACTGGCGGAATATCTGGAAAACATTCGGGTGAATCGTGCTCAGGAGCTCCTCCTGACCACTCAGCTCAGTAATGCAGAGATCGCGGAGAAGGTTGGTTTTGGTCATGTGAACACTTTTTACCGGGTGTTTTCCAAGCGAAAGGGAATATCTCCGGCAAAATACCGGAAAAATTCGGCAGACAATGTAAATGGTGCAAAATGACCAATAAACTATGCGTAAATAGTGCATAAGGCACAATATATTCCAGAAAACAGTGGAGGTTAAAGGAAATAGTGTTGTTAAAAGACGTTAATTGGTGTGAAAAAATAAAGCTGTGACTATGCGGGCTGTGAGTGTGGATGCAGAATAGGAACATAACAAACGGATACCTGATCCAGTGAAGAAGAAGGAGGTAGAAAAAGAAATGATGTGGAAAAAAATCAGGAAATCGGTTGCCCTGTTCAGCGCTGCAGCACTGACCATGGGTACCCTGGCAGGATGTGGGGGTGGAAGCACGGAAACAGCTTCTTCTGTTACAGAACAGGCGGCCTCAACAGAACAGGCTGCAGGAGGAGAAGAAAGCCAGCAGGATGCTTCCGGAGGCGGAAGGGAAACACTGACAGTCGGCGTGGTGAAAAGCAGTTATGTAGAAGATTATGATACCAACTACCTGACCCGGTTAATCGAAGAAGAATGTAATGTAGATCTGGAATTTGTCTATCTGCCCGGCACGACAGCGGATGCCAAATCCAAATTTGCGGTAATGGCTTCTTCCGGAACCACACTGCCGGATATCGTGATTCAGGAAAATTTCTTTTCCGGCACGGAACTGCTGGATTATGGAAGCAAGGGAATTTTTATTCCGCTGAATGATTACATATCAGATGAAAGCAAAGCGGTATATTTCTCCCAGATTCCGGAAGAAGACAGAGAAAAGATGATCCAGGCGTCAACAAGCCCGGACGGAAATATTTACAGCCTGACAAAATTCGCTCCGGAGGAATGGAATCTTACCCCTTACCGTTTCTGGCTTAACCGTACCTGGCTGGATACGCTGGGACTGGAAGCTCCCACAACGACTGATGAGCTTTATGAGGTATTAAAAGCTTTCGTAACAGAAGATCCCAACGGAAACGGAGTGGCGGACGAGATCGGGATTACGGGCTGCCTGGACGGCTGGGGCTGCAACGCGGTGATGTATCTGCTGAATTCCTTTGTGTTCTATAACGGAGGTCTGGCCCTGGATGAGACCGGAACGACCGTGGTCGCTCCCTTTGTCACCGATGAATGGAGACAGGCGCTGGAATATATGAATCAGCTGTGCAGCGAAGGGTTGCTCTCTCCCACCATTTTCACGCAGGATGCTTCCCAGTATACGGCTACATTAAGCAACGAGCCTGAGATCGTCGGCGGCGGTGCGGCAGGCGGAGACGGTTACTGGAGCGGCGGCAATCAGAGCGAAAATTTCCAGGATATGGAAATGCTTCCGCCTGTAGAAGGCCCGAACGGCGTGGCATATGCGTATTATTTCGATTATACTCCGGTATCTGCTTTTGTGATCACCAAGGACTGTCAAAATCCGGATCTGGCATTTAAAGTAGGGGATTTTTTCTACAGACAGGATGTATCTCTGACCTCCCGTTACGGAGAGGAAAATGTGGACTGGAGCAGCGACCCGGAAATCTGCAGCCAGTATGAAGGAATGTATGAAGCTATGGAGGGCATTCCCTGTACGATGGCGCAGCTGACCGATCTGTGGTCCATTCCCGCCCAGAACAAACACTGGAAGGATATCGGTCCCAGCTACCGCAGCCTGGATATGTACCATGGTATCAGCGCAGGTCTGAAGAGTGAAGATGGGGAGCCCAATATCGCTGCCGTTATGAGACAGGAATCCAGAGCAAATTATTATGACAAACATCCTGAATATGTGCTTCCTACTCTGCAGTATACGCAGGAGGAATCAGATCGTATTGCAGAGCCTCAGGAAAATGTGAACTCCTACGTAAACCAGAGTCTGGCGGAATTCGTGACGGGAAACAGAAGTCTGAACGACTGGGATGCATATGTGGAAGAACTGAATAACATGGGACTTCAGGAATGGATTGAAACAGCCCAGACGGCCTATGATCGGATGCAGAATCAATAAGTAAAGTGTGAAAGGGGTCTGAATTCAGGCCCCTTTTGTTGGAGAAAACGGTATGAGGAGTATAGTATACCGTTTGTTATCTGGAAGGTGATGAAATGAAAAACAGCAATAACAAATCGAGCCGGTCTCTGAAGACCCGGATCTGCGCCAGATGGCAGATGTATCTGCTGCTTTTGCTTCCTGTCCTGTATATCATCATTTTCGCCTACGTCCCCATGGGAGGACTGGTGCTGGCATTTAAAGATTATGACATGACAAAAGGGATCTGGGGCAGCGACTGGGTGGGACTGGCAAATTTTCGGGAGTTTTTTTCTTCCTATAAATTCAAGCAGGTTCTTGTTAATACACTGACGGTATCACTGTACAGCCTTGTAGTAACGTTTCCAATACCGATTCTTTTTGCATTGATCCTGAATGCGTTCCCTGGAAAGCGGTTTAAGAAATTTGTACAGACCACCACTTACATTCCTTATTTTATATCTACAGTTGTTCTGGTTGGCCTGATAATGCAGGTTTTGAATTCCAGAATCGGTATCTACGGGACTCTGTATTCTCTATTTACGGGAAATACAGCGCCGGATATCCTGGGAAAGGCGAGCCTGTTTAAGCATATTTATGTCTGGTCCGGTGTCTGGCAGTCTACGGGATACAGTGCGATCATTTATATCGCGGCGCTTTCCAATGTGGATCAGTCTCTGCATGAAGCGGCAAAGATCGACGGAGCGTCCCGGTTCCAGAGACTGATCTATGTGGACTGGCCCAGCATCATGCCGACGGCAACGATCATGCTGATCCTGGCAGCAGGCAATATCATGAACGTGGGATATGAGAAAGTGCTGCTTCTGCAGAACGATCTGAACCTGTCGGCCAGCGAAGTGATCTCCACTTATGTATATAAGGTTGGTCTGGCAAGAGGAACCGGAGATTTTTCCCTTTCAACCGCTATTGGAATGTTCAATTCCGTGATCAATTTCATCCTTCTCGTAACGGTCAATAAGATCAGCAAGATGATGAACGGAAACGGGATTTTCTAGGAGGAGGGAGAGAATGAAAACGAATCGGAAACACGTTAAAATCGGAACAGGAGATAAAATTTTCTATGTTTTGTCCGGACTGATCCTGACTGTTATGCTGATCGCGGTGCTTTATCCCATTCTGTTTGTGCTTGCAGCTTCCTTTTCCTCCGGTCAGGCGGTTTCGGCGGGAAGGGTATTCCTGTGGCCCGTGGATTTCAGTCTGGAAGGCTATGAGATTGTATTCAACAATAAGGATATCCTGTTGGGATTCCGCAATTCCATCATTTATACTGTGCTTGGGACGTTCATCAACCTGGTGATGACCATGATCGCCGGCTATGTCTTGTCCAGGGATGATGTGCCGGGACATAATCAGTTTATGTTATTGTTTACCTTCACCATGTTCTTCAGCGGCGGTATGATCCCGAATTACATGCTGCTGCGCAACCTTCATATGCTGGATACCATCTGGTCTATGGTGATCCCCGGCGCGCTGGGAGTATATAATATGATCATCGCCAGAACTTTTATCCGTACCAGTATTCCGGGAGAACTGCTGGATGCGGCACAGATCGACGGATGCAGCGATATCCGTTATTTTACCACCATTGTATTGCCTCTGTCCAAGGCGATCATGGCGGTCCTGGTCCTGTTTTATGGTGTGGGACACTGGAATTCCTACTTTAATCCCATGCTGTACTTAAATACCAGAGAACTGTATCCACTGCCGATCATCCTGAAGGAGATCCTGATTGCCAATCAGATCGATCCGTCCACGGTGACGGATCCGGAGCTGCAGATGCGGATCGCCCAGACGGCAGATGTGATCAAGTATGCGCTGATCGTGGTCAGCACCATACCGGTCATGGTCATTTATCCATTTGTCCAGAAATATTTTGTCAAGGGAGTTATGATTGGATCAATTAAAGGGTAGGAAAGCATGGAATACAGAAAAAAGACGGATCTTGAGCAGAGATGGAAAACGATTTTCCGAAAGAGTGGAGAAGCGGTGCCGGAACTGGACGCACAGGAATGGAAAGAGGTCTGTCTTCCTCATAACTGGGAGGACTATCAGGGGTACCGCTGCCTGTCCCATGGAAATCTGCATGGAACGGCCTGGTACCAGAACCGTTTTGCCGTACAGCCGGAGCGGAAGGACCATGTATTTGTGGAATTTGAGGGTGCGGGATCGTATCTCACACTTTGGTGCAACGGAAAATATATCGGCGGGCATAAGGGCGGGAGAACCTGTTATACGGCAGAGCTGACGGAGGCTCTGAAACCGGGAGGAGAGAATATGCTTTTGGTCAGAACGGATCATCCGGAGAAGATCCGGGATCTTCCCTGGGTCTGCGGTGGCTGCTGGGGTACGCCGAACACGGAAGGTTCACAACCTCTGGGCCTGTTCCGGCCGGTGTCCATATATTATACAGGAGATGTGAGGGTCGAACCGTTCGGCATAGAGGTCCGGTATCAGAAACAGCAGGACAGTTCCCTCAGACTTAGCTCCGGGACAGAGCTCCGGAATCTGTGCGGCAGAAGACGAAGTATCGTGCTGGAACAGGAGATGGTAGGCCCGGATGGAGAGAAAAAGCTGTGGCATACGGAAAAACTTGTCCTTGAGCCTCTGGAAAGCCGGAGGGTGGAACGAGAGATCGGTGTGCTCAACGAATATAAGCTCTGGGATCTGGAAAACCCGTTTCTCTATGAGCTGCGGACACAGCTCTGGGCTGGAGAGGATGGGGCATGCCTGGACGAAGTGACGGAAACCTTTGGGATCCGTTTCCTGTCCTGGGAGAATTTTGATGACAGGGCAGAAGAAATTCTGGATGAGGCTCTGCTTATGGAGAAACCCTCCGTGGAAAATGAGTTTTTTGTAAAACGGCAGGACGGAAAAGAAAAGCGGGCGGAAATCGTACCGGGGGGAGTCCGGGTACGGGCAACAGACAGGAAGCCGGACAGCGTAGTGTTGGAGATCGAAACTGAACTGGAAAACAAGGATTTGGTTGCCCACAGTCTGGAGCTGGAATCCTTTGTGCAGACCTATAACAGGACTAAATCTATTGCTGATCTGAAAAGTCGGATCACGCTGGGAGCCAGGGAAAGAAGGGTGATCTGTCAGACGACGGAAAGTCTTCAGTTCCTTGATCGCTGGAGCCGCGAAAAACCATATTATTATCAGGTATCCAGCACACTGCGCGACCTGGAAACGTCGCTGGAGGAACCCATGAAAGCATGGACCCCCTTCGGACTGGATGAAGAAGGCGGTCTTCTGAACAAGGCTTATCCATACCGGGCTGCGGAAACGGGGGAAACAGACCGGAAGCACCGCTTTTTCCTGAACGGAAAACCGGTCCTGATCCAGGGAACCTGTGAATATGAACATTTACTGGGATGTGACCACGCGTTTACAGACGAACAGATCAAAGCCAGGATGCGTCAGATCCAGGCGGCGGGTTTCAATGCACTGCGAGAGGCGCATTGCCCGCATAACCTTCGTTATTTGGAATACTGTGAGAAACATGGCCTTTTGTACTGGGCACAGATGGGAGCCCATCTGTATTTTGATACGCAGGATTTCCGGGATAACTATGAAAATCTGATGGTGGAATGGGTGAAGGAGAGACGGAATTCGCCCAGCCTGATCCTGTGGGGACTGCAAAATGAGTCCCTGCTTCCGGAATCCTTTGCGGCCGCCATGACACAGAGGATCTGCACACTGGACGGCCAGACACCGGAGCAGCGGAAAACGACCACATGCAACGGAGGAACTGGAAGCAACTGGAACATTCCGCAGAACTGGAGTGGGACCTATGGCGGAGATGTGGAAAATTACGGAAAAGAGATCCGTAGGCAGAGACTGGTGGGAGAATACGGACAGTACAGGGTACTGGGGCTGCATGAAGAAGGCGACATGCATGAGAAACAAAACAGCGGCGGCCGTGTGAGCGAGGAGCTGTTCTGCTACAGCCTGGGTACGAAGCTTCGGGAAATGGAAAAGCAAAGAGATTTTGTCTGCGGACATTTTCAGTGGATCTTCAGCTCCCATGCCAATCCGGGAAGAGAGACCATATACTGCCTGGACGGAATGGGAAGCAACGCGGTGGGCGTCGTCAACAACAAGGGACTGCTTTCCTGCTGGGGAGAACCTGCGGACGCGTTTTATCTGTACCGTTCCTTCTGCGTATCCGCCCGAAGGGAGCCGATGGTTTATATTGTGTCCCACACCTGGACGGATCGGTTCCTGAATAGACGGATCGGCGATATTACGGTATATTCCAACTGCGATGAGGTGGCGCTGTTTCTGGATTATCGGGACAGTCTGGTGGAAAAGAAGGAGCGGACAGCGTGGGAACCTTTCGTTTTCCGGAACGTTCCTGTGGGAAGAGGGCTGCTTTATGCCGTGGGATATGTGGACGGAAGGGAAATGGCGGAGGATCTGCTGATCGCGGACGGCGCGGTCCTGACGGAAAACGGAAGAAAATATTTTCAGCCGGAAGAGAAACTGACCGCTCCGGAAGAAGGAGAATATCTCTACCGGGTTAATTGCGGGGGAAAAGAATACCGGGATTCTCGCGGTAACCTCTGGGCGGCGGATCGGGAAAGGGATGGAACCGGATTCGGGTGGACCTCCTGGGCTAAGGAATATGATAACCTGGAAAACCGCTTTGCCAGCGAAAGCCGCTGCGGGTATCCAATCCAGAACACCATGGATCAGGAACTGTTTCGTACCTGTCGTTACGGCAGGGAAAAGCTTCAGTACTATTTCCGGGTGGAGCCGGGAGAATATACGGTGGAGCTGTATTTTGCGGAACCATGGTATGCGGAGAATGCGGGAGACTGCCGGGGATGGCGGATTTTTGATGTGGCTCTGAATGGAACGACAATCTGGGAGAATCTGGACATCCTGGCGGAGGCCGGGAGCAGAAGAGGGCTTAGGAAAAAGATGAAGATCCGCGCGAACAAAGAAATCTGCCTGTCTTTTCCCAGAGTGAAAAGCGGACAGGCGGTCGTTTGTGCGGTTGCCATATCAAGATCAAAAAAGATGAAAAGGGCGGATGTGTAATTTTTTTGGAACCATATAATCATTTTGGGGTACATATATCAGGTAAAAATGGATTTGCCGGATAGAAGGAAAAAACTGACATTATTATCCAAAAAATGAACAGGGTAGCAAAAAATGGAATAAAAAATTTTGAAAGGCAAAAATATGTATTGCTTTATGTACAATTTGTACAATGTTATAATTTAAAACAGATAAAAGAGAATTGCTGTAATCAGTGCAGTTGCATATCAAAAAAGGAGAGGAAAACAAAATGAAACAGAAAGCAATAGAAACCAGACTGATTGTGCGCCCCTTAGTGGGCTGCCTGACCCACACCCATTTCTGGGAAGGCCCATGCCGGGCGGGCAATCCCGCCGACATGACCAGCGAGAAGGAAAACGAGGCGGCGGACAGGGCCTTTGCAGCGGCAAAGGAAACACTGAAGAAGGCAACGGATAAAATCTCCTTTCTTCCCGCCATCGACGTCCGGTATACGGAAAACTTCGTGGTTCCGGAGGAAACATTTTCAAAAATCGAAGAAAACCTGGCGCAGGTAGACTTTTTCCTGTGCATGAACTGGAGGATCCCCAAGCTGGAACGCTATAGAAAGCCGGTGGTGATCCTGCAGAACGGAAATGAGGGGATCGATTTTGCCGCCTACTGCAGATCCATCGGAATCGAAGCCTATGTGACGCTGGACCTGGCGGATCTGAACGAGA
The DNA here is from genome assembly GCA_019113175.1 of Candidatus Eisenbergiella stercoravium. GTDB lineage: Bacteria > Bacillota > Clostridia > Lachnospirales > Lachnospiraceae > Eisenbergiella > Eisenbergiella stercoravium. Next base: position 38,875 of record DXHY01000040.1, on the reverse strand, counting down.
TCGCGGAGGCTCTCTGGGTGAGAAAAGCCGTGGCGGAAACCAGGGCGCTGGTACTGACTGCAGGCGGACTTCCCACCTTCGGCATGCAGAGCCTGATCAGAGATCCGGAGCTCATCCGGCAGAAATATGGCATGGAGATCATTAAGCTTCCTTTTTACGATATTTTCAAATACATGGACGCTGTCACAGATGAAGAGGCGCGGCCGATCGCGGAAAAGATCATCGCCGGTGCAACAGATGTGAAGGTGAACACGGACTGGTTTCTGAACGATATCAAATACTATCTGGCAGCGAAGAAGATGATGGACGTCTACCAGTGCAACGCCTTTTCCACAGCCTGCCATGAGCTGTGTACCTCTGAAATTCCACAGAATCGTAAGTTCACGCCCTGCATCTGCCATTCTCTGCTGAAGGGAGAAGGTATCCCCAGCGGGTGTGAGGAAGACCTGAACGCCCTGCTTGCCATGACGATCCTGCAGTATACGGCGTTCCGACCCGCGTTCATGGGAAATCCCAGCATGGAGTCTGATGAAATGCTTCTTCTCCATCATGCCGTTCCCGCACTCTGCATGAACGGCTACGGCAGCAAACCGCTCACCTACAGGCTCTGGGCGTTTACCGGACAGGGATTCGGCGGAAAGCTGCAGGTGGACTTTACGGAAAATGAGGAGGATGAGGTGACGCTTGGCAGGTTTAATCCGCAGGGGGATACCATGTGCGTGAAAACGGGAAAGGTGATCCGTTCGGAATACAGGGAGGTATACTGTAGCCCTTATTACTATGTCCAGATGGACGACGCCAGAAAATTTATGCACACCCTGGCGGGCTTCGGCCATCATCAGGTGCTGATCTTCGGCAATTATAAAAAGCAGCTTGAGCTGGTCGCCAGAGTCATGCATTTCAATCTTCTGGAAGGATAAAGATATGATCTATCTGAACAATGCGGCCACCTCCTGGCCGAAACCGCAGTGTGTGATCGATACGCTCGTCCGATATGCACAGGGCATGCCGGACGGGCAGATGAGAAGCAGTCTGGAGACGGAAGAAGAAAACATTATGGAAGCCTGCCGGAGGAGTCTGAGCAGGCTTCTTGGAGTGAAGCGATGGGATCGGATCTTTTTCACCTCCGGGGCGACGGAGAGCGCCAATCTGTTTCTTCGGGGAATGGACTGGACGGACTGTCGGATCTATGTGGCTCAGACCGAGCATAACTGTTTTCTGCGGCCTCTGTGGAATTTGCCCGGTCTGCGGGAACGGACCGGGATCCTGCCCTGCGACAGGAAGGGATATGTGAAAATGTCTGCACTGTCGGAGCTGCCATCCGGAAAAGGAGCAGTGATCATAAGCCACTGCTCCAACGTGACCGGAGCAGTTCAGCCCATGGGGGAGATCGCGGATATCGTGAAGAAAAAAGGATATCTCCTGGCGGTAGATGTGTCCCAAAGCGCCGGCTGCATGCCGGTGGAAGGGGATGCCTGGAAGGCGGACATTCTGATCTTTACGGGACACAAAAGCCTTATGGGGCCGCAGGGGACAGGAGGCATTTACATCCGGGAAGGGCTGCCTGTTCGCCCGTTAAAATACGGCGGCACCGGACGGGAGAGCGGGAAGCTTCTCTATGCGCCGGGTGAATACGACTATGAACCTGGCACGCAGAACCTTCCGGGGATCGCGGCGCTGAGGGCAGGAGCGGATTACGTATATGAATTTGGTGTGGAGAAGATTTCCCGAAAGGAGCGGGAAAATATGGCATATCTGCAGGACGGGCTGAAAGAGATACCGGGCATTCACCTGTTCGGGCCGGAAAATACCGAACCCCGCGGCCCGATTTTAAGCTTTGGAATGGATGGATTGACCCCGGCGGATATTTCCTATATATTAAAAGACAGCTACGGGATCATCGTCCGGGAAGGGCTCCAGTGTGCTCCGCTGATTCACGAATGTATCGGAAGCGGGAAAGAAGGAACGGTGCGCGTGAGCATATCCTGTGCGACAGGACGGGAAGAAATAGACGCTCTGACCGGGGCTGTCCGGGAGATTGGAGGTGCGCTGACTCATGCGGATTAAAGAGGTCCGGCCTTCTGTGGAGGCCTGCAATGAAGCCGGCTGGTTTGCCTTTGATTTTATGCTGGAAGAGCCGCTTTCTGATGCGGATATTCTGAGATTCAGATCAATGGGAAGCTTTCTGTACCTGTCATCTCTGAAAAAGCCTTTTTTTAAGTCAGAGGGGGACTATTTTCAGGTCAAAGGCATAAAGGGCGAATCTCATTTCCGGGCGGCGGTTCACGGAGAGCACAGAGAACTGCTGGAAAGCATCCGGAAACGGCTGGAGGAAGCGGAAGATCCGGAAAAAGAAATATCGAACGGAGAATAAGGGGAGGAAAATCATGCACTTATACGCAGAAATGAAACTCACAGGAGACGGCTACGCGGGAGGCTTTTCCTGCGGCCTGACCATGTATCAGAGCCGGACCATGGAGGGCTTTGCAAAAAAATCAGAAAGCCCGGAAGCGGTCCGGTATGAGAACGGGGACGGCGTCGTCCTGACGGTACATAAAAGGCAGGACGGGGAGGCCATCCGGACCTGGACGGAGGTGGAAAACAACAGCCTGAAGGAGATCGCCATGGAGCTGCTCACCTCCTTTGCCCTGAAGGATGTGCGGGCGGACAGAATCCACCGCCTCCAGTCCTTCTGGAGCGCGGAGGGAAAGCTGAGGACGGAGACGATAGAAGACCTGCATCTGGAAAAATCCTGGAGCGGAGCGGGTGTGCGCGTGGAAAAATTCGGAAACGTGGGCTCCATGCCCGTCCGGAAGTATTTCCCTTTTCTGGCGCTGGAGGACAGCCTGTCAGGAAAATTTCTGGCGGTTCAGCTCTACTGCGCTTCCTCCTGGCAGATGGAGATCCTGTGCAGGGAAAGCGAGCTTTTTACCGTAACGGGCGGAATTGCCGACAGGGATTTCGGACAGTGGCTGAAAAAGCTCGCGCCGGGGGAACGTTTTGTCTCGCCGGAGGCTGTGATCGCGGAGGGAACTTCTCTGTCTCAGGTCTGTGACAGACTGGTGAGGGCGCAGCATCCGAAGATTTCCCCGGCGGATGGAGACATGGGAATCGCTTTCAATGAATTCTGCACCACCTGGGGCAATCCTTCCTTTGAAAATATTAAAAAAATCTGTGATAAGCTGGAAGGAAAGGGAATCCGCTATCTTGTGATCGACTGCGGCTGGTACGGCGGCGCAAAGGACTGGTCCCGGAATATCGGAGACTGGGAGGTGAATGAGGAAAGCTTTCCAGGCGGCCTGAAACAGGCGGCGGATTACATCCGGTCAAAAGGGATGATTCCGGGATTGTGGTTTGAAATGGAAAATGTGGCGGATCAGAGCCGGAGCTTTCAGAATACGGAACATCTGGTGAAAAAGGATGGCGTGGCGCTGACGGTGGGAAACCGCAGGTTCTGGGATATGGAGGATGCGTGGGTGACGGACTATCTGGAGAAAAAGGTGATCCGCACCCTGAAGGAAGGCGGCTTTGGCTATGTGAAGGTGGATTACAACGAAACCATGGGAATGGGCTGCGATGGGGGAGACAGCCCGGGCGACGGCCTTTACCGGAAGGTGGCGGCAAGCAGACGCTTCTTCGAGAGGATCCGGCAGGAGATCCCGGACATTGTGATTGAAAACTGCTCCAGCGGCGGCCACCGTCTGGAACCGTCCATGATGGAGCTGGTCAGTCAGGCGAGCTTTTCCGACGCCCATGAGACGACGTCCATCCCCATTATTGCCGCCAACCTGCACGCGGTGATCCGGCCGGAGCAGAGCCATATCTGGGCGGTGCTCCGTGCGGACGACAGCGAGGAACGGATTTTCTATTCCATCGTATCCACCTTCCTGGGCAGGATGTGCCTGAGCGGGGACATCTATGATCTGTCGGATGAGCAGTGGAGGCTGGTGGAAGAGGGAATGGCCTTCTATAGAAAGGCGGCGGATATCATCAAATACGGGGCGACGGTTTACAGAAGCTGCAGTACGGCTTCCTATAACCATCCGCAGGGAGAGCAGGTGCTCATCCGGGAATGGAAGAACAGGGGACTTGTCATTCTGCACCGGTTTGAAAATTCGGAAGATATCCTTCCTGCATTTCCAGAAGGAAGCAGAATCCTTTTTGAGTATGGAAGGGCGGACAGGGATTTCAGCGCGAAAGCCTGGATTTATGAAAGATAACGGGAGGGAAAAAATTATGCTTCAGGCATCGGGGAGAAAAAACAGGACGATTACAGAAGTGACCAGAGAGGAAAACGCCCTTTTCCTCACATCAGAAGCCGGAATCATCCGTTTGATTCCGCAGACGGACCGGGCGGTCCGGGTTTCCTGGACGGAAAACGGAAGCTTTGGAAAGGAACAGGGAGCGGAATACGCGGATCTGTCCGGATCCTGCGTCTGCCCGGAGAGGGGACCGGCCCCGGATACCCGGTGGTGGAAATGGGAGGAAAACGACCGGGAAATCCGTCTGGAAACGGCACAGCTTCATCTGATCGCGGCACGTGCCACCGGCTCCATCCGCTATGAGCGTCCGGATGGTACGCCGCTTTTGGCGGAACGGGCATGGGAGAGCAAAAATACGGAAGATTATGATTCCTTCCGCCCGGTGATCAATGAAAACACCAGGGTGGAGGAAGTGGCAACGCCGGACGGGATCAAGAAGAGAATTAAGGAAGCGGACCGGGTATTTGACCGGAAGCTGTGCCGTACCAGACTGTATCTGGATTTTGTGTCGGGAGAGCGGCTGTACGGACTGGGGCAGGCGGAGGAAGGCGTATGGAATCTGCGGCATACCACCCAGTACCTGCACCAGGCCAATCTGAAGATTGCCATTCCTCTGCTCCTTTCCGGAAACGGCTATGGTATCCTGCTGTCCACTCAGGGAACGGCGGTATTTAGCGATACGCAGTACGGCTCCTATCTTTACACGGAGGCGGATGAATATCTGGATTATTATTTTCTGGCGGGCCGCCCGGATGAGGTGATCGGACAGTTCCGTGCTCTGACGGGACAGGCAACCATGCTTCCGAAATGGGCATTCGGCTATATCCAGTCCCAGGAGCGGTATGAGTCGGCGCAGGAGCTTGTGGAGACAGCGGAGGAATTCCGTAGGCGTGGCATCGGGCTGGATGCGCTGGTGCTGGACTGGATGTCCTGGACAGGGGATCTGTGGGGCCAGAAAACCTTCGATCCGGAGCGTTTTCCCGATCCAGCAGCCATGACGGATGCGCTGCATGGGAAAAACGTGCATTTCATGATTTCCATCTGGCCGAACATGAGCGCGGAATGTGACAATTACCGGGAGTTTCAGGAGGCGGGACTGCTGCTGCCCGGCAGCGAGATCTATGACGCCTTCCGGGAGGAGGGGCGGAAGCTGTACTGGAAGCAGGCGGAGGAAGGGCTGTTCCGGTACGGGATCGACGCCTGGTGGTGCGATTCCTGCGAGCCGGTGACGCCGGAATGGAGCCGGAAGTTGAAGCCGGAGCCGGGAGAGATGTATCATGAGTATCTGGAAGCAGCGTCCGAAATTATGCCCCGCCAGAAGGCGAATGCCTACGGCATGTATCATGCAAGAGCGGTCTATGAGGGACAGAGAGGATGCGCCGCACGATTCCTGCCCGACGCGCCGGAAAAAAGGGTGGTCAACCTCACCCGGAGCGGCTGGGCGGGAAGCCAGAGGTACGGAACGATCCTCTGGTCGGGAGACATCTCTGCCAGCTGGGAGACTCTGCGCCGCCAGATCACCGCAGGCCTTCATTTCTGTGCCAGCGGCATGCCCTACTGGACGCTGGACATCGGTGCCTTTTTCGTGAAGAAGGGGAATACCTGGTTCTGGAATGGAGAATATGAGAACGGAAATCTGGATCCTGCCTACCGGGAGCTGTACGTGAGATGGTTCCAGTACGGCGCTTTTCTGCCTGTTTTCCGAAGCCATGGAACGGACTGCAGGAGGGAGCCATGGCAGTTTGAGTCGGGGCAGTTTAATCCGGGGAACTTTGTGTCAGGGCAGTCTGAAGCAGGACAGTCCGGCGTGCCGGGACAGCCTTTTTATGAAGCGCTTCTTTCCGCCATCCGGGGAAGATACCGGCTGCTTCCTTATATCTATTCTCTGGCGGGATCGGTCTGGAGAGAAAACGGCACCATGATGCGTCCGCTGATCTTTGACTTCCCGCAGGATGAAAAGGCGGCGGACAGCATGGATGAGTACATGTTCGGGCCGGACCTTCTGATCTGTCCGGTTACGGAGCCCATGGAAGGGGAGAAATCCATCCGCAGGGTATATCTTCCGGCGGGGACGGACTGGTATGATTTTTATACGGAGGAACGCCATGAGGGAGGCAGGGAGATTGAGGCCCGTGTCGGAATCGATCACATTCCGGTTTATGTGAAGGCCGGTTCCATCCTGCCGGTGACGGAGCCGGGAGAGAACACGGCGGAAATGGAAGGCAGGGAGATTCTGCTGCAGATCTATACGGGAGCGGATGGAAGCTTTGCCCTGTATGAGGATGCGGGAGACGGTTACGGATACGAAAAGGGAGAATACTGCGTGACGCAGATCCACTATCAGGATGAGAGCGGAAAGGTGGAATGGGAGTCAGAAGGAGATCCGGAATTTCGGAAGGGAGACTTTCGGATCCGCCTGATCTGCTGAACCCTCAGAAAGGGATTGCGCCGGTACAGTAAATATAATAGAATGAAAAAGAGGCCTGCCGGACTGCTTCGGCAGGCCTTTTCAACATTTGAGAAAAGAACGGAGGATACCATGCAATATACGATTCTGATTGCGGAGGATGACGGAGACATCGTGGAGCTTCTGCGGCTGTATCTGGAAAACAGCGGCTACCGCGTCATATCCGCTGACAATGGAGAAAAGGCACTTGAACGGATGAAAAGAGAACATGTGGACCTGGCGCTTCTGGATGTGATGATGCCTCAGATGGACGGATATGAGCTGACCAGACAGATCCGGAAGATCAGCAACATTCCCATTCTGATTCTTTCAGCAAGGGATCAGGATTATGACCGGATTCTGGGGCTGAATCTGGGAGCGGATGATTATCTGACCAAGCCATTTAATCCCATGGAGGTGGCGGCCCGCATCAATTCCAACCTCCGGCGCTTTTATGAGCTGGGATCGGCAGCTGGAGACACGGGACGAACGGACCGGATCACGCTGGGAGAGCTGTGCCTGGATGCAGATGCGATGACGGTAACGAAGAACGGGGAACAGATTTTCCTGACGCCGACGGAATACAAGATTCTGCTGAAGCTGATGCGTTCCCCCGGACGGGTCTATACGAAGGCGCAGATTTATGAAAGCATCAATGGGGAATTTTTTGAAAACGATGATAAAACGATGATGGTCCACGTTTCAAAGCTGCGGGAAAAAATCGAGGATGATCCCAAAAACCCGCGCTATATCAAAACGGTAAGGGGGCTTGGATATAAAATTGAAGACCGGAAATAGAAGAAGAGAGGGCCTGTTTCGATTTCTGGCGGAAAACTATGTGTTTTTCACCATCATGAATCTGGTTATTCTGACCGGCGTCTATCTGATGCTCTCCGCGTATGCGGATCATGTGGCGCCCACGCCGGATGTGGCAGGACTGCTGGAGGAGCTTCAATCCACAGAGGACGGGGAGCTGAACCGCCTTAATCCGGTCCCCTGGCTGGGAAAGGACTCCGGACTGATGATTCTGGATGAGGAGGGGAATGTCATTTGTGGCCAGGGTGATGCGCAGGGCAGAGCATTTACCCGGGATGAGCTTGACTGCATTCAGGACTATGATACGGAAAGCCGTATTCTGGTTGCGGAGCTGTCGGAGGATGCTGAGGGAGGACGCTACCTGCTGACCCGCGCGAGATACCTGGAGGATGGCAGTCTGACCATTACGGGATATGCCTTTCTGGATGAAAACAGGGTATGGAAGTCCGGTACGATTTTGAAGAGAGAAAAGCCCTTTACGGAACGGGAACTGGAGTATCTGATGGGGAGGGACGGTCAGGACCGCGGAATTTACAGCTATTCCTATACCAATGCGGAAGGACTTTCCAGGCGGGCGGTTTTCTGGATGCGGGAGGCCGGCTCCAGGGAATACCGTCTGTTTTACCAGGTGGCGGACGGCGTTATGTTGTCCATCATTCCGATCTATCTGGGAACGGCGGCTTTCTGCATTTTCTGGCTGAGCCGGAGGGTGAAAAGGCTTCTCGCGCCTCTGAATGAGGCGGTGGCCAACCTGGCTGCGGATCAGCCGAGCGGCCTGGAAGGATACAGGGGGCCGGTAGAGTTTAAGGAGCTTGCCGATAACTTCCTGAAGATGGAAGACGCGTTGAAAAAAAGTGAAGAGGAAAGGCTTCGTCTGGATGAGGAGAGAAGAAAGCTTCTGGCGGACATTTCCCATGATCTGAAGACGCCCGTTACGGTGATCCAGGGCTATGCGGCCGCGCTGCGGGACGGCCTGACAGCTCCGGAGGATCAGAAAAAATATCTGGATACCATAGCCAGGAAAGCGGACCGGGTAAATGAGCTTCTTCTGACCTTCCATGAATACAGCCGTCTGGACCGCCCTGACATGCCCGTCAGCAAAAGAAGGGAGGATCTCTGCGGGCTGGTTCAGGAATATTTTGCGGAAAGGTATCAGGAGCTGGAACTTGCGGGATTTGAGGTGGAGGCATTCATTCCGGAAAAAAGCATATGGGTCTGTGCGGACAGGGCACTTCTCAGGCGTGCCATGGAGAACATCGTGAACAATGCGGCTGCCTACAATCCGCCCGGAACAAAGCTGACGGTGGAGGTGAGGGAAGAAAAGGGCCGGGCGGAAATCCGGATCGCAGACGATGGAAATGGAATACCGGAGGAGTTGAAGAGGGATCTGTTCCGGCCCTTTGTGACCGGGGATACGGCTCGGGGAAGCGGGCATGGCTCTGGACTGGGGCTTGCGATTACCGCGAAGATTCTGGAGCTTCACGGCGGAAACGTCTGTCTGGAGGATCCCCCGCCCGGCGGAAAGGGCGCCGTGTTCGCCCTGTTCCTCCCCTGTATTTGACAGAACTCCATTCTCTGACTTATAATGGGACGGAAATTATTCGGGAGGTTTGTGAGACAATGACATTTGTATATCCTGCTGTTTTTACCCCGCAGGCGGATGGATGCGGATTCCGGGCGAGCTTTCCGGATCTTGCCTGCTGTGAGGCGTTTGGCGCCGATATGGAGGATGCGATTGAAAACGCCATGGATGCCGCCTATAACTGGATTCTTTCAGAACTGGAGGAAGAGGACTGCCATCTTCCAAACCAGACGGCGGTTGAGGATATTCCTCTGAAAGAAGGCGAAATGGTGCGTAAAATCATGGTGCGCGTGAAGCTGCTTCCGGACAGTGAATAACGGCTGCTGCCAAAAGTTATAAATAATTTACGTGAAGTTTATAAAAAATTTAAATTTTTCGTGACAAGTGAGTATTATTGTTGCATAATTGAATGGGAGACGGCATGGGATGATTCCGGAAGATAATGCCGTCACAGTGCGGAACTGCAAAGTGTGCAGAAGGGACTTCCCCTTCTGCATTGTCATGTCTGCCGGAGAGATTACGGCGGAAAAGGCGTGATGCGGTTCTGGCGTAAGCCGTGCAGCGAGGCACGGAAAGGAAAGGAGAGGACGGCGGCAATGGAAAAGAAGTATTATGAAATGAATATTGTGGGCTGTATAAGAAAACTGCCCATTATCCGGATTTCCGATAATCTGGACATCGCGAGCTTCGTGCTCCTCGGCGATGCCGAGCTTGTGGTGAAGGCGGCCGCAGCGCTGAAGGAGCGCGTGCCGGAGGTGGATTATCTGATAACGGCGGAGGCCAAGGGAATTCCGCTGGTGCAGGAAATGGCGCGCATTATGAATATGAAGCGGTATTTCGTCGCCAGAAAAAGCGTCAAGCCCTATATGCTGGAGCCCTTCGTGACGGAGGTTTATTCCATTACGACGCAGAAAAAGCAGATTCTCTGTCTGGACAGAGAGGAGAGCGAGATGATCCGTGGAAAAAGAATTCTCATCGTAGACGATGTGATCAGCACGGGAGAGTCCCTGAAGGCCATGGAAACCCTGGTTGAAAAGGCAGGCGGAAAGATCGCGGGAAAGGCAGCAATTCTTGCAGAAGGGGATGCCGCGAAGAGAAAGGATATTATCTACCTGGAATCCTTCCCTACCTTTCCGGTTGGAAAATCCCGGTGATACATGAAACATATGAGGAGAACGCCAAGTGGAATACAGAGTAAACAATATCAGTTACAAATATGCGCCGGATGGAAAAGAGGTTCTCAAGAACGTCAGCTTTTCCATTGAAAAAGGAAAGGTTACGGCAATTGTGGGGCCCAGCGGATGCGGTAAGTCCACGCTGGTGGAGATCTTTTCCGGGGTTATCCCGAAGCTGATCACCGGCGGTGTGCTGGAGGGCAGCTTTGATATGCCGGAGAAAACCTTCGTCAGCGTGGTCAGCCAGACGCCGGAAAATCAGCTGTTCGGATACGGCGTGGAGGATGCCATCGCCTTCGGCATGGAAAATCTGGGGCTGCCTCAGGAGGAAATTGCGGACCGGATGGAATACGTTCTGGATCTTCTGAACCTGCAGTATCTGAGGAACCGGAGCGTGGCGAATCTGTCCGGCGGCCAGAGGCAGTCGGTCTGCATCGCTTCCGTTCTTGCCATGAATCCGGACATCCTGATTATGGATGAACCGGTGAGCTCCCTGGATCCGGGTGGAAAGGCGATGGTACAGGGAATCCTCAGACAGCTTTCCGTAAACGGGAATACCACTGTTCTGGTAGATAATAACCTGGTATGGTCAGCGGGCATTGTAGATCATGTCATCGGCCTTCTGGACGGCGAAGTGGTATTTGACGGAAGCAGGGACGATTTCTTCCGGGATTTTGAGCTGCAGGAGAGGCTTGGTGTGATCATCCCTCAGGAAGTGGAGATTTACCGGGAGCTTTCCGGACATTTCCAGGGACTGGAGCTTTTTTATACGGTAGAGGAAGCCGGAGAGCAGATCGGAAGCCTTCTGGGAGGAGAGACGGCTGGACGCGGAGAGCCGGAGAAACGCAGCGGGAAGGAGCAGAAGACGGAGCAGGCTGCTCCTGTGATCACGGTGCATAATCTGGCAAAGACCTTCAGTGACGGCTTCCACGCCCTGATCGATGTGAACGCAAACCTGCCGGAGGGAAAGGTAATCGCCGTCCTGGGGCAGAACGGGTCCGGAAAGACCACCTTCGTCAAGCATCTGAACGGTCTGTATAAACCGACGGAAGGAGATGTGAGATACCGCGGCGGGTCCATCCTTTCCAAAACAGTAGCGCAGATTTCGAGAAATATCATTCTGGTATTCCAGCATCCGGAACATATGCTGTTTGAGGAAACGGTAGAGAGGGAGCTGACCTTCTGCGCACGCATGCAGCAGGTGGATTTCTCCGCTGAACAGATCACGGAGGTGCTTTCACGCTATCATCTGGAGCAGGAAAGGGAGACCTTCCCGCTGAATCTGTCCATGGGCCAGAAGCATATGCTCACCATCCTTTCCGTTCTGTTCTCCAGCGCGGATGTGATCATTCTGGATGAGCCTACGCTCGGAATGGACGGCTTTCTGGTGAAGGATCTGGAGGGGCTGATCCGTTCGCTGAAGGAAGCGGGAAAGACGGTCATCATGATCAGCCATGAGATCCCGCTGGTATTCCGTACGATGGATGAGGCGGTGATCCTGAATGCCGGCGAGAAGATCTTCGAGGGAAGCCGGCAGGAGCTTGCGGACAGAAGTGATATTTTTGAGCGGATCGGCATCGCGATGCCGCCTGTGGTACGTCTGTCTCACAGCCTCGGACTGGAGCGGATCTGTTATACGGTAGAGGAATTCACGGAGCAGATTTTGAAAAAGTACGCGGAAAAGGAGGGAGGAAGATAATGGATTATCTGAAATATGTGGACGGGGATTCCCTCCTTCATAAGCTCGATCCAAGAACGAAATTCGCCTTTTTTGTGGTGATGGCTGTTCTCACCAGTCTGATCAAGTCCGGAGTGGCACTGCTGTTTCTGTTTGCGTTTTTCATCGCCATCTGGTGTACCTGCGGCATACAGAAATACATGGTGGTACTGCTTTCCAAGCTGAAGGTGCTCCTTCTGTTCATCTTCCTTCTGTGGCTGGTGCTGGGGCTGTTCGAGCCGCCGGTCGTGGAGGGCGGCCCAATATTTTTTGAAACGGTATTTTCCTTCGCGGGAAAGCCGGTGGATTTCTGCTTTGACTGGTACGATTTTTATAAGGGAGCTGTTTACGCACTGAGAATTTTTCTCATGATTTCCTCCTTTTATACGGTGCTGATCACCACCAATTTCAGCGAGATCATCCTGGGCCTTCAGAAGTGGCATGTTTCCTATGCGATTGCGTTTGGAATCGGTCTGGTTTTTCAGATCATTCCCATGATTATTACGGAGCTGAACGCGATTATGGAGGCGCAGAGCTCCAGAGGGCTGGAAATTGAAGACTGCGGCTGGGCGACGAAGATTAATAATTATGTGACATTTTCTCTGCCGCTTCTGTTCCGAGTGATCAGCAAGGGGCAGGCAATTTCGCTTGCCATGCATTATTATCAGCTTGATTTCTCTGTAAAAAGAGGAACCTATAAGGCCATCAGGGCGAGCCGCTATGATGCGCTTTTTGTGCTCGTCAATGCGGCGGCAATCGCTGTGACGGTTGTTCTGAGGATTTTCTTCTATATCCCCGTATGACGCGGATGGCCGTAGAAACAGGAGCATGGCATGAACTGCCGGTTTATGCGTTTGTGCGCTTTGGCGTTTTTGCCGTACAGAATTTCAATGCCGCCTGCGGCAATTCCGACGGGCGGAAGAAAAGAGGTAGTTATGATCAAAAGATGGGAGAATCTGACAAGAGATGAAATCGCGGCTCTGGATAAGGACAGGACAATCGTTATGCTGCCCACGTCCGCCACGGAGCAGCATGGACCGCATCTTCCGGTGGGAACGGATGCAATCATTTTATCCTCGCTGATTGACCGGATCATCGCACAGGGAGACGGGGCCTTCCCTGAGGGAAATCTGATTTTTGCCCCTCAGCTTCCGATCGGAAAGAGCAACGAGCATATGGGTTTTGCGGGAACTATTACCTTCAGCGCGCAGACCTATTATGCGCTTCTTCATGATATTGCGAAGTCCATTGCGGCCAGCGGTTTTAAAAAGCTGGTTCTGTTCAACAGCCATGGCGGAAATACCGATATGCTGAACCTGATCAGCCGGGATCTGAGAATTGATCTGGGACTGGACGTATTTGTAATAGACTGGTGGTTCACCGATTTCTGGGCGGATGGCCTGAAGGATATTCAGCAGTCCGGAAAATACGGCGTGTTCCATGCCTGTGAGCTGGAAACCTCTCTGATGCTGGAGGCGAGGCCTGAAACGGTGCACATGGAGCTCGCTGTGGACGAGGAGCCTGCGGCAGAGTTCCGCGGGGACAAATATGTAACTGTTTTCGGCCCTGTAAATGCGGGGTGGAAGACGGCTGATGTGACGAAGAGCGGCGTGATCGGTGCGCCTACCTTTGCCACTGTGGAAAAAGGTCAAAAGCTTTTTGATTACGCGTGCGGAAAGCTTCTTGATATATTTGCAGAGATTGCAGATATCAGTTACTGATGAACAGCTTCTTTTGAGGAGGAAGAAAACGTGAAGAAAAAATTATCTTTTGTCAACATCATTTTCTTTGTTGTGTTCGGCGTTCTGACGGGCGTGCTCTGGGCATACCTGTGCCCGATCCCGCTGATCCCCGGTGCCGTGCATTTCAGAACATTTGCATTCATTATCGTGGTAATCGGCTATCTGTTCGGGCCTGTAACGGGATTCTTTTCCGGTTACATCGGAACCATCGTATGGGCGCTTTTGTCCGGTAACTTCATTCCGCTGCACTCCCCCCTTGCGGACGGCATTACCGTAGGCCTTTCCGCAGCGCTTCCTGCACTGGTACATCTGAGAGGCGGAAAGAGGGATCTGCTTGAGGTTATCAACGAAGGAAAAGGAAAATTCATCGGTGTGAGCCTGTTCTGGAGCCTTCTGTTCGGTGTACTGATGATCCTTACCACCAGCCTTTCCCTGTCCTACTTTGCAGGACTTGATTATGCCTACTGCGTTATCTGGATTGGAATCGCGGACGTGGTGCCGATTGCGCTTACTCCTTTTGTAGTGCTTCTGCTTGCAAAGAGAATGAAGAACATCAGAAATATTGTTCCTTATATCTGATTCTTCCATAAAAATACGCGTATGAAGATGGGTGCCGCGTTCTGCGGCATCCTTTTTTATCGGAAAAACTTTATTGGAAAAACCAGGAATGCTTTCAAAAAAAGCAGGCTGCCAGCCAGCCTGCTTTTACTTACCTGACTCCTGTTTTGTTCCCTTCATCCCGATATGCCTCTTAATCGCTTCAAAGCTTTCTGCACTGATCACGTGCTCGATGCGGCAGGCATCCTCCACGGCCACCTTCGGGTCTACTCCCAGCCGGGTGAGCCAGTCGGAAAGCAGCTCGTGGCGCTCATAAATCATTTCCGCAATCGCCCGTCCTGAATCCGTCAGGGTGATGAATCCCTCTTTGGAAACGGTAATATGCTGCTTTTCCCGGAGATTCTTCATGGCGACGCTGACGCTGGATTTCTTAAAGCCGAGCTCTTCCGCAATATCCACGGACCGGACCACCGGGTGTTCTTTACTCAGGATCAGAATAGTTTCAAGATAGTTTTCAGCCGATTCGTTTACATGTATCATAATTTCACCTTTTTCCTTATTATATATTTGCAGATAGTAACAGTATAGCATAATGTAAAAATGACATCAAATAAAAAATTTATAACATCCTCTGCCGGATGCGGGCATTATCAGGAAAAATTCTACAATTCCACTCCCTGTACAGCCGTGTCTGGACAGAATATTATAGGGAACAGTTTTTACGAAATTATAGGGAACAGTTTTTACGAAATATA
The DNA here is from genome assembly GCA_019113175.1 of Candidatus Eisenbergiella stercoravium. Taxonomy (GTDB): domain Bacteria; phylum Bacillota; class Clostridia; order Lachnospirales; family Lachnospiraceae; genus Eisenbergiella; species Eisenbergiella stercoravium. The sequence goes on along the minus strand of DXHY01000040.1, from coordinate 23,822 downwards.
CTTGACGACTAATAGAAGTTAGAGTATACTAACACATGAAACGGGGAAATGTTTCCACGGCTGTTTGTGTGGGGAAATTTTCCTGAAAAATTTCAGCTTACAGAAAGAAGATGAGACATGATGCCATTAACAATGGTGCAGGCAGGGGAGCCGAACGTGATCCGCAAGGTTGGCGGGAAGGAAGAGACCAGAAGATTTCTGGAGAATCTGGGCTTCGTTGCGGGAGGTGTTGTGACCGTGATATCTGAGACGGGCGGCAATATGATCGTCAATGTCAAGGATTCCAGGGTAGCCATAGGAAAAGATATGGCCAATAAAATCATGGTTGGATGAAAAGGAGATAGTATGAGGACATTAAAGGAAGTTCCCTGCGGGGAAAGCGTGAAGGTTGTGAAGCTCACAGGAGAGGGTGCCGTGAAGCGGCGCATCATGGACATGGGCATTACCAAAGGCGTGGAGATTTATGTGAGAAAGGTCGCGCCGCTGGGCGATCCCATGGAGGTGACGGTGAGAGGCTATGAGCTGTCTGTCCGTAAGGCGGATGCCGGGATGATTCAGGTGGAATGATTTTTTTACTGAATGGTTAGTATACACTAATAAAAGATAGTGTTAACGAATATAATGCAGACAGCGTTAGCTGCGAGGCGGAAAGAGGTAGAATATGTCAGTTAAGATTGCATTGGCAGGAAATCCAAACTGCGGAAAAACAACATTGTTCAATGCGCTGACCGGTTCCAATCAGTTTGTGGGAAACTGGCCGGGCGTAACGGTGGAGAAGAAGGAAGGTAAGCTGAAGGGCAGCAGGGATGTTGTAATCATGGACCTTCCGGGAATTTATTCCCTGTCTCCCTACACGCTGGAAGAGGTTGTGGCCAGAAACTACCTGATTACGGAAAGGCCTGACGCGATCCTGAATATCGTGGACGGAACGAATATCGAGCGTAACCTTTACCTGTCCACCCAGCTGATGGAGCTGGGCATCCCGGTTCTGATGGCCGTGAACATGATGGATGTGGTGGAAAAGAACGGCGATAAGATCAACATTAAGAAGCTGAGCGAGAAGCTGGGCTGCGAGGTGGTTGAGATTTCCGCCCTGAAGGGAACCGGTGTACAGGAAGCCGCAAAGAGAGTGGTTGCCCTGGCGGAAAAGAAGAGCAGCGCAGTTCCCGTACATACCTTTGCACCTGAAGTGGAATCGGTGATCGACGAGGTGGAGAGCATGCTGAAGGGCGTGCCGGAGGAGCAGAAACGCTTCTTCGCCATCAAGCTTCTGGAAAAGGATGACAAGATTCGGGAGCAGATGACGAACGCGCCGGACGTATCCGCCCAGATCGCCAGACTGGAGAAGGAAATGGACGATGATACGGAAAGCATCATCACCAATGAGAGATATGTCTACATTTCCTCCATCATCGGAGACTGCTATAAAAAGAACAGAAAAGGGAATATGACCACCTCCGATAAGATTGACCGGATCGTGACGAACCGGTGGGCGGCGCTTCCGATTTTCGCGGTGATCATGTACATCGTATATTATGTTTCCGTGACGACGGTGGGTACCTGGGCGACAGACTGGATGAATGACGGAGTGTTCGGAGAGGGCTGGAGCCTGTTCGGCCTGGAAGTTCCCGGCATCCCGGTGCTGGTGGAATCCCTGCTTGCCTCCATCGGCTGCGCGGACTGGCTGTCCGGCCTGATCCTTGACGGTATTGTCGCCGGCGTGGGCGCGGTTCTCGGCTTCGTGCCTCAGATTCTTGTGCTGTTCATTTTCCTGGCCTTCCTGGAGGGCTGCGGATACATGGCAAGAATCGCCTTCATCATGGACCGCATTTTCCGCAAGTTCGGACTTTCCGGAAAATCCTTCATTCCCATGCTGATCGGTACCGGCTGCGGTGTTCCCGGCGTTATGGCCTCCCGTACCATCGAAAATGACCGTGACCGCAAGATGACGATCATGACCACCACCTTTATTCCCTGCGGCGCCAAGCTTCCTATCATTGCCCTGATCGCAGGCGCACTGTTCGGCGGCGCATCCTGGGTAGCTCCCAGCGCGTACTTCGTGGGAATTGCGGCAATCATCTGTTCCGGAATTATTTTAAAGAAAACCAAAATGTTCGCGGGCGATCCGGCTCCCTTTGTCATGGAGCTTCCCGCATACCATCTTCCCACTGTGGGAAGCGTGCTCCGCAGCATGTGGGAGCGCGGCTGGTCCTTCATTAAGAAGGCGGGCACCATTATCCTCCTTTCCACCATCGTGATCTGGTTCGCCAGCTATTTTGGATGGGTGGACGGACAGTTCAGAATGCTTGACGACATGGAGCTTGATCATAGCATCCTGGCAGCTATCGGAAACGCCATAGCATGGATCTTCATCCCGCTCGGCTGGGGCGACTGGAGAAGCGCGGTTGCGGCGGTTACCGGTCTTGTGGCGAAGGAAAACGTGGTTGGTACCTTCGGTATTCTCTATGGCTTTGCCGAGGTTGCCGAGGACGGCGCGGAATTCTGGGGAACGCTGGCAGGCAGCATGACTGCGGTTGCGGCTTACTCCTTCCTGGTTTTCAACCTTCTGTGCGCTCCCTGCTTTGCGGCCATGGGCGCCATCAAGAGAGAGATGAACAACGCGAAATGGTTCTGGTTCGCCATTGGCTATCAGACGATTCTGGCCTACTGCACCTCCCTGTGCATCTACCAGATCGGCACACTGATTACGACCGGTTCCTTCGGAATCTTCACGGTTGTGGCCTTCCTGCTTGTCATCCTCTTCCTGTACCTGCTGTTCCGCCCGTATAAGGAAAGTGAAACCCTTAATGTCAATATGAAGAGAATGGCGAAGGCGAGATAAGGACTGAAGCCTCTGAAAAAACGGAATGTCCGGTATCTGGCGTTTCGCCGTAAAGAAAATCAGAAAAAGCACCTCAGATCTGCAACAGACGGATCCGGGGTGTTTTTTGCACGATAAGCCCGGAGGGCGGCCGCGTGGATGGCAGGCTTGCCTGCGCAGACAGGCGGACATCCGACGGGCAACGAACAGCGAGCAGCTCAGCTGCGAGCCGGAGCGATAAGCCCGGAGGGCGGCCGCATGGATGGCAGGCTTGCCTGCACAGACAGGCGGACATCCGACGGGCAACGGACAGCGAGCAGCATATATGCCGTGAGTCTGCCGGCAAAGAATGATTTGTCGTATGGGGGAAAATCGTTTATAATGGCAGAAGATGAAAAAATAGAAAAGGCGGAGAAAAATATGGAACGGGAAATCGATCTGGCGGAGATATCCGACGGAAGGCTGTATACGGCGGAAGATCTGGTAAAAGTTGGCTGCGGTGACTGTGCGGGCTGCTCGTCCTGCTGCAGGGAAACGGGAAATACGATCCTGCTGGACCCCTACGATATCTGGCAGCTCGGCTGCGGCACAAAGCTGTCCTTTTTTGAACTGCTGGAACAGGGCAGGATTGAGCTGAACATGGCGGACGGCGTGATTCTGCCAAATCTGAAGCTGAGAGAAAACGGGGAGGGCTGCAGCTTTCTGAATGAAGAAGGAAGATGCTCCATCCATGCGTTCCGGCCGGGCCTGTGCAGGCTGTTCCCGCTTGGAAGGATCTATGAAGAGGGCGGCTTCCGTTATTTTCTGCAGGTTCATGAATGCCACAAACAGAACCGGTCCAAGGTCAAAGTGAAGAAATGGCTGAGGATTCCGGATATCAGGCGGTACGAAGCCTTTGTGCTGGCCTGGCACGATTATCTGAAGCGGGTGGGAGGAGAGGTGAAGTGCGCGGAGGATGAGGCACGGATGAAGGAACTGACGATGTCCGTGCTGAGACTTTTTTTCCTGCTCCCCTATGAGGAAAATGATTTTTACGGACAGTTTTATGAGCGGCTTGGAAAGGGAAACTGACCATCTCTGTCAGCCTTAGGAAAAACTTAAGAAATTTTGTTCTTGACGCAGATTCTTTGTGGGGTTAATCTGTTAAAGAGACGTTAAGAAATTATTACAAATTCTTAAATCTTTTCTGAAAATTCGACGAAAGAAAATAAGGAGCAGGTTCCCCATGAAATATAATAGATGCAGGCTTACGATAACGGCTGTCTGTCTGGCAGCGGCTTTTTTTACGGCTTCCATACCGGTAACATCCCTTGCGGCGGAGGTCCCGACGGACAGCATGTCAGAGGGTCTGTCCGAAAGCGTGACGGATACGCTTCAGGACGGAACGGAGGCGAACGAAACGGCTGAGACTGCCGGAACCGAAACGGGCGGGACGGAAACGGCGGAAGAGGAATCCTCTTCTGTGGAAGAAACGGCTGAGACTGCGGGAGAAGACTGGCCTTCCGAGCCGTCCATTGTTGCGCCGTCCGGCATTCTGATGGAGGCGTCCACCGGAACCATTCTGTATGATAAGAACATGCACGAGCAGCATTATCCGGCCAGCATTACGAAGATCATGACGGCCCTTCTCGCCATCGAGAACTGCGATATGGACGAGATGGTGACTGTGCCTCACGAGGCGGTATATATGGAGGATAAGGGATCTCACATCGCCCTTGATGAGGGAGAGGAGCTGACGGTGGAGGACTGCCTGTATGCCATACTGCTGGCTTCCGCAAATGATGCGGCATATTCTCTGGCGGTCCATATAGGAGGATCCATAGAAGGCTTCGCGGACATGATGAATAAAAGGGCTGAAGAGCTGGGCTGCCAGGAAAGCCATTTCACGAATCCCCATGGCCTTCCGGACGAAAACCATGTGACCAGCGCCTATGATATGGCGCTGATCACCAAAGAAGCGCTGAAGTATGATATTTTCCGCACCATTGCAGGAACCACTTTTTATGAGATACAGCCCTCCGAAAAACAGCCGGATCTGATTCCCATGTCCCATCATCACAAGATGCTGCTCAGTGGTAAATACCACTATGACGGGGTGTTCGCAGGAAAGAACGGCTATACGACGGTGGCTCAGAATACGCTGGTTACCTGTGCGGAACGGGACGGGATGGATCTCATCTGTGTAACCATGGAAACGCCGGGGCAGCAGGTCTATGTTGATGCCGCAACACTGTTTGACTATGGTTTTGACAATTTCAGCCTGATGGACATCGGCGGAAATGTTTCAGACAGCATGACGGCTTCCATCCATGCGAGGACGAACGGAGTGGAAAACGGTTCGGTGGTGACGGAGGAGATCCCGGTTCAGATGGAAGAGGATGGCAATGTGGTGCTGCCCGGTACCGCTACTCTGCGTGATCTGGATGCTGACCTGTATTATGATACAGAGAATGCACGGGAGGGAGAAACGGCCACTCTGGAATACAGCTATGCAGGCCGCGTAGTGGGGCAGGCACAGATTGTGCTGCCCGCGTCTCTGGTGATTCCGGAGGAGCCGGAGGTCCCGATGGAAACGGAAACTCCTGAAGAACCGGAGGAACAGGCGGGGAAAGGGTTCCCCTGGCTGTATCTGGTAATCGGAGCTGCTGTTGTGGCCATTCTCGGAGGAGGAAGTTATCTGTTCGTCAGACGTCAGATCTGGAAATCCAGGTGGCGCAGAAAAAAATATGGCGGGAAGGATCCGGTTTACCGGCGCAGCGTGAGAAGAAGTAATGTTTACCATGTTCAGGCAAGAAAACGCCGGTGGTGGAAAAGGAGGTAGAGATGATGAAGGTTTTTCGATGGCTGAAGACGGCGGCTGCAGTTGCCGCGGTGATGGTGTGCGTGCTTCCGCTGAAGGCGGATGCGGCTGAGCTGATCCAGTCACCTGTTTATGGACAGGTATATGTGATAGACGAAAATGGTACGAACGGACTGATGTTTACACAGGAAAACGACGCCATAACGCAGTTTATGAGAGAGACGGCATCCGATCCGTACTTTGTCAGATATAACCGTTTTGACAATGTTCTGGCGAAGCTGAAGGCGACAGCTGCCTCCAGCATCGTGCTGGATGAGAATGGAAACGCGGTTGCCGTAAAGGATGCGGCTGCACTGGCTCAGGAAGCTGCGGCACATCTGAATAACGTGGCGGCGCTGGATGCGATGAGTGAGGAAGAAAAGCTGGCTCTGGAAAACCAGCAGCTGGCCCAGCTGAACCAGCAGGCCGTCATGGCTGCGGCGATGGCTCAGCAGGCAGCGCTTCTCCAGCAGCTTGTGGCTTCTTCCGCTTCTTCTGCGGATGCGGCCATGATCCGGACCTATACGGACATGTGCGCGCAGCTCCAGGCGCTGATCGCTGCCAAGCAGCAGGCTGTGCTTCTTTATCAGCAACAGGCCGATCCGGCTGTCTGTCAGCAGGCACTTCTGAACGTGCAGAACCTTGCGGCAGCGGTACAGCAGTCTACCGCGCAGCTTGCGCTCTATGAATCATAAATAAGAAAACGGGGCCGTGCAGATCGGCTCCGTTTTTTATTTATGATTCTTCCAAAGCCTGACGCCTGATAAGCCTGACCCTTGAAAATCCGGACATCTTAAAATCCGGATTCTTCGGAAGCAGCAGTCTATTATTTCAGGTCCTTCAGCTCCTGAAGAAGCTGTATGTCTTCAGCGGTCAGCTTCAGGTTGGTTCCGATCTGTCTGCCGTCCGGAGAGGTTATGGTAACATCTATAATGGTTCCTTGTTCCAGAGAGAGTCCGGATGCTGCATTCAGAAAAGCGGAGAATTTGGGATGACGGGCCTGAAACTGTTCCCAGGCGCCCTTTATCTGCAGAAGCTTGAGTGGATTAATTCCGTTCATTCTATATCCATTTCCTTTCCGTTTTGTGCGGATACAGTTTATACGAAGAAGAGCGGATTGTCAAATCTTATCTGAAACGGTTGAAAAGAGAAAGGCATTTACGGTATAATGATTGCGCAAAGCGCAATCCGGCACGATTTCATCGTGCCGCCCTGCTTCGCAGGGATTATACCGGAAACCCACGGCGTGAGGAGAAAATGCCGCCTGAGGCGTCGCTTTCTCCCCTGCGCGCGTGGTATAATTGATCAAAAGGTTTTTGGCAGCGGAGCGATATGGACGGTCTGTTCGTTCCGCCGCGGGAATTGAAGGAGACAGACACCATGATTTTCAAGTGCAGAAACTGCGGCGGAAATGTGGTATATGATCCTGAACGGGGAAGGATGCACTGTCCATACTGTGACGGCGTGGATACGCAGGAGCCGGCAGCGGGCGACGGACAGCCGGTCTGCAAAAACTGCGGAGCGCCTCTGGAGGCAGGAGAGTACGGGTCCGCTGTGAAGTGTGCCTATTGTGGACAATATACTATTCTGGAAGATCGGATCAGGGACGAATACCATCCGCGCTTTATCCTGCCTTTTCGAATTGGGAAAAAGGAGGCTTCCGTGCGTCTGCAGGAGGAATTTAAGAACAGGATTTTTGCGCCTGCTTCGTTCCTTTCGGAAGCGACGCTTTCACGCATGGAGGGAAGCTACGTTCCGTTCTGGCTGTATGACATGTCCGCAGACTGTCATTATGACGGTACCGGAACCAGGGTACGGGTCTGGAGAAGCGGAGATACGGAATATACGGAGACATCCTGGTTTCATATTCTCCGGGATATGGAGGTTGAGTTTGAAAAAATTCCGGCTGACGCCTCAAAAGGGCTTCCGGACGAGATTATGGATCTGATGGAGCCGTATGAGTACAATGACCTTCAGGATTTTGCACCGGAATATATGTCCGGCTTTCTGGGAGAAGTATACAACGGCCCCAGCACGGAGTATGAGCCGAGGGCCCGGGATAGGGCACAGACGGACGCAAAGAGCCTGCTGATGCAGACTGTGGCGGGGTATTCCGCCACCGTGCCGAATCGTGAGACGGTGGACATCAGACAGCGGGATGTACAGTACGCCCTGCTTCCGGTCTGGTGCTACCGTTACCGTTACCGGGACCGGGATTATGACTGCTATGTAAACGGACAGACGGGAAAGATGGCGGGAGAGCTTCCTCTGTCCATTCCCTGCGCCCTGCTTTATGGAGGAACGTTTTTCGCGTGCCTTACGGCGGTGCTGATGCTGATCTGGGCGTGTATTTCCCTTTTATAGGAGACAGGGACATGGACAACAGAGAGATTAACTGGAAAAGATACTTTTCTTATTTTAAATACTGGTTCCTGGCCATACTTCTGCTGGCAGCGCTGTTTGTGATTCTTCTGGTGATCAGAAAAAGCGGAAATACAGCGGAGCGGACGAATCAGGAATGTGATACACAGGAAAGGGTGTTCGACTACGCGGATGTGCTGACAGATGATCAGGAGGACGCGTTGAGAACGCTGATAGAGAAGACGGAGAGGCGGACTGCATGCGATATTGTACTGGTCATACTGGATGAATCCCTGGCGGATTACGCAGAGGCCTATGAGGATGCGCTGGGAAGGCTGGAGCCTTATCAGTATACAATGGTATATGCGGATAACTTTTATGATGAACATAAATTTGGCTATGACAAACCTCATGGAGACGGTGTCCTGCTTCTGGATAACTGGTACCGGGAAGCGGACGGAGGCGTTTATTCCTGGCTCAGCACCTGCGGCAGGGCAGAGGAACGGTTTTCCTCATCCATGATCGATGCTCTGCTGACGGAGGCACTTGCAAACGTGGAGCAGGATCCGTATGGAGCCTATGTGAAGTATGTGAATCTGTTTGCGGAAATGATGACGGAAGGCAGAGCACCGAAAATTTCGGTTCTCGTTCCTCTGGCAGTAGCAGTGTTGGGAACGGCTCTGTTTGCAGGAGGATCGCTGAAGCATCATAAGGGAAGTAAAACTGTGAATCCGACCACCTATGTGGAAGGCGGAAAACCGGAGCTTAAGCGCAGGGAAGATATCTTTTTGAGAAAGACGGTGACGAAGAGACATATTGAAAGAAGCAGCGGCGATGGAGGAGGCGGCGGAGGCGGTGGCGGCGGCCATCATACCTCGTCAGGAGGCGTTTCCCATGGAGGCGGCGGACACAGAAGGTAAAAAGAAAGAGGGGATACAAAATGAAACTGCAGTATTTGGGGCATTCCTGCTTCAAAGTTGAAGCGGAGGGATATGAAATCGTGCTGGATCCATATGAAAAGGATTCGGTGCCGGGGTTAAAAACGCTGGATGTGGAAGCAGATCAGTGTCTTTGCAGCCATGGACACGGAGATCACTGCGGCCTGGAGTGGATCCGGCTGAAGAACAGAGGAGTTGAGAGCCCGTTTAAAATCGAACGGCTGGAAAGCTGGCACGATGATGAAAAAGGTGCGCTTCGCGGAAGCAACGTTATCCACATTCTTCAGGCGGACGGCCTGAAGGTCATTCATCTGGGAGACATCGGATGTATGCCGGAAAAATGGCAGCTGGAGAGGATGGAGGATGCGGATGTGATCATGGCTCCGGTGGGCGGCTATTATACGGCGGAGCCGGAGGTGATCCGCAGTCTGATTGACAGGCTTTCTCCGGCGGTCATGATTCCCATGCACTATCGTACGGACAAAAGCGGCTTTCCGGTTCTGAAAACCTGTGAAGAATATCTGGAGGGCTGTGAAAACGTAACAAAATATGACACGGATACCATCAGGCTGGAGCCGGGAGACGGCATGGGAGGAGAAGCGGAAGAAAATCCGTATTCTCCTGAGGTACGCGGACAAACGCATACTCAGCAGAAGGCGCCGGTAAGGGTGATTGTTCTGAAGCAGTGGGCGCTTGGCGGTTGAAATTATATCAGAGAGAGAAATCAGAAACGGGCTTATACAGGCCCGTTTTTGATTTCGAAGAATATGTTTTTATGCCCTGTTGTCAAAACCGTGCAGCCAGTCTGCTTTCAAAAAATAAATCAGAAAGATGATGGAGCTTAAACACCAGGTGATGGGATAGGCCCAGAATATCACACGAATGGAAGGGATGAAGCGCACGGCAACGGTGATATAGCTGATCCGGATTACGCACCAGCAGCAGAGCATGACCAGCATGGGAACGGTGGCGCGGCCCGCACCGCGGAGGATGCCTGCTACACAGTGGGAGAAGGACAGCAGAAAATAGAACAGCGTAACGGTTCTGGCCTGAGCGACGCCATAGGCAATTACTTCAGGATCGTTGTTGAAGGCGGCGATGAGAAGCGGGGCGGCGAGATTGATGGCAAGTCCTACCAGCTCAGCCATAATAACAGAGCACAGGATACCGAACCGCGCGCCTTTTTTTGCGCGTTCATACAGCCCTGCTCCCAGATTCTGACTGATGAAGGTGGTCAGGGACATGGCGAAGCAGGTGATGGGAAGAAACCCAAATCCCTCAATTTTGGAGTAGGCGCCGCAGCCGGCCATGGCCAGTGCACCGAAGCTGTTGATGTTGGCCTGAACCACCACATTTGCCACGGAGATGATGGAATTCTGAAAGCCGGAGGGAAGACCGTTCTGTATGATCTGCTTCAGATAAAAGCCATGGAAACGGATTTTCTCCGGATGAAGCCTGTAGTCCTCGGGACTTTTCAGAAGCTGAAGGAGGCAGAGGATGGCGCTGACAAACTGAGAAATGATGGTAGCAAAGGCTGCGCTTCCCACGCCCATATGAAAACCGCCTACGAACAGAAGATCCAGGACAACATTGACCACGGATGATATGATCAGATAGATCAGCGGATGGGTGCTGTCGCCTACGGACTGAAGGATTCCCACGAACACATTATACAGGACGAAGGCGATGGAACCGCAGAAATAAATGCGGAAGTATGTGATGGAATTGGGAAGCACATTTTCCGGTGTTCCCATCCATACCAGCAGAACCGGAGCGAGCAGAAGTCCGATCACGGTGAGCAGCACGCCTGCTACCAGGCCGAAGGCCACCGTGGTATGGATGGCTTTCTGCATTCTGTCAATCTGTCTTGCCCCGTAATATCTGGCGATCACCACGCCGGCTCCGATGGAGATGCCGTTAAAGAATCCGACCATGAGGAAAATCAGGCTCCCGGAGGAGCTGACAGCTGCCAGAGCTTCGCTTCCCAGAAAATTTCCTACGATCAGTGAGTCTGCAGTGTTATAAAGCTGCTGAAACAGATTTCCCAGAAAAAGCGGGATGGCAAAGGCGGTAAGCCTTCTGGCAATGGAACCTTCGGTCATGAGTGTGGACTGACTTTTCATAATTTCCTCTTTTCCCGCCGCGAAAGCGGCATTAATATTCATGCTTCCCTTTCCTGTCTGAATGGAGAAGATATTACAGGAAGCCCAATTTTTTATTATAGCACGGAAATGGAAGCAGCAAATCCCACTTCTGAAAAAAACTTTTAAACCTGAAAAACGTATTGCGTATCCGGATCATCATAGGAACGGACCTCATTCAGATACGGATCAGAAAGATGATCCTTTTTCCATGAGGACGGAGACTGCCCCAGATACTGTTGAAACTGCCGGTTGAAGCTGGACAGGCTCGTATATCCCACTTCCTGTGCGATTACATTGATCGGCTTCTGATTCAGATGAATCAGATGACAGGCCTGTCGGATCCGGTAATGCTGGATATAATCCAGAGGGCTGATTCCTACCGTGGTATGGAAGAGGCGGCGAAAATGGCTTTCACTGATATGACAGCGTTCTGCAAGCTCACGAACGGACAACGGTTCCATATAGTGGTCATAAATATAGGAAAGAGACGCTCTGATACAGGCATATCCGTTCTGAGGGGGAAGGAGTGCCTGCTTTTCCTCCTGGACTGTCATCCGGTTGAAGCGGGCAAAAAGCGCATACAGAAGTCCGTGGACGATGTCCTGATAAAGAGGACTTTTCATATGCAGCTCCTGAAAGATATTCCGCAGAAGAGCATACAGGGATGGGAAGCCGTCGGATGAAATCCGTGCCGGGATAATCTGACGCATATAAAAAAGCGGCCACAGCTCTGCGGCCGGTGAGCATTCCCCTTCGACAAGCAGTTTTGGCTCAATGTAGATGAATTCCCAGCGGCTGGGACGTTCCCGGCTGGCCATAATGTGAAGCTGCTGTGGAAAAACAAGACTGTAATCGCCGGAAGAAAATGACAGAGGCTCTTCTTCCTCACGGTACAATACCGTATCCCCTTCCAGACAATGTCCGATTTCAATTCCGTTATGAAAATGAAGAAACTGCGGTTCACCCGGTTCAACCTGCCAGTAATCGCCGAGAAAAACAAGAACTGGAAAGGAAGAAGGAAAGTCATAGGGCCTGTACAGATATGAAATATGTCGAAATGAGCGTTTCTGCATAGTTTTCATCCCTTTCCTGATAAGAAAAATGAGGCGGAAGCAGGTACAATAGGTACAACAGGTTAAGCAATATGCACAAAATGGATGAATAAAAATGAAATTCCGTCGTCATATCATAGGCGTTGGAGCTGGACTTTTACGCTCTGCATGACAAAAGAATGTAAAATGGTAAAATGGAATCCGCCTGTGAAAAGTATAGACGAAAGAAAAGGGAAAGTAAAGAGATGCAGTGTTCAGAAACAGAAAAAAAGAGAATCCTGGATATCCTTGAACGGGAGATCGAGTATGCACTTGGCTGTACGGAGCCTGGAGCTGTGGCACTGGCTGCGGCAAAGGCAAGGGAAACTCTGGGAGAAGATGCCGAAACGCTGACGGTTCGTGTGAGCGGAAATGTTTTGAAAAATGCCATGAATGTGGGAATCCCCGGAACGGATCTGAAGGGAATCGAGATCGCGGCGGCTTTGGGGTGCGTGGCCGGAAAAAGCGAGTACGGACTTGAGGTACTGAAGGATGCCGGACCGGAAGAAGTGGAAAGGGCGCGGGCAATGATCCGTGAAGGCCGTGTGAACATTGCGTTGAGTGATTCGCCTCAGAAGCTTTATATTGAAGCGGTCTGCCGGAAAGGTGAGAAGAATGCGGGCGTGGTAATCGAGAAATACCATACCAATATCACTTCCGTATGCAGGGGAGAGGAAATGCTGTTTGCCAGGGCGGCTGATACGGCGGAGCGGGAGACAACAGATGAAGCAAAGCTTTCCATGAAGCAGATCTGGAGATTCGTTCAGGATACGGACTGCACCCGGATTCCGGTTTTGAAAAAGGTAGAAGAAATCAATGACAGGATCGTCAGAAAAGGACTGCGTACGGAATACGGAATGGGAGTAGGAAAGCATCTGTATGAACGGATGAAAAAGAGCGGGGTCATGGAATTCCAGACCTATATTGCAGCCTGTGCCGCAGCTGCGGCGGATGCACGAATGGCCGGATGTCCGCTTCCCGTCATGGCGACAACCGGAAGCGGGAATCAGGGAATTACGGCTTCCGTACCGGTACTGGCGGCAGCGGAATGGATGAAGTGCTCTGAAGATCAGAAGTATCGTGCGCTGGCGCTGAGCGAGCTGGTAACCATCCATGTAAAGGAATATATCGGAAGGCTTTCCGCTCTGTGCGGCTGTGCCATTGCCGCATCCATCGGAAGCGCGTGCGGGCTGACCTTCCTGCTGGGAGGGGAATATGAAAACCTGGAATGTGCTGTCAAGAATATGATTGCTGATATTTCCGGTCTGATCTGTGACGGCGCAAAAGCGGGCTGTGCACTGAAAATTGCCACTTCCGTAAGCGGGGCTGTTCAATGTGCATTCCTTGCTGTAGAAGGTGTACAGGTGCCGGAACATGACGGTATTGTCCGGCCTGATGTGGAGGATACCATTCGGAATCTGGGAAGCCTGGGAAGAGATGGAATGGAAAAGACGGACCATGTAATTCTGGATATGATGCTTGCGGGAAGATAGAAGAAGGTAAAAATGGAAAGCCGTACGGAGACGGCGGAAAGGGAGACGACATGACAAAGAAAGAAAGAGTGCTTCGGACATTTAGAAATCAGCCGGTGGATAGAATTCCGATGGGATTCTGGTATCATTTTTCACCGGATGAGGATCACGGACAGGAAACGGTGGAGCAGCATCTGAAGCTGTACCGGGATGCGGATATGGATATGATCAAGGTGATGTGCGACGGATATTTTAATTATCCCAATCCGTTTATCAAAACCGTAACCTGTGCGGATGACTGGGCGCGGATGACGCCCATGGATGAAAACGATCCGTTTATCACAAAGCAGGTGGAGCGAGCCAGAGGAGTCGTAGAAGGCGTCAAGGGAGAATGCTGCGTCTTTTATAACGTGTTCTGCCCCATGTCTCTGATGCGTTTTGGAATAGGATGGGATATGCTCATGAGCCATCTGAGAGAAAATCCGGAAGCGATGTGCCATGCGTTCATGGTTGCGGCAGAGGATTTGAAAACGCTGACCAGAAGGCTGATTCAGGAGGCTGGCTGCGACGGAATCTATTATTGTGTCCAGAACGCGGAAGAATTTCGCTTTACAGCAGAAGAATACCGCAGGCTGGTGACTCCTTCGGATCTGGAAGTCTTAAATTATGCAAATACTCTGAGCGATAACAATATTCTTCACTGCTGTGGATGGGACGGAAATAAAAACCGTGTAGAGGTATGGCAGGATTATCCGGCACATACGGTCAACTGGGCGGTTTATGTGGAGGGTATGTCCCTTCCGGAAGGAAGAAAATTCTTTGGATGTGACTGCGTGCTTGGCGGCTTCGATAACCGGAAGGAGGGCGTCCTCTATTCCGGAACCAGGGAGGAGATTGAAAAAGAGGCTGAGCGCGTGATTGCGGAAGCGGGAAAATGCGGCGTGATCATCGGCGCGGACTGCACGCTGCCGTCCGACATTCCCACGGAACGGCTCCAGTGGCTGAGAAAGAAGCTGGACGAGCTGAGCTGACCGGGAAAATAAAAGGAGAGAACAAAAATATGTATCAGGCATCATCAGACAGATATCAGGCAATGAAATATAACCGCACCGGAAAAAGCGGCCTGCTTCTTCCGGCCATGTCCCTGGGACTGTGGCAGAATTTCGGAGAGGATAAGCCATATGCGGCGGCTAAGGAGATCATTCTGAAAAGCTTTGACAGAGGGATCACCCATTTTGATCTTGCAAACAATTATGGAAATCCCGCGGGAAGCGCGGAAGAGACCATGGGAAGAGTGCTGCGGGAAGAGCTGTCGTCATACCGGGATGAGATCATTCTGACTACCAAGGCCGGATATGACATGTGGCCGGGACCTTATGGGGACGGAGGAAGCAAGAAATATCTGGTCGCTTCTCTGGATCAGAGCCTGAAGCGCCTGGGCGTGGATTATGTGGATATCTATTATCATCACAGACCTGATCCGGACACGCCGCAGGAAGAGACGGCGGGGGCACTTGCGGGGATCGTGAAAAGCGGGAAGGCTCTTTACATTGGTCTGTCCAATTACGGACCGGAGGAATTGAAGTCAATGGCGGGACACCTGAAGGCTGCCGGCGTCCGCTGCCTGATCCACCAGCACCGTTATTCCATGCTGGAACGCCAGGAAAAGCGGCTGCTTCCTGTTCTGGAGGAGGAAGAAATGGGATCAGCGGCGTTCTGCCCTCTGGCGCAGGGACTTTTGACCGATAAATATCTGAATGGCATCCCGGAGGATTCCAGAGCGAAGAGCAGCAGTCCCTTCCTGCAGACGGACAGCATTACGGATGATTATCTGAAAAAGGCGCGGGCTCTGAATGAGATCGCAAGGGAGCGGGGACAGTCCCTGGCTCAGATGGCGCTGGCTTATGCACTTTATGATGGAAGATTGACCACTGTGCTGCTTGGTGCCAGCCGCTTTTCTCAGATTGAGGAAAATCTGGGAGCACTGAAGAACCTTGAATTTTCACCGGAGGAGATCGAACGGATTGAAAGGGTGCTTGCGGGAAGAGCGGAGGAAGACGGAAAATGAGCGTGAATTTGGGAGATAGAAAGGAAATACAGAACTGGATTCGGGAAAAGATGCCGGATATGATACGGGATCTGAAGCGTATATGCAGGATCAGAAGTGTGGCTGAAACGAAGGGAACCAGTCAGCCTCCCTATGGACAGGGCTGTATCGACGTGCTGGAGGAGATGCTGGCCATCGGGAAGGAAAACGGCTTTGAGACCCATAATTATGACAATTATGTGGGGAGAATCAGTCTTTGCGGGACAGGCGCAGGGGAGAACAAAGATGGAGGAACAGAGGATATCGGAATCTGGGCGCATCTGGATGTGGTGGATGAAAAGCCTCTGGAGGACTGGGACTATGAACCGTATCAGCCTGTGGTGAGGAACGGATACTTTATCGCCAGAGGCTGTCAGGACAATAAGAGCAGTGCGGTGATGGGACTTTATGCGTTGATCTATATGAAAGAGCATGGTATTGTGCCGGCACATCCCATGAGCCTTTATCTTGGGACCTGTGAGGAGCAGGGAATGTACGAACTGGATTATTTCCTGGAGCACTATCAGCCGCCGACGCTTTCTCTGGTACCGGACAGTGGATTCCCGGTCTGTCTTGGAGAAAGGGGATCTTTCAACGGAGAGCTGGTTTCCGATTTCACCTGCGGTTCCCCGCTTCTGGAAGCAGAGAGTGACTGCGGACAGTATACCGTGCCTGACAGGGCGTCGATTACTCTGTCTGATGAGCCGGGACTATGGGAAAAATGTGCGAATCTGACGGAGCCGTTTTCCGCAAAAAGGGAGGATGGACGGATTATCATTACGGCGTCCGGCATTTCCACTCAGGCATCCATGCCGGAAAAGGGGAAATGCGCGATGACCGCGCTGGCAGGGCTGATCGTAGATAATAATATGCTCCCGGAGAAGGAATCGGAGGCTTTCCGGCTGATCTGTGAGATCAACGGCGATCACCGTGGAACCGCGCTTGACGTCTCATGTGAGGATGAACCAAGCGGTCCCATGAATCTGGTGGCGACACAGCTTAGACTGGAGGACGGGCATCTTGTTATCGGATTTATTTCAAAATATCCGATTACGAAGAATGATTTTCCGTTTGAAGAAAGAGCTGGAAAAGCCGCTGAGGCAAGAGGCTTCCACCTGAAGGTAACGAGGCTTGGAAAGGCAAATTACTTTGAACCGGACAGACAGGTGGTAAAACGTCTGACAGGGGTGAGCAATGAGGTGCTGAATCGTCAGGACGGGCCGTTCGTGATGAGCGGTGGAACCTATGCGAGAAAGCTTCCGAATGCGCTGGCCTTTGGAACGGGTATGCCGCTTCCTCCTGCGCCGGAAGGAATGTTCAGGCCTGGCCACGGGGATTATCATCAGCCGGATGAAAGCATTGCGCTTGTTCGGATGGAGAAGGCGCTGGAGGTTTATATCTGCGGACTTCTTGAAATCGATACTCTTGGCAGTCTGCTTGAGTAAAATCATAATAAAAGAATATGGCGGATGGACCTATTTTACCCTCCGGGCATATAGAAGGGGCCGTACCCTGTAGTACGGCAGATAAGTTATAGAGTTAGCAAAAGAAAGGATGGTAGGTTATGAAAAAGTGGAAAAGAACAACGTCCGTGATGGCTGCAGCAATCCTGGCCGCTTCCGCGCTTCTTTCCGGCTGTTCCGGAGGTTCGGACACTGCAGGAGGGGAAAGCTCACAGACACAGACCGTGGAAAGCCAGGCGGGTGAAAGTCAGGCTTCCGCAGAGACGGCTGAGGAGGCTGCAGGGGTGGATCCTGCAGTTCATGATGAATCAAGAAAGATTGCAGATGGGGATGTGACGCTGACCATCTTCTGTGATTTTCAGAACGGTGCGAGAGCCTATTATACAGACCTGGGAGAAAATCCTGTGGTACAGTGGATCGAGGAGGATACCGGACTGAATCTGGAATTCATCCATGCACCGGCCGGTGATGACGGTTCTTATTTTCAGCAGCTGCTTGCCAGTGGAGATCTGCCGGATCTGATGTTCACGAATCTGTTCCAGAGCAATTATCCCGGCGGTGTGGAAGGTGCGATTGCGGACGGCCTTCTGTATAATGTGACAGAGCTGGTGGAAACGGAAGCGGTGAACTTCAATGCGCTCTGTGAGGAGAGCGGTGATCCTGATGTTGATAAGAAGATCAGAGGCGACGAAGGCAACATCATTAAATTCGGAACCATCTGGCTTCCTCCGACGGACAACAACAAGATCTTTAATGGTCTTGTAGTCAGACAGGACTGGCTGGATAAATATGGTCTGGAAGCTCCCGTCACTCTGGATGAATATACGGAGGTGCTCCGTACCTTCAAGGAAAACGGCGTTCAGGTTCCTCTGGCGCTCTGTGAGTTCGGACAGTCCCAGTTCTATGCCAACAACCCGATTGCGTCCGCCTTTGACGTATCCATCATGGACTTTGATCTGGACGATGAGGGAAATGTACATTACAGCAGAACCCAGGACGGATATAAGGAATTTCTTCAGGTGCTCAGAGACTGGGCGGCGGAAGGACTGATTGATACCGATTTCGTCAGCCGTACCATCGACGATTCTCTGAAGCTGTTCCAGAATGGAACTGCCGGTATGTGCTTTGCCCATACCTATAACGTGAAGCAGTCTCTTGCTGCCGGCCCTGCCGTAGATCCTGAATTCAAGCTGACCGCGCTGGAAATGCCCAAGGTAAACGCGGATGACTGGACTCATATGTCCGGAATTACCAGCTCCATCAACTCTCAGTCCTGGCAGGTATCCGCTGATACCAAATATCCGGAAGAAGCAGTGAAGTTCATCGATTATCTGATGGATCCCGATATCATGCTGGTTACCGCATGGGGAACCAATATTGGAGTAGAGACCTATACGGAGGACGAGAACGGAACCCGCAGCTTTTCCGATTTTGTGACCAACAATCCGGACGGACTGGATTATGATACGGTCCGCGATCTGTATATGTGCGAGCCTCTTCAGATCATGTATGATGAAACCATGGAGGCCTCCCAGTATTCCGAAGAAGAGTGCCATCAGTCCTGGGATGCATGGGGAAAACAGAATGACAACGCCCATAAGCTTCCTTCCTATCTGACCCTTACGACGGAAGAATCTCAGGAGCTGACCGATATTAAGACCAAGCTTTCCAACTATTCGGATGAGATGGTATACCGTTTCATTTTCGGCGAGGAAGATCTGGAAAGCGGATGGGATGGATTCGTAGCTCAGCTGAAGGATCTGGGAAGCGAGCGCGCCGAGGAAATCTACAAGGCCGCTTATGACAGATACATGGCCCGTGATGATGCTGAATAAAATAGACAGACGTTTCCGCTGCCGCATGTTGATCCGGTGGAACTCCGGGTGGAAATTCTTCTAAAAGACGGAAGGATGACTGCCGGGTAAGCGGGGAAACGGAACGGTCAGACAGGTTCCATGAAACGGGAAAACCAAAGACGGTTTCATGGAACCTGTTTTCATCTGTTGGAGGTAATGCTTATGAGCAAAAGAAAAGCAATAGGGGTGGAAAAGAAAGAATCCTTCCCAAAGAGATTATGGAAAAATATGAGGACGCACCCTCTGCTGTATCTGATGGTGCTTCCGGCCGTGGTCTATTTTATACTGTATCATTATTATCCGATGTATGGAATGATCATTGCGCTGTTTGATTATGTCCCCTCAAAGGGAATTTTTGGGAGCAAATTTGTCGGTCTGGAGCATTTTAAGTCTTTCCTTGGAGATCCGTACTTTTTTCGTACCATGCGTAATACGCTCTCCATTAATGTGCTCCTTCTGATCTTCGGATTTCCCTTCCCGATCATTTTTGCAATCCTGCTGAATGAACTTCGGAGCAATCGGCTTAGGAAGATCACACAGACTATTACCTATATGCCGCACTTCATTTCTGCGGTGGTTATCTGCGGCCTGATGCTGGATTTCTGTAAGACCAATGGTGTGATTACCAGCATCTATACCACTCTGACGGGACAGGATCCGGTCAATCTATTCAGTAAATCCGCCTTTTTCCAGCCGTTGTATGTACTGATGAACATCTGGCAGGAATTCGGCTGGGATTCCATTATTTACTTCGCAGCTCTGAGCGGGATTGATCAGGCGCTGTACGAAGCGGCGGATATTGACGGAGCGAGCCGCTTCAAAAAGATCATTCATGTGACGCTGCCCGGAATTTCCCCGACCATCGTGATCCTTCTGATCATGCGGATCGGCAGCCTGATGACGCTCGGATGGGAAAAGATCCTGCTTCTTTACAATCCCATGACATATGAAACGTCGGACGTGATTTCCACCTATGTATACCGGATCGGTCTGATGAATTTCGAATACAGTTTTGCCACGGCAGTGGGCTTCTTTAATTCTGTCATCAACTTCATTCTTCTGATTGCGGCCAACGCGGTCAGCCGGAAGATCAACGAGACGAGTCTCTGGTAGGGAGGTGCCGCGATGAAAAAAAAGAAAATGACTCCATTTCAGGTTGTGAATACGGCGATCATGCTGATTTTAATTTTTATTACTCTGTATCCGATGTACTATGTGCTGGTGGCTTCTTTCAGTGATCCCCTGCTGCTGACCTCCCATACAGGGCCTCTGGTATGGATTCTGGGAGAGCCGACGCTTGCCGGATATGAGAAAACGCTGACCAACAGAAGCCTTTTCAACGGCTTTAAGGTTACCCTCTTTTATCTGATCGTCGGCACGCTGTTGCAGCTGATGCTTACCAGCTTCGCCGCTTATGTACTTTCCAGAAAGACCTTTTTGATCCGGAAGGGTCTGATGAAAATGTTTATTTTTACCATGTTCTTTTCCGGCGGTCTGATCCCCATGTTCTTTGCCATCCGCAACACGGGAATCTATAATACCATCTGGGTATCCAGCATCCCTTATGCAGTGAGTGCCTATAACATGATCATCATGCGGACCTTTTTCGAGTCCATACCGGAAAGCCTGGAGGAAGCGGCGATCATTGACGGAGCGAATGATTTTACGGTCTTTTCCAGGATCATCATGCCCCTGTCAAAGCCTGTGGTAGCCGTGATGATGCTGTACTACGGCGTCGGGCAGTGGAATTCCTGGTTCCCGGCCTCCATGTTTACCAGGGACCGTAAAATCTATCCGCTGCAGCTTATCCTGCGGGAAATTCTGATTGATAATCAGATGCAGAGCGCGGATTCCCTTGCCGCAGCGGTGGAGGACACCTTCTCCAGCGAGCTGGTAAAATATTGCACCATTATTGTTTCCACTCTGCCGATCCTGATCATTTATCCTTTCCTGCAGAAATATTTTGAAAAAGGTGTTATGATAGGAGCTGTAAAGGGTTAGGTACGCTGGACGGCAGGCTGTCTCTGACAGGTATGTGATGCGGCAGGCCGTCGGCAGGAAAAGAAAGAAAACAGGGAGGACAATATGGACAGGGAATTATACCGGAAAATTGACGCCTGGTTTGAGGCACACAGGGAGGAGCTGATCCGGGACATTATAAGACTGGTGCGGATTCCGAGCGTTTCCGATCCGGCTTCCGGAACGGTGCCCTTTGGCGCAGCGTGCCGGAGGGCCATGGATGAGATGCTGGAAATCGGGAGGGAGCATGGCTTCGTTACGGAAAACTACGATTACTACGTGGGAAGAATCGGAAGTGCGGAGAAGAACTGGGATAACATGATCGGCTTCTGGAATCATCTGGATGTGGTGCCGGTGGGAAACGGATGGGAATATGAGCCCTTTGAGCCGGTCTTCAAAGAACACTTCCTGATTGGACGCGGAGCGCAGGACAACAAGGGACCTGCCATAGGGATGCTTTATGTGATGCAGTGCCTTCGGGAGCTTTCTGTGCCGATGAAGCATGAACTCAGCCTGTTCGTGGGCTGCGACGAGGAACGGGGGATGGAGGATCTGGCCTGGTATGCAGCTCATCACCCCTGTCCGGCCATGTCCATGATCGCGGACAGCGGCTTTCCGGTCTGCTATGGAGAAAAGGGAATTCTGGAAGGACAGATGGCAGCGTGTCGGGAATGGTCCGATGCTGTGGTGTCCTGTTCGGGAGGAAGTGCAGGGAACATGATTCCCGACCGGGCCTGTGCGGGTTTCCGTCAGGATAAAAATCTGGAGGAAGCGCTTCGGAAGCATCTGGAGGATAGAGGAAAAGACAAACCGGCGGTTTCCATAAAACGGACGAACGAAGGGCTTGAGGTAACCGCAGAAGGAACGGCGAAGCACAGCGCATTTCCGGAGGGAAGCTGCAATGCGATTCATGAGCTGGCCGCTTTCCTGGAAGAAATCCAGGAACTGGGAGAAACGGACAGGACGCTGTTTGAAACGCTGGCCTTTCTGTCAGAGGAGTATTATGGAGCCAATACGGGGATCAGCTATGAGGACGAGGTCTCCGGGAAAACAACCTGCGCGGCAACGGTCCTGACGATGGACGGACGCCGGCCGGTTCTGCATCTGAATATCCGTTATGCCATTACGGACGATCCGGACCGGATCCAGGACGGTCTCCGGAGAGCGGCAAAGGAACAGGGGATGGACTGGAAGACGGAGCGGGATTCCGGACCAAACTATTTTCCCAGGGAGCATCCGGCGGTAAAGCTTCTGACGGATCTGTATAATGAGATGACGGGAGAAAAGACAGAAAGCTTTGTGATGGGCGGAGGAACCTATGCGAGAAAGCTCCCGAACGCATTCGCTTACGGTGTCGGAGGAATGCGGGAAACCGATGAGGATGTACAGGCGAAAAAGAGGCTTTTCCTGCCGGGACACGGGGGCGCCCATGAGCCGGATGAGGGATTGAACGTGAGGCAGCTTCTGGAGGCACTGAAAATATATGCCATGAGCGTTGCGGCGCTGAATGACTGTCCTCTGAAACTGCCGGAATAGCTTAGGATAACTGCGGAGAAAGAATGAGATATTTGAAAACTCATTCTTTTTCCGCCTTTTCATGTCTGCAGAAGATTCCTGAAGCACAAAGTGCACTTCAGGAATTGGCTTTGGAGCGCCGCCCCGAACCGCCGGAGACGTTTTTCTGCTCCCTTATCTGATGGTAGGGCGCATAGAGCGTATCCTTTTTCAGAATGGACCGCTTTTCGTTGCGGAATACCTGAGGACTTCGGCCCATAAGTGCAAGGAACTGGCGGTTAAAGCTGGAAACGGACTGAAAGCCTGTTTGAAGCGCAATATCCAGAATGCTGTTTTCGGTGCTGGTCAGAAGGCGGCACGCGTGCTGAATACGCAGAATACGGACGTATTGCAGAGGAGTCTGATGGAAACTGTTCTTGAATTCATCTAAAAAGTGCCGCTGGGACAGCCCGCAGAGCCGGGCCAGCAGAGCTGTATCCGGATATACGGCATATTCTGTTTCCAGGTGGATGACTGCGGGAAAGAGAACGGGGAGGGAGGAGCCCTTTACAAGCAGGGCGGGACGATCCCTGAAGCGGCAGTATAATGAGGCCATCAGCGCCTGGATCAGCCCGCGGACCATTTCCTTTCCGAAAGCTCCCGGCGATTCCATTTCCTCCATGATTTCACGAATCAGGGCAATCTCCCCTTCAAAGGTATCTTTTTGAAAAAGTTTGGGGAAATCCGTATAACGGTACCACAGGAATTCCTGGGGAAGTCCTCCGGGATAAAAGGGGGCAAGAAGCTTTTCCGGATTCATAAACAGATAGTAACACAGAACGTCCTTTTCCTGCTGAGGAGGGAAACGGGAAGAATGGGTGAAAAAGGGAGGCAGAAAGCACAGATCCCCGGGCAGAAGCATGCACTCAGTGTTTTCCAGATTCCAGTTCATCCGTCCGCGCACGCACAGGGCAATTTCAATGGAGTTATGAAAATGGAGGAATTCTTTTTCTGAAGGGGGCGTAATGGAGCTGCCGCGCATCAGAAGTACGGGAAAGTCCTCTGAAAAGCGATATTCCCGATAGGTGACGGGAAGTGCATGAATACTGTTTCTCATTTTTTTCTCTCTTTCAGAATCTCTCGTTCATGTTTCACAAAAGAAAAACAAAAAATGCAACATTTTGCATGAGGAAAAACAATTTTCAGGTAGAAAAAATATTCTTTGAAAAGTACACTGC
>DXHY01000039.1 GCA_019113175.1 Candidatus Eisenbergiella stercoravium | reverse complement strand
AACAGGGCAGTGAAAAAAGGAAGAGACACCCTCACAGTGAATTCAGACCTGAAAAAGCCTGAATTTTGTGGAAGTGTCTCTTTCCCGCATATCAGGGGCTAAAAATCGGTATTAACCGACAGCCCCTTCTTCATGCTTTCTCCGTTTCCTCCAGCAGACTGCTCATGCTCTTCAGGCCGATGAGCAGGGTGGAGGTATTGTGAAACAGCGCGGAGGTGGCGGGCTGAAGCACGCCGCCCACACCAAGCAGGATCAGTCCCGAATTGAAGCCCACGATAAAGCGGTAGTTGCCGCGGATGCGCTTCATCAGCGCGTTGCTGATCCGTTTCAGGGTCACGAGCTGATACAGGCTGTCGGCGCTCACGGTGATGTCCGCGATCTCCCGCGCGATTTCCGCGCCGTCGCTGATGGCGATTCCCACGTCCGCTGCGGACAGGGCCGGAGAATCGTTGATACCGTCCCCGATCATGATCACCCTTCTTCCGTCCGCCTTCTCCCGCTCCACAAAAGCCGCCTTGTCCTCCGGGAGCACCTCGGAATAGTATTCGTCCACTCCGACCCGGCGGGCTGCCGATGCCGCTGTCCGTTCGCTGTCTCCGGTCATCATCACCACCTTGCGGATGCCTTCCGCCTTCAGGGAACGGATGACCTCAGCCGCCTCCTCACGCAGGGGATCCTCGATGCAGATCACCGCCGCCAGATGATTGTCCATGGCCAGATACAGATGGGAATATTCCTCCGGAAGCGAAGCGAAAAGGGCTTCCTTTCCTTCCGGTACCGTACATTTTTCATCCTCAAACACAAAATGGTAGCTTCCGATCACCGCGCGCTTTTCTCCTATGGTGGTGGAAATTCCGTGGGCTACCATATATTCCACCTTCGAGTGCATTTCCTGGTGATCCAGCCTCTTTTTCTTCGCCGCCTCCACCACAGCCCGCGCCATGGAGTGAGGAAAATGCTCCTCCAGGCAGGCGGCGATGCGCAGCAGCTCATCCGGCGTCTCGCCGTTAAAGGAGATGACGGAGGCCACGGTGGGACAGGCCCTTGTGAGCGTGCCCGTCTTGTCAAAAACGATGGTTTCCGCTTCCGCCACAGCTTCCAGATATTTTCCGCCCTTTACCGTCACATGGTGCCGTCCCGCTTCCCGGATGGCGGACAGCACGGAGATGGGCATGGCAAGCTTCAGCGCGCAGGAAAAATCCACCATCAGAACGGCCAGCGCCTTTGTCACGTTCCGTGTGAGGAGCCACACCAGAACCGTTCCCATGAGAGTCCAGGGCACCAGGCTGTCGGCAAGATGCTCCGCCTTTCCTTCCAGCGAGGACTTCAGCTTTTCCGATTCTTCGATCATAGTGACGATCTTTTCAAATCTGCTGGAACCTCCCACTGTCTTTACGCGCACGGTAAGCTCCCCTTCCTCCACAACGGTTCCCGCGTAGATGGAATTTCCGGGAACGCGGCGCACGGGGACGGATTCTCCGGTGAGGGAGGACTGATTCACCATGGCCTCGCCTTCCTCCACCGCCCCGTCGAAGGGAATCACATTTCCCATGTGGATCACCACCAGATCCTCTTCCCGGATCTGCGACGCGGAAACCAGAAGCTCCTGCTCCCCGATTTTCTGCCATACCCTGCTCACGTTCAGAGACATGGTCCGCGCCAGATCGTCCACCGATTTTTTATGCGTCCATTCCTCCAGAAGCTCTCCCACGCCGAGCAGAAACATGACCGAGGAGGCGGTGTCCATATCCCCGCGGAATACGGAAACGCCGATCGCTGCCGCATCCAGAACCGGAACCTCTATTTTCCCTTTTACCAGCGTTTCCACACCTTTTTTCAGATACTTTACGGATTTTACCGCCGTAACAAGCGCCCGCAGGGACCAGGGAACGAACAGCTTCGAAGCGAAACGCAGCAGTACCTTCATCACCAGCTTTTCCTGATACCGTGCGTTCATTTCTCTTCCGGAATTCTCAAGAAGGCCGTCCGGGACCTCCACCCGGTCATACCGGAAGCTCTGCAGCCCCTTCAGGACCGCCGTCCGGTCTCCCCGATAGCAGATGACCGCGTCCTGCGTGCGCTCATATACCTTCGCCTCCGTCACGCCGTCCAGCTTCTGCAGGTAATAGAGCAGAATGTCCGCCTGGCTGCAGGTCATTCTGTTCTGCACCAGATGAACTCTCATCCGCCCTTTTATTTCATGCCTGATCAATATTTTCACCGCAGTTTCTCCTCAGGCTTCCGCGCCCTCTGCCTCGCCTTCCTCCGGGGCATCCACAGGCGCTTCTTCTGCTTCCTCGCGTTCCTCGTTGATCGCCTTCGCTTCCTCGTAGATATCCTCCGCGTTTTCCTGAATGGTGGTCGCCGTTTTCATCACGCTCGCCTTCGCCCTCAGAACTGCCGCCGTGCAGTTCGTATAGAACTTCTTCGCGTCCCTGCTGGAAAGCAGCCTGATCCCGGCGGTTCCGAACAGAACTCCCGCCGCAAAAATTCCCGTTTTCTTCGCGTCAATGCATTTCAGACATTTGAACATATCTTCCTCCGTTTCCGCCGCCTTTGGCGGCATTGTCTTAAAAAAAGAATGGCTCCTGCCATTCTTTGGCACGAACCGCCGGTTCGTGCCGGCCTCCGACCTGCCGCCTTCGGCGGCATTGTCATCTTATTTGTGCTGATAGCCGGTAATCAGTGTCATGGCCAGGCAGAATACCATCGCCCAGGCCCAGAATCTGTGTTGCTTCATGTTCCATTTCCCTCCATGCCGAAGCGGTACGCTGAGGCCGCGAGGAGAAATCACGCAGGTGATTTCTCCATTTCCGGATGTCTCTGCCGGCGCAGCGTCCGCCGGACAGACCGACAGGGAAGCTCTGGGGTTCTTTTCTTCCCCGCTTCCCTGCGATACTTGATAATTATAGGCCGCTGTTTCGGGATTTTCCAGCAATTTCCCAGTTAATGAGAAATTTCCTCAACACAATGCTCTGCCAACAAAAAAGGGCCTGTCCGGCCCTTTTTCGTTTCGTATGTTTGTATGTGGTCTGATTGGTTAGTTTTATCTAACTACCTACAGTATATCCGGGATTTTCTCCTCTGTCAAATGAATTTTGAAAAGAAAATGATATTTTATCTCGCCATTTTCTGCCAAACGGTATCGCCCGCCGGCAGGGCAAGCGGGGAACGTGCGGCCTCTGCCGCCAGGAACGTGCGGCCTCTGCCGCCCGGGTCCCCTCCGCCGCATGCGGCAGAGGGGCGATCTCGCGCTGTTTTATCCGTTGTCCCGCCCGCTCTTCCATCCTTTCTCCGCGTCAGTTGGAGCTGGGATGGGGCATGAACTGGTAAAGCTGCATGGCCGTTTTCTGGACGGGCATGGTCTGAAGCACGATCTTTCCGGGGCCGCTGATACAGGTGTTAAACAGGCCTTCACCGCCCAGGAAAATGTTCTTTGCGCCTTTGATCATTTCAATATCAATAGAACAGGTGCCGTCCATCATGGCGAGGTGTCCCGTATCCACAATCATCCGCTGTCCCGCTTCCAGCTCATATTCCACTGCACAGCCGTCAATTTCCAGAAGCACTGTTCCGTTTCCGGAAAACTTCTGCATGATGAAGCCTTCGCCGCCGAAGAAGCCCTTTCCCAGTCTTTTCTGGAAAAAGATTTCCATATCCACGCCGGCGTCGCAGGCGAGAAAGCTCCGCTTCTGCGCGATCACCGTTCTTCCGGCGGAAAGCTCCACTGCGATGATGGAGCCGGGGAAGCTGGATGCGAACGCGATCTCACCATCCCGCTCCGCCGTATACCGGTTGCGGAACAGGGTTTCGCCGGAGAACATCCGCCCGAACACCTTGCCGATGCTGCCGCCCTCCGTTTCCATCCGGATTCCGTCCGTCATCCAGGACATCGCGCCGGCCTCGCAGTAAAGCGTATCCCCTCTCTGCAGGCTGCAGACCGCTACCGGCAGCGTATCCCCCTTAATTTCATATCTCATGTTGTCCCTCCTACTGTTGTTCAGACCCCTTTCCTGCCGTCCGGCTTTTCCTGTTCACGAAGCGGACCGGCATCGGATGTCATTGCAGTTACGGATACAGTCTATCCTATTTTGTCTTCTGTAGCAACAGCGTAAAGCGCCTTTTCCGTCCCCTTCCCTCGGCTCGATCCACAAAAGGGCCGCCCTTTTGAAGGAGCGGCCCGCCGCGGCGCATTTCGTTATTATAAGGTCCAGTCCGCGCTTTCCTGCTGAATCCGTACCATATGTCTGTAAAGTCCGTCCTGCTCCATCAGCTCCGCAGGGCTGCCCTGCTGAACTGTCTTTCCGTTTTCCAGGACAACGATTTTATCCGCTCCCGCCACCGTGCGCATGCGGTGGGCGATGATCAGCACCGTCTTGTTCCGGATCAGGCGGGACAGGGCTTCCTGAACGGCGCTTTCATTTTCCACATCCAGGCTTGCCGTTGCCTCGTCAAGGAGAATGACAGGGGCGTCCTTCAGAAGGGCCCTTGCGATGGAAATTCGCTGGCGCTCTCCTCCTGAAAGGGTGGAACCGTTTTCTCCTATGAGGGTCTGATATCCGTCCGGAAGGCGGCGGATGAATTCATCGCACTGGGCGGCCTTCGCCGCTTCCATCACCTCTTCGTCCGTCGCGCCCCTGCGGCCGAGGCGGATATTTTCCATCACCGTATCCCGAAACAGCATCACATCCTGAAAAACCACCGCATAATATTTCAGAAGGGTTTCCGGATCCACGCCTGAGATATCCCTTCCGCCCAGGGTGATCTTTCCCGCGTTCACATCCCAGAATCTGGCGGCCAGCTTCACGGCCGTGGATTTTCCGCCGCCGGACGGGCCGATCAGAGCGGTCACCTCCCCCTGCTTCGCGGTAAAGCTCACATCGTTCAAAACGCCCTCTCCCTCATGATAGGAAAAACCGACGTGATCGAACGTGATATCATAGTTTTTCGGAGTAAAACGCTCCGTTCCCTCCTGCACGGGCTGCTCCTGGATGGCGCGCATCCGCTCAATCTTCAGTTTGGCGCTGAAGGTGGCGGCGATGTTCTGAAGCACCATGCCAAGCGGATCATAGAGCCTTGCCGCCGCGAACAGAAAGCCCAGGAAAAACAGGAAATTCAGCTCTCCTGCCAGCAGCAGGGACGCTCCCGTCAGGATGGTGGTGGCCAGCCCGATGCGCAGAAAGGCCTGGGCGGAGCAGACGAAAACGCCGGTCACCAGCTCCGCATGGATGGAGCTTTTTTCCATGGTTTTCAGTTTATCATCCAGCTCCTTCAGATACGCTTCCTTTCTTCCGCAGGAGCGGATGTCCCGGACGGTCTCCAGGCCCTCCTGGATGCAGTCGGCCACGGCCCGTTTGGTCAGAATGTTCGCGGTGCCGAAGCTGTCCTGCAGCTTTTTGGAGCCCGCCGTCAGAAGCACCGCCACGGGAATCACCCACAGCACGGCAAGCGCCATCCTCCAGTCCCACAGAAACATGCAAACCCCGATGAAAAGAGTGGAAAAAACAGAGGCGAAAAGCTGCGGGATATAATGGGAAAACATCTGATCCAGACTGGAACAGTCTGAAATCATGGTGGAGGTCAGATCGCTCAGATCCCGGTTTCCGAAAAAGGAAAGGGGGAGCTTTCTCAGCGTCTCCGCCAGGGATATCCTCCGGTTGGCGCTCTCCTTATAGGTGGCGAGGTACAGGGACGCGTACTGAAACCAGTGCAGAACGAACAAAAGCACGAGCACCGCAGCCGCGGCTCCCGTATACAGCCAGAACCGGTCCGTGGTCTCTCCGCCGCGTTCCAGAAGCTGCAGCAGATACTGCACCGCCGCCATGGTGACGCCCACCGGAAGCATCAGGCTGATGTTGCACAGAAAGCACCAGACTACCGCCTTTACCAGATCCTTTGCGCCCTGCCCGCTCAGGGCAAACAGATGTTGAAGTCTTTGTGTCATACCTTACTCCTTTCCAACCTTCCACCGGGCGCTCTTCTGATAATCCGCCCACATGCCGGCGTAAATGCCGCCTGCGGCAAGAAGCGCTCCGTGCGTGCCCCGTTCCGCGATGCGGCCGTCCGAAAGCACCAGAATCTCATCCGCGTTCTGAACGGTGGACAGGCGGTGCGCGATCATCAGCACCGTTTTTCCCCGCACCAATGTCTCGAAGGCTTTCTGAATCTGGTACTCATTTTCCGGATCGGCAAAAGCGGACGCCTCGTCCAGAACGATGATGGGCGCATCCTTCAGGATCGCTCTTGCCAGCGCGATTCTCTGGCACTCGCCGCCGGAGAGGTAAACGCCCTTCGTGCCGATCACCGTGTCCAGCCCCTCCGGCAGCTTTTCCAGGATATCCCCGCACTGGGCGGCCAGGGCCGCCTCCATCACCTGCTCTCTGGAAGCCTCCGGGCGCGCCGCGCGGATGTTTTCCAGAATGCTCTGCTTAAAGAGCCTGGTATCCTGAAAGACAAAGGCCACCTGCCGCATCAGCGCCTGCGCGTCCATTTCCCGCACATCCACGCCGCCCACCGTCACGCGTCCTGCCGTCACATCCCAAAAGCGGGGAATCAGGCTGCCCGCCGTGGTCTTTCCGCCGCCGGACGGCCCCACCAGCGCCACCGTGCTTCCCGGGCGGACGGTGAAGCTCACGTCCGAAAGGGCGGGTCGCGCCGCGCCCGGATAGGTGAAGGAAACGTGTTCAAACTCCACCTGTGTGCCCTGCCCCTTTTGTGGCCGCGAAGCCTCCGGCAGCGGCTCCTCCTTCAGGATTTCCTCCAGCTGGCCCATGGCCTCGTCCGCCTCCATCACCGCCTCGCTCATGTACATGATCCGGTTGATCATGGCTCCGCAGGCCGGAGCGAACAGGGAATAAAAAATGAAATTGACCAGCACCTTTTTCACATCTCCGCCGGAGGCCAGCAGCAGGGCCGCCGGGATCAGAAGGACAAAGGCTCCGTTGATACAGGTCAAAAAGCCCGTCTCCCCGCTCCGGCAGCTCATGGCGTAGTCGCCTGCCAGCCGGCTGTAGGACTGAATTGCCGCGTAAAATGCCTTGAAGGAGTACACGGTCTGCTGGAACACCTTCACCACCGGAATGCCCCGGACGTATTCCACCGCTTCCGCGCTCATTTTTTCAATCTCCTGCTGATACCGGTGGAAAAAGCCCGCGTTTTTCCCGCCCATCATCATGCACATGCAGACCACCGCAAGCACCATGGTGAGCAGACACAGAAGCCCCATCCGCCAGTCAAACAGAAACAGCATCACGATTCCCGCCACAGGCGTGAGGATGGCCGCCGTCAGATCGGGCAGCTTGTGGGCCAGCAGATCCTCCGTCAGCCCCGCGTTGTCGTCGATGAGCTTTCTCAGCCGCCCGGACTGGTTTCCGGTGAAAAACCCCAGCGGCAGGTCCATCACATGGGCCATTCCCGCCCTCCGGATGTTTCTCGCCGTCCGGAAGGCGGCGATATGGGTGCACATCAGGGCCACGAAATAAAGGACGATGTTGGCGGCCGCGAAGATCACGGCCATCCAGCCCCATTTCACAAGACCGCCCGATCCGCCCGCCGCGGCCACATCCGGGAATACGGCGAGCACATCCCTGGCCGCCGCCCAGACGCAGATGTAGGGGACGAGCCCCAGCACCGCCGCGGCGCCGGACAGGATGCAGCCTGTTATCGTCAGATATCTGTGGCCGCCCGCATAGGCCAGCATCTTTTTCAGACTGCTTTCTTTTGCGTTTGACACTTGAATCCCTCCTGTCATATAAAATGATTAGTTATAACTAACTTCGCATTGCCTGATTATAGACACATAACAAAACGCCCGCTACTCCAAACGGGCGTTTTGCTCCAAACGGCTTTTCTTTTTATATTCCAGAGGGCTCATTCCATAGATATCCCGGAAGGCGGCGGAAAACTTGCTGGCGTTCTGATACCCCACGCTCTCCGCGATTTCCGTAACGCTCCGCCCGTCCCTGCCCAGCAGAAAGGCGGCCTCCTCCATCCTCCTGCGCTTCAGGTAGGCATAGGGCGGCTCCCCGTACATCTGCCGGAAATATTTTTTCACGGTGGAAACTCCGAGGCCGTACTCCTCTGCCAGCTCCGAAATGGAAATCCGCGCCTGCAGGTCGGCGGTCAGCCGCTGGCCCATTTCCTGCACCCTGCGTCCCCGGTCGAGACCATAATAAAAGCTGCCCGTCCGCCGCATCTGCTTTCTCCTCTCCTGTAAAAAAAGCATCAGCTCCCCGGTCTTGAGCCGGTAGTAGGCGTTCTGCCCCTCTGACGGAACGTGATACAGCTCTGAAAAAATGTGCTGGATCTTCGGTTCACCGCGCAGAAGCAGGAAGGAACAGGGCTCGAAAAGCTCTTCAAAAAGAGCCTCCAGATCCGGTGCTTCCCCGCCCAGCATCCGCTGAAGGGAAACGGAGGCCCTCCGGATATCCAGCACCAGACTGATTCCCTGATAAAGCCCCTGTGTGAACCGGCTCTCCACCGGCGGCCTTCCCATATCGCTGACGGCGAAGTCGCATGGCCCGAGCCATGCCATCCTCCCGTCCGGCATGGTACACTCGAACCGCCCCGCCAGACAGTGATTGATCTCCACCATCCCCGGGCAGCGCGCCTCCTCCTGTATTCCGGAAGCGGTGTGAAAATCGTTGAAAATCACCGTCACCCCGTCCATCACCGCATGGGCCGTCATGGTGCCCCAGCCGTCCGCAAATTCCATCCGGTACACCTTTACCCTTCCGTCTCCTCCCGCCAGCCGGGATTCTCCCGGAAAAATGCCGTCCTTTCTCGCCATCCCCGCTCACCTCTTTCCATGCACCACCACGCTTTTGACGCCTTTCTTTTTCAGGTACCCGCAGCTTTTCAGGCCGGAAAGAACCACCTGATTCCACTGAGTGCCGGAGAGGGGAAAAACGGTTCCATCGTCCAGCTCCACCGCGCAGGCCTCCTCTCCCGCTTCCTCCGGCCCGAAATCGATCCGGTACATGTTCTTCCGGCTGATCGCTCCGATTTCCTCCAGCATGTTCACCAGACGGTATACGGTTGCGGGGCCGATGCCCGGATTCTTTTCCGAAGCCCTGTAAAAAATCTCCTTGCAGCAGGAGCATTCCTCCTCCAGAATGACGTCGATCAGCATCAGCCTCTGCCTGGTGATCCGGCAGCCCCTTTCCCGCAGCTTCCGGATCACCATTTCCTTCTGCATATCCGTCCTGCGGTAGCTCAGTGCCTCCATCTTTCTTCGGCTCTTACCCGTTTTCCTCTCTCCGACTGCCTTTTTCGGCTCCGATGCTTCCTGCCCCATCTTTTCCTCCATGCCGCTTCGCCCTTTGCCCGGCCGCGCGGGAAATGCTTCCCTTTCCGCGGATGCCGGGCTTTTGTCTTACGCACCTTACTATAGTTAGTATATTCTAACAATTGTGAGCAGTCAATAACTATCTTTCCTGCCTTTTTCCTTATTGACAAAATATCATGCCGCACAAGATAGAAAAAAAGCCATGAAGAAATGCGGCTTATGCCGCGTCTCTTCACAGCTTTTCCCGCTCCATTTCGGAGCGTCACATTAACCCATATTGGAAAACCGTTCCACCGCCTTGGTAAAATTCCGGATCGTCTGTTCCGCGTCTCCGTGCTCGATCCCGTCTCTCACGCAGTGCTGGATATGTCCCTCCAGCACCACCTGACCCGCCTTATGCAGGGCCGATTTTGCGGCATTGATCTGAGAAAGAATGTCCTCGCAGGGAACGTCCTCATCCACCATCCGGTCGATGGCCTGCACCTGGCCGATGATCTTCTTCAGCCGCCGGTGCAGATTCTCCGCGTCCATACATTGCCTCACGTTCGCACCTCCTTTACCTTAAGGGGTATGCGTACATTATCCTGCATTTTCTGAGGGCTGTCAAGCCGGGGGGACTCTCCGCTTTTCGGCAGACTGCTATTCGTTCCATGCATCCTGGCAGGTTATTCCACCTTCACCCACACAGCCGAGCAGGCAGGAATGGTCATCCGTCCGTCCTGCGCCTTCAGCTCTCCGCCGAAGCGGTAAATGACCTCGCCGGTCTTCAAATCACAAGGGAAGCTTTCCTCCCTGCCGGAAGGATTCAGCACCACCAGGATTTTTTCTCCGTTCTTTCCCGCTCCCGCCTCGCTTCTCAGATAAGCGAAGGGATAGGCATGCTCCGGAGCATAAACGAACTCGATCTCCCCGCGGCTTAAGAGGGCCGGGTGGGCCTGCCGGATGGCGATGAGCTTCTTTATCTCATGATAGAGAGAATCCACTCTCGCCTGCTGGTTCTGCACCGTGGGGCGGTCAGCGCTCTCATCCTGGCAGATGTAGAGCTTCTCCTTTGCGGCGCTGCTGAAGCCCGCGTTCACGCCGTCATCCCACTGCATGGGCGTCCGGGAGCCGGTCCGGTTGAAACCGCCCTCCACGGAAGTCAGACCGGCCAGATAGCGCATGCCGATCTCGTCGCCGTAATAGATAAACGGTGCTCCCGGCATGGACAGCAGAAAGGCGAAGGCCACCTTCAGATCCTCCTCGTCCAGCCGCCAGGCGATCCTTTCCATATCGTGGTTGCCGGAGGGGATGCAGATCAGCCCCTTTTTCTCCGACTTTTCATAATTCTCCACATATTTCTTCACAAACTGAGAGATGTCCCCCTTTCCCTCTTTGGAAAAGTAGGGATGCTCACAGCGGAACAGGTCGTTATAATGAGAAGGCCCGAAATGAAGCAGAAAATCCATGTGGAAGCCGCCCTGCAGGGACTTGTCCGGCTCCCCCCACTCGGAAACCAGCACGGCGTCCGGGAATTCCTCATCCAGGAACGCGCGCACCTTTTTCCAGAGGGCGATGGTTCCCTTTCCTTCCTCGTCCTGCTTCACCAGAGAACCCGCCATATCCACACGGAAGCCGTCACAGCCCATCTGCAGCCAGAAGCGCATCACATCCTTCATGGCCTCCAGCGTGGCCTTCGGCCCTTCGTCCTCCGGAGACATCTGCCATGGCCTGGTGATTTTATAATAGCCGTAATTCAGCGCGGGCTGGGAAGAGAAAAAATTCACCGCACAGGAGCCGTCCCGGTCGGAAATTCCTCTCAGGCTCGCCATATCCTCCGGCGCCTCCCAGATGCTGTCCGTCCACACGTAACGGTCCGT
>DXHY01000038.1 GCA_019113175.1 Candidatus Eisenbergiella stercoravium | reverse complement strand
AACATCAATCAGGGATGCAACCAGGAGCTGATGAAGAGGTGCAGGACACTGCGGGAATACAGTGAATTCGTGGCCCGGATCAGAAGATATATGGTTGGGGAAACAGCGATTGAGGAAGCGGTGGACAGGGCCGTGACAGAATGTATTGCGGAAGGGATTCTTGCAGACTTTCTGCGCAGCCAGAGAGCGGAGGTTGTGTCAACAATAAGCTCGATAGCTTATTGTTGACACTGCAATTTGTGACAAAATATCGCAAATTGCAGATCGCAGAGCCGAATTGGAGATTCGGCTCGCGTTCCTCAGCGTAAACGCTTCGGAAAAGAGGTGATCGCCATGTCAATCTTCGAATATAATGAAGAAGAGGAAATGAGAAAGCTCAGAAAAGGAGAGCAGGAGATTGGAGAAAAAAGAGGAGAAATAAAAGGAGAAATAAAAGGGAAAATAAAAGGAAAAGCAGAATCCGTGCTGGAAGTCCTTGAAGTGTATGGACAGGTGCCGGAATACGTGAAAAAGCGCATATTAGAGGAAAATGATATCGGGCTACTCTCTGCCTGGCTGAAGGAGGCAGCTAAAGCGGAATCGATAGAAGATTTTCAGGAAAAAACCGGTCTGAAGGAACCCAGATAGTTCCATATACAGCTTTATTCCGGCGGAACTCCGCAATTTATTAAGGGGAAATCCTGAAACTGTTTCCCGGGAATTGACAATCAAAAGCCCGGAGAAAAAGCTGCCAAAGCAGCAGACCGCCGCTCCTAAATTCCGCACCAAACGCAGAATTTGACGGTAAAAATTCCCCCATCCTCCCGCCTTCGGACTATACAAATCAAAAAATTGCTGGTATAATGTCCGCGCAGGCAATGAGCAGTGCGCGAAAAGGAAGAGGGTATGCCGCACCAGGCTTGCATGAGGGCGTCATACCCTCTTCCTTTTCGCATAGGGCGAAGCCCGCAAACGAGATGGAGCGAAGCGGAATCGAGAGCACTGCGGAGATCCGGAAAGAAAGAACAAAGCCGTATGCCGCACCAGGCCTGCCTTATGCCAATGCGGGACCAGCGAAGCGCCTGTCCCGCTCACCCGCCACCGTAAAAAAGGAGTGCATACACCATGAATCCAGATACATCCCATAAAAAAAGAATCTTCCTCATCGTCCTCGACAGCGTTGGAATCGGCGCGGAGCCGGACGCGGCCGAATATGGTGATGAGGGAACCAACACTTTAAAAAGCGCGGCGACAAGCCGGTATTTTCACATGCCGAACATGGAATCCCTCGGCCTGTTCAACATCGATGGCATTGACTGGCACCCGTCGGTTCCTTCTCCCCGCGCGGCGGTGGCCCGCATGCGTGAGGCTTCCAAAGGAAAAGATACCACCATCGGCCACTGGGAGATTTCCGGCATTTATTCCGGCCGTCCTCTGCCTACTTATCCGGATGGCTTTCCCCAGGAGGTTCTGGACGAATTTACCCGCCGCACCGGAAGAGGCGTTCTCTGCAACCGCCCTTACTCCGGCACTGAGGTCATAAAGGATTATGGAGACGAGCATGTGAAGACCGGAAAGCTTATCGTCTACACCTCGGCGGACAGCGTGTTTCAGATCGCGGCCCATGAAAAAATCGTGCCGCCGGAAACCCTGTACGAATACTGCCGGATCGCCAGGGAGATTCTCACCGGAGAGCACGGTGTGGGCCGTGTGATCGCCCGTCCCTTTGAAGGGGAGAGCGGTCATTATGTGAGGACGCCCCGCCGTCATGACTTTTCCATTGAACCTCCTTCCGTAGATATGCTGGATCAGCTGAAGGAGAAGGGATATGATGTGATCGCGGTGGGCAAAATTTTTGATATCTTCGCCGGAAAGGGAATTACGGAGCACGTTTATACCGCAGGAAATGCAGAAGGAATGCAGCGGACTTATGAGTATCAGAACAGAGACTTCGAGGGCCTCTGCTTCATCAATCTGGTGGACTACGATATGCTTTACGGGCACAGAAATGATATCGACGGCTACGCGAAGGCGCTGACAGCCTTTGACGAATGGCTGCCGGAGTTCCTTGCGAACATGCGTCCCGACGATGTCCTCA
The DNA here is from genome assembly GCA_019113175.1 of Candidatus Eisenbergiella stercoravium. Taxonomy (GTDB): domain Bacteria; phylum Bacillota; class Clostridia; order Lachnospirales; family Lachnospiraceae; genus Eisenbergiella; species Eisenbergiella stercoravium. Next base: position 6,917 of record DXHY01000038.1, on the reverse strand, counting down.
TGATCACGGCCGACCACGGCTGCGATCCCGGATATACCGTATCCACCGACCATTCCCGGGAGTATACGCCGCTCGTAATTTACGGGGAGAAAATTGCGCCCGTCAATCTGGGAACCAGAGAGACTTTTGCGGATATCGGAGCCACGGTGCTGGACTATTTTGGAATCCGCCCGGAATTTGCCGGAACTACCATGCTGCCGGAGCTGAGTCCGACGTAGCAGAAGACAGGGAGCCCGAAAGTGAAAGCCTGCCGCCGTCGGCGGGCCCAAAAGGGGCGTGCCCGGTATTTTTTGCTGCCTGATAATCTGAAGAAAGCCGTTTACAACGGCGAGAGGAAAGAAGAACATTGAGCGATATAAAGACTGAAATCAACAGAAGAAGAACCTTTGCCATCATCTCCCACCCGGACGCGGGAAAAACCACGCTGACCGAGAAATTCCTGCTCTACGGCGGAGCGATCAATCTGGCGGGCAGCGTGAAGGGAAAAGCCACGGCCCGCCATGCGGTGAGCGACTGGATGGAGATCGAAAAAGAGAGAGGAATTTCCGTCACCTCCTCCGTTCTCCAGTTTGAATATGACGGATACTGCATCAACATTCTGGATACGCCGGGACATCAGGATTTCTCCGAGGATACCTACAGGACGCTGATGGCGGCGGATTCCGCGGTCATGGTGATCGACGCCTCCAAGGGTGTGGAGGCGCAGACCAGAAAGCTGTTCAAGGTCTGCGTGATGCGTAAAATCCCGATTTTCACCTTCATCAACAAGATGGACCGGGATGCCAACGACACCTTTGATCTGCTGGATGAGATCGAAAAGGAGCTTGGAATCGCCACCTGCCCCAAGAACTGGCCCATCGGCTCCGGAAAGGCGTTTAAGGGCGTCTACGACAGGGACAGGGGATGCGTCATCACCTATTCCGATACAGAAAAGGGAACGAAGGAAGGCCATGCTACGGAGATCCCGCTTTCCGATACGGATACGCTCCGGGAGTTCATCGGAGAAGAGGCCATGGAAAAGCTTCTGGAGGAGGTGGAGCTGCTGGACGGGGCCAGTGCTGAATTTGATCTGGACCTGGTCAGAAGCGGCGACCTGACCCCCGTATTTTTCGGCTCCGCCCTGACCAACTTCGGCGTGGAGATATTCCTTCAGCATTTCCTCGACATGACCACGCCGCCTCTTCCCAGAAAAGCGGACTGCGGTCTCATCGATCCGGTGGAGCATGATTTTTCCGCCTTTGTGTTCAAGATTCAGGCCAACATGAACAAGGCGCACAGGGACAGGATCGCTTTCATGCGCATTTGCTCCGGTAAATTTGACGCCAGCATGGAGGTAAAGCATGTGCAGGGAGGAAAGGTAATGCGCCTTTCCCAGCCCCAGCAGCTGATGGCGAGCGAACGGAAGATTCTGGACGAAGCCTATGCGGGAGACATCATCGGCGTGTTCGATCCGGGCATTTTCTCCATTGGTGACACGCTCTGTATGCCGAAGGAAAATTTTGCCTATGAGGGAATTCCCACCTTTGCGCCGGAGCATTTTGCCAGGGTGCGCCAGGTGGATACCATGAAGAGAAAGCAGTTCGTCAAGGGCATCACCCAGATCGCCCAGGAAGGTGCCATCCAGATTTTCCAGGAATACAATACGGGTCTGGAGGAAATCATTGTGGGCGTGGTGGGCGTCCTGCAGTTTGACGTGCTCAAATACCGACTGAACAACGAATACAACGTGGAAATCCGGCTGGAGCCGCTTCCTTATGAGCACATCCGCTGGATTGAAAACAAAGAGGATTTCGATCTGGATAAGCTGACAGGAACCTCCGACATGAAGAAGGTAAAGGATATGAGAGGAAACCCGCTGCTTCTGTTCGTCAACGAGTGGAGTGTGGGAATGACGGTGGACAGAAACAAGGGCCTTATCCTGACGGAATTTGGCAGAAACTGAAACTGAATCTGACAGGAGAAATTCCCCTGTCAGATTATGCGATTGCGCACAGCCTGCGACATAAATGCCGCTTACTGTGCTGGCCCGGCAAATGGCCGCTCATGCAGGCAAGAAGGCGGCTTACCGATTTATCGCACAAAAAAAGGTTGAAAAGCGCCGTCAGGCGCTTTTTTCAACCGGGACTGCCGGTTCGGAATGGAGGGCGTGATTTTCAGATACCGCCGGGGGCGGTCAAATGGAGGTGAAAATGGGAAAACTCCGGGAAGCGCTGAAAACCCTTCTTTTTGCCGCAGCAACAGCCGCGGTGGTATATTTTACCGCAGATATCCTGCTGGAACGGGTTCTGCCCGGTCCGCAGGCAGAACAGAAGGCCGCAGCCGTGGAAGAGTCCGTGCCGGAAACAGCCGTCTCCCCGGAGACGGATACAGCTTCCGGAAGCGGAGAGGAGGCCGTTTCAGAAAATGCATCCTTTCCGGAAACCGGCTATGCGTATTCTGTACTGGAAGAGGAGGACCGGAAGCTGTATGAAGAGCTTTATATGGCGGTAACGGATTTTTCCCCGTCGGCCTCCCTTTCCGTACTGGATCCAGACCGGATTGAACGGATATTTGCCTGCATGCTGGCGGATCATCCGGAGATTTTTTATGTAGACGGATATACCCTTACCACGCGTTCGCTGGGAGCGGAGATTCAGGGCGTATCCTTCCAGGCAGAGTATACCTTTTCGCAGCAGCAGGTGCAGGAACGGCAGCTTTCCGTGGAGAAAGCGGCGGATGAGACGCTTTCGGCGGTCACGGAGGACATGGATGACTATGAGAAGCTGAAGCTTCTGTATGAGTCGGTTGCCGAAGGCACGGAATATGACCTGGATGCGCCGGAAAACCAGACCATCTGCTCCGTTTTCCTTTATGGAAGAAGCGTCTGCCAGGGATACGCAAAGGCGTTTGAATATCTCTGCCTGAGAGCGGGAATTCCGGCAGTTCTTGTGACCGGAACCGTGGAGGCCGGAACGCCTCATGCCTGGACGGCGGTCCGCTGCAATGGAGAGTGGTATTATGCGGATCCTGCCTGGGGAGACGTGGTCTATCAGACGGAGGATGCACAGGAAGCGGAAAACGGCGAGGAGACGGCCGCACGGATGGAACAGGTGGACTACGACTATTTTCTCGTCACCACAGAACAGATTTCCTCCACTCATGAGGCGGATGATATCTTTCCTCTGCCGGAATGCACCAGTATGACCGACAACTATTATGTGCGCGAGGGGCTTTATTTTACCCGGGCAGATATCGGGCAGGCGGCGGAAGCCCTTGCGGCGGCCGGGCAGGAAGGGCGCCGGTCGGTGACGCTTAAGTGCGCGGACAGGGACGTATATGAGGCGCTGTATGAGAGCCTGATCACACGCCAGGAGATTTTTCAGTATCTTCAGGCTGATGCCGTGTCCTTTGCCGCGTCAGAAGAGAGGCTGTCGCTGACTTTCTTCCTGGCGGACCCGGAACTGTAAGAGAAAATGCTTTGCAAAGGGAAGGGATTTTGTTATAATCAGTGTTATAGTGATAAAGGAGGCAGCCTTATGGAAAAAGATACAAACAGAAACACCTATGTATTACAGGGAGACGACAGCATCGGTTCCGTACAGATCGCGGATGAGGTCGTTGCCATGATCGCTTCCCTTGCAGCAATGGAGGTGGAAGGCGTCTATTCACTGGCGGGCAAGGTAACCAATGAGCTGATGAGCAAGGTGGGTGTCAAAAGCCTGACCAGGGGCGTGAAGGTTCAGGTGACCGGAAGCAATGTGAAGGTGGATCTGGCACTGAGTCTGGAATATGGCTACAATATTCCGGGGACCAGCGCGAAGGTTCAGGAAAAGGTGAAGAACGCCATTGAGAACATGACTGGGCTGACTGTTACGGATGTGAACATCCGGATTGTGAACGTCAATATGGAGCCGGGCAGACAGTAAGAGAAGAAAAAGAGTGCCTTTCGGGAAACGGAAGGCACTGCTTTTCCGGAAAAACAGGAGTTGCACAGCATATTTCGGGAAAAACAGGATTTTCCCGCTGTGTTCTTTCTGTGCTGCGGCGGACGGATTACGGGAGATAAGATGGGTAGAAGAGAGCAGAGAGAGCAGATTTTCAAGCTGCTGTTCCGCGTGGAATTTAATACGATTGAGGAGATGCCGGAGCAGTGCCGGCTTTTCTTTGAGGATGAGGAAAATACGGCGAGCGCCGGAGATGAGGAATATATCCGGGAAAAGCTGAACAGGATTCTGGAGAAGCTTCCTGAGATCGATCAGATGATCAGCACCACGGCAAAGGGCTGGACCATCGACCGGATGGGAAAGGTGGAGCTGACCATCATCCGGCTCGCGGTTTATGAGATCAGATTTGATGAGAATATTCCTGACAGCGTGGCGATCAACGAGGCGGTGGAGCTGGCGAAGAAGTTCGGACAGGACGAGTCCTCCGGCTTTGTGAACGGCGTGCTGGCACGGTTCGTTTAAGGACGGGTAAATGAAAAATGTTTATTCGGTGGGGCAGGTGAATTCCTACATCCGGAACATGTTTTCCCAGGATTTCATGCTGCGCAGCATCTATGTCAGGGGAGAGGTGAGCAACTGCAAATATCACTCCTCCGGACATCTTTATTTTACGCTGAAGGATGAAAAAGGGGCCATTGCCTGCGTGATGTTTTCCGGTTACCGCAAGGGCCTGAAGTTCCGCCTGGAGGAGGGACAGCAGGTCGTCGCGCTGGGAAGCGTGGAGGTTTATGAGCGGGACGGAAAATATCAGCTCTATGCCAGGGAAATCATTCCGGATGGAGCGGGCTTTTTATATGAGAAATTTGAGCGGCTGAAAAAGGAGCTTGAGGAGCGGGGCCTGTTCGCGCCCGAGTACAAACAGCCGGTTCCAAAATATATTCGAACCCTGGGGGTGGTGACAGCACCTGCCGGGGCAGCGGTGCAGGATATCATCAATATCACGCACAGGAGAAATCCCTATGTGCAGATCATCCTGTATCCGGCCATCGTGCAGGGCGATCAGGCGGTGCCCAGCATTGTGAACGGAATCCACGCGCTGGAGCGGATTGGCGTGGATGTGATGATCGTGGGACGCGGCGGCGGTTCCATTGAGGATCTGTGGGCCTTTAACGATGAGGCGGTGGCGCAGGCGGTCTTTGACTGCAGCGTGCCTGTGATCTCCGCCGTGGGACATGAAACGGACACCACCATCATCGATTTTGTTTCGGACCTGCGCGCTCCGACGCCCTCCGCGGCAGCGGAACTTGCCGTATATGACGTGAGGCAGCTTCTGGGATTGCTGCAGGACAGAAAAGAAGACCTGAACCGCCGGATGAGAAACCGGCTGGGCAGGGAGCAGCTCCGCCTGCAGCATGCGAGACAGAGAATGCAGTATCTGAGCCCGGCAAGCCGGATCCGGGAAAAACGGATGCAGGCCGTCCGGCTGGAAGAGGATCTGAACGCGGCAATGCGCCGCATTCTGGATGAACGGCGAAGCAGGCTGAGGCTCTACGTGGAAAAGCTGAAGGGGCTGTCACCGCTCGATAAGCTCAGCCAGGGCTTTTCCCGGCTGGAGGACGAAGAAGGGCATACGCTCTGTGACATCGAAAAAATCCTGCCGGGCGATCTGCTGACCATCTACGTGAAGAACGGCCGGGTGCTGGCGGAGGCGAAGGAAACCTCCGCATGGGATCCGCGAAAAGGAGCTGGAAGGGTGAAAGATATTTCACGAAATGCATTTCATGAAATGTGATTCATAAAAAATATTTCATGAAAAACGCTTCACTCTGAAGGAAGAAAGAAAAGAAAGCGAGGGAGCACAATGCCGGCGAAGAAGAAAAACAGGACGCAGGAGGCTTCTGAACAGACGGAAAAAATAGCTTCCGGGAAGGAAAATGACGGGGAAGAGATCAGCCTGGAAGAAGCGTTCAACATGCTGGATGAGATCACCCGTTCCCTGGAAAAGGAAGATATTTCGCTGGAGGATTCCTTCAGTGCCTATAAAAAGGGTATGGATCTGCTGAAAATCTGTAATGATAAAATAGACCAGGTGGAGAAAAAGGTTCTGGTTCTGAACGAGGAGGGCGGTCTGGATGAATTTTGAAGAGCAGCTTGCGGCGGATGTCAGGGAGATTGAAGAGATCCTGAAACGGTATCTGCCGAAGGAAGAGGGATATGCGAAGACGGTGGCGGAAGCGGTAAACTACAGCGTGCTGGCGGGCGGAAAGCGCCTGCGGCCCATGCTGCTTTTAGAGTGCTGCCGCCTGTTCGGGGGAAGGGAAGAACTGGCTGCGCCCTTTATGGCGGCCATTGAATTCATTCATACCTATTCCCTGGTGCACGATGATCTTCCCTGTATGGATAACGACGAATACCGCAGGGGAAGGAAAACCACTCACGCGGTTTACGGAGAGGGCATGGCGGTGCTTGCCGGAGATGCCCTTCTGAATCTGGCTTTTGAGACCGCTTCATCCGCCTTTTCGCTCACAGAGAATGAGGAAGAGCTGAGGCGCGCGGCGCGGGCCATGCAGATTCTGTCCGCAAAATCCGGAATCGGCGGCATGATCGGCGGTCAGTGTGCGGACACCCAGGCGGAGGAGTTCCCGCCGGAGAAGGTGACTCAGGAGCTGCTCCTCTATATCCATGAAAATAAGACGGCGGCCATGATCGAAAGCCCCATGATGATCGGCGCTCTGCTCGCCGGAGCTGAGAAAGAGAAGCTGGAGGCGCTGGAGCGGATCGGCAGCAAAATCGGTCTGGCCTTCCAGATCCGGGACGATATTCTGGATCTGACCAGCAGCCTGGAGGAGCTGGGTAAGCAGACGGGAAGCGATCTGAAGAACAACAAGGTCACCTATGTATCCTTAAACGGCATGGAAGAGTCGGAAAAAGAGGTGCGCAGGCTTTCCGAAGAGGCGCTTCAGGAGCTGAAGGGTCTTGCGGAGAACAGGAACG
>DXHY01000003.1 GCA_019113175.1 Candidatus Eisenbergiella stercoravium | reverse complement strand
ATAGCCATATTCAGGAAGAACGGCTCCGTTTCATTTATCAGTGCGGGGAAAGACACGTCCTTTTTGAGGAAGTCATGGCTTTAGTAGCATAGGCGCATTGTGCAGTTTTTTAAATTTGCTCATTTATAGTTCTTTTTTTATAAATCTTGCTTTTCTCAATCAATTCTGTTAGTATATTTTTTAGTAAAACAGGCGGTTTTTTTGTTTTCTTGCTTTTTCATTTCAACAATATTAACAATATTTATCAAAAATAATATGGCAGTTTTCTGTTTCTTCCCAGTTTTCTGTCATTTTCTGCGCCGGATGAATTTCATGCCTGTTTTCACCCGCGCAGTATTTCTAAAAATGTACACTATGGGGGGATTTTTCATGGGAATTTCAAGATATCCGCTGAATAATGACGAAACCGGCACGATCGATGCCAGACTGCTTTATGTCACCTATTCCAAATTTGAAAATGACTGGCCCAGCCTCGTCCATACGCACCCCTTTGCGGAGCTGTGCTATATCAAAAGCGGAATGGGAGTTTACATGATCGAGGACAGCCCATATCCGGTCCGGGAGGACGATTTCATCATCATCAACGCCAATGTGGCGCACACGGAGATGTCGGACGGAGATTCTCCCCTGGAATACATTGTGCTCGGGGTGGAGGGAATGAATTTTTCCTTCGAAGGCAACCGGGAACACGTCATCTTCAACTGCCGGAAGGAACACGAGGATTTTCTTTTCTTTATGAACGCACTGCTGAAGGAAATGGAAGAAAAAAGAAAGGACTATGAGCTGGTCTGTCAGAATCTTCTTGAAGTGATGGTTGTCAGACTGCTGAGACGTTCCAATTTTTCCTTTGAGTATGAGACCTCGGCAAAGTCCAGCCGCGAATGCATCAAGCTGAAGCAGTACATCGAGGCAAACTATAATCAGGACATCACTCTGGATATGCTGGCACAGATTTCACATCTGAACAAGTATTATCTGGCACATGCCTTTACCCGGTATTTCGGCTGTTCTCCCATCAACTATCTGTGCGAGGTAAGAATTAAGGCCAGCAAAGAGCTGCTGGCCAGTACGGATTACAGTATTACGGAGATCGCGCAGCTGTCCGGCTTTTCTTCCCAGAGCTATTTTGCCCAGTGCTTTCAGAAATACTGCCGGATGACCGCCTCCGCCTACCGGAAAAGCTGCCGCACAGATATGTCAAGGGATTCCTGAGATGCCATATACAGGAAACACCGCCTGAACGGATGCGGGAAATGCACATCCGCTCAGACGGTGCTTTTTGTTTTTTCATTCTGTCAGGCGTTTTACCACCTCTTCAAAGCCCATGCTGTGGGAAGCTTTTACAAGAACAATATCCCCAGGCTTCAGCAGAGCGTCAATTCCGTCAAGAAGCTCCTGCCTGTCCGGAAAATAGTGAATGCCTCCCGAGGGCTGTCTGCCGCTTTCCTCAGCTGCCTGAAGCGCTCCCTCATACATGGCTGCGGACAGCTCTCCCGCGCAGATGACGCAGTCCGTCCCCTTCTCGATGAGATAACGCCCCACTCTCCCGTGAAGCTCCTTCTCCTTCTCTCCCAGCTCAAACATGTCGCCAAGCACCGCCACAGTACGGCGGGAGACTCCATCCGCAGGTTCCTCCGGCCGTCCGGCCGCCTGCTTTTCCCGCTCAGAATCTGCATAATCCGCGCAGTCGCCCGCGGCCTGTGCCAGAAGATCGATGGCGGCCTCCATGGAAACCGGATTGGCATTATAGCAGTCGTCGATTACGATCCGGCCGGCGGCCTGAATGACACGGCTTCTGCCGCTGACGCTCTGTGTGGCCGCGATGCCCGCCGCAATTTCTTCCTCCGTCAGTCCTGCCTGAAAGCCAACCGCCGCTGCCGCGAGGGCATTGTACACCATATGCTCTCCCGGAAGCGGAATGTGTACCGCGAACGTTTTTCCGTCATGGCTGAATACGGCATCGCTTCCCAGAATTCCCTTCATCCGGATGTCTTTTGCAAAGATATCGAGGCCTCTCCCGGTTTCGCCGCATGCCGTCCGGCCGGATGAAACGCCATAGAACACAGGCCGTTTTCCCTTTACCTGCGTGATCCGGGACAGCATGTCGTCATCCCCGTTGAGCACAACACAGCCATCCTCTTTCATATAATCAAAGATCTCCGACTTCGCCTTCAGAATGCCTTCCCTGCTGCCCAGATATTCCAGGTGGCACTGGCCGATGTTGGTCATCACACAGATATCCGGCCGGGCAATACGGCTTAACCGGTGCATCTCCCCGAAATGGTTGATCCCCATTTCCAGCACCGCCATTTCCGTATCCTCCGGCATGGAAAGAACGGTGAGCGGGACGCCGATTTCATTATTGTAATTGCCCTGCGTCTTATGCACCCGGTATTTCTGAGAAAGGACTGCCGCAATGAACTCCTTGGTGCTGGTCTTTCCCACGCTGCCCGTGATTCCGACCACCTTCACCGGAAGCTGCTTCCTGTAAAATTCCGCAATCTGCCGCAGTGCCTTCAGGCTGTCCTCCACCAGGATACAGGGCCCGGCCGGATTTTCCGGCACGCTTTCACAGACCACGCCCAAAGCGCCTTTTTCAAACACGTCCGGGATGAAGCGGTGGCCGTCCACCCGCTCCCCCTTCACCGCGATGAAAACGCTGTTCTTTTCCACCTTTCTGGAGTCGATCACAACGGCGGAAGCCTCCGTCCGGGGCATCTGTCCCTGACACAGCAGCTTCCCTCCGCAGGCTTCCGCCAGATTCTCAAGCGTCATATTTTTCATGCCAATCTCCATTCCGGAGCGTAGCGACGGGGCGAAGAGAAATCGCGAATGCGATTTCTCTTCTGCCATCAGTGCAATTTGTGACGCTCCGGCACAAATTGCCGTGTGAAAAATAAGCCATCGGGCTTATTTTTCACACCATCTCCCTCCCGTCAACGGAGCGTGAGCTTCAGAATCCATTCACAAAGCTCCTCAAAGCCCACGCCCATGGCCTGCGCCTCCTGAGGGATCAGGGAGGTGGGCGTCATACCGGGCAGCGTATTCGCCTCCAGACAGTATACGCTTCCGTCCTTTCCCATCATGAAATCCATGCGGGCATAATTTTTCAGGCGGAGCACCTCAAATACCCTTTCAGAGATCGTCTGAATCTCCTTCGTTTTCTCAGGAGAGAGGTCAGCCGGGCAGGTTTCCACCGTGCTTCCGGCCTGATATTTATTCTTATAATCATAAAAACCGTTTATAGGGGCGATCTCGATCACGGGAAGGGCCTTTCCGTCAATGACCGCGCAGGAAAATTCCCGGCCTTCAATGTACTGCTCCACAACGGCCTCATCATCATACAGAAACGCTTCCTCCAGCGCCTTCCGGTACTCTCCATCGTTCTTCGCAATGCTCACGCCCACGCTGGAGCCTCCCCGGCAGGCCTTCACCACGCAGGGGAACGGAACCGGACAGCCTTCGGCAGCCTTTTCTTCTCCCCTTCTGATATGTACGCCTGCAGGGGTGGGAATATGATGAAAGGCAAACAACTCCTTCGCAAGGCTCTTATCCATGGAAAGAGCTGAGCTGACGTAATCCGTTCCCGTATAACGGATACCGAGCAGATCGAACGCGGCCTGTACCTTGCCGTTTTCTCCGTCCTCCCCGTGCAGGCCCAGGAACACCGCATCCGCCATGCTGCAGATCGTCAGAACATTTGGGCCGAAATAGCTTCTGCCTCCATCTTTTCTCAGGGCCTTAATCTTACTGATATCCGGATTGCTTTCCTGAATCCCGCCGATATTCTCCGCCCAATCACAGTCCTTTTCAAAAATATGAGCGACATCTTCATCGCTTCCCTCGTATCCCAGATACACATCCAGGAGCACCGCCTGATACCCCTTATTCTTCAACGCCCGGTAAATCATACGGCTGGAGCTGAGAGAAACGTCCCGCTCCGTGCTGATTCCTCCGCCTAAAACCACGATTTTCATAATTTTTCTTTCCTTCCCGCCGGCTTCATCTCCCGGCTCTGTGTCCTATTGTAGCATATACCTGCCGGAAGGGAAACGCATAAAATGCTTCTTTTTTGGCAGTTCGTGCAGTCAAAGGAATGAAATGGCTCACATCAGCTCCGGTCAGAGAGCGTTTCTACCGCTGCGTACGGAGTTTTCACTGTCAGACGAACCTTCCTTAATGGTAAAAAAGCGGCTTCTGAGACACCGCCATATGCAGCGTCTCAGAGGCCGCCATCTTCTCCTGCCGGTCCTGTTTCAAGGTCAGCCCAGCCTGCTCATCGGATCCACCGGGACACCGTCCTTCGTCAGCTTGAAATAGACGTTGGTTCCTTCCACACTGTAATACATGGTCGGGGCCGCCACCTTCCCAATGAGATCACCGGTTATCACCATGTCCCCTTCTGCTACGGCAAGGTCGGTGAGCTGTCCATAGGTCAGTTCATAGCCGTCTCCCAGATTCATCACCACGGTGGTGCCGGTCTCCGGATCCTGATAGACATCCGTCACCTGTCCATCCGCGGCGGCGGTGATCTCCTCGCCTTCCGTGGCAGCGATCACGATGGCCGGACTATATTTATACTGATTCAGGGTGGCAAAATAAACGGTCTTGTCCATGCTGTAATTCACCAGCACATTTCCCACAATAGGCCACACCAGCGTATCCGAATCCGTAAAATCCAGGAGGGTGGAAGCGCTCATGGCATCCTCATCCTCTTCTCCGGTATTTTCAGATTTTGCAATGGCATCGGAAGCATTGGCTGCCAGAGCCTCTTCCTGCTCCACCGTTCCCGCGGCTTCCTGAATGTCATCCTGAGCGGCATAGTCCTGCTGAGTCCCGTCCGGAAGCGCACCATCCGCCACTGCAGCCTCTCCAGCAGCCTCTCCCATCGCTTCTCCTCCATCATCCGAAGCAAGCTCCTGTGCAGGCTCCCCTGCGGAGGCTTCATCCCACGCAGCTCCTTCTTCGGATGCGGCTGCGGCAGCCTGGTCATCCTCTCCGGTCTGGCTTCCCAGCATGGTCAGACTTTCTTCCTCTTCATCCTCCAGAGCGGTAAAATCAACCACGTTTTCCTCCGGTTCTTCTTCTCCCAGATTCCTTACATACAATCCCGTCACCGTCAGCGCTCCCAGAACCAGACAGCTTGACGCCAGCATGATTGCCTTTTCTTTTCTAAAGCTTGATCTCCTTCTTCTCATAGGTCCTTCCTTCTCTTTCCTGTTACATTTGGCAAACCATAAGCTTTGCCATGTGAATTCCTTCAAGCTTAGTTTTTCCGTTTCTTTCCCCTTTATTCAATTTTTGTAATGTCTGTCCCGGGACTTTATCCGTTTTTTTGAATTTCAGCACCTTTGAAAAAATCGGTCAGCAGCGCCAGAAAGTCCTCCCCATCTGCCGCCCTTCGGTCCGCCTCATGCTGGCAGAAGCCCAGCCCGTGTCCAATCCCCCTGCTCGTCAGCCGGATATTTTTCCCCTCCTCCTCCAGTGTAAAACAGGAAGAGGCCAGTCCGAACAGTCTGCGGAAGCCTTCTCCGGACATCCGTCCCTCCTGCGTATCCACATAAAGAACATATTCGGCGCTGTCTCTGGTCAGCGTTATTTTTCCGATGCTGTCACTGCCCAGCAGCTCCCAGAAGCGTTTCTCGCTCAGTACGACGCTTCCGATATAATCCTCCGCTTCGATATCATGACTGCAGTCCACGCTCACCAGATATTCATAGCCATCCCCCAGCACCTCGGCTCCATCCCTTGTTTTTCCAGCGCTCAATTGAAAATAGGCAGGTTCCAGGATTTTTCCATTCAGGGTCAGATACATTCCTTTCGTCTGCCGGACAGCTTCCTCCATTTTTTTCTGATTCTCCTCATAGGCCTCTCCCCAGAGCTGTCTACGCTGTCCCGCATCCAGATATCTCTGACCCACAAGTTCTGCCGTAACGGTTTCCGTCTCCGAATCACCTTCCTCCTCCCACGCCCTGATGCACAGGGTCCGCAGAATGACTGCCTGTGCCTTGAGGGTTTCCATCTCGCTTTCTGCGGAAATACTCGCAGCGAGCGCGCCTTCCACATATTCCTCCAGAGGAACCAGAAGAGTTCCCGCCTCTCCCTCACAGGCCACTGCCAGTCCTTCTCTTTCTGCAAAGGCCGTTTCTTCCCTGCCCATACTGCTTCTGCCAAACAACAGGGAGCAGGCATAGGGCAGCAGGAACAAAAAAAGAAATACCGCACAAAGGTCTCTGAATTTCTGCCTTCGTGCGGTATTTCGGATATTCTGAATTCTGTATATGTCTCCCGCTCCATGAAATCTGTTCATATCCGCTTCTCCTGTTCTGCCCGGACCTCCTGTCCGGGCATCCTGTCATAACATGATCAGCCTGATATTCTATTCTATTTCTGATTGTGGAGCTTTATTCTCATAGGAAGACCTGTTTTTTATGAAGCTCTTCCTGCCGGTTATTTCATGCAGCCATTCTGATGCGTTCTATCCTGATGCGTTATTCATCCACCCGGTTATAGTTAATCAGGCAGCCATCCAGAATGATCTGTCTCTCTTCATCCGTCAGATCTCCCAGCGTAAGGGTGAACGGTACGAGGCCGTCCTCCTTCACCACGTAAGCCGTGATGGAAGGAGCCTTCTCCTGCACCGCTTTGCGGATCTCAGGGAAGAACAGGTAATCGTGATTTTTGAAGGGAAGCTCTCCCTCTTCGATCACGAACGGCAGCATTCCCCAGTTGATCAGGTTGGAACGGTATCTCTTGGTGGCATACTCGTTGGCGATGTTCGCCCAGCCGCCCAGCACCTTCTGGCAGCTGGCCGCCTGCTCTCTGGCGGAGCCGTCTCCGGGCTTCACGGCAAAAATGGTGGAGCCGAAACCGAGAAGCTTCTCATCCACACTGCCATCCGCCTTCACCGCGTCTGCCGCCTGAGAAAACTGCTTCTTCACTGCGTCCAGCACGGCGGAAAGCTCCGGCTTCGCTTCAATGGCGGACTTTCCTTCCATGACCGCGGTCTGGGCCTTCTGAATATCCTTTGCCAGTCCCACGTAGGCGGGATCCTTTCTGGAAAGGGTGAACTCCGCCAGTCCCAGCGGGTTGGAACGGTAGGAGGATGTTTCGCCGGAAGGAATCAGCTCGTCTGTGGTGGTCACGGGATCATGGATCTCGGAAACCACGCGCAGCACCAGATTTTCCGGAAGCGCGCACATGGCCGGCCAGTCCTTGATGTTGGGGCCGAAGTGGATCTCCACACTCGGATCAGCCACGCCGTGAGAGTCGAATACGCGGTTCGCATAGATGTTAGAGTCAAAATGGTATTTATATTTTCCGAAGTCTCCGTCAAATTCCGTGGCAGGGGTCAGCACACCCTTGTTGGCCGCGGTTGCCGCGATGGAACGGGCATCCATCAGGGCGACGGAAGCGATCTGGCCGCTCTGCAGCTTGCTTCCCTCTCTGTTCGGGAAATTTCTGGTAGAATGGCGGATGCTGAAGGCGTTGTTTGCCGGTGTATCTCCCGCGCCGAAGCAGGGACCGCAGAAGGCCGTTTTCATGACTGCTCCCGTCTCCAGGATCGTGGCCGCCGCTCCGTTTTTAATCAGCTCCATGTAAATGGGCATGGAAGCCGGATATACGCTTAAGGTAAATGCATCCGAACCGATATAATGGCCCTTAAGGATGTCCGCCGCCGCGCAGATGTTCTCAAAGCCGCCGCCCGCGCAGCCTGCGATGATTCCCTGATCCACATGGAATTTCCCATCGCGCACCTTGTCCATCAGGGAGTATTCCACCGCGCCGTCCAGGCTGACCAGCGCCTTCTGTTCCACATCATGAAGGATATCCGTCAGATTTTCGTTCAGTTCCTCAATGGTATAGGTATTGCTGGGATGGAATGGCATGGCGATCATGGGACGGATCTCTGACAGATCGATCATGATCATACCATCGTAATATGCAACCTGGCCGGGAGCCAGCTTCTTATACTCGTCTTTCCTGCCATGAATCTCGTAGAACTCCTCGATTTCCTCATCCGTCACCCAGATGGAGGACAGGCAGGTGGTCTCCGTGGTCATCACGTCAATGCCGATACGGAAATCAGCGCTCAGGGACGCAACGCCGGGACCCACGAACTCCATTACCTTGTTTTTCACATAGCCGTTTTTGAAGACCGCGCCGATGATGGCCAGCGCCACGTCCTGCGGGCCCACGCCCTTCACCGGTTCGCCGGTAAGATAAACACCTACCACGCCGGGCATTTTAATGTCATAGGTCTGGTTCAGAAGCTGCTTTACCAGCTCCGGTCCGCCCTCTCCCATGGCCATGGTTCCCAGCGCGCCGTAACGGGTATGGGAATCGGAGCCCAGAATCATCTTTCCGCCGCCCGCAAGCATTTCCCTTGCGAACTGGTGGATGACCGCCTGATGAGGAGGCACATAGACGCCGCCGTATTTCTTCGCGCAGGTCAGGCCGAACATATGGTCATCCTCGTTGATGGTGCCGCCCACCGCGCACAGGGAATTGTGGCAGTTGGTGAGCACATAGGGGATCGGGAACCTGGTCAGCCCTGACGCCCTGGCCGTCTGAATGATGCCCACGAAGGTGATGTCATGAGAAGTCAGCTTGTCGAAGCGGATCTTCAGGTTTTCCATATTGTCGGAGGTGTTGTGGCTTTCCAGAATTCCATAGCTGATGGTTTCCTTTTTTGCTTCCTCCTTAACCGGCTTCTTTCCAACCGCAGCCTCTACAGCCGCTCCCGCTTCCGGTCCGTCCGGTATCACCTGGCCTCCGTTAACCAGCCAGGCGCCGCCTTCCAGTAATTGAATCATGTTTCCTCTCTTTCCGCCGCCTGCAGGCGGCTTTGAAATCATGGAAGAATGGCATCGGCCATTCTTCGGCACGAACTGTGTTCGTGTTCCTCTCGTTGCTGAAACGTTATATACTATTAAGCCGCACAGGCCGACGGCCTGCAGGACTCCTTCCGCAGGCGGCATATCCCGTATGGCAGTGCCGCTCTGCCGTGTCTTTTTTCCAATACCTTCTCATTATAGAGGAAAGGGGGGACGGATGCAATCCTTTTCCGCGCCTGTCATTCTATTCTCCGACAGGAGCTTCTTTCGTGAAGAGTGGTTCTGATGAGCTGGCTCATAGGCACCTCACGGCCTTCCGCCGCGTCCACCGCCGTTCCAACCAGCTTCTGTGCCAGCTCTCTGTAATCACAGGAAATGCTGGAGGCCGGCGGGGAGACGATCCGTGAAATATAGGTATTATCAAAACTCACTATGGAAATATCCTCCGGCACACGCAGTCCGGCTTCGTAGATGGCCTGCAGCATGCCTGCAGCAAAAATATCATTGATTCCGATCACCGCCGTAGGGCGTTCCCCCGCCAGCACTTCCTTCATCAGCCGGAGGCCGTCCTCAAAATTATAATCTCCGCACCGCATCCATTCCTTGCGGAACTCCAGTCCGTACTTTCTGAGTATCCTCTGATAGGCCAGTCTTTTTTCCAGAGAAGAATAAATATTTTCCAGGCCTCCGAGAAAGGCGATTTCCCTGTGCCCCAGCCCGATCAGATATTCCATGGCCGTCTCCATGGCTCCTGCTTCGTCAATGCGCACCTCATAGCAGGGAATCCCCTGGGATCTTCCCATCACCACGACGGGAACGGTCTCCGCAATATAATTGATGATGGAAATTGCCTTTTCATCGATTACAATTCCGTCCATGCTCCCACCAAGAATGATGACGGCATCCACACACTGCTCGTACATCTTCTCCAGATGCCGCCGCTCCTGCTCCGGATCGCTGGAAAAGCTGAACATCATGAGTGTGTAATCCCTTTCATTTGTGGCCCTCTCACATTCTGAAATCACCCTGCCGTAAAAAGGGCTGTCCACCCATGCGGACAGGATGCCGAGCACTCTGGTTCTGGAATTGCTCAGCCCCTTCGCCAGCGCATTCGGTTTAAAGCCATACTGATCGATCGCCTTCAAAACCCGCTGTTTCTTTTCTTCACTCACCTTTGCGGTCTGATTAATCACCCTGGATACTGTGGCCGGCGATACGCCCGCTTCCTTTGCGATTTCATATATACTGATCCGTTTTCTGTCCATTCTGATTTCGTCCTTTTTCATTCAATACGGAAATACACCAGTTTAAACAACATCTTAACACACTTGAAATGAAATGAAAAGGAAAGGATGGCTCTGGAAATTTCCCGTATGAATTCTCAAAATTTTATGTTTTCTTTTATGCTTTTTTTACCATTTCAAAACAATATGGAAACATTCTTCTGTTATGCTGAAGGCAGAAAAATGAATGGAAATCAACACTGTTTCTGTGAGGAACCCTCCGGGGTTCGGGAAGGAGGACGGCTTGAAAAAAGTATCTGGCGGAGAAACTGAATACATTATCACAGGAGCATCCGGCCATCTGGGAAATACGCTGGTACGCAGACTTATGCAGCAGAGAAAAGAGGTTACCGGTCTGCTGCTGCCCGGAGAAAAGCCGCCCGTTACCGGCATGCGGACCGTATATGGAAATATCTGCGAAAAGGAAAGCCTCCGGCCTCTGTTTCTTTCCGGGCGGAAAGCCGTGGTCATTCACTGCGCAGGCTGCGTGAGCATCTCGTCCTATGACGGTCTGAAGCTCTGGAACACCAATGTGCTGGGCACCCGCAATCTGGTGGAGCTGGCAGAGGAGTACGGGGTATCGAAATTCATCTATGTAAGCAGTGTCCATGCCCTTCCGGAGCCGGAGGATGGCAGGCAGATCACGGAAATCCGCGATTTCGACGACTCGCTTGTTATTGGCGACTATGCCAAAACCAAAGCTGCGGCCACCCGGTACGTCCTCAGAGAGGCCGCCTCCGGCTTTCCGGCCTGTACCGTCCATCCCTCCGGACTTCTCGGCCCCTATGATCCCGGTTCCGGGCAGATGACGCGGGTGCTGAAGCTTTTTCTGAAGGGCCTGCTTCCTGCGGCGGTTGCCGGAGGATACGATTTTGCCGACGTGCGCGATGTGGCGGATGGAATTCTCTCCTGCTGTGACCAGGGCAAGGCTGGCGAAAGCTATATCCTGTCCGGCCATTATTATTCCATCCGTGAATTTCTGAACCTGGCAGCGCAGGCTGTGCACAGGCCCTCTGTCGCCTTCTGTCTGCCTCGGAGTCTCGCCGGAGCACTGGCAGCGGTTTCCGACCGCATTTCCCATAGTCTGGGAAGGAGCACCATTTTTACGCCATACTCTATCTATACTCTGGGCTCCAACTCCAATTTTTCTCACCAAAAGGCGAGCGACTGTCTGGGATATCATACCAGGAGCCGGGAGGAGACGGTTCGGGACATGGTGGGCTGGACCATACACAGCCTGCGGACTGTATAAGCTAAAAGGGGACGGAAATTCCGTCCCCTCCTGTTTTTCGGAGCAAAAGGCATTTTTACCGTTCTGCATCCGCCGCTTTACAGATATTTTTCCACGATTCCGGCCATCTCGTCCCACTTTTTCTCCATATCCGCAACCAGCTTGAACTGAGTGCGGCAGCGGTCCAGATTGTGTTCCGGACGGTGAATCTTAAAATATACGTCTCCCTGCAGGTAGTCCGCCAGGAAGCGCATGCCGCATTCCAGCGTCATCAGTTTGGCACCCATAGGCATCATGCGGATTTCCTTCTCCGTCAGGCTGCCGCCGCAGCCCTCCACATAGCCCTTCGTATAGATCTCAAACAGACCCATATCGCAGCTTACCAGATCCAGATTTTTCTCATCCTCCGCTCCCGTGCTCGCGCCGAAACGGATGGAATCACCATAATCATACAGGGCAGAGCCCGGCATCACCGTATCCAGATCGATGACGCAGATTCCCTTTCCCGTCTCATTGTCGATCATGATGTTGTTGAGCTTGGTATCGTTATGCGTAACGCGCAGCGGAATCTCTCCCTTCGCAAGCGCGTCGCAGATCACATGGGTATCCGCTTCCCGTTCCATGACGAAACGGATCTCGTCCTGTACCTCCTTCGCACGGCCGCACACATCCTCTTCCACTGCCTTTTTGAAGTCCGCGAAGCGGCTCACCGTGTTGTGGAAATTGGGGATTGTCTCATGCAGGGTCGCCGCAGGATAATCCTGAAGCAAAAGCTGAAAATTTCCAAACGCGACCGCGCTGTTGTAGAAATCCTCCGGAGTTCTCACCATATCGAGCGAGGCGGCATTTTCAATGAAAATATAGGTCCGCCAGAAATCTCCATCCTCGTCCTTCAGGAAATTTTTTCCATCCACCGTACGGATCACGTTCAGCGTCTCGCGCTCCGGATCTCCGCCCCTCTCCTCGATCTTTTTTCTCAGGAAAGAGGTCACGTTCATCACGTTCTCCATCAGCTCCACCGGATTTTTGAAAATATCATCGTTCATACGCTGCAGAATATAACGCTTCTGCTTTCCGTTTTCCAGCTCGCAGGTCAGCCTTACAGTATCGTTAATATGTCCGCTTCCATAGGGAATTGCCTCCGTAAGCGTTCCTTCAAGAGCAAACTTCGGCGCGATCTCCTTACAAATTTTTTCCATACTCAGTTTTTCCATATTTACCTCCATGACGCCCGCTCTGGGGGAGCGCATCCCTTCTCCTTCTGCTCTGTTTCCATGGATTGACAGATTCTGATCTTTTTTCATTATAACATGCTCTTCCGCTAATTCTTTGCACAATATTTCCGCATTTTTATCTTTTTACGTTTTAAAGGCTCTTTTTCAAAAAAAGATGCATCCAGACAGGAAATTTGTTAAGATAGGAATACAAATGCATTCGAAAATGCTGAGAAACAGGAAGGGGGAGCCTGAAATGGAAAATGAAAATGACAGAGGTTTGAAGGAGCATGACGCGACAGCGGACTACAGCTTCGTCTCTCTTTCACCGTCCATCCGGATTGACCGGATATATACCGTCCATTATTTTGAATACATGAACGATTTTTCCTTTCCCGGAGAGCAGCACGACTTCTGGGAATTTCTGTGCGTGGACAAAGGGGAAGCCGTGGTCACTGCGGACAAACGCACCTTCTCTCTGAAAAAGGATGAAATCGTCTTTCATCAGCCGGGGGAATTTCACGCGGTACAGGCCAATGGGGAGATCGCTCCGAATCTGGTGGTGGTCTCTTTCTCCTGTGACTCTCCTGCCATGGATTTTTTCCGTTCCAAAACCCTGCGCATCGGGGAGGCGGATCGCAGCCTGATCGCAAACATACTGGCCGAGGCCGAGCGGAGCTTTTCCACGCCTCTGGACGATCCATACACGAAAAAGATGGAAC
This sequence comes from Candidatus Eisenbergiella stercoravium, assembly GCA_019113175.1. Taxonomy (GTDB): domain Bacteria; phylum Bacillota; class Clostridia; order Lachnospirales; family Lachnospiraceae; genus Eisenbergiella; species Eisenbergiella stercoravium. The sequence continues at coordinate 2,480 of DXHY01000003.1, read as the reverse complement.
TTTCCGCCGACGCTCCCTTCGGGAGTCTCCAGATGATCCAGCTCTACCTTGAACAGCTCCTCATCAGGCTCATCCGTCAGAAGGAAACGCCCGTCAGGCACCGGGGCAGGGCGGACGGAGATGTCTATGAACGGCTGCTTTCTTATCTGGAAAACCATCTGACCAGCCAGCTGACCATCGAGCAGATCTGCCGCGACAACCTGATCGGCCGCTCTCAGATGCAGAAGCTGTTCCGTGAACGGAGCGGATGCGGGATCATCGACTATTTCTCCCGCATGAAAATCGACGCCGCCAAACAGCTCATCCGCGGACAGAGGATGAATTTCACCCAGATTGCGGACAGGCTGGGCTATACCTCTGTACACTATTTTTCCAGGCAGTTCAAAAAGGTGACGGGAATGACTCCCTCCGAGTATTCCGTTTCCATCAAAAGTCTGTCGGAGGAGCCTCAGTTCCGGGAATCCGATCATCTGTAACGGATGGCGGAAAGGCGGCCGCACATAATCACGGCCGCCGCTTTCTCCTGTTCATACATATCCCTATTTCTGCCGGCATGTCTTTTCCTGCCGGCACATCCTTTCCTGCCGGCACATCTTTTCCTGCCGTCTGTCTATTACAACACCTTCTCCAGTTCCTCAATTACAATTTTCAGCGCCTTGATGCGGGCATATTTCTTGTCCACTGACTCCAGCACATGCCAGGGAGCGTAGGTGGTGCTGGTTTTCTGCATCATCTCGTCGATGGCCGTCTCGTATTCGTCCCATTTCTCCCTGTTGCGCCAGTCCTCGTCCGTGATTTTCCAGCGCTTTTCCGGTGTGTTCTCCCGCTCCTTGAAGCGCGCAAGCTGGGTGTCCTTATCGATCTGCACCCAGAACTTGATCACCACGGCGCCCCAGTCCACCAGCTCCTTTTCAAACTCATTGATTTCATTATAAGCCCGCTGCCAGTCATTGGTACCACAAAAGCCCTCGATGCGCTCCACCATCACCCGTCCATACCAGGTACGGTCAAAGATGGCGATGTGGCCGGTCTTGGGAAGACGGGTCCAGAAGCGCCAGAGATAGTGACGTGCCTTCTCCTTCGGCTCCGGGCTGGCGATGGGATGCACCTCGAAGCCTCTGGGATCCAGCGCCCCGGTAATCCGCTTAATATTGCCGCCCTTTCCGGCCGCATCCCAGCCCTCATAAGCGATGATCAGAGGGATCCGTTTCCGGTACAGCCGGTTATGCAGCTCGCCCAGCTTCTTCTGAAGCCGGTCCAGCTCTTCCTCATATTCCGCATCCTCCATGAACTTATCCAGCGGAATCTCCTTAAGCTTCGGCATCTTCTGAAGCGGGAAGATATTCTGCAGAAGCGGTACCGCAAGACTGCTGTTCTGAAGGGCCACGTCAATGCCGGAAACGAGCGTCTCCAGCACCTGCAGCTGCGCCCATTTCCGGGAATGCGCATCAATCAGATACCAGGGAGCGGTGGACGCATTGGTATCGTTCAGATAATGGTCGAATACCTTCAGACATTTATCATAATGCTTATTCTGCCAGCGGTCGTATCCACTGACCCGCCACTCGGTGTCCTTATCCTCCAGAAGGGCATCCAGCCTCTTTTTCTGCTCCTTTTCACTGATGTGGAAGAAAAACTTGAGCACCAGATAGCCGTTGTCCGTCAGCTGTCTCTCGAAGCGCTTCACGCTGTCGATTCTCTGAGCGTATTCCTTTTCCGACAGCTTTCCGTCCAGCACCTCCTTCGTGATCTCATCCATCCAGCCCCCGTCCAGAAAGGTAAATTTCCCCGCCTCCGGAATCTGAATAAAATACGGGTACAGAAACGGTCTGCGCAGCTCTTCCTCCGTAGGTGCGGACATGGTCGCCACCTTGAAGAAACGGGGATCGATATTTTTGATGATCTTTCCGATGGTGCTGCCCTTTCCTGCCGCTCCCCATCCCTCAAAAAGCACCAGCACCGGAAGCTTATGCTCCTTGAGCTGCATCTGCTGAGCGAAGAGCTTTTTCCTCGCCTCTTCCAGTCTTGCATGAAGCTCCTCTTCCTGCGGCTTTTCCACCATATTCATTTCCTTCAGCATACCTACCTCTCTTTCCGCCGCCGACAGGCGGCATTTAATTCAAAGAAATTGGACGGAAGTCCAATTTCCAGCTTCTGCCGCCATGGGCGGCATTTCATTCATGGAAGAATGGCGTCAGCCATTCTTCGGCACGAACCGCAGGTTCGTGCACGTCTCATCTTTCCGCCGCCGACAGGCGGCATTTTTATCCCGCTTTTTTGTTAATCTGATTATACTGTACTTTCTGTTATATTTCCACAGCTTCCGGCCTCCTGAGCGTTTTTCTTTTCATAAAAAAGAATCCCGCTTGCGGGATTCTCCCGGCAAGCGAAGATTGCCTGCGCGGCGGGTCGCGTAAGCGACATTTTCCTTTCCGCCGCAGTGCGATCCACCGGAGGTTTTTATACGATAGGAAATGAAA
>DXHY01000037.1 GCA_019113175.1 Candidatus Eisenbergiella stercoravium | reverse complement strand
TAGGAAACATAGTGGAATGTAAAGCTGGAAGAAGTCGGAAATCAGTACAGGGCACAGGAAGGATTAATAGGAAACATAGTGGAATGTAAAGACTGCAGATCTACTACAGTGTGCTTTTTCCCGGAGGGATTAATAGGAAACATAGTGGAATGTAAAGTTGAAGAGAATGTGGATGATATAGTCAATGATCCAGATTAATAGGAAACATAGTGGAATGTAAAGGGAATCGCAGATGTAAAGGTATATGCGGAGGTTCCGATTAATAGGAAACATAGTGGAATGTAAAGTTTTTCAGGAGGTGAAGCATGAAAGCATACACGAGAGATTAATAGGAAACATAGTGGAATGTAAAGAGGGCAGCGCACCCCGGCGGAGCCGGTGCCGTAGAGATTAATAGGAAACATAGTGGAATAGGAGTACCGTCATAGATATAATCCGTTGCCTCAAGCAGATAAAGTTCAGTGTGAAATCGTCAATTGTAACCGAGACCATTAGATTAATAGGAAAAAAAGTGAAATGTAAAGATGCTTGGTAGCTGGTCCGGATCGCCAACCAGGATCGAGTAATAGAAACATAGTGGAATATTTTTAAGTATCAACGCAAGCTTACAATAGTTCTTCCGCCCTTGCCCCACACCCGCCTGCCATGCTATACTTAACCACAGACAGGAGGGCGCATTTTCATGAGCACAGGGAAAATGACGAAGGAAAAACTGGTGGAAAACAGGCAGCAGGAGATCATCCGGGCGTGCGAGGAGCTGTATGAGCGCATGGAATATGATGAAATCAACATCAAGGAAATCGCGAAGTCCACGTCGATCTGCCGTTCCAATATTTACAATTACTACGAGACCAAGGATGAAATTTTCCTGGATATTTTGAAAAAAGAATACCTTCTGTGGATGGAAGATATGGACAGGCGGATGCGGGAGGATGAAGAAGGCGGACGGGAAAGCTACTGCCGGATTCTGGCGGAGACGGCAGGCGGGCATCCACAGCTTTTAAAATTGATTTCCATGAACTATATTGCCATCGAAAGAAATTGTTCTCTGGAGAAGCTGACTGCATTCAAGCGGGAGATACTGCCTTTTCGTGACAGGATGCGGGAGGCGCTGGGAAAATATTTTCCTGGTGCGTCAGAGGAAAAGAAGGAGCATTTTCTGCTGGCGCTTTTGTCGTTGATGCAGGGACTGTATTCCATGACGAATCTGACGGAAAAACAGCTGGAGGCCATGAAAAGGGCGGATCCGGACTATGTGCAGCCAGATTTTGAAAAAAATTTCTGCCAGGCACTTTTTTCCCTGAGCGCAGAGCTGATTTGATGCCGGAGTCGGCCGGATCATGTAAATGGGAAGCAGAACCGATGCGGGAAAGCGGATGTGTGAAAAGAAATTGATAATTATAAATGAGTACGGCGCAGCCCTCAGAAGAGGAGCTGCGCCGCCGTATTGTGTTCGGGTTATTTATGCGCCCGTAAATGCGTCAATTCTGGTCTGAACATTTTCCTGCAGATTGCGGTAGAAGAACTGATAATCATACAGGTGATAGATTCCATCCGTAAAGATGGACAGGCCTGCCGGATAGTCCTCCGGGGAAACGTCCGGCACCTTCAGCGAGCCGCGGGTTTCGTCGATGTAAGCGCCGGTCAGCTCCGGAATTTCAGAGGTGATCTCACCGCTGTAATTGGTGAAGCAGGCGCCCAGATTCAGGCTCTTATCCGCCGGAGTGCTGTCGGTTTTCCAGTTCAGCGGATTGATGGCGAATGTTTTTGTGCCTTCCGGAATCATGAGGGAATCGGTGATGTCTTCCGCTTCGCTGTTGAAGGAAACGATGACGCCGGTATCATTTTCTCCGGTGGCCATTTTCAGCTGAGGATATTCTTCCACATCCTCTTCGGTGATCCGCCAGCCGATGGCGTAGCAGGCAACGAGCTGGTCCGCCAGAGCTTCATCGTCAAAAAGATCCTTCATCAGACGCAGGCACATATCCGCGCCCTGGGAGAATCCGGCCAGAACGATGGGGCGTCCTTCGTTATAATTTTCCATGTAATAGAGAAATGCGTCCCGGACGTCCGCATAAGCGGTCTCCAGATAGGGTTCCCGGTCGGCTTCGGGCATCTCGTAAACGTTCAGTCCGATCTGGCGGTAGTAGGGGGCAAAAAAGCGGCTGTCCGCGTCATAAATCCCTTTTTCCATGTTGATGGCGCCCACAAAGCTTTCCTTTGTATGCGCATCGGAGAGGGACATGTTGCAGGCGTCGTCAGAGCCGCCGTATACGGAAGGGCAGATGAAGAAAACATCCGCGGCCTTTTGCGTATCTTCCGTTTCCAGATAGGCCCAGTTTGCGGCGTCGGAGTAGTCAGGCGCGGCTTCATCAGAAGCCTCAGCGGTTTCTGATGCATCGGTCTGTGCGGTCTCTGTTTCGGAGACGGTTTCCGCTGCCGCTGTTTCAGAGGCGGCAGCGTCGGATTCATTCGTTTCAGAAACTGCGGTTTCTGAGGTTACGGATTCTGCTTCCGCTTCCAGGCTTGCTTCCGCTGTGGCTGCTGTATTTCCCGCTGCCGGAGAACAGCCCGCGGCAAGGGAGAGAGAAAGCAGCAGCGCAAGCAGAAAGTAAGGAAGAGAATGTTGATTGCGTCGTTTCATAATTTTTTTTCAGTCCTTTCCAGTAGATTTCCCGGAAACGGCCATGCGTTTCCGGCATCCCATTTTAGCATTGCATGAAAGGTATGTCATCCCAAAAAGGACAAGCGGCTGAAAAGAGGGGCGGGATGCCGGAATTTTATTTTAGGGGGGAAACGGCAATAAAATGAACCGTTTCTTACAGCACTCTCTCCAGCACATCGGTCACCTTTCTGACCGGAATGATTTCCAGCTTTTCCTTGACCTCGTCGGCCACATCCTCCAGATCGTCCTGATTGTCATAGGGGATGAAAACCTTCGTGATGCCGGCACGCTGGGCCGCCATCAGTTTTTCAGGAAGGCCGCCGATGGGCATGACGCCGCCGCGCAGGGATACCTCACCGGTCATGGCGTAGTCGGTGTCCACCGCTTTGCCCGTAACCAGGGAGGAAAGGGCGGTTACCAGCGTGATGCCGGCGGAAGGACCGTCCTTGGGCACTGCGCCTGCGGGCACATGGATGTGCAGGTCATGGTCGGCAAAAACTTTTGACTCTTCCGGATACAGGGATTTCACCAGGCTGATGGCGATCTGGACGGATTCCTTCATCACATCGCCGAGCTGTCCGGTGATCAGTACGCCTCCCTTGCCCTCGGTCAGCTTGCTTTCAATGAACAGGATCTCGCCGCCCGCTCTGGTCCAGGCCAGGCCGGTCACCACGCCGGGCATTTTTTCCGTCAGCCTGCATTCATGGTTGAGCTGCTTCCTGCCGAGAAAATCGGTCAGGTTGCTTTCCGTTACGATCAGGCGGTTATCTTCCTTCTTTTCTCCGGCCTTTGCATTGCGCACCAGGCGGACCGCAGCCGTGCGGCAGAGGGTATCGAGCCGATTTTTCAGCGTACGGACGCCTGCCTCCATGGTGTACTCATCGATAATTTTGCGGAGCGCTCCGTCCGTTATGGTGAGCATATCCTCCTTAATGCCCATGGACTCCAGCGCCCTGGGCAGAAGGTGCTTCCTTGCGATGTGGAATTTTTCCACCGCGGTGTAGCCGGGGAAGTTGATGACCTCCATACGGTTTAAAAGGGGCTCCGGAATGGTGTCCGTGGTGTTCGCCGTGCAGACGAAAAGTACGTTGGACAGGTCATAGGGCACATTCATATAATGGTCTGTGAAGGTGTTGTTCTGCTCCGGATCGAGCACCTCAAGGAGGGCGCTCGCGGGATCTCCGCCGTAATCCTTTGCCAGCTTATCTACCTCATCCAGCACCATGACGGGATTGGAAACGCCGCTGCGCTTCATGCCTTCCATGATCCGGCCGGGCATGGCGCCGATATAGGTACGTCTGTGGCCGCGGATCTCCGCCTCATCCCGGACGCCGCCCAGGCTGATGCGGACGTATTCCCGTCCCAGAGCCCTTGCAATGCTCTGCCCGATGCTGGTTTTGCCCGTGCCGGGCGCACCGACGAACAGCAGGATGGAGCCGTTCTGCTTCCGGTTCAGGGCCATGACCGCCAGCTGCTGGATGATGCGTTCCTTCACTTTTTTCAGCCCGTAATGATCCTCGTCCAGAATGGCCTCCGCCTTATCCAGGTCAATGGAGCTGACCTTCGGCGCCTTCCAGGACAGGCTGGTGACAAAATCCAGATAATCATAGAGCAGGCCGTATTCATGGCTTTCCTTGCCCTCTTGGCGCATACGGTTCAAAACCTTGTCGGCTTCCCGTCTGGCTTCCTTATTCATGCCGGATTTTGCAATTTTCTTTTCAAATTTGCGCACATCCGATTCGTTTTCCGGATGCATGTCGTCCAGCTCCTTCTGGAGGTAGTCGATCTGTTTTTTCAGAGCGGCCTCTCTGTAGAGCTGCTCCTGATTGTCCTTCTGGGCCGTTTTGGCCTCTTCGGATACCTTGGCAACCTCCACAAATTCATTGATCGCCTTCGCAATCAGTCCGCAGCGTTCCTTCCTGGAATCCGCTGCGAGAATGGCGTATTTTTCCTCCGCGCTCAGATTCAGATATTCCGTCAGAGCGCAGGCGAGATCATAGATATTTTTGCGCTGCAGCACGAAGCTTCTCGCCCACAGTCCCCACTGATAGCCCTGAACGAACTTCAGCAGGGTAGCGCGAAGGCTGCCGAAAAGCTCCTTTTCTTCCTCCGCGGTCAGGTCCGCCTCTTCGGGACGGATGGATGCGGTGGCGGTCAGAACACCGTCCTGGATCTCAATATCGGAAATATCCACTCTCTCCATGGTCCGCACCTGGATGTTGTCACCTTCGCTGATGCCCTCTACGCGGGCGGATACGCCGATGGGATAGAAGGAATCCGAAGTAAGTGTTCCCTCCTCCCGTTCCTCCTTCAGCTGGACGAACAGGATATCCGTTCCTACCTCGATGGGCTCGGTGCACCAGTCGGAGAAAAAGTCCTTCTTAAAATAATAGGATACATCCGGTAAAAGCAATATATTATAGACTGGTCTGATGATCATGATTTTCTCCTTTCTGTCAATGATTGTTAGCAAATAACAAAAGTGAGTGCTAATGTTTCGGTGAAAAGAAAGCGAATAAGACAGGTCTGCATTATCCGCTGCTCTTTGTATTCCCCAAAAGAATACACCGATACGCCATACAGTTTTACCCTTTCATACAAAACTGTACAGCGTAATATGTTCTCACTTTGCCGGCCGTTTTGACCGGTAAAAAGTGATCCAGCGTCATATGACTTAAAATAGCACTGACACTGTGTCACTGCTAATAACATAGCATACAATGTCTACTATGTCAATAGGAAATTGGAGTTTTTCTGTTGGTAAAAAGTGATGTATGAGGATTCCGGAGCATTACTTTCCCTTGTCAGGAACCGCGCGGCAATAGTATATTATATTTAGATGCGGTTGAATCGCTGAAAATGAAAATCCTGCGCACGGTTTTTACTGCAAAAACGCTTTAAAGTGGAGGGAAAATATGGATTTGAAAATTCTCAGCGCCCTGATCGGCTTATGCGGCGCAGTGAGCAATAACGGGAAAACGGAAAACACGGACCGGCTGGTGCTGGAGGCAATTCTTTCAAAAGAGCCTGAGGATGCGGTCAGAAGGATTCATGAAGAAAAATATAGAATCTCTCCGGACTGCGCTTCCTGCCCTGCGCCCTGCGGGAATACCTCAGACGGGGATCTGAGCCGCTGGAATGAAACGCCGGAGAGTGTGCGGAAACAGAAGGAAGAAGTGATGGCCGCACTGGAGCGCATTGCTTTTGTCATGAAGGAAGCCAAGGCAAAAGCTGCAGCAGAAAATCTCTGCGAAAACCGGGAACCGACGGTCCCGGATGTGGTATACAGAGCGATTTCCTGGCTTGGCTATGTGTCACTCAGTGATGAACCGCTCGATTTTGAGCCGCTCAAAATCGAGCTGGAAGAAGAAATCGGGCGGGAGATTTCGGAGGAGAAGCCATAAAAAGGAAACTGTATTCTTTTGAACCGGACAGAATGCCGGACAGTATTTCCTGTGACAGGGGAGGGGAGCCCAGTTATTTTTCAGGCGGCTCCTTTCCCGGTTTTAATTTTTTATTGCAAAGAAGCAAAAGATGCGTTACACTTCTATCATCAAATATTTTTTCTGATTATTCATTTATATCTGTGCCGCGGGCGGCGGCGTCTTTTGGTAACCTTTAGTTTCCGGATACTAGAACTTAGAACAATGACAACTTCATATGCCTTATAGTTTCCTCCAGTTGAACAAAAGCAATGAAATAAATCATCATTATTTTTTATTCTTTTTCATTTCACTATTCACTTTTCATTTTCATTCTTATTTCAGAACGTAATCGAGACTGAACAAATCGCTGACTACATTCCCAAAATCAAACGACCAAAAAGAAGGGCAGTACGGACTACAGGTTTGTACTCTCGGAAGGGCTTTCGCCATTTTTCACCTTAATGAAATCTTGTCGTAAGACAGGCAATGGAATCCAAGAATCCGAAGATTTTTCAAAAAACGGTTGAAGGCTGCTTCCCTGAAAATAATAAAGGCCGCCTGTGGCGGTGCACGAACCGACAGTTCGTGCGGAAGGAGGAAAAACATGAAAAAAAGAAACAGAAACTGGCAGCTGCTGGGTTATGCGGCAGCAGGCGTCATACTGCTTTTTTCCAAAAGAACGGTATGCGCTTCTGCTTCCTGCGCGGAAGAAAAGGGGGTGATCATATCAGGAACAAGATTATATGCCGCTGCAGACTATGAGGCCGATGATCTGGGGGAGATCGGGCCGGGAACAGAGGTGGACGTTCTGAGCGTCCTGTCTGAGTTCGTTCTGATCAAGGAGAACGGCAGATATGCCTATATCCCCTGCAAAGCCCTGTATATTGACGCCGATTATGAAAAGCATTATGGGGAGAAAAAAGGATACATCAGTACGCATCCGGCGCTGGTTACGGAGGGAAAGCTTTTTGAAAACGCCGCGGAAACACTGCTGCAGGCCTATCACAGAATCCCGCAGAAGATTCGGACAGCTTTTGAAAGCAGGGGCTTCCTGATTAAAATGACAGAGCAGGACGTGGCGGAGGAAGCATATGCACCGTACGGGGGATACCATGGAATCGGAAGGATCAAGGCGGTAACGGATTATGAAAGAAAGATGATTTATGTCAATGACGAATGGCCCAATGCTGTCATTCATGAAATGGGACACTTCCTGAATAATTCTCTGGGAATGTACAGCTCCCGTCCGGAAAACAGGGAACTCTTTTACCGGGAGGCGGGAAAAATCAGTCTTTATGCCAAAAGCAACGACCGGGAATATTTCGCGGAGGCCTTCCGGCTGTATGTTATCGAGCCTCAGCTGCTTCGGATGATATCGCCGGAAAGCTATACGCTGGTGGAGAAGGCGGTGAACCTCTGACGGAATGGAGAGATGAATCGCCTTTTCAGACTATAATTCCGGTTTCATGGGGCTGCCTATCGATGAATTGTTCCAGGTCTGCACATTTCTGGTCATTCCTATATCCGGAAGGCAGGAAATCCGGCTGAAAATCTTCCAATATCCACACTCTCTGACTTGTGGTATAATGAAACGAGCAATGCGATAACAGTAAATTGGGGGAGGTACAGGATGTTCAGGGTGATAAAGGAAGAATTTGTTGTCATCGGCAAAGAGGGATCAACATCAGATGGCGAAGGATTTGTTCAGAAATTGTGGAATGATGCAAATGGTCATTTCAGTGAAGTAGCAAATCTGGCAAAGAAAGATGCAAATGGGAATATCGTGGGAATATGGGGCGCCATGTCTGATTTTTCTCATTCATTTAAACCATGGGAGGATGGATTCAGTAAAGGTCTGTATTTGGCGGGAGTGGAATGTGTTGATCATGCGGAAGCACCTGATGGATGGACAAAATGGACCATACCGGGTTATGAGTATATTGTTGTTGAAAACCACAAGGGAGCGTTTGATGAAACCATTGGACAAATGAAGGAGAAGGGGATTTCTCTGGCCGGAGCAGTTCACGATTATACTGATCCGGCAACAGGAAAGGACTATCTGTATTTTCCGATAAGAGAAGTTTAATTCAGCATGGAGGTGCATGTACCGCGTTCATGCCGGATTTCAATGCCGCTTATCAGCGGCAGAAGGAGAAAAAATGAAGCTGTTTCATCTGTCGGATTTACATATCGGAAAACTGCTGAGCGGCTACAGCCTGAGGGAAAATCAGGAGCGGGTGCTTTCCCGGATCGCAGCCTATGCGCAGGAGGAGCATCCCGACGCGATCCTGATCTGCGGGGATATTTATGACAAATCGGCTCCTTCCGGCGAGGCCTATGTGATGTTTGACCGCTTCCTGGAAGCGCTGTCGGAAATTCGTCCCCGGATTCCGGTCCTCATCATTGCAGGCAATCATGATTCTCCGGAACGACTGTCCTATGCCTCCGCCTTTCTGGAAAAGCACAGCATCTACCTGTCCGTGTTCCCGCCCGTCCGGGAGGACGAATATCTGAAAAAAATCACGCTGGAGGACGAATACGGCCCGGTGGACTTTTATCTGCTGCCCTTCCTGAAGCCGGGCTGGCTGCGGCCGCTGCTGCCGGAGGGAAGCGCGTTCAGCTATGAGGAAGCGGTCCGCTTTTTGCTTTCCAGAGAAAAGATCGATCCCGGAAGGCGGAACGTGATTCTCTCTCATCAGTTTTATACGGCCGCTCAGTCAGAACCGGAAACCTGCGACTCGGAGATTGCGGTTGCCATGGCGGGCGGGCTGGATAAAATCGATATTTCCGTGCTGGACGCCTTTGACTATGCGGCGCTGGGACATCTGCATGGTTCCCAGAAGGTGGGAAGGATGAGCGCCCGCTACTGCGGCACGCCCTACAAATATTCCGTGAGTGAGGAGCATCATCATAAGGCGGTCACGGTGGTGGAGCTTGGGAAAAAGGGAGAGGAGCCGCAGCTTCGTTTCCTGCCCCTTTTGGGCCTGCAGGATGTGAGAAGGCTGCGCGGCACGCTGGAAGAGGTGCTGGAGGCGGCAGAGCCTGCCGCCGTTTCTGCTCCGACAGGACAGGCCGCCTCCGGTGTTTGCCATGATTTTGTCAGCGTCACCATCACGGACGAGCAGGAGCCTTACCGGATCCGGGAGCGGCTGGAGGAACGCTACGATCATCTGCTGGAGCTGCGTGTCGATAACGCCAGGACCAGAGCGCGGATGGCGGAGAGCGGGACAGAGAACGATCCGGCCCCGGAACCCATGGAAGCCTTCCGGCAGTTTTATGAAACCGTAAACCACACGCCGCTGCCGGAAGAAGGGGAGCGGATCATGAAAAGGCTGATCCGGGAAATACAGGAGAAAGGGATGGAGGGAGCGCTGTGAAACCGTTGAAAATCACCATGTCCGCCTTCGGCTCCTATGCGGGAGAGGTGACGGTGGACTTTGAAAAAGCAGGGCACGGGATTTTTCTGATCACCGGAGACACCGGCGCGGGAAAAACCACCATTTTTGACGCCATCGCCTTCGCCCTGTTCGGAGAAAGCAGCGGGCGGAAGCGGGACGGAAGCATGATGCGAAGCCAGTACGCGCCGGATGAGAGGGAGACCTTTGTGACGCTCGTATTTTCCCAGAAGGGGGAGTGCTATCAGGTCAGGCGCCGCCCCTCCTATCTGCGCCTGAGCCGGAGAAAGAATAAAAACGGCGAATATACCCCCGTGCAGGTGGCGGCGCAGGCCAGTCTGATCCTTCCCGAAGGAACGGAATATCCGGGAGGCATCCGGGAGGTCAACCAGAAGCTGCAGGAACTGATCGGCGTGGATTACGGCCAGTTTTCCCAGATCGCCATGATCGCGCAGGGCGATTATCTGCGCCTGCTGCATGCTTCTTCCCGGGAGCGGAAGGAGATTTTTTCCAAAATCTTTGACACTGGCGTTTACCGTCAGGTACAGACAAGGCTGAAGGAAGAAAACGACCGGATAGCCGCGGCGCTGGAGGACGGCAGGAAGCTGATCGTCCACGAGCTTGGGGACGTGCAGATGAGCCCGGAAAGGGAAGAGGAATGGCAGGCGCTTCTCACCCGGCCGGAGACCGGAGCGGAGCAGATCGAAGAGGTGCTTTCCGGATTTTTGTCAGAGCAGGAAAAGACGCTGGAAGGCATGGCCCGGCAGAAAAAGGAGAAGGAGCAGGCGGAACGCTCGCTGGAGGAAAAGCTGCGGCAGGCGGAGGAAACCAACCGGCAGCTCGCCCTTCTGGAAAAGGAGCGGGAGGCCCTCTCTCTTCTTCTTTCCAGGAAGGAAGAGCAGGAGGAACTGGAAAAGCGGCTGTCCCTCGCACAGAAGGCTGAAAAGGCGGCGCCGGCACAGCGGAATTTTCAGGAGAGAAAAGAGGAGCTGGACGCAGGCCGAAAGCGCCAGGAGGAGCGGAAAGAAGGGCTGGCCCTTCTTCAGAAAAATGTCCGGGCCGCCATCCGGGAAGCGGAGGAAGAACGGAAACGGCATGACGCCCGTTTCCCCGGCCTGCAGGAGGAGCTGGTGAAGTTGCAGAGTGACCTTCCCCTGTTTGAACAGTGCAAAAAGGCGCGGGCGGAGCAGGAAGAAGCCGCCGGACGGGAGGCGCAGGCCGGAAAGCGTCAGAAGAAGGCGCAGGAGCAGCTTGAGAGCCTGAAGCAGCAGCTGGAAACGCTGAAAAAGGAGCAGGAGAGGCTGGAAGGCGCAGCCGGAGGAGCTGATGCGCTGAAGCTCCGTCTGGAGGGGCTGAAGCGTCAGAAGGAACAGCTGCTTCGTCTGGCACAGCAGCTTTCGGAATGGAAAAAGACGGTTCAGAAGCGGGAGGAGAAGAAGCGGGAGGCAGAAGCCGCCCTGCAGGAGCTGGCACGCCGGGACCAGACATATATAAAGCGCAATCAGGCATTTCTGGCCGCCCAGGCCGGATTGATGGCGGAGAAGCTGACGGAAGGAAGTCCCTGTCCGGTCTGCGGCTCCATCCATCATCCCTCTCCCGCGGCTCTTGCTGAAAGCGCGGTCACGCAGGAAGCGGTGGAACAGGCGAAGAAGGAACGGGACGAAGCGGAGCAGAAGAGCAGACGGATCGCCGGAGAGTCCGCAGGGCTGATGGAGAGCTGCCGCCGACAGCGGCTTTCCATGGAGCAGGAGCTTGGTGTGCTGATGCAGGAGGAGGCCGGAGAGGCTTTGTCATGGGAGGACTGCGGAGAGGAAGCCTTTGGCGAACGGATTTCCGCCTGGGGCAGGGTCTCCCACGCCGACTGCATGGAAAATCTCAGCCAGGTGCAGAAGCGTCTGGAGGAAGCGCAGCAGGCCGGGAAGCTTCTGGAACAGAAGAAGCAGGAGCAGACCCGGACGGAAGAAAAACGGGAAAAGGCGGAAGCGCAGAAGGAAGAAGCGGACCATCTGCTGCTGGAAATGCGGGAAAAGCTTGCCGCAGCGAAGAGCGCGCTGGAGCAGATCAGAAAACGCCTTCCCGGGCAGTCCGAGGAAGAGGCGCGGGGCGCGCTTGCCCGTCTGACAGAGGAAAAGAAGCGGCTGGAAGAAGGACTTTCTCAGGCGGAGGAGCGCAAAAACACCCTGCTTCAGCAGGAAAAGGAGCAGGCGGGCGCACTGCAGGCAGCGGAAGAAAACGCCGCCCGGCTTAAAAAGGCTCTGGAAGCAGCGGCCCTTGCCTGGGAAAACACCTGGAGGGAGCAGGGCTTTGATACCGAAGAGGCCTGTCTGCAGGCCCGCGCTTCTACCGCGGACATGGAGGCATGGAAGCGTACCCGGGCTGCCTACGATCAGGAGCTGCTGCGCAGCCGGGAGAGGACCGCTCAGCTGGAAAAACAGCTTGCGGGACAGGAGCGCACCGCGGCCGGGGTTTTGCAGACACTTGCGGACAGCCGTGAGACCTGCAGACAGGAGCGGGAAAAGCTGGAAGCGGACAGCGGGCAGCTCACGGCGGTCTGGGGCAGAAACCGGAAGGCTCTGGAAAATCTGAAGCGGCTGTGGAAGGGGCAGGAGACACAGGAGCAGGAATATCGGCTGGTGCATCATCTGTTCCAGACCGCAAACGGCAGGCTCTCCGGGACGGCCGGGCTGGATTTTCAGACCTGGGTGCAGAGACAGTATTTTCAGCGGATGATCCAGGCCGCCAACCGCAGGCTGAGCGTGATGGCGGACGGCCAGTTTCTTCTGCAGTGCCGCAGTCTGGACGCTCTTGGAAAGCAGGGCGAGGTAGGGCTGGATCTGGATGTGTACAGCATGGTGACGGGAAAGGTCAGGGACGTGAAAACTCTTTCCGGTGGCGAATCCTTTCTCACTGCTCTGGCGATGGCGTTGGGGATGGCGGATGTGATTCAGAGCACGGCGGGCTATGTGCAGATCGATGCCATGTTCATCGACGAGGGCTTTGGCTCTCTGGATGAGGAAAGCCGGATGCGCGCCATCCGCATTCTGCAGGAACTGGCGGGCGGAAAGCGGCTCATCGGCATCATTTCCCACGTGCAGGAGCTTAAAGATCAGATCGACCGGAAGCTGATTGTGAAAAAGGATGAAAAGGGAAGCCATGTATACTGGCAGGAATAGAAACAGAAGGCGGAAATGAGAGGCGGAGAAAACCTACGGTTTTCTCCTGGGAATTGGACTTGCGTCCAATTCCTCATGAATACAATGCCGCCGTTCGGCGGCGGAAATAAGAGGCGGAGAAAACCTGTGGTTTTCTCCTGGGAATTGGACTTACGTCCAATTCCTCATGAATACAATGCCGCCGTTCGGCGGCTGAGAAAGAGGAAGGTATGGACAGAATTTTATACGGAGCGGCATATTACGATGAATATATGCCTTATGACAGGCTGGATACGGACATCGCCATGATGAAAAAGGCCGGAATCAATGTGATCCGGATTGCGGAATCCACCTGGAGCAGCGAAGAACCGGAGGAAGGAGTGTTTGATTTTTCCCATGTGACGAGGGTGCTGGACGCCTGTGAGAAGGCGGGCATTTCTGTGATTGTGGGAACACCCACCTATGCCATCCCTGCCTGGATGGCGAAGGCCTATCCGGAAGTGATGGTGACGGACAGAAGCGGAAGAAGGCCCTATGGCGCAAGGCAGATCATGGACATCACCCATCCGGCCTACCGTTTTTTTGCGGAGCGTATCATCCGGAAGCTGATGGAGGCGGTGCAGGGCTGTTCCTGCGTCATCGGCTTCCAGCTGGACAATGAGACCAAGCATTTCGGTACCTGCAGTGAAAACGTACAGCAGATGTTCGTGCGCCACATGAGAAAACGCTACAACGGGGATCTGGAGCGGCTGAACCGGGATTTCGGCCTGAACTACTGGAGCAACCGGATCAATTCCTGGGAGGAATTTCCGAGCGTGGTCGGTACCATCAATGGAAGCCTCGGATGCGCCTTTGAGGCATTCCAACGGCAGCAGGTGACGGATTTTCTTCAGCGCCAGTCTGAGATCGTGCGGGAATACTGCAGGCCGGACCAGTTCATCACCCACAACTTTGACTTTGCCTGGAAGGGTCATTCCTTCGGCGTACAGCCGGATGTGGATCATTTTCAGGCGGCACAGGCGCTTACCGTTGCGGGCTGCGATATCTACCACTCTTCCCAGGAAAAACTGACGGGGAAGGAGATCGCCTTTTGCGGCAGTCTGACCCGTTCCCTGAAAAAGGACAATTATCTGGTGATCGAGACGGAGGCCCAGGGCTTCCCGGAGTGGACGCCCTATGAAGGACAGCTGCGCCTGCAGGCCTTCAGCCATCTGGCCTACGGTGCGGACAGCGTGATGTACTGGCACTGGCACTCCATCCATAACGCCTGCGAGACCTACTGGAAGGGAATTTTAAGCCATGATTTTGCTGAAAACGCAGTCTATCGGGAGGTCTGCCGCATCGGTGCTGAATTTTCCCGACTGAGCCCGCACCTGCTGCATCAGAAAAAGGAAAATAAGGCGGCCATTCTGGTGAGCAACCCCTCCCTCACCGCGCTCAAATGGTTCCCCTTCCCCACGGGAGCAGAGGGCGGCATGGACTATAACGACGTGGTGCGCTGGATTTTCGACGCCCTTTATGAAAGCAATATCGGCTGCGATTTCGTAAGCCCGGAGGAGACGGACCTCGCCCGCTATGACGTGCTTTTCGTGCCCGCCCTCTACAGCGCTCCGGAAAGCTGCCTTATGCGAATCCGGGATTTTGCAGCGCAGGGCGGAACGGTGGTCGCTACCTTCAAGACCGCTTTCACCGATGAAAATGTGAAGGTGTGGACGGACGAGCAGCCCCATCTGCTGAAGGACTGCTTCGGCGTGCTGTATCATGAATTTACGGCTCCTGCGGACGTGTTCCTGACGGAAGAAGGTGACGGCCAGTCCCGGAATTCCGCCTGCGGTCTGTCGGCAGAGGACAGGCGGGTGCGGCTGTTCATGGAGCTTCTGGAGCCTCAGGGCGCGCAGGTGCTGGCTTCTTATGACCACTACGCCTGGAAAAAATACGCGGCCGTCACCAAAAACGATTATGGAAAGGGAACCTGCATCTATCTGGGATGCATGACCTCATCCGCTTACCTGAAAGCGCTGATCGGAGCATTGTGGCAGGAGAAGGGCCTTTCCGACTGGAAGCAGGACTATGCCTTTCCGCTGGTTATCACGGAAGGGACGAATCAGGCCGGAAAG
>DXHY01000036.1 GCA_019113175.1 Candidatus Eisenbergiella stercoravium | reverse complement strand
TTGTCCATGAAGCGGTCAAAAGTGAGGACGGAAGCCGGGAACAGGAAGTGGAAATCTTCTACCGCTTTATCGGCAAAATCGAATGACACATCTTGAGATACCCAACAATATCTTTAACTAAGGGAAACGGGCCAGTCTTATCCTGATTTTCAGCGCCTTGTCCTTTTAAGCGATTATTTTGGATTGACGCTGGATGAACTGGTAAAGGACATTGATGTGCAGGAGGTCAGAGATAAAAATATCAGCAGTGAAAAAATCAACTCCATTTACAATGATGTGAATACGGCGAAAAGCTTCATAAAATGGTATTTGATTATCGCGGGTGCTGTGGGAGGGATTGTTCTGATAATTCTTTTGTATTATCTCATAAATACAATATTTGTATGGTAAAAATCATGTCTGCTTTTAACAGGCAATATGCTTAAAATGAATTGACAACTCTTGTTCACCGTGGTAAAGTTTTATCAAACCGATGAGGAAGAGTGAGTAACTTCAGAAGATGCCTTTCAGAGAGCGGCAGACGGGTGGAACTGCGGCAGGCGGACCTGAGGCGAATGGGCTTCTGAGGGCGAGTTGAACGGTCAGTAGACGAGCCGGAGAGCGGACTCCGTTACCAAAGAAAGCATATAATTGTATGCATGAGAGGGTGTATCATGAGAAAAAGAAACGATACATCAAGCCGGGTGGCACCGCAGGAGTTTTGGTGAATACAGCTCTTGTCCCTGCAGATTTTGCAGAGACAGGAGTTTTTTTATATTCAGAAAAGTTCCTTCTTTATCGAAAAAAATGTTTTGAAAAAGAATGCGGCATCGTCATGCAGCAGCCTGGTCAGAGAGGAGATATTTATCATGAGACTGGAAAACTACGAAATGCATCTGCCAAACTATTCCATCGGAGATCATATTTATGACAAAATCGGGCCGGTATGCGAATCCTATGGAAGAAAGGTTCTTGTGATCGGCGGCAGAAAGGCGCTTGCCGCCGCATACGATAAGATCAAATCATATACGGATCAGACAAGGCTTGTGATTATCGGAAAGGAAATTTACGGAGAGAACTGTACCTACGAGACGGTGGAAAAGCTGCGCGCGATGCCGCTGTATCAGGAAGCAGACATGGTATTCGGCGTGGGAGGCGGCAAGGCGCTGGATACGGTAAAGTGTCTGTGCATCACGGATGATAAGCCGGTTTTTTCCTTTCCTACCATTGCATCCAACTGTGCTGCCTGTACGTCGGTCTCCATCATGTACAATGAGGACGGGACATTTCTGAAGCCGCATTTTTTTGTCAGACCGGTCATGCACGCTTTCATTGATACGGAGATTATTGCAAAGGCACCGGCCCAGTACATGTGGGCGGGAATCGGTGATACCTATGCCAAATATTATGAGGCCACGATTTCTTCCAGGGGAGAGCGGCTGGAGCATTTCACAGCGCTTGGCACGGCGGTCAGCCGGATGTGCCGGGATCCGCTGATCGACTATGGAAGGAAGGCCATGGAGGACCACAGAAAGGGGCTCTGTACCTATGAGGTGGAGCAGGTCGTTCTGGCCATAGTTGTGACAACGGGAATAGCGTCCATTTTCCTGACCAGAGATTTCACACCGGATTATAACAGCGGTCTGGCCCATGCCGTTTTCTACGCGCTGACTTCTTATCCTGTGATTGAGGAGAGGCATCTGCACGGAGAGGTGGTGGCCTTCGGCGTTCTGCTGGCGCTTCTGGCGGACGAACAGTATGAGGAATTTGAATTAATTTATTCCCTGAACCGGGATCTGGGACTTCCTGTTTCCCTGGAGGAAATTGAAATTACCGGGGAGCAGTGGAAGGAATGTGAAAAACGGATTCCGGACATGTCGGATGTGGCGCATTATCCTTACCGGGTAACGGAGGAGATGCTGGAAAAGGCCATGAGACAGTTGAAAGAGAGGGCGCAGAAAAATGTCTGAAAAGAAAAATAACTCCGGAGCCATTGTGCTTGGTGTGGCTTTTGTCTGGTTTACCACCCATTTTGGAGGCGGCTTTGCCTCCGGCGCACAGATTTACAGCTACTATGTGAGATACGGAATCTGGTGTCTGATCATGCCGGCTCTTGCCATGCTGTACAATACGGTGTTTTTTGCCTACAGCCTGAGATTTGCGAGAAAGCATGAGGTCTATGATTACCGTTCCTATAATAATGCATTTTACGGGAAGTTTGCGCCGCTTTTTTCCAACCTGTTTGAGGTGCTTTATGTCTGTGTGATGTGTGTGGCTCCGGCGGTCGCCTTTGCCACCGGAGGCGCAACCCTTGCGGAACTCACCGGACTTCCGTATCTGCTCTGTACCTTCCTGATCGGCATTTTTATTTTTGTTGTTGCCATATTCGGCACGAACCTGGTGCGCAGGGTGGCATCGATTCTGTCCATCTGCATTATTGCCGGACTGCTGATCGTGTATATTCCCAATATTATCGCCGGATTTCCGGAAATCAGCGGGGCAGCGCAGAGTATGACGGATCAGAATCTTCCCTTTGGAGACGCCCTGTATTCCGCGTTCCTGTACGGCACCTTTCAGCTTTCCAATATCGCGGTTTTCGTCCAGCATGCGAAATCCTTTGAAAAGCCGCGCGATGCGGTGAAAAGCATGGCGGTGGGATTTGTGGTCAACACCCTGATGATGCTCATGGTGGTACTGGGCCTGATGACCGTTTACACGAATCCGGAAGCTGCAGGTCAGAGCATTCCTACCCTGTTCATGGTGCAGAACGGTGTTGGAGCTTCCTTTATGACCCCTTTGATTTCTCTGCTTATCATTCTCGGCGCAGTATCCACGGCGGTTAATATGGTGGCGGCCATGGTGAAGCGGATCTGCAGGGAAACGGAGGAGCCCCAAATGGACCGGCTTCAGGCAGGCCAAAGGGAAAAGAGGCGTTTGCGGGTGACCGGGAAGGAGGCCGCCGCGGCGCTGCTGTGCTGTATAGTGGATTTCGGAATTGCCCAGTTCGGGCTGCTGACGCTGATCCAGAAGGCATACAGCCTGATCGCTTACCTGGCGATTCCCGTGATCCTGATTCCCTATCTCATCCACATGATAGCAACCAGATTTGATACGCGAAGCCAGAACTGAAACGCTTTGGCAGGGAGGCGTGAAAAGTCAGGCTTTTCACTGGAGATTGGTCTTGCGGACAATTCCTTTGATTATAAAATGCCGCCTGCGGCGGCAGAAAGAGGTAAAAATGGTTCAGAATTTGTCACAGATGGATCGTCTGTATCAGAGCATGATCGAATATTTTGCAGGAGACCCGAAAAGAATCCAGCATTTTATCAAGGTAAACAGCTTTGCAGGGCTGATCGGCCGCATGGAATCCCTGCCGGAGGAACAGCTTATCATTCTGGAGGCTGCCGCCTATGTACACGATATAGGCATAAAGCCTGCAGAGAGCATTTACGGCGAGTGCGGCGGAAAATATCAGGAAATGCTGGGCCCGGAGCCTGCTGCCGCCATGCTGAAGGAGTGCGGTTTCTCTCAGGAGCAGATTGACCGGATCACCTGGCTGGTGGGACATCATCATACCTATACGGACATAAACGGGCTGGATTATCAGATTCTGGTGGAAGCCGACTTCCTTGTCAATCTTTATGAAGACGGACTTTCAGAGGATGCGGTGCGCCATGCATATGAGAAGATATTCCGGACGGAATCCGGGAAACGCATCTGCAGGATTATGTTCGGTGTTTCATGAGATCAATGAAAACCTCTATATTCGGCGTGACATATTTATTTTTACGTATTTTTACGAACACAGAAAGTTCACAAATTCATTAGCACTCACCTCTTGACAGTGCTAACAATAAGTGTTATAAATGCTATAGAACAAAAAAGAGGAACCGGAAAGCGCCGGAACCAAGATGATAGAATAGAAATCAGGAGGAAAAGATTATGTTGATCAGAAATAATTTGTTTGATGACTTTTTTGGAGATATGTTTGATGACCCGTTTTTTAACAGAAGATATGTTCCGCAGAATCAGCTCATGAAAACTGATATCCGGGAAAGAGACGGACAGTATCTGCTGGAGATTGAAGTTCCCGGCTACACCAGAGAGGATGTGAAGGCAGAGCTGAAGGATGGTTATCTGACCATCACCGCTGAGAAGAAGGAGCCTGTGGAGAAGGCAGACGAGAGGACCAGATATGTCAGAAAGGAAAGACATACCGGCGCCATGAAGAGAACCTTCTATGTAGGTGAGGATATTACGGAGAACGAAATTCATGCCGCATTCAAGGATGGTATTCTGAAGGTGATTATTGAAAAGCCTCAGCCGAAGAAGATCGAGGAGGAGAAGACAATTATCCCGATCGAGGGCTGATCAATATCCATCAGGGATTTTATTCCATAGATCATGAAGAAGAAACGCAGGAAAATACCTGCGGCAACAGATTTCCGCCCGGAAGGCCAAAAGGCCTCCGGGCTTTCTTATTTTCCGGCCTCCGGCTCGAAGCCCTCGAAAATGAACAGCTGGAAATCCTTCCGGCATTCGTCCAGCTCCTGTCGGGAGCGGATGGTCCAGGCCACGGGAAGGGCGTGGTACAGATTACAGCAGATCCGCCGGGACAGGTCGTTTCTGTATTTCCAGTTATAGGCGATGAAATCCGGCCGGGCGGCGATGTTGGTCAGCATTTTTCCCAGAAGAAAATAGGGAAGGCTGTGATTCATATGCTCCTTATTGAAATTGGTGCAGAGCTGTCCGCGGAATACGTCGGGACGATGCTTTCTGTACCATACCAGCGCGCCGGGATGGAAGGATTCAATGCAGTAGGGACCTCTGTAATCCTTCAGAAGCTCATTTGCGGCTTCCGGGATCCGGGCGTCCCATTTTTCCATCTTGATTTCCACGATCAATGGAACCCGTCCGTCCACCATCTCCAGAAATTCCTGAAAGGTGGGGATTCGTTCCCCTGTATCCGGGACGCCCTGTCCGCCCAGAGAAAGCTTTTTCAGTTCCGCCAGCGTCAGATCGCGAACCCGTCTGTCTACGCCGCACATGCGCGTGAGCGTATTGTCATGGAACACGACGGGGACGCCGTCGGCGGAAAGCTGCACGTCAAGCTCGATTCCATAGCCCTTTTCCACGGCGAGGCGGAAGGCCTTCATGGAGTTTTCCGGGATTCCCTCCTTCAGATTATGAAGGCCCCGGTGCGCATAATAATATCCCATGAGCGCTCCGCAGTCCGGGCTGTGAAACCGGGGAATGAGCAGCAGAAAATACAGGGCCGCAAGAAGGAAGATCAGCGCAGCGAGAAACAGCAATGGAAATAAAATATTCATGGCTCGTTTTTTCTCCAAAGGTATGCGGGATGGCTTCTCCCGTTTTTAGTCTGTGGGACGGTTCCGAAAGAGAAACGCCCGTTATTCGGTCATCAGCCTTATTTTATTCCAAAATGCTGTGAACGGCAAGATCGATCCCTGAGCTTGCAGTAGATAATCGCAACGGCAGTGCTGATTGCCGTTGCGAGAATGCCGGGAGCGATCACAGCGGTGGGGCTTGCGCTTCCGTACTGGCTGCGGTAGGCGATAACGGAAACGGGAATGAGCTGCAGGGAAGAAATATTGAGGATCAGAAAGGTGCACATCTCATTGCTGGCGGCCCTTTCTCCTTTTTGGGAAAGATAGCCGGGATTCCCCCGTTCCTCTTCCAGATGGGCCAGTTCTTCCATGGCCTTCAGGCCGGCGGGAGTGCAGGCCCAGCCAAGACCGAGGATATTGGCGATGATATTTGTGGATATGTACTGCCTGGCAGGATGATTTTTGGGGATAAGAGGGAAAAGAAAAGTGATAAAGGGCTGTATGCCGCGGGTCATGGATGTGATCAGGCCGGATTTGGAAGCGATCTCCATCAGCCCTACCCAGAGGCCCATGACACCGATCATGGTAATGCACAGCTGTACGGCTTCCCCGGCCGCGTCCAGCGCGCCGTTTGCCACCGCCTCCATATTGCCCGTAAGGGCTCCGTAGATGATGCCGATGGCGATCATGGCGGCCCAGATATAGTTCAGCATGAAAAACCTCTTTTTTCTTCATCCTATGCGTTCTGAAAAGGCAAAAGAACCGGGGAATGGGCGGGAAAAAAGCGGCATAGATATAAACATAATTGTGTGCATGTTCGGAAAGGAAAACGGAATGGGAAATGCCCTTGCCAATCTGTCGAATATCATTATTCCGGCGCTGATTTTTTATGTGGTGGGATACGGGATCATTCACCATACTAATGTATATGAGGATTTTATCAGAGGAGCAAAGGACGGCTTCCATACGGTGATCGATATCATGCCCACGCTGATCGGTCTGATGATGGCTGTGGGAATCCTGCGGTCCTCCGGCTCTCTTGAGTTTTTCGGAGAGCTTTTTGGCACGCTGACGGAGCCCTTCGGCCTGCCGGCCCCGGTGGTTCCGGTGATCATTGTAAAGCTTTTTTCTTCTTCTGCGGCTACGGGGCTGGTGCTGGATATTTTCAAAAACTATGGAACGGATTCCAGAATCGGTATGATGACCTCCATTCTGCTGAGCTGTACGGAAACCTGTTTTTATACCATGAGCGTTTATTATATGGCGGCAAAGGTGACGAAAACCAGATATACTTTGACCGGGGCGCTGCTTGCGACGGCGGCGGGTGTGGCCGCAAGCGTCCTGTTGGCGGGACTGTTTGCGCGATAAGCCAGGCAGAAAAACAGTTCAAGAATAAAAAAGAATTGAACTCATGTTTCTTTGGTGCTATAATTGGATACATAAAAATTGAACTTCTGGAAACAAACTCTTTAAAATTGAACTTATTGAAATTAGAATTGAACTTCTGGAGGAAAGCGGATGGCAAAAGAAACCTTTGCAGACAGGCTGAAATACGCCATGGAAAAACAGGGGAAAAAACAGGTGGATCTGATCCGGATGGCGGCAGAACAGGGAGTGAAGCTGGGGAAGAGCCAGGTGAGCCAGTATGTGAGCGGAAAAACGATTCCGCGAGCAGATATTTTCAGATTTCTGGGGGAGATGCTGGAGGTGGATGCGGACTGGCTTGCAGGAAGGAGTCCTGCCAGGGAGCCGGATGCTTCTGGGGAAAAGAACGACGCGTTGGAACGAAACGTGCCGGAACAAAAAAACGACAGTACAGTGGGAGGAGAAAACATGCAGGGATTGCGGGAATTTAAAAAATCGACAAAGCTGGACAATGTTCTGTACGATGTAAGAGGGCCGGTGGTGGATGAAGCCGCCCGGATGGAAGAAGCGGGAATGCAGATTCTGAAGCTGAATATCGGAAATCCGGCTCCATTCGGCTTCCGCACGCCGGATGAGGTGATTTATGACATGCGTCAGCAGCTGACGGAATGCGAGGGTTATTCCACGGCAAACGGCCTGTTTTCCGCAAGAAAGGCGATCATGCAGTATGCGCAGCTGAAAGGAATTCCGAACGTTTCCATCGAGGATATTTATACGGGAAACGGCGTCAGCGAACTCATCAATCTGTGTATGTCTGCCCTTTTAAACGACGGAGATGAGATTCTGATTCCCTCTCCGGATTATCCGCTGTGGACTGCCTGCGCCACCCTTGCGGGGGGAAAGGCGGTACATTATATCTGTGATGAGCAGGCGGAATGGTATCCGGATATTGAGGATATGAAAAGAAAGATCACGGACCGGACCAAGGCGATCGTCATCATCAATCCCAACAATCCTACCGGAGCGCTGTATCCAAGAGAGATTCTGCAGCAGATTGTAGATATCGCCAGAGAACATCAGCTCATTCTTTTTTCTGATGAGATCTATGACCGTCTGGTTATGGATGGAGAAGAGCATGTCTCCATCGCCTCCCTTGCTCCGGATCTTTTCTGCGTCACCTTCAGCGGTCTGTCAAAATCCCACATGATTGCGGGCTTTCGGATCGGCTGGATGATTTTGAGCGGCAATAAGCAGATCGCCAGGGATTACATGGAGGGCCTCAAAATGCTTTCCAATATGCGGCTCTGCTCCAATGTTCCGGCGCAGTCCATCGTACAGACGGCGCTGGGAGGGCATCAGAGCGTAAAGGGCTATCTGGTTCCGGGCGGAAGGATATATGATCAGAGGGAATTCATCTATAAGGCGCTGACGGATATTCCGGGCATCAGCGCCGTGAAGCCGAAGGCTGCCTTTTATCTTTTCCCGAAGATCGATGTGAAGAAATTCAACATTACTGATGATGAAAAGTTTGCCCTGGATCTTCTGCGGGATAAAAGAATTCTGCTGATCCACGGAGGCGGATTCAACTGGAAGCAGCCGGATCATTTCCGGGTGGTTTATCTGCCCCGCGTGGAGGTACTGAAGGAAGCGGCCGCAAGCATCGCGGATTTCTTCAGCTATTATCATCAGTAAAAGCAACATAAAAAAGGACGGTGCCCAACCGTCCTTTTTTATGTTATTCAATGGAGATGTACTTATTTTCCTCAATCTCAGGAGCTTCCTCCGCTTTCTTTTTAGGAATCACCAGTTTCAAAGTACCGTGATGGAAGCTGGCTTTGATATCGGACTGTTCCATATCGCTGCCGACATAGAAGCTTCTTCTGCAGTAGCCCGTATAACGTTCCCTGCGAAGGAATCTGGTATTTTCATCAGGATCTTCACCCTTCTCTGCGCTTACGATCAGATAACCGTTTTCAAGTTCAACCTTTACCTCATCCTTTGTGTAACCGGGCAGATCGATCTCAACTTCGTAACAGTCCTTCTTTTCCTTCACATCGGTCTTCATCATCCGTGCCGCTCTTCTGGCAACAGCGGTGTTATTCTTCATTTCCTTTTTCAAAGCCTTATTCAGCTTCTTTTCATACTTCGGATCATAATATGTGTAATACGGTGTTTCAAACCAGTCATCAAAGAAATCATCAAACAGATCATCAAACAACATAGGTCATTCCTCCATTCTGTCTAAAAACCAGGCTGATTTATCTGATTCCTGTGGGAGCGGCGGCCTCACACCGCCGCCCTTATCATTACCCTTCAATGGCAATGTGTTTGTTTTCTTCTACTGCAGGCTTCTCTTCCTTCTTCGGGATAGACACCTTTAGGATACCATTCTCAAATTTGGCTTTGATATCCTCCTGCTTTACATCCTCGCCCACATAAAAGCTTCTGCTGCAGGAACCGGAATAACGTTCCCGTCTGATGTACTTGCCATCGTTGTCCTTCTCATCATTATTCTTATGAGACGAAGCGCTGACGGTAAGATATCCATTCTTCAGCTCTGCCCTGATATCTTCCTTTTCAAATCCGGGCATATCCATATCCAGCTCGTAGCTGTTATCGGTTTCCTTCACATCCGTCTTCATCAGACCTGTGGAACGGCTTCCTCTGAACGGAAAATCCATCATCCAATCATCAAATAAATCTTCTCCAAAAATGCTGGGCAGTAACATAAGTCATCTCTCCTTTTTATATAAATCCGTTGTTATTTGTTTTTTTCTGGAACTCCGGCTCCGGTACGGATTTTCGGAACCTTTTCGGTTTCCTCTTTTCTGTACC
>DXHY01000035.1 GCA_019113175.1 Candidatus Eisenbergiella stercoravium | reverse complement strand
GGAATTCGGCCTGTAGGCCAGATAGGGGAAGTTCCTTCCCCTATCCGATCATGCGATGCGCACAGCTATCGGCCGTTTGCCGGGCTTATCGCCCAAAATCCTGCAACTCTCTGAGAACGTTTTCCTTCTTTTTGATAACGTGTTATTCGCCGACCTGTTCAAATACCTTCGCACCGTCCCGGATAAAAACCGGAATCCGGTCCACCGGAGCGCTCACTCTTACGATCTGTCCTCCATCGTATACGGTTCCCGTTTCCCATTCCGTCCACTGCGCTCCCGCAGGAAGGTAAACCTCCCGTTCACGCGCCCCGGCCGTCAGGACGGGGGCTGCCAGCAGGTCATGGCCGAACAGATAGGCGTCCTCCACATCCCAGGCGTCTGCGTCCTGCGGGAAGTCGTAAAACAGGGGCTTCATCACAGGTGTTCCCTTTTCATGGGCCTCGGCCATGGTTTTTTGGATGTAACCCTTCATGGATTCTCTCAGGCGGATGTAATATACCATCATCTCCTCCATCTGAGGTGTATAGCTCCAGATCTCATTGTCCGCACCGGACGCACAAATTCCTCCTCCATAGATGGCCTCCGGATTCATGGGCGCCTTATGCGGATCCCTGTCGCCGTGAAGGCGCATGACGGGGCAGAAGGTCCCATACTGGAACCAGCGCATCAGAAGCTCATGGAAAGCGGGATCATGGATATTTCCGCCATGAAAACCGCCGATGTCTGCTGTCCACCATGCAATTCCGGCCATCCCCATATTCAGACCGGCCACTACCTGATTTCTCAGATAGGTGAAGGTGGAAGGCACGTCGCCGGACCAGACCAGTGCTCCGTACTTCTGAGAGCCTGCCCAGGCACAGCGGATCAGATTGACGGGATTCTCCACGCCCGATTTTTTCATACCGTCGTAGAAGGCCTTCGCGTAACCCACAGGATACTCGTTGGCACATTCCAGGGCGGATCCGTCATAATAACGGTACAGATCAAAATCCGCCGCGGTGTACTCCGGCTCCGCCTCGTCCAGCCAGAACAGGGCGACGCCTTTGTCAAAATAATTTTCCTTCACCGTATTCCAGATGAATTCCTGCGCTTCCGGATTGGTGGCGTCCACGAATTCTTCCATGCCGTAACATTCCATGGTAACTGGAATACCCCGGTTTGTCCGGACCAGAAGATCCCGCTCCTTCATTTCCTGATAGTTCACGGATTTGCAATCAACGGTGGGCCAGACGGATACCATCAGGCGAATTCCCATATCCTTCAGTTCCCGGATCATTCCTTCCGGGTCCGGGAAATATTCCTCATCAAAGGTCCAGTCTCCCTGATGGGGCCAGTGGAAGAAATCCAGCACGATCACGCTTAATGGGATCCTTCTTCTATGGTATTCCCGCGCCACAGACAGGATTTCCTCCTGGGTCTGATAGCGAAGCTTGCACTGCCAGAATCCCATGGCGAACTCCGGCATCATGGGAACCCTTCCCGTGACGGCCGTATAATTTTCCACAATCTCTGCAGGCGTATCTCCCGCCGTGATCCAGTAATCGATCTGTTTTGAAGACTGTACGGAAAATTCCGTCCGGTTCTTTCCAAAGAACGCCTGTCCAACGGCCGGATTGTTCCAGAGCAGTCCGTATCCCCTGTCGGAAACCATGAACGGAACGGAAGCCTGGGTGTTTTTCTGCTCCATATCCAGCGTACAGCCCTTCAGATTCAGATAGGGCTGCTGGTACTGTCCCATGCCGTAGATCCGTTCCCTGTCGTCCGCCTCAAAGCGCAGGTGAAGCTCGTAATTGTCCCCTCCCACGTTCCGGTACTGCCTTCCGGTCATGCGGACCATGGTGATCTGATCCAGATCCTTCCATCCTTCTGTCCCGTAATCCCAGGAGCGGTAATACTCTCTCAAAAGCTCTTTTCCATCCTGATTCAGAAAACGCATTTTCCCGAAATCAGTGATTACCGCTTTGATTTTTCCGTTTGATACCTCCGCATGATCCTCGAAAACCTCAATTCTTCCCTGTACATGCGCACGGGCCGGTTCAGAAAGTGCCCAGTCCCTTCCGGTAAATTCTCTGTTTTCCGTCGCGCGGATGCGCAGTCCCTCTCCCCATGGCCTGATTTCCAGAAGTTCATGCCTTCTTCTGAAGATCAGCGCTCCGTCTTTCTGCGTGAAATACTGCATCTGTCCTCTCCTTTCGTTCTGCCTGCCATGTCCTTATTCTGTTCCTGTCCGTCAGCCTGTCAGTGGACAGGAATGTTATTCTGAGGCCGTTTCATCCTCGAATTCTTCTTTCTTTTATTTCGCTCTTATGATACTTTATCATAAAAGAAAGCGGTTTTCTAGGCGTACAGTCATTATGACTCAGACGGCTTACGCGCTTTCTTTTTCATTTATCCGTTACAAAAAACAGCCCGATCAGCTACGGATATCCGTAATCTGATCAGACTGCCTCTCTGATTGCTATTCCATTCTGAAGGACTATTCATCATTTTCCTTCCATTGAATCCCGGCCATTCTACTTCTCTGTCTTATTTCCCCGAACCCACTCTTCCGTTACAACCACATATTTCACGCATCTGCGGTCATAATAACTGTACGCGATATGCAGCCTTCCATCTGCGGACTGCATCACCACCGGATATTCATAGCGGTGATTATTAATGTCATTTTCCTTTCCGATATATCCGTCTCCCATTTCTACCAGCCTGATAACAGGCCAGGTTTTTCCGTTGTCATCAGAAAGGGCGATTGCTATCGGACATCTGAGCCTTGGCCAGACCGTCACATCAGGATCATCGTTTGCCCGGACCGGATTATAAACCAGCGCTAACGCTCCAGACTGAAGTTTAATGGCGGAAATGCTGGAATTATTATTAGGAAGCTCTGTCCTGACCGGAACTGTCCAACTCTCTCCCCAGTCGTCAGAGGAAGAATAATAGATATTATCCGCTGATCTGCTTCGGAAAAGCGCGGTCAGCTTTCCAGGCTCCACTTCCAGAAGATTCGCATGTACCCTTCCACGGCTTCCTGGAATTTCCACTCCCCGCCAGGTTTTTCCCTGATCATCGGATATCTGCACCACCGTAATATCACTTCCGTTTTGAGTATCATCACTGAAGCAGATCCAGTTTCCAAATATCCATCTTCCGTTGCTGAGAACCTGAATCTTCTGACGGCAGAAGGAACCCTCCCTTGAAAACATGGTTTCCGTCTTTCCCCAGGACTCCCCGTTATCTCTGGAAATTTTCCGACGGATCTCCGCAGTATACTGCAGATTAAACTTGGCGTCCGGTATCGCTGATTTTGCCGTCTGTGCAGTATACATCAGCCAGATTTCCCCATCCGGCGTCAGGAAAAGAGACGGATTCTGTTCAGAACGCTCCGGATCATCAGAAACAATTACAGGCATACTCCATTGGCTTTCTCCGGCCTTCAGTCTGGAAACCGCAATGCTGATGTCCGCATTTCCCTCATCAGAGCCTGCAAACCAGCAACATAAAATATCCCCGTTCGGCAGTTCCAGCAGATCCGCTGCATGACAGCTGTTATACGGATTGGGAATCAGGCTTTCTACCGTATCAAGCCTTCTGTTTCGATACAGCTTTCCGTTTTCTTCCATAACGTTGAAATCAATATATTCTCTACTCATACAGTATTCCCTCCAGAATTGCACCTTATTTTTTTGAGCCGTACTATCCCTTAACAGAACCGATCAGGATTCCCTTCTTAAAATATTTCTGAACAAACGGATATACGCATACAATGGGAAGCATTGCCACTACAATAGCTGCAGCCTCCAGGTTTTCCTGATTCAATGTAATCCCATTTACTATGGTGTTTGAAAAAGGGCTTTCCTGAGCGCCGATGATAACGCTCTTCAAAACCTGCTGTATTGTTTTTTTACTGGCAGTTTTCAAAAACATCTGAGGCACAAGGTACTGATTCCATATACTTACCGCATTAAATAATGCAATTGTTGCTATAATTGATTTTGATATCGGTACATAAACTTTGGTCATTGTCTGGAATTCTGTTGCGCCATCCACAAACGCCGCTTCCTCCAGTTCCTTTGGAAGGCCTTCCAGATAAGCTTTTGTTATGATCAGAAACTGTGTATTAATCGCACCAGGGATAATCATAACCCATACATTGTCGATAAAGCCAAGGCTGCTGTATACAATATACTGAGGTATGATTCCGGCCTCAAACACCCAGGTAATTACAAAAAGAGACATAATAAAAAAACGAATCTTCAATCTGGGTCTTGTCAAAGCATATGCCGTAATATAAGTAAAGATCACGGAAACAATTGTTCCAAGGAACGTATAAATGACAGAATTTCTCATTCCGGTATAAACATCAAATCTTGGATTCGTCAACACATAGATAAATGCCTGCAGATTGACACCCTTAGGGAAAAAGGTTACCTGTCCTCTGGTAAGGTACGTTCCATCGCTGAGAGCGATGAAAAAAACATATAAAAAGGGCACAATACAAAGCAGGCCAATTAGTGCCAGAATTGTTGTATTTACAAAATCAAACATCCCGGCTTTTTTTCTTTTTCCGTAATTGCCGCCTTTTGTTTTTTTCATAATTTCCTCCTTCCCTAGAACAGCCTGGTCTCCGCATATTTGTCCGCAAGCTTGTTCGCAATAATCACAAGAATAAAGGCCAGTACAGACTTAACCAGATTTACTGCCGTACCATAACTGTAGTTCGGGAAGCCCATCGATTCAAATGCAATTCGATATACATAAGACTGTATCACATCAGCGGTCGCTGCGTTGCTGGAATTATACATGAGCAGAATTCGATCCGTATCCACAGTAAAAATATTTCCTATATTAATGATCAGCATGGTAATTACAGAAGTGGAAATACCGGGAAGCGTAATATGCCACATCTTCTTCCACCGGTTCGCTCCATCCACCTCGGCAGCCTCATACAGTGTAGGATCAATTCCCGCTATCGAAGCGATATAAATAATTGCCGTATATCCGAATGTCTGCCATATCTGGAGGAAAATATAAATTGGCCTGAACCATTCCGGCCTTGCCATAAAATTAATCGACTGGCCCCCCAGCTTATTAATGATCACGTTTACAATACCGGAAGAAGGGCTTAAAATGGTATACATAATACTGACCATAACGGCTGCCGATATGAAATAGGGCAAAAAGCTGAGTGATTGAATGGCTCCTCTGATTTTTTTCCACTGAATTTCATTTAAAAACAGAGAGAACAGAACCGGAACAGGGAATACACAAACCACAGATAAAACTGCAAGAATAACAGTGTTGGACACCAGAGTCAGCATATATTTATCCTGAGCCATCTGAATAAAATATTTGAAGCCCACCCACTTACTTCCAAAGATTCCCTGAAACGCACTGAAATCTTCAAAGGCAATAACCATTCCGGCCAAAGGTCCCAGCTTGAACAGGACCAGACTGATAATTCCCGGCAACAAAAGCAGATATAACTGCCAGTGTCTCCGTATGTCTTTTATAATCCGCTTTGTTATCGGTAATTGGGGCTTTTCGATCGAGTTGTTTTTTGACTTTTTCACTCAACTGCCTCCTTTCATCGGAATTGAATGGGGCCACGACGGTTATCGTGGCCCCATCAATAAAAGCCTCTTAGCCAATAGTATTCTGGTATGCTTCTAACTGAATCTGCTCAATCTGTGACAGACCAAGAGAATCCATCTGTTCAATAAAGGCATTCCAGTTTTCTTCATTCAGTTCCGTGTTTCCAACGATGAAGCCTGTTAAGCCAGCCGTCTCAGAATCGTAAACTGCTGCTACCAGATTGGAGAGCTGTTCTTCCTGTTCAGTCGTATACACGACGATCGGACGCTCCAGCAGGTTCTCTTCCACGAAGCAACGGTTTGCCGCTTCAGCGATCAGATCCGTATTCCAGGTATAGAAAGCAGTCTGATCAACCGGCTTGCAGACCGTCAGACGGTCGCTCAGGAAGGACCACTTCTTCTCACCGGCAGGCTTGTTTTCTTCTTCAGTATAGTCTACAATGTACTCTTTTGTTCCATCGCTGTTAACCTGATAGCTTTCTCCTTCCACACCCCAGTTAGCAAGATCAATGCCTTCCTCAGTATAGAAATAATCCGTAAATCTCAGGATAGTAGCAATTGTCTCTTCATCACATGCAGAGCTTACAGCAATGGCATTATCACCATTCAGCAGAACAGAGGTGGGAACCGGAATCGTATTGCCGTTTTCATCCTGCAGGAAATCCAGCACCTGCATATCATAATCCGGATCTACATCAGGACCGCCATTAGACATAAACCACTCTGCACGATTGTAATAATCATAAAATACGGAAGCATTTCCTTCGATGGTCTGAGATTCCCAGTCACCCTCTCCATTCGTGCCTTCTACCCAGCTGGGGTTGATCAGACCTTCATCATACCAGGTCTTCATGGTTTCAATCCACTTATAAGCTCCATCCGCCTTGATATCGAAGCAGTTATCCTTTTCATGTCCATAATAGATTCCGCCTGAACTGTCTTCATCCACATATGCCGCAGCACCAAACCATGCAGCAAAACGCAGAGCGCTTTCACGGCCACTGAGCGGATAATAATTCGGATTATCTGCGCCATAATAAGCCTTCAGAGTTCTGAGCGCTTCCGTAAAGTCATCAATCGTTTTCACGGAAGCAGCATCAATTCCGGCCTTTTCAAAGTGATCCGCACGGTATCCGATCAAATCCGCAAAAATGGGAGATTCCTTTACCAGACCATAAATCGCGCCATTCTCATCCGTTACATAGGCCTTATACTGCGGATTTGCCTCAATATAGGCAAGATAGTTTGGAGCATACTCTTCCAGATATGGAGCGAGATCCACAAACGCTCCCTGAGAACCATATACCTTAGCCTGAGAAAGCTTACACATGGTGGCATCCGGAAGGGTTCCGCTGGCAAGACGCTGGTCAACCTCGTTATAGGTATCTGCAATTTCCTCCGGTCCATCCACATATTCCACCGTAATTCCGGTGCGTTCCTCCGCCACATCATACCATTTCAGTTCTTCGATCCAGTCATGATACTGAGATCTGATAAACATGGTATAGCTGCCGCCGGCGCCCGCCTGGCTTTCCTCCGTAGAAGCCTCCGTCTGAGCCGCGGTATCACTCTGTGCGGTTTCACCTGTTGTCTCAGCGGTTGTTCCCGCCGTTCCACTGCTTTCTGTTGTTCCGCTGCTGCCACATCCAGCAAGGGATGCTGCAAGCATCGCTGCCGCCAATAAGACCGACATCATTTTCTTTCTTTTCATGCGTACATCCTCCTCGTAGAATGAAATAAATACTATCTATAGCCAGGCAATATTAATTGCCAAACCTACCTTTTTCCCTTCTTTTTCTGTGCCGCATTCGCCATACGTACTGCATAATCTATGGCATTTACAAGACTTAATTCATTTGCGCTTCCATCTCCGGCATGTCCCTCTCCGGTTCCATGGTCCACGGATGCTCTGATAATCGGCAGTCCAAGCGTAACATTTACACCGGCAACAGCATCCCATTTATGAAGTTCTCTGTTGTAAACAAAGCCTTTTACCTTCAACGGAATATGTCCCTGATCATGATACATCGCAACCACAATGTCGTACCATCCGCCCAGAGCCTTTGAAAAAACGGTGTCAGGCGGCGTTGCCTTTCCTTCCGGAATACAGATTCCCTCCCGCATCGCTTCTTCGATTGCGGGCTGAATTTCCTCTATTTCCTCACGCCCGAACATTCCGTTTTCGCCACAGTGCGGATTTAATCCCGCCACACCGATTTTGGGATTCTCTATTCCCAGGCTGCGGCATCCTTCATCCGCAATGCGGATCACTTCCAGCACCCGATCCTTTTTCACTCTGTCACACGCCTCTCTGAGTGATACATGGGTAGACACATGCACAACTCTCAGATTTTCATGAGCCAGCATCATGGTATAATGTGCGGTTTTTGTAAAATCCGCATAAATTTCCGTATGTCCGGAATAATGATGGCCTGCCAGATTGATATGATCTTTGTTCAGTGCATTGGTTACTGTCGCATCCACCTCTCCGGCCATTGCCAGTTCTATCACCTTCTTGACATACTGGAATGCCGCTTCTCCACACATTCTGCTGCTTTCTCTGTAAGCATCCTCCGTCTCTTTTTCACCAAGACGTTCCTCCACTTTCTTTCTGTCCTTTTTAAAAAATCTTTTTGACAGATCAACAACTCCCATATCGAGAATATCTATGGTTCCGGGAGAGAAAAGAGCATCTCCCACATTATGAACCGCGTTTATTTTGAGTCCTTCCGCTCCATCTACCACATGAATAGCTTGGCTGATACAGCACGCGTCACCCACTATGATCGGCCGGCATTTATCATAAA
The DNA here is from genome assembly GCA_019113175.1 of Candidatus Eisenbergiella stercoravium. GTDB lineage: Bacteria > Bacillota > Clostridia > Lachnospirales > Lachnospiraceae > Eisenbergiella > Eisenbergiella stercoravium. The sequence goes on along the minus strand of DXHY01000035.1, from coordinate 10,295 downwards.
TTTCTGGATTCATAAGCGCTTTCACACTGATTTCCGGTCCGTTTCCGGAAGGATCACCCATTGTAATGCCTAAAATCGGTTTCATTTTTCCTCTCATTCTGCCTCTTACTCGGCTCAACTGTTTTGGACTACTGCAATATTTACTCTATTCCTGCCTCTCTGCACGCATTCAAAACTTTCCGTATCGCCTCAATCCCCTCAGAAGGAAGTTGATTAAACGGGCTTCTACATCTACCAACAGGATAGCCCTGCAACGCCACAGCAGTTTTTACAATTGTGTTCGGGTTTCCATACCGAAAAGTATTTCGGAAAACTCTGATATTATCCTGCGCCTGACGCGCTCCCTCCAGATCACCCGCCATATACGCTTCATAAATACGCACCATGTTTTTGGGAAATACATTGGCACACCCTGCAATTCCGCCGGCTCCGCCTGCCAGAAGATTCCACAAAATCAGGGAATCATTTCCGGATAAAATGCAAAAATCCTTATCCTTTGTCAGTTCAATATACTGAAGCATATTGTCAAAATTTCCGCTGCTGTCCTTTGCTCCGACAATATTGTCTATCTCCGCGAGTCTGGAAACCGTTGACGGTGAAAGCGCATTTCCCGTTCTTGCCGGAATGTTATACAGCACCACGGGAATATGAACGGATTCTGCAACCCTTTTATAATGTATATACAGCTCTTCCTGAGATGCCGCTGCAAATGATGGCGTGATTACCGACAGCACATCAGCCCCCATTCGTTCTGCCATCCGGCTCATTTCAATGGTATCTCTGGTGGTAATACAGCCGGTTCCCGCATAAACCGGAACTCTCCCGGCTGTTGTTTCTATAACGACAGAAAGCACTCTTTCCTTTTCATCCCTGTCCAGCGCATAACCTTCTCCATTGGTGCCAAAAGCAAAGATTCCATGCACACCAGCTTCTATAAGACGGTTTACCTGACTTGCCAGTTCCCGTTCGTTTATGGTTTCATCCTCATTCATGGGGGTGATGATCGGAGGTATAATCCCCTTTATTTCTGTCATTTTTCCTCCTTCCGGCTTTCAGCCAGACTTCTCTACATAATTTCCTGATAAATTTTCCTTGCATCTTCCGGAGTAATTTTCTTTCTATTATTATCCAGAAGTCTTGTGACCTGCATCCCTGCCTCTACAAGGGCATCCAGATCTTTTTCACTCACATGAAATTCTGCCAGAGAAGAGGGGATTTGCAGAATGGTTATGATCTCCTGCATTCTTTTCAGAACGGTTTCCGCCTTGTCTTCCCTGTTCTTTCTCTCATCTCCCATTTTTACTGCATCGTGGATCTGTTCCAGTTCATCCAGGCAGGCATCCTTGTTAAACCGCATCACCGGAACCAAAAGCATGGCATTCGACACTCCATGAGCGATATGATATTTTCCGCCCAGCGGATAGGAAAGCGCATGTACTCCTGTTGTTCCTGAAGAAGTAATTGCTACTCCGCCATAAAAAGCAGCCAGAAGCATGTTATCCTTTTCCTTCATGGCTTCCTGATCCATACAGGCCTTTTCGATATTTCCGAAAATCAGCTTCAGGGCCTCCATGGCGAAAAGATTACTGAACGGATTTGCTTTATTAGATGTATAGCATTCAACAGCATGAGCAAGGGCATCAATTCCTGTCGCCGCCGCAATCTTCAGCGGAAGATTCTTGATCATCAGGCTGTCCAGAATAACAAAATCTGCCATCATCTCCGGATTTACGATTCCAACCTTTAGTTCTTTTTCCGGTACCGCCACGATGCTGTTTGGTGTTGCTTCCGAACCGGTTCCCGCTGTCGTGGGTATCAGAAGCGTCTGAATCTGTTTTTTCCCGATCAGAGGCTGGTCCAGCATATCCTTCACGGTATATGCATCCGTTGCCGCAACCGAAGCCAGCTTGGCAATATCCATAACACTTCCGCCTCCGATGGCCATGATCATCTCCGCTCCTGTTTCTCTGAAATGATCGATCGCCTCCTGTGCCTGCATATAGGTTGGCTCCGCCGGAAGCTCATCCAGAACCGTATACTGGCATCCTGCCTTCCTCAGCATTTCCAGCGGGACCTCCAGCAGGCCGGCACTTTCTATTCCCTTATCCGTAAAGACGGCAATTCTGTTCTTTTCACGAACAATATTCTCTATCTCGTTTAAAGAACCTCTACCCCCAAATACTCTGCCTGGCATCTTCAGGCAAAATGGTGTCAGCATTTTCATTCCTCCTCTCGCTTTTTCTTGCATTCATTCCTTCTATCAGACGAACCAGTAAGGCTTCATCACCAAATCCTCCGGATTTTGATATCACCCGGATGCTCTTTCCCTGCATCTTCATTCTGGAATACACAACTCCTTTTTCCAGTTCACACAGCAAGGATATCTGACGGCATTTCATCTTTCTGACAAAATGAATCAGGGTATCTCCCCCGATCACCATGACAGTCAGTTCCAGTCCCTGTGCAGTAAGCTCCTCCATGATCTCCGCAAGCCGTTCCGCTATTTCTGTACGGACCTTTTCCAACTTAACGCCTTCATTTTTCATATATTCCCTGATCACCTGCCGCTCAGAAGTTGTATCTATCATACATACCCCTTCTGTACGACATATCTGAATCATCTCTTTCAAAAGGGAAGTTCCGGATTCTGAATTCAGATAACCATCTTCCAGCTGCTGGCGCATCGAAAGGGTAATCCGCGTATAACCTTTGCTTTGCGCATATGCCAGCTGCTTTTTGGAAATCTCATTCATGCTTCCGCATACGATCAACAGAGGAGGCATTACCTTTTCCAGCCTGATCTCATGTCTGGAAAGATTCAGCATTTCTGCGATCACTGAAGCGCAGCCCGCACATCCTGCCGCGACCTTCAGCAAGCCTCTCTGTTGCAGATAGACAGCTGTTTCTTTTAAGTCGTCATCCGTCACGGAATCAAAAATTGCAATCTGTTTTTCTCCGGGTACCCATTCTACTTTTTCCGGATCAGAATACTCCTTTACTATTTTCTGATTCTCAAACATCTCACGTATTCTGGAATGGGTAACCGGTTCAAACGGGTCCTGCCCAAAAACGCTTTTTTCAATCGGGACTCCGTCAACATAACTGACTCCCCCTTCAACAGTCCGGTTCATTTCCGGGAAAGCAGGGAGAAATGCCAGAAAACCGCTCCCTGAAGCATCCAGAACCGCTGTAAGTTCTGCCGCAATGTTTCCTCTCATTCCTGAATCGGTTTTTTTATACAAATACTCTATTCCGGCATTTACTGCGTTTTGGGTCAGCAGATATACCGTTTCATATGCTTTCTTGCTTTTCAGATGTCTGGTTTCTGTATCAACAATAAAAACTTCAGTAAAAGGATAATCCTTAAAATTGATCTCAATGTCGGTTAAGATTTCGGTTCTCGCACCATATGACGCAAACTGTATTCCGGTATCCAGAGCTCCGGTAAAATCGTCTGCTATTACCAGAAGTTTTTTCATTCTCTCACCCTGCCGAAAGTGTTTCATTTTGAAACACTTTATTTTTCTTTTTATTCAGCCCTTCTTACAACTCATCTGTTTTGTGCGTTTTCCATTGTTTTCCAGCTGTTTTTATATATCTTTTGCACAATTTTTAATTATACTAACAATTTCTCCATCGTTCTTCAAGGAAATAAACCTGCAAAAAATAAAATATATGTTTTATATTGAAACAATTTATAAAAAGTTTTACAATACATATGTAGTAAAGGAGAGAATATGAAGAAGATAAAAATACTCGGCATTGCGCCATATGAAAGCTTAAGAGTCCTGATGCTTCAGGCCGGGCAGAAAAGAAATGATATTGAATTAACCGTTTTTACCGGCGATCTGGAAGCCGGTGCCGAAATTGCCTCCAAATTTACACCCAATGACTATGACTATATCGTTTCACGTGGTGGAACCGCACAGCTGATCCGGAAGGTAAGTTCCATTCCCGTTGTGGAAATTGTCATTTCGCTGTATGATCTGCTGCGCTGTATGCAGCTTGCTCAAAGCTCATCCAACCATTACGCGCTGATTGGTTTCCCAAACATCACAAAAAATACGAGTTTTCTGAGCACTCTCCTGCACTACAATATGGATATTTTCACCATTCACAACCAGGCGGAGGCAGAAAATACTCTGAAACAGATTAATGAATCCGATTATGATGTAATCCTGAGCGACTCCATCAGCAACTCCCTGTCAAAGGCCTACCGTTTTCGTTCCATACTCATTACTTCCGGGGTGGAAAGCATAGAATCCACTTTTGATCAGGTTGTACTTTATGGAACCATGTATCAGGAGACTCTTCATCAGAGTAAGCTTTACCGGTGTCTTCTGGAAACGCATCCTTTTGATGTATACGCTTTTTCCGCAGAAGGAGAGCTTCTCTATCACTCCAGAAACGATCTCTATTCAGGCGCGATGAAAAAGCTTATGGCCGGTCTTGTTCCATCTGTACTGAAAGACGGGCACAAAAAGGTTTATCGGAAATATTCGGGAGTCCTTGCTTCCATTTCCGGCAGTCTTAAGGAAATTGACGGAGAAAACATTGTCCAGTTTTATGTGAATCTCCGAAAGGTTCCACTGTCTCTTCTGAAAAATGGACTCCATTATCTGGATAAGGAGGAACTGCTGAACGATCCGGAAAATTTTTATATGAAGGTGGTTCCACAGCCCTTTATTGAAAAACTGACCCGTGAATTTCATTCCTCCCATGCTCCCGTTTTTGTGCTCGGAGAGCATGGCATGGATAAACAGCACTTTATTGAAATGCTTTATCTGCAGAGCGGCGAACAGAATAATCCGCTGGCTTTGCTGGACTGTTCACGGCTTTCCAATGAAAAAAACTGGAATTTTCTCATGCAGGACATGAATTCTCCTCTCAGCGATACCGGAACCACAATATATATAAGAAACATCAATTTTCTTGCGGAGCCACAGTTCAGTGAATTGATCTACACGATCAAAGATACCGGTTTAAGCAAACGAAATCGTATCATATTTGAATTGACGCATACGGAAGGAGAGGAATATCCGGAAAGATACCTTTTTATTAAAAATACCCTGAGCTGCATTACCATTGAGATTCCTCCCCTTCGTGAAATCCGTCAGGCACTTCCTCATATGGCCGGACTGATCATCGGTATCTGCAACGTGGAATCCGGAAAGGAAATCGCCGGATTCGATCCGGAGGCGCTCAGGGTTCTTCAAAACTATGACTGGCCTTTTAATTTTACGCAGTTAAAACGTGTAATCAGCAGGCTGGCAGCCATGACTGGGGAACCCTACATTAAAGCGAAGGATGTCCTCAGCGTACTTTTCAATGAACAAAAAGAAGTCCAGCCTTCGAAGCCATCCGAACATTTTCCAGATGCAGTCAGCGGACTGGATCTCCATAAGACGCTGGATCAGATTAACAGAGAAATTATAGAAATTGTAATAAGAGAAGAGGGAGGCAATCAAAGTGCCGCGGCACGAAGGCTCGGCATAAGCCGTACCACCCTGTGGAGACTTCTGAAAGAATAGCAGGGAAGGATTTTATTTCCTTCCCCTTTTCAAAAAGCGAGCTGATTCTTCCGACAAAAATTTCGGACATCAAATACCGCCAGAACACAGGCAAGAACTGCCGTCAGAGAATTGCTTGCCATCATCACGATACCAACGCTTTCACTCCCCATAGATGTAAACCTCTGGAGGCACCATAAAAGCAGAATCCGGAATAAAAACAGCCTGCACACATTAATAAAAAGAATTTTTCTGGTTTCTCCCAAACTGTACATAAATGCCATCACCGATGCGCTGATGCCCCATGGAACAATCGTTCCCAGAGAATCATATTTAAAAATATTCCTGATAATATTCTGAAACTCCACATTCAGCCCTTCGGAAGAATATGCATACAGATAGCTGAGCGTATTTATGGATACCAGACTGATCATCAGTCCCAGCGAGCCGAAAATCAGATTAATGATGAAAATTTTCCGAAATGCTTCCAGAGCCCGTTCCGGCTTTTTACCTCCCAGATTCTGACTGATGATGGCCGAACAGCCTTCCTGATAACCGCTTTGCGCGTTGGAAAAAATTCCGGTAATATTATTGCTGATTCCAAGAGCGCCCACGGTTAATGCTCCATATACGCTGCACATGGAATTGACAATGACCTTTCCTGCTGAAAATGCCGCTTTCTCCGCTATCACAGGAAGAGAAAGCTGAAGAAGCGGAAGGACGATCTCCTTTTTCAGTCTGAGATTTTCCGCAGACAGGCGAAAGGCAGAGCCCTTTTTCATGATATGATATAAACCATTAACCATAAGGAATAACTGGGAAATGACGCTGGCCAACGCGATCATCGTAATTCCGGAATGAAGAATATATACAAAGAATGCCGTCAGAGAAAGCTTGATTGCAATTACCGCCATATTGAGACAGAAAATTCTTTTTGTGTTTCCCCGCGCCCGTTCAACAGCAATATATGCGTTATTAAAAAACGTGACGGCAAGTCCCGTCATCTCAACGGCAAAATAGGTTCCCCCTATATGAATCAATTCTTCCGGTGTTCCGGCAAACCGAAGAATTGCCGGAGTAAAGGGAATTGAAAACAGCAATACAGCATCCAGAAGGGCGCAGAGCGCGAAAAGATTTCCCACTCTGCGGCCCACCAGTTCATAATTTCCGGCTCCGTATGCCTCGCTTATCTTCAGGCTGCTTCCGATGGCCAGCCCCATGCCAATGGATGACACTGTAATATTGATCTGAGACAAATATGCCACCGCACTGACCGCTTCCGCATTGATATGAGATGCCATCAGAGAATCCAGCATTTTGTATAATGTATTTAACGCCTGATAAAAAGCGAGAGGCGTTCCCGTTTTAAGCAGGACCGCCCACATATTCGCCTGCAGCGCGTAATTGCGAAAGCCCTCATCCCGAATATTTTCCGTTTTCTTCATAGCGCCTGCTCCAAAAGACCTCACTTTAACGGAACAGTCCTGGCATTTGGGGATCCGATGAAATATCATATCCCTCAGTCATCCACTTTCCGCGTCCTTATTTTCCAGCCGTATTTCAGGTTTTTCTCCTCTTTTGTTAAGATACAGGAAGCTATCAAAAATAACAATAAAATTACGGAAGCATTCAGTTTAAATATGAAACATAACCAGTCTTCTACTTCTTTTCCCCATAATTCCCCAGGCTGAAGCCTTCCTCGGCAAAATTTTCCACCGAGGCCTTTTTCTCATGAAAATGAACTGCATGCTTCAGAATTCCCTGGAAGGTATAATAATCGTCCTCCTTCGTAATCGGCAGGCTCACAATGCTCCGCGTGCAGCCCGCCTTGTAGATGGCACTGATCAGTTCTACCGTCTTTCTCCCATCCTCTCCGGTTATCATGGGCCTCCTTCCCTCTTCCAGGGCGCTCAGCACATCGTCGATTTCGCCGGTATGCCCTTCATATTTCAGATCGGGAAGGGAGTCGTAAAAGGCATTCAGGCGGTCGATCAGCTCCTGATTTCCTCCGGGCCGGAAGAAACCGTTCGCCTGTCCCACCTCGGCCTTCACATCCCATGGCGCGGAGATCTTCGCGTCCGCGCACTGGAGCACGATTCCCTGCTCCTCTCCGTGGTGGATCACGGAGCTTGTCACCTCCGCCAGGCTTCCGTCCGCATACCGCATACAGGCTACAGAAAGATCCTCCACCTCAGAATTGTCATGCATCACATTGGTGAGCATGGCGGTCACCTCATCCGGCAGAGTCCCCTTGATCCAGTTCAGCATGTCGATATGATGCACCGCATGGTTCAGGGTGGGTCCGCCTCCCTCTTTTTCCCAGGTGCCGCGCCACCAGAGATCGTAATAGCAGTGCGCTCTCCACCACAGGGAATTGACCTGCGCGAAGCAGACTTTTCCCGCCAGGCCGCTGTCCACGGCCCGCTTCAGCTTGTAGATGGAATTGCGGAACCTGTTCTGGGCAATGCAGGCCATGGTAACCCCGTTCCTTTTTTCCGCCTCAAGCATGGCGTCGCACTCCTCCAGACAGGTCGCCATGGGCTTTTCCACCACTGTATTCATCCCCGCGTCCATGGCGTGAATCGCGATCTGGGCATGCACATAGGGCGGAGTACATACGTGTACCAGGTTGATTTTCAGACCAGAGGCGAGCATTTTTTCATGATCATCAAAAACGGGACAGTCCAGCCCGTATTTCTGTTTCATTTTCTCCGCCTTTTCCGGATAGATATCGCAGAGCGCTGCAATCCTGCATCTGTCCGGAAAGGTCAGAAGTCCTTCCACATGGGAATGGGCGATATTGCCGCATCCTACTATCGCTGCCTGTATCATCTTTACCTCCATTCCGAAGCGTCAAGCTTTCTTTATTTTCCCGCCGTCAGATTAACCGCCTGCATTTCTGCCCTGACACACAGCTCGGCCGCCTTAAAGGCGTGCTCCTGCGTCATGGCGTTTTCCGTCCGCATGATGCAGTCCAGAATGAGCTGTCCAAAGAAGGGATAGCCAACCTTTCCCGCCACCTCATAATGCTGCTCTCCGTCCTGGTTGACCAGGAAAACATGATCCCCCGTACCGTCTCCGGTCCCCACATTGACGTACTTGCGCAGCTCAATGTAGCCTTCCGTTCCCAGAATAAAGGTTCTTCCGTCTCCCCAGGTAGAGAGTCCGTCCGGCGTGAACCAGTCCACGCGGAAATGCTGGGTCGTCCCGTTGTCCCCCACAAGGACCGCGTCCCCGAAATCCTCCAGCTCCGGATAATCGGGATGGCCGTAGTTTCCCACCTGGCTGTACTTCACCTGCGCGTCCTTTGCGCCGCAGTAATAGAGAAACTGCTCGATCTGATGGCTTCCGATATCGCAGAGAATCCCGCCGTATTTCTCCTTTTCAAAAAACCAGTCCGGGCGGCTCTTCGGATCTCCCACCCGGTGCGGCCCGAAACCATCCACATGGATGGGCTTTCCGATGGCTCCCCTTTCGATCAGCTCTCCCGCGAAAACGGCCGCCTCCACATGAATGCGCTCGCTGTAATAGACCATATATTTTCTGCCCGTTTTTTTTACCATTTTTCTGGCCGCGTCCAGCTGTTCCAGCGTGGTGAGGGGCGCCTTATCCGTAAAATAGTCCTTGCCCGCCGCCATCACCCGAAGCCCCAGAGCGCACCTCTCGCTCGTCACCGCCGCGCCGCACACCAGCTTCACCTCCGGGTCGGAGAGAACCTCCTCCTCGCTCGCCGCCGCTTTTGCGGTGGGAAAGCTTTTCTGAAAAGCCTTCACCTTCTCCGGGTCCGGATCATAGACCCACTTCACAACCGCCCCCGCCTCCGTCAGGCCGTTGCACATTCCATAGATATGTCCGTGATCCAGCGCCACGGCTGCAATCTGAAATTCTCCGGGGCCAACCACCGGGGAGGGTTTTCCCTTCGGCGCATAGTTCATTCCATCCTTCTTTTCCATATTTCTTCCTCCATGCCGAAGCGATATGCTGAGGCCGCGAGGAGAAATCACGCAGGTGATTTCTCCTCTGCGATCACAGCAGTTTTGTGCTTCGGCGCAAAACTGCCGATTGAAAAATAAGCCATCAGGCTTATTTTTCAATCTTACCTCCTGCGGCCGCAGGCCGCATTTCATCAAATGAGAAGAATCACTGTGTGATTCTTCCAGGAAAACGGCAGCGCCGTTTTCCGCCTCCTTTTATTAGCATTTTGGGACAAAACTTACGTTCTGTCCCAATCTCGTGTAATTCTTATAAAAGCCGCCTCAGTCGTTCAGGAAGCCCTTGTAATTGCGCACCAGCATCAGAGACTCAATCTGCTTTATGGTTTCCAGCACCACGCTGACGATAATGATCAGGCTTGTTCCACCGAAGGAAACGCTGGCTCCGAAAATTCCGTTAAAGAAGAAAGGAATGACGCAGACGATGGTAAGTCCACACGCTCCGATGAAGATGACATAGTTCAGAATTCTGTTCAGATAATCACTGGTGGGCTTGCCAGGCCGGATACCCGGGATGAAACCGCCCTGCTTCTTCAGATTATTCGCAATCTCGACCGGATTGAAGGTGATCGAGGTATAGAAATAAGCGAAGAAAATAACCAGTATGATATATACCACAAGTCCGATGGAATACACCGGCTGGCTCGGATTGCACCAGTTGTTGGAGCTTAATGCATTCAGGATATGTCTCCATACGCCCGTTCCGCTGAATCCTACCAGAGAGCAGATAATAACCGGGAACTGCATGATGGAAGAAGCAAAGATAACCGGAATAACGCCCGCCGTATTAACC
>DXHY01000034.1 GCA_019113175.1 Candidatus Eisenbergiella stercoravium | reverse complement strand
GCCAAATGGGGGCGTTGCCCCCTTTGGAAACCCCCACAAGAAAAGGCGGTACGCTCCCCCCCTCCACGGGGCGCATACCGCCTTTTCTTGTTATCCAGCCCTCCGGCTGTATCGGTTGAGCAAAAGTCAGCATGGGATTGGTGTGGTATCTTTAATTATGTGAAACTCCCTGTTCCCATTTGGAGACTGTTTGCCGTACCACGTTCAATTTGACAGCAAGTTCCTGCTGCGACAGTCCTTTTGATTTTCTGATTGCCTTAATGTTTTCATTCAGCATTGGTAACGAACTCCTTTCCTATTGTTGCGGTTATTGTACGGGAAAGCAGCCGTTGCTGCAAGCAACGCGTATTAACATTCAGGTGTTGCATTGCCATTGACTGTCAGCCCACGCCGCGGGATACAGGCGCAAGAAGAACCTTTCCGGTTCCGCGGTAAACATTTACCAGGCCCTCGCCGGATGCAGCCGAACCGATCAGGGATTTGCCGGAACGTTCTACAGTGAAGTCCAGCGTGCCGCTCCAGGCAACAGCCATATTTCCATCCACCTTCAGGACGTCATTCTGAAGCGTTATCTCAATCAGCTCTTCACGTGGGGAAGCGGACTCCAGGCACAGAACGCCATTTCCGGTAACGCCAAGATTAAACAGCCCTTCCCCTCCCGCAACGGCAGAGGAAAGATTTGAACGCATGACCGCCTTCTGCTTCAGCGTGGATTCGCAGGCAAGGAAGAGGCCGTCGTCGAGGACAACGCTTCCATTCCAGTCCTTTAAGTCCAAAAGAAGGATGTGACGGTATGTGGGCTCCAGCACAAGAATCCCGTCTCCGGTATATTCCGGCTTAATGGCCGATTCTCCCGTCACCTTGCCGCGTACCGCCTTACCAAACAGGTCTCCCACTCCCTTAATTCCTGTTGTGGCATTCACGTTTCCCACCGTCCACTGCATGGCCCCCGCCTGCACAGTGACATGGGATCTGGACAGATCGCAGATCACCTGGCGTTTTCTTACATTCATGGCATTGCAGAAATAAGCCTCCTGAGCGCTGGCGGGCGAGACGCTCAGATCCCTCTCATATTCCACCACGGTAAACGCTCCAAGAGAAGCCAGCGTGCGGATGTCATCGTTGTCGGTAAAATTGGAAATCTGATACATGAGCAATGCTCCCTTCTATTGATTTTTTGGCTTTCCGCCAATCTGAGGCCATTATATCAGATCACGTAGAGGGTGAAAAGAGTCGGGGAACCATTCTGCAAAAAGACAAAAAAGATCATCAGACAATCAGAACAGGCAAGTACCCACACCCGTCAGATTGCAGGTAATAAACAGCGGGCAATTCTCATCGGTGCCATTCTCCTGTACTGTTTACAGCAGCCTTCTTAATGCAGTGAATTTGCTCTTAATTCTGATGTTATTGTCTCTCACAATACTGTCAATCCACAGCTTCTCTTCTTTTTTATAGGGCTCTTTCCAAAATCGCTTTATAAATTTTATGATCTGACTCTTAAATGACCAATTCAGACCGGACAATCTGTTTATCCGTTCAAAATCTTCTATCGTTTGAAACTCATTAGCATTCCCCAATAAATACCGCAAAATTAAAATATCAGAAAAAGTAAAGGGCATAATATCATAGTCAAGCTGCAACAGGGACATATACGGTCCTCCCTGTTTTGTATCATCTGTAACCAGCGCATATGCGCCTAACGTCTGTGCCAATGAAATCGCATATACCTCTCCAAGATCACCTTTTCCATACAGATTTCGATTTTCTTTAACATTGATCTGGAATATTTTGAATACAGACTGCTTTTTTAATCTGTCGTCCGTATATATATCTATTTTCCCACAAGCAATATCTGCATCAACTTTTTCCAGAATATCCCTTCCATGATTCACAAGCTCAATATTTCTGATCTGTTCATATATGAATACGCCATCGCTAAAAAAATCAAATAGCATATCCTGTAAATCAGCCCGGTAAAGATGGATTATTACATTTGTGTCCAATGAGGCCCTCAATCTTCCAGGCCCCCAATCAAATCATCCAACTCCTCTTCATCCTGAGGTCTAACGGTAATTCTGTCACTCACATCATCTTCAATAAGCTGGTAATACCTCAATGCTCTCTTAAGAGTCTCCAACGGGATAGCATTATGGTTATAGTTATAGATCACATACTCTATATACTCATGTGGAATACTGATCTCTTTACTTGGTTCATTCAATCGGCTGTTTCCTTCCACGCTCCGCAGAAGATTTCCCACGCGAACCTGGTTTCTTTCATTATCCAGTCTCAGTTTTTCACCGCTGTTTATTTTTCCAAGGCTTTCCAGCCTGTTGAGCACCATATCAAAGCTGACGCCAAATTCGGACATAATTCTTGCAATATCCATTACTGATAATCTGTTTTTTTCAAAATCCGTAATCTCCAGATCAAGAAATTTATCTACCATATCCCCAGGCATCAACAGACAGGCTGCAAAATAATTTGCCTCCTGCTCTTTTTCATCCGCGCTTTTTTCTGATATTGTAACCGCATCATCCATAAACGAGGCCATATCCTTCAGATGCAAAACCGCATGACCTATTTCATGCGCCAGTGTAAAAATCTCTCTGGACAGACGGCTGCTTGTATTCGTAAAAATAATCGTATCAGTATCTCTCCGCATTGCAAATCCGAGATCTGCATTTTCGCCTATGGGATATCTCAACAGCTTGTATTTGCACCTTTCGCATTCCATAAACAGATCAATAATCCCATATTGGCCGACCTTACAATTTCCACGAAAAGAATCTGCCTCGATTCTGATTTCCTTTTTTCTGCTGCTCAGCATACAATTCACCTCTGAATATTATCATTTTGCTGCAACTTCATATATAGATGCTTATTAGCATAAAAAAAATCCAACATATCAACGATCATTTTAGAAGAGTCATTCCCATTCCCGTTTCTATAAGTTACCATAGAGGGCTCATCCAAAATCTTTGTAATATCGCCAACTGTTACGTCCAATACTTTTGCGATCCTGGCAAGCACCTCAAGAGTAATATTGTTGGTTCCATTTTCAATGCGAATATACTTCTGTCTGCTGATTCCAGCCAGTTCTGCCACCTGTTCCTGCTTCAGGTGCCTGGCATTTCTTAACTCCTTTATACGGTTGCCAAGCAATTCATTCATAAAGTACCTCCTTAGCGGCGAGCCCTTTGCTCCGATCCATATACACCTCTGATAATACCCTGTCGCTCTGCTGTCGCAATAACAGACAGGAAAACTTTTCACCATATATACTAAATTTACTTTTTAATTATATTTTATCATAGTTTAATTATGTGTCAACATAAATGTCTTGATTTTGTTACTTTTATGATTATATAAGTTATATATTTGTTACATTCAGGAAAAATTTTTACATTTTCTTACTTTTGGTCTGTTCATGGCATATCTGGCCGTACTGGTTCGTATTGTCCTGTTTAAGCAGGCACCATTATACAGCTTATTTTCCGCAGCCGGTTCCGTAGAACGGGCAATCGGTGTGATCCCATTCAAATCTCTGTATGACATGGTTATCAGCGGTGCTTCTGTCATACGAATTTTGGAGAATGTAGGGGGGGATATTGCCATCTTTATTCCTCTCGGTCTGCTGCTTCCGATTATCCAAAAGGACAGGCCCCAAAAAGTAATACTTTGCGGTCTGGCTGTAAGTATGCTGTTCGAGATAATCCAATATGCTTTAGCCCTTGGAAGCAGCGATATTGACGACCTGATATTTAACACGTCCGGAGTTATGATCGGTTATTTGCTGTACAAAATAGTACGCTTGAGATCACATACTGATATTACTGCGGGCTTCTCAACCATCGTTCTGGTCACCGTCCTGGGTATCACTGCCCTCGGCGTATTGTTTATCAGTCATACGGAGCTTTTTATGCTTTCAGAGAAAAAAGTGGTTGTTGAAAACGAGGAACTTATCCAGGACTTTATCGATTTGCCTCCTGCTTTCGCCGGAAAGCTTGTCGAAGTAGATGGGAAGCTGATAACTATAGAAAAAAATGTCCACAGCGCAACCGAAACGCGGGAGCTGATTGATCTGGAAATCTCGCCAAAGAGCAGCATATTTATCTGCAATAACAAAACAGATTATTTTTTCAGCACAATATCCGGCGAATATATGAAATATGAGCAAATAACATATTCTGATTTTATAAATGAAGAGGCCGGTCTTTTCGCCAGAGAAAAAAGTAATGTGCAGATATGGAACTCAGCCGGGAACACGGTCTACCATCTAATAATCTTTAAATCTGTTTAAGCCCCGAATCAGTACTCACCTGACATCAGGGTGTCGAAACCATTTTCAGTAAAAAACAGGCTAACAGGAATGGAAAAGGATTAACAGTTGCATGAATCATTATTATTGAAGAAACAATATATTTCCCATCACTATATGATAATTTTGCCAAAGTGCTATCTATTTTTCGTATCATATCAACATTATTTTCCACATTTAAATAGATAAGTGAATCACCTACCTCAAGTACAAATATTCCATTTCCCACTTTACTAATTTCATTTATACTGCCCTCCCAATTTATTCCATACTTGTTGTTTAAATCAGAAGCCCTCCAAGAGGACATTAACTCAAAATTTTCATTGTAAGCCCGTAGAATTGCATCATAAGAATCATAGGTCTCCTCATATTGTATTGACATAATAATCGTTTTTTTGTACGTATCACTCCATCCTCTATTCAATATAGCTCCTCTGTTTCGGGAAACATCAAAAATAATCTCATTTTCTTCAAAGTAATTTCCTGTTTCATCCTCTCCAGAAAAATTATATATTTTATATTCATAGGGGTATGCATTGCAATGAGTTGCACTGGCTTCATAAGCTAACGCTACATGAGATTCTGATATTTTATATCCAGATTCACATCCCGGATTTATAAATTCACTATATATGGTTCCACTTAAATCAATACAATCTATGTACCCTGTCCTTTCTCTCTCCGTCAAACCCAAAACTTATCCTGTTCAGAAATATATTCATAATTATCAAGAAAAATCTTCTTAATTATATCTGTATCATTCAGTACTTGTACCACGCTGCCATCTACCTGTTTCTCCTGGTCTTCCATACCTGTCTCATTACCATCATCCTTATAGCCGTCTCCTTCGTTTTCTGCATTTACCACTTCTGTATAAGCAATGGTTTCGTTCTCGTTCACTTGATTTCCATCTCTGCATCCAGATAGGAAAAGGGCACACGTGAATTGCCACTTTCATACGCAATTATTCTTGCAAAATATTATTCGGTTTCTCTGGATTACCTCGTAGGACTAAGTGATCAAAAGTAGTTTCATTTCCCAGCATTATATTTAAGAATTTAAGTAAGTATTCATATAGATGTAAAAAGGACAGCATATCAGAATCCTGCTGTCCTTTTCTTATATTACTTGCCTGCTGCTCCTTTTCTCAAATCGATGACAGGTTAGTTCTTCTTCTCAATAAAAATCTTTCTGGTAATGAAGTTATAGACCATCACCACCGCTGTAGCGAAAATCTTCACCAGCATGTAAGAACGTTCCATGTACTGATCCAGGATACCGGTTCCCGCCCACATGATCAGGGTGTTTATTCCCAGACCGATGACGCTCAGAATCAGAAAGACAATGAACTGCTTTGCCTTGTTGGCTTCCTTATCCGCATCAAAAACGACCGTTACGCTCAGAATATAGTTGACAATCACCGAAACGCAGAAGGAGATTCCGCTGGAAACGGTAGAATTGATGCCGACAAGCTCCGTCAGGGCAACCATGATGCCGTAATCGATGAAAAAGCAGAGAAAACCAACCAACCCGAATTTGATGATCTGCTCAAATAATTTTTTCATTTTTTCCTCCATACCGGGGGCTGTGCCAGCTTACAGCCCCCTGATTTCCTGTGCGGGAGCCGCGGTTAAAGCAGCTCCTCCAGCCTTGTGCGGATGGCATGGATGAAATCCTGGCTGTTTAATGCAGTTACATTTTCAAGGGTGGTGATCAGAGCGAGGTCCTTCGTCATCACGCCGCTTTCAATGGTATCGATGGTCGCTTTTTCCAGCTTGTCCGCAAACTGGCAGAGCGCTTCAATACCGTCCAGCTCGCCGCGTTTTCTGAGAGCGCCGGTCCAGGCAAAGATGGTAGCTACGGGATTGGTGGAGGTCTCCTCTCCCTTGAGGTATTTATAGTAGTGTCTCTGCACGGTTCCGTGGGCCGCCTCATATTCGTATACGCCCGTAGGGGAGACCAGGACGGAGGTCATCATGGCAAGAGAACCGAAGGCGGAGGAAACCATATCGCTCATCACGTCTCCGTCATAGTTCTTGCAGGCCCAGATAAAGCCGCCCTTCGCCTTCATGATGCGGGCCACAATATCGTCGATCAGGCTATAGAAATAGGTCAGTCCCAGCGCATCGAACTGCTCCTTATATTCCGTTTCGTAAACCTCCTGGAAAATATCCTTGAAGGTATGGTCATACTTTTTGGAAATGGTGTCCTTGCTTCCGAACCAGAGGTCCTGCTTCGTGCTTACCGCATACTGGAAGCAGGCACGGGCAAAGCTGCGGATGGAAGCCTCCGTGTTGTGCATGCCCTGCAGGACGCCGGGACCCTTGAAGTCGAAGATGGTCTCTCTCTGTTCTGTTCCGGCTTCGTCAGTGAACACCAGCTCCGCCTTTCCGGGGCCGGAAATCTTCATTTCCACATTTTTATAGACATCGCCATAGGCGTGACGGGCGATGGTAATCGGCTTTTCCCAGTTGCGGACGCAGGGCTCGATTCCCTTTACCACAATAGGCGCACGGAATACGGTTCCATCCAGAATCGCGCGGATGGTTCCGTTGGGACTCTTCCACATTTCCTTCAGATCATATTCCGTCATGCGGGCGGCATTGGGCGTAATGGTAGCGCATTTGACGGCAACGCCGTATTTCTTCGTGGCTTCTGCAGAATCCACAGTCACCTGATCGTCCGTCTCATTGCGGTGCGCAAGGCCGAGATCATAATATTCCGTGTTCAGCTCAACGAAGGGGGAAAGCAGCTCCTCCTTGATCATCTTCCACAGAATTCTGGTCATCTCGTCTCCGTCCATTTCCACCAGAGGCGTTGTCATTTTGATTTTTTCCATTCTTTCCTCCATTCTGAAGCGCACTGCGCTTTTTAGCTCTTCAGGTATTTTCCGGTTCCTCGTAGGCTTCATACAAGCCGCTTTTTACCATGTTGGAATAGGCGTTTTTGATATGGGCGTTCGCCAGCTGCTCCGCCAGATCCGCGTTCTTGCCGCGGATGGCCTCCATGATCCGCCTGTGCTCTTCGTTGGACTGGATGCTTCTCGTATCGTCGGAAAGCGTCTGCTTTCTCACACGAAGCACATATTCATGGAATTCCCGAAGCACATGCTCCAGCATCTTGCTGCCGGAAGCCTCATACATGATCTCATGAAAACGGTTGTCCAGCTCCGTAAGCTGCTGGGCATGGCCCTTTCCCGCGTGAAAAGCGGACAGATAGACATTCTCTTCCATCTCCTCCATCTGTTCGGCGCTGATGTTCTCTGTCGCCCATCTCGCGCACAGTCCTTCCAGCAGAGAACGGATGGCATAAATATCCTTCACGTCCTTGACCGTGATGCCGGTCACATAGGCCCCCTTATTGGGGATGATCTGAACCAGCCCTTCCAGTTCAAGCTGCCTTAACGCTTCCCGGACAGGGGTGCGGCTGACTCCCATCTCTTCCGCGATGGCCGCTTCCCTGAGTTCTTCATATTCCCGGTATTTTCCGTTCAGAATATCATCGCGCAGTCTGTGAAATACCCTGCCGCGGAGAGAATATTTGTCTGCGGTCTCCGCCGCCTGGCTGAGCACATCCTTTTTTTCCTTTCCGCTTTTGTCACGAACCGCATTCTTCTCATTCATCGGTCTGCGCACCCGCTTCCTTCTTCCCGTTTTCCTGCGTTCCGGCAATCTCCTTCCCTGTAAGGCTGATGGACAGCCTCAGGCAGGCATCATCGATCACGGAAACCAGTTCCTCATCCGTGAGCACAGTCACACGGCCGTCCGCATATTCCTGATCCACCCATTTCTTTACCTCATGAACCAGGGACGAATTCTTATCCACTGCACTGTCCCCCTTCAAACCATAATGGGCGTTGATCCAGTGCGCGATTCCCGCAAGACCGGAGGTATTTGACACAGCGCAGATCACCGGACGGTTCAAAAACTTTTCCGTATCAAATATATTATAAATTTCCTCATTTTTCAAGAGACCATCCGCATGAATCCCCGCACGGGTCACATTGAAATTTTTTCCGACAAAGGGCGTCCGCTCCGGAATGTGGTATCCGATCTCCTTTTCATAGTACTCGGCAAGCTCTGTAATGACGGTGGTATCCATGCCGTTTAAGTCACCCTTCAGCTGGGCATATTCAAATACCATGGCCTCCAGAGGCGTATTTCCGGTACGCTCTCCGATACCGAACAGGGAGGCGTTTACGCCGGAACAGCCGTAAAGCCATGCGGTGGTGGAGTTGGTGACGGCCTTGTAGAAATCATTGTGGCCGTGCCACTCCAGCAGCGCATGGGGAACGCCTGCATGGGTATGCAGGGCATAGATGATACCCGGCACACTTCTGGGAATCACCGCGCCGGGATAATTCACGCCATAGCCCATGGTGTCACAGGCACGAATTTTAATCGGGATCTTATACTCCTCCATCAGCTTCATCAGCTCCATGCAGAAAGGAACCACATAGCCGTAGATATCCGCTCTTGTGATATCCTCCAGATGGCATCTGGGGCTGATTCCCTCCTCCAGACAGTCGCGGATCACGCTCAGATAATGATCCATCGCCTGTCTTCTGGTCATCTTCAGCTTCATGAAAATATGATAATCGGAGCAGCTCACCAGGATACCGGTTTCCTTCATGCCGATCTCCTTTACCAGACGGAAATCATCCTTGCTCGCCCGGATCCAGCTCGTCACCTCCGGAAACTGATACCCTCTTTCCATACACTTGTAAACCGCGTCTCTGTCCTTCTTGCTGTAAAGGAAAAACTCACAGGCGCGCACCATTCCGTTAGGACCTCCCAGCCTGTGAAGATAGTCATAGATGGTGACGATCTGCTCCGTGGTATACGGTGCACGGGATTGCTGACCGTCACGGAAGGTTGTGTCCGTTATCCAGATTTCCTTCGGCATGTTGTGAGGAACGATCCTGTCATTGAACGGGATCTTCGGGATCTCAGAATACGGGAACATGTTGCGGAATACGTTCGGCTTTTTAACATCATCCAGAATATACATATGCTCTTCAATCTGAAGAAGATTGTTCTTCTCATTCATGGTAACCGGACGGTTGGTAAAGGTATCATTCGTATTCATGGCTGCTCTCCTCTTTTTGCAATTTTGAATCCGTAATGTATGGATGCTGTAATTCACGTATCATTGTATACAATTATTCAATGTATGTCAACTGTCTTCCGCAGTGTTTCTTCCTTTTCTTCTCTTCCATTAAATACATAACCGATATAACTGTACTGCCGTCTGCCGGCAGACAGTTCCCTCATCCAAGCATACGCGCCACATTCAGCATCCCCCACCCCTGTCTGTTCCAGGGCTCTCCCAGATCGGACGCCGTCCACAGAATACGGCGTTTGACCTGCTCGTTCGTATATCGGGGATACTTCTGAAAGCACAGTGCCGCCGCCCCGGCCACCAATGGCGTGGACATGGAGGTTCCGCTCTTTTCCACATAAGCATCCCTGCAGCCTCTTGCCGTCCGGCGGAAAAATGCGCTGCAGGATACGATCCCCGTTCCCGGAGCCACAAGATCAGGCTTCTTCAGAACGGTTCCGGAAGGCCCGCGTCCGGAACAGGCCTCGCAGGAATCCGGCCTTTCCCGGCTTTCTTCCCCGTCATGGCAGCCAACCGTCACCACCCGTTTTCCCACTCCCAGCCTGGAAAGGCTTCCGGCAGCGGGACCCGCATTTCCTGCAGCCACCACAACAAACAGACCCGCTTCCCATGCCTCCTCCAGCTTCGCAATCAGTTTATGAGGATCGCTTCCCGTTGTGTCCCTTCCCATACTCACTGAAATATTCAGGATTTTCACCTGATACAGCTCCCTTTTTTTCAATACCCAGTCGATTCCTTCTATCATTCCGGAAATCGTACCGTCTCCCTTTTCGTCCAGCACTTTTCCGGCCAGCACGCGGCAGCCCTTTGCTACCCCTGCGAATCTCCCCTGGGAGCAGGTGCCGTCTCCGCACAGACATCCGGCGACATGCGTTCCATGCCCGCAGTCGTCATAGGGGACACGGCTGTTTCCCACGAAATCCTTAAATCCGATCACCCTGTCTGCCAGATCCGGATGCATGGCAATTCCGGTATCCAGAATTGCCGCCGTCACACCGGAGCCGTCATAGGGATAGGTCTCCCGTTCTCCTGCATGAATCAGTTTCCTTGCATGGTCCATGATATATCTTCGCCTTTTTTCTTATCATTATGAAAAGAATCCGAACCTGTGCAGGGGCCGGCATACCGCTCATCTGAAAAAAATTTGAATCCGCATTTCCTTTCAACGGAAACACGGACATGTCAGAGGCATAGTATAAACCATAAAAACCAACTTTGGAGGCAACAGACATGAGTGATTTAACGGCGAGCGGCTGCGGATGCGGCAGTTCCTCTAACAACAGCTGCGGCTGTGCGACAACCAATAACGGATGCGGAAGCTGGATCTGGATTCTGATTCTGCTGTGCTGCTGCTGTGGAAACGGTAACGGCATGGGCATGGGAAATGGATGCGGATGTGGCTGCGGCGACTCCGGAAACGGATGCGGAAGCTGGATCTGGATTCTGATCCTGCTGTACTGCTGCGGAAACGGAAACGGTTTCTGCTGCTGATAACCGGATGACTTTTATGGGAAACGGCAGGGATTCTGCCGTTTCCCACAGCGCCTACTGACATGTGCCCGTTTCGGTTCTTATACACCCTCCCCTGACATAAAATTTCTGTAAAGGGAAAAGGATCGGGCAATGGAAAAACAGGAACAGGATTCCATACAGGCTTTTGATACCCTGTATACCACCAATCAGATACAGATTTTAAAGATCCTGCTGCCTTACTGCGCTCCGGACACGCAGAGAAGTCTGGCTGTCATGATCCGCTTTCTGGAGCTTCAGTACACACTCTCCTTCGTCCGTTCCCATCCGGAAGCCTTCCGCAGTCCTCCTTCCCTTTCCTTCGGGGAGCTCTGCGAAAAGATCAAAGGCTACTGCCCTCCCGCGCTCAGATCCATGCTGGACCAGTTCCAGTCCATGCAGAACGCCATGCAGATGTATGAAGAAATGAAGCAGATGATGGAACTGTTCGGCGATGCCGGTACCGCTTCGGAAAGCCGGAGCAGGGAAGCCGGTTCTTCAGAGGATCCGTCCTCCATGGATGGTCCTTCTTCCATGGATGATCCTTCTTCCATGGATGGGTTTTCATCCATGGATCGCTTTTCCTCCATGGATCCCATGAGCATGCTGATGGGAATGCTTTCCCCTTCCCAGAAAGAAATGTTTCAGATGTTTCAGTCAGAATTTCAGACAGAGGCGGCGGAGAAAAAGCCGCCGGAAAAGGAGAATTGATTATGGCAGAATACGTGGAAAAGCCCCGCTGGATGACGGAACCTTCGCTTCAGGACATTCCGCAGGAAAAGCTGGACTTTTTGCAGAAAATGGTATTTGAAAGCAGAGAGCTCTCCCAGAAGGAGCTGCTGCCCTTCCTGATGGCGCTCGCCCAGCGGAGCAGGTCTTCAAATATCACATTCTCCACGGAAGAGATGAACACCATCATCGAGGCAATCAGGAAATACAGCACTCCGGAAGAGCTTTTAAAAATGAATCAGATCATGAGGCTGATGCAGCGCGGGAGATAGCGCTGCATCTCCTGTGCTGCTTTTTTTTCAGATCAGTTTTCTGTCCCGGTTTCCGTTTCCTCTTCCACAAAGTCTTCCGGCGTCTTCTCAAAGGTTGAGACGAGGGACGAGCCCACCGTATACACCGTATCATCCCCGCTCACCTGCAGATAGTAATCTCCGGTAATGGAATTGCTTTCGCCGATATGCAGGATTACACTCGTTCCGTTCTCCAATGTGGCCGTAATCGTCATGGCCGGCTCATCCAACCCATACTGGGAAAGATCATCAGGCTCCTCTATCGCCGTTTCCGAAGTGATATGTGTAATATAGGTAAGAAGATTCTCCACCATGGACTGCTGAATGGACGCATTTCTGTCCTCCGCATTGTACCAGGTGCCATCCTCCTTCACAAAGTTCAGAGGATATTCGCCGCCTGTTGTCAAAGCCGTCACATCTCCCGCATTGAAATCCGTCACAGTAACTTCAGCGGCTTCCTCCTCTTCACTTTCCGGAAGATCCAGATATCTCACCAGAAACCAGGCAGCTGCACACAAAAGACAGACAGCCGCTAAAATCCAGAAATGCAGCTTTTGCTTTTTCATGTTTTCCTCCTTTTCGAAGCATCATAAAACGCAGTTTTGCGGAGCTTCGATGCAAAACTGCCGGTTGAACAATGTGCCCGGCACATTGTTCAACATTTTCTCCTTTCCAGCCATCTGAAAAGGCCGAACAGCAGCAGAGCGAGAGGCAGTATGACCATCAGCAGGCTTCCCAGCAGAAATGCAGTTCCGTTATTTACCATGATATCCGATGCCTGATAGGATTTTACCGGAACAGATACACTGGATCCGCCGTCCGTCATTGCTGCGATCGTATTATTGAAGAGGGTCAGATTAGCGTCTGCCACCATGGAATTGGCGCTGTCGGTAAAAAGATTTTCCGCGGTGTACAGATACAGCTCTGCCGTATTTTCATCCTCCAGCGTTCTGGAAGCGTGCACGGCCACCGTAAACGGCCCCTCAATATCCCCATCTTCCCATTCCCAGGTCTGCGCCTCATTCAGGTTTGTCTTGGAAACCGAGTTTTCCGACGTAGTCAGAAGCGATGTGACCGTGATATCGTCCGACTCCTCCCAGGTAATTCCCTGCGCATAGGGCATGAACACATACCGTTCGCCCGCGACACCGTTTGTCACCGCATCGTAGCCAACATCCGGAAGCAGATAGGAGGGCTGCTGATAATACATGGACGGATCATTTTCCGCCACCAGACCTTCCGTGATGGAAATGCCGAAATAATCCAGCACGGTCTGCAGGTTGGGAAAGCTTTCTGCGAAATTCTCCGTATAGGTGGTGGTCATCAGAATTTTCCCGCCTCCGTCCAGAAAAGCCGTAAGCTTCTGCGCGTCGTCCGACGAGATATCCGACGTTGGCGCCAGGATCAGCAGACCTTCCGCATCCTCCGGTACGCCGTCCAAGGTCAGCAGGTTCAGAGACTGTGATGTGACGTTCTGCTTGGATAGTCCATCCTGGAAGGTGGATGAAAGAGTCAGTTCATCCTGTCCTTCCAGCACATACATGGTGGGAATATCATCGCTGGTCACATAGGCGATGGCGCTGGTGATCAGTCCCTCACCGTCATAGCCGGTCAGAGTGCTGGTATAGGAGCTGTAGTCGTATTCATACTCATAAATATCTGCATAATCGATGACCGTATATCGTCTGCCGCTCTCCACAATCATGGAATTCATGCTGATATTTCCGTCCGTATACTGCTGGTAAAAGCCTGGATTGGCAACCGGATCCTGATATTCCACATGGATATGATCGGACAGGCCCGTATATCTGTCCAGCGTCTGCTTCAGAACCATGTCCTGATTCTCTTCACTTTCCAGAATATAAATGGTCACATCCTCTTCCAGTCCGGCCAGCAGCTCCTTCGTGGTATCCGTCAGGGAATAGAGCCTCTCACTCGTCACATCGAAGGATGTATACCGGGAAGGAAGCTCTTCCACCGCCAGGTTGAGAAATACCGCCGCCGCAATAACTACAGTGATCATTCCCGTACTGTAGGCTCCCATTTTCAGGTGTCCTGCGGAAACCTGATACCGTCTCTTCTGAATGGACTGAACGGTGAGAAAAAAGAACACCAGGATGAAGGACAGGAAATACAGAACGGATTTCATTTCCAGCGTTCCCTGCATCATATCCGTCAGCCGGGTCGTCATGTCGAGCACGTTCAGGACTTTTGTGAGAAGGTTTCCCGTACTGGAAATCAACGCTGTGATGCTGCTCATCATATACCCGAGAAACAGCGCGCCGAAACTGAGCACTGCGGCGATCACCTGGCTCTCCGTCAGCGAGGAAACAAACATACCGATGGCAATGCTGGCACAGCCGTACAGATAGTAGGCCAGAATTGCCGTGTAGCTTTCTCCAAATGGCACCGTTCCAAAGGCTGACAGAATCAGCGGATAGGTACAGATCATCCCGGTAGAAATGGTAAAAACAGTGACCGCGGACAGGTACTTTCCCGCCACGATTTTTCCCACCGATACCGGAGCGGTCAGAATGAGCTGATCCGTTCTCTGTCTGCGTTCCTCGCTCATCATGCGCATGGTAAGAATCGGTACCGTGATCAGGAGAAGGAAAACGATGTTGTACATGGTATTGGCAATGCTGGCGTAACCATAACGGAGATTCAGCGCGAAGAAATACAGTCCCGACAAAAACAGATTCGCCGCGAGGAAAAGCCAGCCGGTCATGGAATGAAAATATGCCCTGAATTCTCTCTTATAAATCGCCAGCATGACCGCCCTCCTTTGTTGTCATCTCCATTTTCTCTGTCTCCGTTTCTTCTGTCTCTTCTGATTCTGTCTTTTCCGCTTCTGCCTCTTCCGTCTCCTCCGGTTCTTCGGGATTCCTTTCGGAAGCTGTCAGCTCCAGGAAGATCTCCTCCAGAGATTTGGCAGTGACATGCAGCTCCAGAATGGGAAGCCTGTTCTGCGCCAGACGGTAAAACATCTCTTCCCTGATATCACACCCTTCCTCTACCCGGATCACCGCAGCAGCGCGGGCGCTTTCTTCGTTTGCCTGCTCTCCGGCATCCACGGATTCCCGATGCTGTTCCTTCGTTTCAGGCACCGGCTTCACCTCAAAACCAGAGATTCCATCCAGTCCGCTTAAGACTTCCTCCAGATATCCGGCGCTTCCCTTTACCTGAAGCGTCAGCTCTTCCCCTCCGGTCATCAGCCGGGTCAGCCCCTCCGGCGTATCGCAGGCCACCAGCTTTCCTGCTGAAATAATAAGGATCCGGTCACAGACCGCACTCACCTCGGAAAGGATGTGAGAGCTTAATATAACCGTATGCTTTTCCCTGAGGCCGCGGATCAGATCGCGCATCTCGATGATCTGCTTTGGGTCCAGACCAACTGTGGGTTCGTCCAGAATGATGATCTCCGGGTCTCCCAGCAGCGCCTGCGCCAGACCGACGCGCTGCTTATAGCCTTTTGAGAGATTGCGGATCAACCGGTCCTTCATTTCAGTGACGCCGGTTCGTTCCATAACATCCTGGATATTATTCTTCCGCTGCTTTCTGGCAACCCGCTTCAGTTCCGACACAAAAACCAGATATTCCCTGACCGTCATGTCCGCATAAAGCGGCGGCATTTCCGGAAGATATCCAATACACCTCTTCGCCTCCTCCGGCTCCTGCTGAATATCGTATCCATTGATCTTCACTTCCCCTGACGTGGGCGCGAGATACCCGGTGATGATGTTCATGGTCGTGGACTTTCCGGCCCCGTTCGGCCCCAGGAAGCCGTAAATCTGTCCTTTTTCCACCCGGAAGGTCAGATCATTCACGGCGTAATGGCTGCCGTATTTCTTTACCAGATGACTGACTTCTATCATTCTTACCTCCACAGAAATTTGATAAAAGAAAAAGTTCTCTCTAGTAGATATGGGGATTACTCCCCATATCCCTACACAAAACCGTACGTGCGCTATTAACGCATACGGCTTTTCACCTTATATTCCATACACTATCTGTAAAACAAACTCACTGTAATCCTTGGTTCT
>DXHY01000033.1 GCA_019113175.1 Candidatus Eisenbergiella stercoravium | reverse complement strand
GACGATTCCAACCTGGAAGCTATCAAAGCACTATACACCTGATACTTTTTAATAACCCGCTGTCTTCACGCAAAGTGGAGGCAGCATTCCAAAACATCGTTGGGAGGTGTGCAGTATGAAGTCACCGTGGGGATACCCAGCTTTCTTATCCCTCCGTCCGGCTTCGGAATCTCCACCCGCCTGACCGGTGCAGGAGTATATTTTCCCTTCCGGATTCTTTCTATCAGTCCGTGGTTGTTTTCCCTCAGCCATGGCAGTGCCTCTTCAATGGTCATCCCATCCACTCCCGGCGCTCCCTTGTTTGCCTTCACTCTCTTGTAAGCCCTGTTCAGGTTGTCCTTGTCCAGTATCCTGCCTAAGAGGTCCGGCTCTGCACTGTCCCTTTCCTTCCATATCCGGTTGAATGAGCGGTGCGCTCTCACATACCCTTTGCGTTCCGCGCTATCTCTTTGCAAGCAGCTTTCTTTGTTTTCTGTACCCATCTGCTCATTCCTCCTTTCCCAGTCGTACTAAAGACTCCTATTGATTCAGCCCTTCACTGAAAATCTCAGCTACTACGGCCTCTGCTTACTTCTGTATGTTCAGTATTACCTCACGATAACGGTTACCCCTTTCGGAGCGTTCCATACAGACCTCCCTGGGTACCACACGTTTCTTTTCCTCCATCCATCTGCCGTATTTACCGCACATGATTCCGTGCAGCTATTGGGCTTTATCTTGGCGAGCAAACTTACCCTCATGTACAGCCTTATATACGTTTCCTGTTCGTCAGACCAGAGGTTTGCCCGTGGGTTAGTAAGTTCCCCACATCCAGCTTCCTTCAGATCCCATCTCGCGATGGACACCCTTGCTTTCGGCTGTATCCTTCCCACTGCCGGGCGGATTCGGGACTTTCACCCGTTAGAAACGTGCGCCGCCAGGCGCACTCGCGCAAAAAAGGGAGCCGCATTCACAGCTCCCCTCTGATCTTCGCCACGCCTCAGAGCGTCCCCGAGGAAAAGAGCCCTCTCACATGGGAAATCTCCTCCGGCGTCGCCTTCTGCGCGGGCACATAATAGGATTTCTCCCGTGCGAGCTGATAGAGCTGCTCCTGGCACTGCTCCGCCGCGTTCCTCATCTGCTTCAGCGTGGTTTTCAGTTCCTTATTTTCCGTCTGGGCGATCATCTCTCCGTATCTGGTCAGTTCTCCGTTGATTCCGGCAAGCGCATCCGCCACCATTGTTTTTTCCTGCAGCATTTGTCACACATCCTTTCTGCCGTCCGGCCTTACTGTAAAAATTTCATGAGCTGCTGTTTGTTCTCCATCGCGGACTTCGCGCCCTGCTCAAAGAACTGTTTGATCTTCGCATCCTCCGCCCAGGAAGCGTACTCCTTCATTTTACAGTGGGTTGTGTCGCAGCCGCCGATCAGGTGGCGCAGATTCTGCAGGTCAAGTTCAGAAATATTTGCCATTTTCCATACCTCTCTTCCGGGGCGGAGCGTTTCCACGAAGGCCGCTTCCGCGCCGCCGCCTCATTTTTTCTCCGGTTTACATCATTATTTTGTTCTGAAAGGTATGGAACTATACAGGAAGGTTTTTCTTTTTAAAAGACGATATACGGGCCGCCACGGAAGAAGAATTTCGTGCAAAAAATCCTCTGCTCCATCACGTGCAGGCTTACAGTCCCAGCTCTTCCCATGGCACGGTCACCTCGATAAAACCGGACGCGTACGGACCGATTTCATAGGGCTGCGCATAAAAAACCACGCCCTCCTGCGTCAGATAGCTCTGGCTGAAAAAGTCCGTTTTTGCCCGGATCGTATCCGCCGCGTCCTCAAAATAGCCGTCCTCCGGATGCTCCTCAATCCGGGAAAGGAACGCCTCTCTGGCCAGCTCGTTCACTTCCTCTTCTGAGAGGGGAAGGAGGCTCGCCAGCGTCACCTCGCTCCCGTTTGTTTCACTGAAAATATGATTTTCCCGTCCCGGCATTCCATGGGCGCCGCCCGTAAAAAGATAATTATCCTGCCGAATGGAAATCACTCCCTGCACTGCTGTCACCGCCGCCACCGAATAGTCGTCCGCCCAGGGCGCTGCGCCTGCCGACACCTCCGACTCTCCGAACTCCAGAGCTTCCTCCGCCAGAGAATCAGGCCCTGCCTCATAAGATCCCAGTTTATCCGCGGCCCAGCTCCGGTAAAAGGTATTGATGGCTTCCTCAGCCTCCGTGTTTCCCTCAAAGACCGGATATTCCAGGGTCACAGTCAACGCTGCTTCTCCATCCGACGTATTCCAGGCCATTTCCTCCGTTTCCAGATGATACGTATATGCCCCGGCGGTCAGACTTTCTTCCGTTGTCTCTTCCACGGCGGCCGTACTCTCTTCAACCATATCCTTATTCTCTTCCGCAACTGCATTTCCCGCTGTTTCCGTATCAGTCGCGTTCAGATCTTCCGCCGCGCCGCAGCCTGCTGTCAGGGATAATAAAAACGCTGCGCAGACCGCCATTGTTTTCCATCTTTTTCTCATAATCCGCCGCTCCTTTCCTGTAATGATGAAGTCAGAGTCCATACTATTATGTTCCGTCTTTCCCCTTTTTATGCTGTTTTTCCTTCTTTCTGCAATCCGGCTTGCACCGTTTCTTCCTTTCCGGCATTATCATACTGTCAAAAAACCCCCGGCCTCTTTCGATGCCGGATGTTTTTTTGTTCATATATATCATATACCACATATCCTGCAGCGCCGCAGAGCATCCTGCTTCCGCTGCTCTGCCGGACGCTGAAGTTTTTTTAACCGATCAGCCAGTCGTACATCTCCTGATATTTCTTTGCGGAAACATTCCACGAGAAATCAACGGCCATGCCTCTGTCTATGATCTTGTTCCATTCGCGCTTCTTGTCATAATAGATCTTTTCCGCATAGCGGATGGTGCCAAGCATCTCGTGAGCGTTGTAATTGCTGAAGCTGAAGCCTGTTCCCGTGCTCTCGTACTCGTTATACGGCCACACCGTATCCTTCAGGCCGCCCGTCTCACGCACGATCGGCACCGTGCCGTAGCGCAGGGCGATCAGCTGGCTCAGGCCGCAGGGCTCAAACAGGGAAGGCATCAGGAAAGCATCGCTGGATGCGTAAATTCTATGAGCCACCGCCTCAGAATAATAGATCTGCGCGGAAACCTTTCCCTGATATTTCCAGGCAAAATGCCGGAACATATTTTCATAGCGCTCCTCACCGGTTCCCAGCACGATGAGCTGGATGTTATCCTGACAGAGTTCATCCATCACATAAGCCACCAGGTCAAAGCCCTTCTGATCGGTCAGACGGGAAACCACGCCGATCACCATGGCCCTGTCGTCCTGGTTCAGTCCAAAATCAGCCTGCAGGGAGCGTTTGTTCTTGATTTTTTCCTTCCGGAAGTTTACCGCGTTGAATGTGCGGGTGATGAACGGATCGGTTTCCGGATTATATTCATCGTAATCGATGCCGTTCACGATACCTCTCAGGTCGCCGCTTCTGGCGCGCATCAGGCCGTCCAGTCCTTCCCCGTAGAATGGGGTCTTGATCTCTTCCGCGTAGGTGTTGCTTACCGTCGTAATCGCATCCGCATACACCAGTCCGCCTTTTAAAAGGTTGGCGTCCTTATAGGCCTCCAGCTTATCCGGTGTGAAGAACGACATGGGAAGTCCGGTGATATCCTGTACCTCCTTGATGCTCCATTTTCCCTGGAACTTCAGGTTATGGATCGTCATGACCGTCTTGATTCCGCGGTAAAAATCGCTTCCCTGGAATCTCTCATGCAGATAAACCGGAACCAATCCCGTCTGCCAGTCATGGCAGTGGATCAGATCAGGCCGGAAATCGATCACGGGCAGGATAGACAGCGCCGCCTTTGAGAAAAAGGCAAACTTCTCAATTTCGAACAGCGCGTTGTCGCAGTAAGGCTTGAATCCGTTGAAATAAAACTCGTTATCGATGAAATAGAACTTGATGCCGTCCACTTCGGACTCCAGAATTCCCACATACTGGTTCTGCCAGTGGAAATCCATGTAGAAGTGGGTCCTGTAGGTCAGCCGGTCCTTCATCGCCTGCGTCATGCAG
Organism: Candidatus Eisenbergiella stercoravium; assembly: GCA_019113175.1. GTDB lineage: Bacteria > Bacillota > Clostridia > Lachnospirales > Lachnospiraceae > Eisenbergiella > Eisenbergiella stercoravium. Next base: position 9,867 of record DXHY01000033.1, on the reverse strand, counting down.
ACGTATTTCGGCAGAATCACCCGGACATCGTAATATTTTCTGTCGATGCACTTGGGCAGCGCCCCCACCACATCCGCCAGACCTCCTGTTTTTATGAACGGCACGCCTTCTGAAGCCACAAATAGAATTTTTTTCATTGCGCATCCTCCCGTAATCAATAGAATATCCTTCTCTAAAATTCGGCTTTGCATTCATTATACATCATCGCCGCATTGAAATAAAGGACTTTTTCATGGCCGCGGCCATTCGCGGGGAGCTGCAGATTCCTGTCCAGCCGGCTTATCAGTGAACAGAAAAAGCTTCGGGAGCAGGGCGTATCCGTTTTTTTCATTCCTTATACTGCAGGCGGATTTTATCCGCGATCAGGGCAATGAACTCCGAGTTGGTGGGCTTGCCTTTTCCGGTGTTGATGGTATATCCGAACAGCGCGTCCAGCGTTTCCATCCTTCCCCGGCTCCATGCCACCTCAATTGCATGACGGATCGCCCGTTCCACACGGCTGGGCGTGGTCTGATACTTCTTTGCGATTGTAGGATAGAGAATCTTGGTGATGGAATTGAGCATTTCTATATCCTGAACGGACATCATGATCGCTTCTCTCAGGTACTGGTATCCTTTGATGTGAGCCGGAACGCCGATCTCATGAATCATGTCCGTCACATCTTTTTCCAGACTGTGCGGCATCCGGTCCTGCGTCTGGGCCTGTATCTTTCCAGATGTCTCCAGAGGCTTTTCTTCCTGTGCCGTCAGCTCCGCCGTATCTGCACCCGCCGCGGGAACCGTGATCATGATCTGGAATTCTTTATTCGTTCTCATCAGATCCGTCAGAATCTGCACCACTCTTTCGCTGTCCTTCCCCGTATTCATGCGTAACTGTTCCATATTTGTCCTCCATTCCGAAGCGTTTTTGCCAGAATCCTTTTCCTTTTTGTCTGTTCCTGCACTAATTATATAAGAATGACAAAATATGGCAACCTTCTTTCGTCGCACAAAACGCGCTAAATCGTTAAGATTCGATACGTTTTCGACGTTTTCGGTGTCGTTTTTACGCGAAACGGGTTGAAAAGCGGCGATAATCGACAGGTTTCGCCGGATCGGTGCGGTTTTTGTTTTGCTTTCCTCTGCACCGTCCGGAGCAGTCAGAATCTTCTGTGGCGGCGTTGACCGGTACACGCAGGCTGCTGTGCCGGTCAGCCTGTATCTTTATTGCATGCAATTCATGATCACACTGATCATCATTTCCTTTTCTTCCGGCCTCGATTCCGCGATCATGATCGTAAGCGCCACCAATGTTGCATCCTCTATCTTCTTCTTTCCATCAGAAAACAGCGCTTCGTTTTTGTCCAGAAAATACAAAAACATTGTTGCCGCAATTCTTTTGTTCCCGTCAAAGAAGCTGTGATTTTTCGTGACAAAATACAAAAGATTGGCCGGGTCATGTTCTGATGATCGTAAGAATCCAGCAAATCGAGCGCATTGCTGTATTTCTCTATGACAGAAAGCACCTGCTTACCGTCCAGATCGTTCTGCGTCCGTTTCATAATCCGTATCACTTCTCCAAGCTGTTTGATACGATTATCATTCACCGCATAGCCTTTTAATATGTATTGTTTTAATACAGTGTTCGCCCAGCGGTGAAATTCCACGCCGCGTTTTGATTTGACACGATAGCCGACGGAGATGATTACATCAAGGCTGTAATATTCAATATTTCTTGCCACATCTCGTTCTCCCTCAATTTGAACTGTCGCAAATTTTGCGACAGTTGAGCTGTCAGCAGTTAATTCCTCCTTAAAAGCATTGTTAATATGCTTGCCAATGGTTTTCACGTCTCTGCCGAACAATTCCGACATCTGATTCCGATTTAACCACACGGTATCATTTTCTACGGTTACGGACAGCTTCACCTGCCTGTCTTCCGTTTCAAAAATTACAATCTCGTTATTATTCTGCATCCTGTTTCTTCCCTTCCTTTTTTGCTGTCAATTCTTCATATTTCAGCTGATATGCAATCAGCCGCGGGATATATTCTGGCGGTCTTCTGCGTCCCGCTTCCCAATCCTCTATTGTCCTCAGAGGAATACCCATATGAATGGAAAAATCTTTTCTGGACAGTCCCGTCTGTTCCCGAAGCATTCTAAGCTGTTCTGCCAAATCCATACCAATTACCTCCCTGCGATATTTTTCTTATTATACAATATTTTTCCATTTTACGCAATGCGTGGTTTTTAGGTTATGAAAAAGCGGGGCTGACTGCCCTTCCCTCCACCCCGTCCGGGCTCAGCGAGAATACGCTTCGCTTCTTCTCGCTGTCCGGCTTTCGCCGGATAATCCGAATAAAGTAAACGCCCCTTGTAAGCAAGCTTACGGGGCGTTTACTTTATTCGGACTGCCCGGACTCAATGTTCGAGCATGTTTTCAATAAAAATTCCATAACCTCTTGTGGGATCATTGACCAGTACATGGGTTACCGCGCCGATCAGTTTGCCGTTCTGGAGGATGGGGGCGCCGCTCATGCCCTGGACAATTCCGCCGGTCAGGGCCAGAAGGCGTTCGTCCGTGACGGTGATTTCCAGACCGCGGTTTACGTTGTCGTGATCCAGATGAATTCCCGTGATTTCAATGGTATAAAGCTCCGGTTCACCGCCCAGGCTGCACAGGATCTCGGCCTCTCCTTCCTCCACCTCCTGTTTCAGACCGATGGGCATGGCGGAAGATATGATGCCGGAGGCGGATTCCTCATTCAGGCTTCCGAAAATTCCCTTCTCCGTGTTGGCATCTATGGTACCGATACGGTTATTTTCATTATAATCGATCACGCCGGTCAGTTCTCCGGGAGAGCCGTTTTCTCCCTTCGTAATGGATATGATTTCCGTTTTATAGAGGCTGCCGCTTTCCAGGTTCATCAGTGCAGCAGTGTCCATATCATTGATGCCATGTCCCAGAGCGCCGAAGCTGTTATCCGTATCCAGCCAGGTCAGGGTTCCGACGCCCTGGGCGTTGTCCCGGATCCAGATTCCCAGCTTATATTCCCCGTTCTGATTCTGTTCGGGGGTGAGGCTCACGTCAAACTGCTGTCCGTCCCGGAGAATCGTAAGGGTCATTTCTTCCCCGCCGCTGTCCGCAATGCGCTGCATGAACTCCGCCTTTCCCGTTACGGCCTCTCCGTCCGCCTTAAGGATGTAGTCTCCTTCCTTCAGCAGTCTGGCCGCAGGAGCGTTCGTCTGTCCGTCCGGTCCTTCAAATTCGCCGGTAGCGATCACGAGAACCCCTTCTGTTTTCACATAGATTCCTATGGGAATTCCGGCAGGAATCAGGGTTTTGTCGTCGATCACCTCCACCTGAACGGTCTTGAAGGGGATCAGGCCGAACAACTTAAGCCTCATGGTATAGCTGTCCAGCGCTTCCGCATACAGGGTGAGCGGCTCGCTTAAGTTTACGGACAGGCTTTTTTGCGGAAGCGGGTTCACAGCGTTCATCCTGGCGGCCGCTACCGCATCCTCACCGCTCTGACTTTCCTTTCCGGCATGTTCTTCCTCCGTATCGTTTCGATACAGTTCCCCGGATACGGGAACATTCAGATCCAGCTCCTGCTGTACGCCCGCGCGGATATGGATCATGCCGGGCACGCGTTCCCAGATGAGGAGCATCCAGCATATGAAAAGCGCCGTTAAGGCACAGATAAGAATCAGGCACAGGATCAATCTGTATTTTCGTCTCCTTTCCAATTCCTCACATCCTTTCCCAAAAACTTGAAAAGGACATACATCTGCATGTACGTCCTTTCTAGTATGTGAAGAATCGGTTTCGGATAATTTAGTATTGTTTTGTATTCTCTGCCATTTCTTTCAATTCTCTGGCATTGGCGAGAGCGCTTTCAGTCAGTTCATCGCCGCCCAGCATACGGGCAAGTTCTCTTTCCACCGCATCGCCCTTAATCTCATAAATGGAAGTGGAAGTGGTGCCGTTTTCGGACTTTTTTTCGATGACAAAATGGTTGTCCGCCATGGCCGCGATCTGCGGCAGATGAGTGATACAGATCACCTGGCGCGCCTTTCCCAAAACTGCCAGCTTCTGGGAGACTTTCCAGGCGGTTTTCCCGCTGATTCCCGCATCGATCTCATCGAAAATAAAAGTGTCCTTGTCCTCCTGAGCCGCGGTCACTGTTTTCAGGGCCAGCATGATACGGGAAAGCTCGCCGCCGCTGGCAACCTCGGACAGGGGCTTCTTCGGCTCGCCCGGATTGGTGGAGATGCGGAAGGTTACCTCGTCCCAGCCGTCGGAAGCGGGCCGTTCCTTTTTGGTCAGAAGGACATCAAAATCCACCTGGTTAAAATTCAGATCGGACAGATCCGCGATCAGAAGCTTCGAAAGCTTCTCTCCGGCTTTTCTGCGGATCAGTGAAAGCTGACCGCAGAGCGCTTCTACCTGTCCCCGTTCCTCCTCCAGTTTTCCCTGAAGCTTTTCCCGGTATGCGTCCGCATCCTGAAGGCGTTCGATCTCCCGTTCCCTTTCCTCCTGATAGCGGAGAATTTCAGAAATGGAATTTCCATATTTTTCCTTGAGGCGGTTGATCAGATTGAGCCGTTCCTCCACCTGGATGAAATCCTCCTGGTCAAATTCCAGGTCTGAGAGGTATTCCGAAGCGGAGTGATTGAATTCATTCAGCAGACCCTCGATGTCGGAAAGCATGGATACGAGCTGCTCCACTCCTTCATCATAGGCGCTGACGGAGGAAAGCTCCCGGAGAGCCCGTCCCACCGCTTCAGAAGTTCCTCCCCCGTTTTCCGAGCCGGTGAGCTCCCAGGCTGCTCCCACCGCTTCCGCAATCCGCCGGCTGTTCGCCATTTTCCGGTAGCGTCCCTCCAGCTCTTCATCCTCGCCCTCACGCAGGCCGGCTTCCGCGATTTCCTGCGCCTCGAAGCTGGCAAGAGAAAGGGCACGCTCCCTTTCCCTGGTGTCCATGCTGCATTCGGAAAGAAGCTTTTCCGTCTGCCGGAAGGCCTCATATCTTTCCTTCAGCCTCCTTTTCAGAACCGCCGCTTCCTCTCCGGCAAAATCGTCAAGAATCTCCAGGTGGCGCTTTGGCTTTAAGAGCTTCTGAGAATCATGCTGACCGTGGATGTCGATGAGGATGCCGGAAAGCTCCTTTAAGAGCCTGCCGTTCACCGTCTCCCCGTTCACCCGGCTCAGGCTTCTCCCCGGCATGATGCGCCGCTGCAATATCACCATGCCGTCCTCCTCCACCGGGATATCAAGGGCGCGCACCCTGTCCGCCTGCTCCTTTTTCTCCAGCGCGAACACCAGCTCCACAAGGGCGTAATCCTCTCCGGTCCGGATCATGTCGCGGTCCGCTCTTCCGCCGAGGGCCAGGCCCACGGAACCGATGATGATGGATTTTCCCGCGCCGGTCTCTCCGGTCAGAATATTCAGGCCGGGGCCGAAAAAGACCTCCGTCTCCTGAATCAGCGCCAGATTTTTCACATGTAAGCTCACCAACATATTTTCTACCAGTGTTCCTTCCTACTTCCCCATGATGCGGTGGATTTTTTCCATGACCGCCTTCGTGTCCTCCACGGTGCGGACCGCCATCATGATGGTATCATCCCCAGCGATGCAGCCGACGATCTCCTGAAATTTCATGGCATCCACCGCAGCCGCCACCGCCATCGCCATGCCGGACACGGTTTTGATCACCAGGATGTTCTGAGCCATATCCATGGAAACGAAGCCGTCCTTCAGGACGCGCACGTACTTGTCCCAGAGGTGGCTGTCATCCTGTTTTAACACCACATATTTCTGCCGTCCGTTTCCCGCGGGCACCTTGGACAGGTGAAGCTGTCTGATGTCTCTGGAAATGGTGGACTGTGTCACGGCAAAGCCCGCTTCCTTCAGTTTTTCGGCAAGCTCCTCCTGGGTCTCGATCTCACTGGTTTCCACCAGCTCCACTATTTTTTCCTGTCTGCTCTGTTTCATCCGTCTACTCACTCATCTTTCTATGTAAGCGTTCCAGAAAACCCGGCCCGCTCAGCTTGATAATGGAAGTGGTTCTTTCGCTCTTCTTCACCCGGATTCTGTCTCCGGAGCAGAGTCTGGCAAGCAGCGTTCCGTCCAGGCTGATTTCCACCTCCTGCACGCCGCCGGAAGGCTTTTTCCCGATTTCCACCACCACCTCGTCCCGGTCGCAGAGCACCACGCAGCGGGTGTTGAGCGTATGGGGGCAGATGGGGGTCAGAAGAATCAGGCTGGCGTCCGGCTCCACGATGGGGCCTCCTGCGGACAGGTTATAGCCCGTGGAACCGGTAGGGGTTGCGATCACGATCCCGTCCGCGCCATAGCTGGACAGCAGCTGGCCGTTCACCCAGATGCGCAGGGGAACCACCTGCATGGGGCCGCACCGGGTAACGGTGACATCGTTGAGCGCATCGATCTGAGCGGTTTCCCGGCTTCCGTCTCCGCGGAGCACGCTACCGGAAAGCATCATCCGCTGCTCCAGCGTGTAATCTCCTCTCACCAGCCGTTCCAGGGCATCGTCCAGCCCGGAAACCTCCACCTCTGAAAGATAGCCCACGGTTCCCAGATTCACGCCCAGCAGCGGAATGCCGCTGGCTGCGGTTTCTCTGGCTGCCTTCAGCATGGTGCCGTCTCCTCCGAGAACGATCATGCAGGCCGCTCCGGGAACCGCCTGTGCACCGTACTTCCCTTCCGCCGAAAGTTCAAGCCGGGAAACGTCCTCATTATCCGCGAACACGGAAACCCCTGCCCCGCGCGCTTCCAGAAAGGTACGGATCCTCTCCGTCACGATAAGTCCCGGATCCTTGGGCCGGTTTGTCATGATGATATAATGCCTGTTTTCCTCTGTGCCCATTTTCTGTCCAGTCTGTCCCTTTCCGGGCGGCCTGCCGCTCCTTTCCGCGTCTGCCGCCGCGCTTTTCTACTCTACCTGCGCGTGCGCCTGTTCCACGACCGCCCCGATCCTCTCCTGCCACTCCTGTGTATGGGAAAGGCCGTCTCCCTCCCTTTCCAGTTCGGCAAAAGCCCGCAGTGCGTCTGCCTCGGTAAAAGGCTCCACCCGCGCGCTTTCCTCTTCGTTTTTTCCGATCCAGATCAGATACTCAATATTTCCTTCCGGCCCCCTCACCGGGGAAAATGTCAGTCCCAGCACGGAAAAGCCGAGGAAGGAAGCAAAATCCACAATTTTCTCAATAACCTCACGGTGAACGGAGGGTTCTCTCACCACACCTTTTTTTCCCACCTTTTCCCGGCCCGCCTCAAACTGGGGCTTGATCAGGCAGACCATCTGGCCGTCGGGCTTTAAGAGTCTTCTTGCCGGAAGAAGGATTTTGGTGAGGGAAATGAAGGACACGTCCACGGAGGCGAAATCCAGGTCATCCTGGATATCCTCCCGCACCATGTAGCGGAAGTTGGTGCGCTCCATGCAGACCACCCTCTCGTCGCATCTCAGCTTCCAGGCCAGCTGGCCGTGTCCCACGTCCACCGCATAGACCTTCGCCGCCCCGTTCTGGAGCATGCAGTCCGTAAAGCCGCCGGTGGAGGCTCCGATATCCATGCAGATGCAGTCCTTCAGGGAGATGGGGAATTCCTGCATGGCCTTCTCCAGCTTCAGGCCGCCCCGGCTCACATATTTCAGAGGATTTTCCTTTACCGTAATCTGTATGCCCTCTTCAAACATCGCTCCGGCCTTGTCCTCCCGCTGTCCATTCACGAACACGTTTCCGGACATGATGACCGCCTTCGCCTTCTCCCTTGAGGGCGCCAGTCCCTGCTTCACAAGAAGCACATCCAGTCGTTCCTTCATTGCCGGTTCCATGCCTCCAGTATTCGTTTCGTCACCGTTTCCTCATCGATGCCGATTTCCTGCTTCAAAAGCTCCACATTACCGTGCTCCACATATTCATCCGGAATGGTGATGGAAAGGATCTGCCCGGAAAGCTCCTGCTCATCCGCAAAGGTGCGCACCCGTTCTCCAAAGCCGCCGCTCTCCACGTTCTCCTCCATGGTCACGATCAGCCGGTGGGCAGCGGAAAGGCGGCGCACCATCTCCTCATCGATGGGCTTCACAAAGCGGGCATTCACCAGCGTGCAGGAAAGGCCGCACTCCTTCAGGCGTTCTCTGACGCCGACCGCAGTTTTTACCATGCTTCCTATGGCGAGAAGTGCGATCCCCTCCTCCTCGTAGATCATCTCCGCCTTTCCATACTCCACCGGAGCGCGGAACTGGGCCAGACCGTCATAGGCTTCCCCTCTGGGATAGCGGATGGCAATCGGAGCGTTGAAGCCAACGGCGAATTTCAGCATGTCCGACAGCTCCCACTTGTTCTTGGGCGCACAGATGTGCATGTTGGGAATGGAGGACAGGTAGGACAGATCAAAAATTCCCTGATGAGTCTCTCCGTCGCTTCCCACCAGTCCGGCCCGGTCGATGGCAAATACCACAGGCAGGTTCTGGATGCACACGTCATGCAGGATCTGGTCATAAGCCCTCTGCAGGAAGGAGGAATAGATGGCGACCACCGGCTTCAGTCCGCCGGCCGCAAGTCCCGCCGCAAAGGTCACCGCATGCTGCTCCGCAATTCCCACGTCAAAAAAGCGGTCGGGATAGGCATGGCTGAAGCGCTTTAATCCCGTTCCGTCCGGCATGGCCGCGGTGATGGCCACGATTTTATCGTTTCTCTGGCCCAGCTTCATCATGACGGTAGAAAAAATATCCGTGTAGTTGGCCTTCATTTTCTTTTTCAGAGGCACGCCCGTCTGCACGTCAAAAGGCTCCGCCCCATGAAAACGGGCGGGATGCTTTTCCGCGGGGGGATAGCCCTTGCCCTTTTTGGTGAGCACATGGATGAGCACCGCGTTCTTTCTGCGCTTCGCCTCCCGGATCACACGCACGAGCGCTCCCGTGTCGTGTCCGTCCACCGGCCCCAGATAGGTGATTCCCATATCCTCAAAGAACATGCCGGGGATCACCAGCTGCTTCAGGCTGTTCTTCGCCTTCCGGATTCCGGCCACCACAGGATCTCCGTATTTGGTGTTGCGGATGGCGTAATAGATACCGTCCTTCACATCCAGATAGGCGTTGGAAGTACGGATATTGTTCAGATACTTGGAAACGCCGCCCACATTTTCCGAAATGGACATGTTGTTGTCGTTCAGAATGATGATGAAATTGGTTTCCAGCCTTGCTGCGTTGTTCAGCGCCTCATAGGCCATTCCACCGGTCAGGGAGCCGTCTCCGATCACGGAAACCACCGTGTAGTCCTCTCCCTGCAGGTCCCTGGCCTTCACCAGGCCCAGCCCTGCTGAAATGGAGGTTGAGCTGTGGCCCGTGTCAAAGCTGTCACAGTCGCTTTCCTTTCTCTTCGGGAAGCCGCTCATTCCGCCGTATTTGCGCAGAGACTCAAAGCCCTCCCGCCGTCCGGTCAGAAGCTTGTGGGTATAGGACTGGTGTCCCACGTCCCAGATAATTTTGTCCTCCGGCAGGTTCAGCACCAGATGGAGCGCCATGGTCAGTTCCACAGCACCCAGATTGGAGCCCAGATGGCCGCCGGTCACACTGATTTTATTCACCAGAAATTCCCGGATTTCCGCCGCCAGCGCCGGATAATCCCTGGGACTGATTTTCTTAATGTCGTTTGGCTGCTTTATCTGATCAAGAAGCATGTTAATCCTCATTATTTCTTCCGTGTAATCAAATCCTCTACCAGGCATTCCAGGAACCCGTTCCTGTTCTCCGCAAGACCCTTCAGCTCCTGAAGCGCCTCTTCGGAAAGCCTGCGCACCTCTTTTTCCGACTCTTCCATGCCGTTTAAGGATACATAGGTGACCTTGTTGTTCTTCAGATCGCTTCCC
>DXHY01000032.1 GCA_019113175.1 Candidatus Eisenbergiella stercoravium | reverse complement strand
TATGAGATCGTGAATAAGACGGATGCTCTGAGAAATTCCGTAGCGGGACAGTTCATAACGCTGGCGGATATTCCTACGGAAAGTGTAAAAATGGCGAACGCCGTTCTTGCAACAGGTCCGATCATTTTCCTCTATCCGTTCGTGCAGAGATACTTCATCAGCGGTATTACGGTCGGTGCGGTAAAGGGCTGACGGAGGGAAACTGTAAAATGCGGTTATTAGTCCGCTGACGGACAGTGGATCTGATAATAAACAAAATAAAATGGAGGTAGAGTATGAAAAGGAGACTACTCGCAATCTTAATGGCAGCAGTGATGACTGCCGGCCTGGCAGCATGCGGTTCTTCAGAAGCGACGACTTCGGAGAGCAGCGCGGCGCCTGCGGAAGAGAGCGCAGCCGATACGGAGGAGGCTGCCGCTTCCACGGAAGCTGCGGAAGGAACGGAAGAGGCGGCCGTGGATCCGGACGATCCGTGGGCCGGCTGGGCCGATGTTGACACCTCAGAGCATGTGGTGATCACCTATATGACCACGGGAGACGCGCCCTCCGGCGATAAAGCGGCTACCGTTGACTCCATGCTGGAGAAGCTGAACGCGATCCTGACGGAGAAGGTAAACGCGGAGCTGGAAATCTATTATATCGGATGGACGGACCAGCTTGCCAACTACAACCGTACCCTGGCACGTATGGACGGTTCCGTTGATCTGGTGGGAACCGCTTCCGACTGGCTGGATGCGTGGCCGAATTCCAAGAACGGCGCTTTCCTGGAGCTTTCCGAGGAAATGCTGCAGACCTACGCGCCTGCGACCTGGCAGAGCGTATCCCCTGAGCACTGGGATCTGTGCAAATACAACGGCAATATCTATCTGATGCCCGAGGATAACTACGCACAGTGGACCAACCACGGCTTCATTTACCGTCTTGACTGGGCGAAGGAAGCCGGTCTTGAGGACGGCGTACACAGCTGGGAAGATATGACTGAATACTTCCGTTATGTGAAGGAAGCTTATCCGGATATCATCCCCTGGGATTCTGACGGTACTGCTCAGATGACGATGGCAGGCGGCTGGGTATCCTCTCACAGCGATTTCGTTGCCATCGACGGACTGAGCACCGGCGCTCTCTGGGGCGGCACAAGAGATGATCTTTACACGGTAGTAACGCCCGCTTATACCGATACGGAGATGATGGTTGAATTTGCAAAGCTGATGAAGGAATGGGATACCATCGGCGTATGGCCGACGGACGTTCTGAACAACAAGGCGACCACGAACCGTGACGACTACAGAATCGGAAGAGTGGCGGCAGAACAGCATCATACCCAGACCTGGACGGATCTGGTAAGCCATACCGCAAACAACACGATCTATCAGGATGATCCGGATGCGGAGAGCGGATTCTTCTGGTTCGGTGAGGAAACCGGAAACGTGACGGCTCTGAACATCACTCACGGCGCGATGGCTGTTTCCGCAGGAAGCGCCAATCCGGAAAGAGCGCTTATGGTTTACGATCTTCTGAGAAACGATCCTGACTGCTACCATCTGCTTTGCTACGGCGAGCAGGGCGTATCCTGGGATGTGAACGAGGAAGGACTGCGCATCACCCCCGAAGGCTACAACGCGGATACGCAGGATGTTACGAATACCACCAACTTCTGGTGGGGACGTAACGACGATCTGGAGATTCGTGCTGCGGACCGCGACTGGGACAAGATCGACGCCATGTACGCGGAGCTGGAGAGCCACGCCATCGAATATCCTTACGGACAGTTCGTACCTGAGATTGACGCAATTCAGGGGCAGATCAACAATGTAAACGAGACCTACGGAAACTACATGAAGCAGATCGCTTACGGCAAGTACAACGGAACGGCGGAAGAGATCGTAGCTGAAATGCAGGCGGCGTTGAAGCAGGCCGGTATCGAAGAGGTTACGGCAGAGATTCAGAGACAGATCACTGAGCTGTACGGCGCACAGTAATACGGAACTTTTACGGGCGCGGCAGTGGAAACATGGCCGCGTCCCTGCAAAAATCTGTCTGCAGGCTGTATACATGGTATGCAGCCTGCCGGCATATATGGATGAAGATAAGGAAAGCCCGGCGCATGAAAAGAACCGGGCTTTCTTAAATCCATATGGAATAAAAAGGGCTTTCCTGAATTGTGAAAAGAGGACGGACGGCAGAAAGGACAGGCAAACTGGAAATGAAAACAGGCAGATTTGAAATTACTGATAACTTTTATCTGGATGGAAAACCATTCCAGATCATATCCGGCGCGATTCATTATTTCCGCACGGTACCCCAGTACTGGAGGGACCGGCTGGAAAAGCTGAAGGCCATGGGAGCCAACACGGTGGAAACCTATATTCCCTGGAACATGCATGAGCCGAAGAAGGGAGAATTTCATTTTGAGGGTATGCTGGATATCAGAAGCTTCGTCCTGCTGGCCCAGGAGGTGGGACTGTATGTGATTCTTCGTCCCTCTCCCTATATCTGCGCGGAATGGGAGTTCGGCGGACTGCCGGGTTGGCTTCTGAAGGAGGACGGGATGCGCCTGCGCGGCTGCTATGAGCCTTTTCTGAAGCACATCCGGGATTATTATGACGTGTTATTTCCTATTATAACGCCCCTCCAGATTGATCAGGGCGGTCCGGTGATTCTGATGCAGGTGGAAAATGAGTATGGTTATTACGGAGATGATACAACCTATCTGGAAACCATGAAGGGCTATATGATCGAGCGCGGCGTGACGGTGCCCCTTGTGACCTCGGACGGACCCATGGATGAATCCCTTTCCTGCGGACGTCTGCTCGGCGTGCTTCCTACGGGAAATTTCGGTTCCCGGACGAAGGAACGTTTTGAGGTATTAAAGAAATATACGGACGGAGGCCCTCTGATGTGCACGGAGTTCTGGGTGGGCTGGTTTGACCACTGGGGAAACGGCGGCCATATGAGAGGAAACCTGGAGGAAAGCGTGCAGGATCTGGACGACATGCTGGATATGGGACATGTGAACATCTACATGTTCGAGGGGGGAACCAACTTCGGATTTATGAACGGCTCCAATTACTATGACGAGCTGACTCCGGATGTGACCAGCTACGATTACGACGGAGTGCTTACCGAGGACGGACAGATCACTGAAAAATACAGAAGATACCGGGAGGTGGTCGGAAAATATGCGCCCCTGCCGGAGATGAAGTTCTCCACGGAGATTAAGCGTAAGGCCTATGGAAAACTGACGTGTCAGGAGAAGGTGGGACTGTTCGAGGTCCTTCCCGACCTGTCGGAGCCGGTGAAGAACACCTTCCCCATCTGTATGGAGAAGCTGGATCAGAATTATGGCTATATCCTGTACCGGACCAGCCTGGAGCGGGAGCAGAACCTGGAAAAGCTCCGTCTGTGGGGAGCGAACGACAGGGCCAACGTTTTCGTGGAAGGAAAGCCGGTGGTGACACTGTATGACAGAGAGCTTCTTTCCGAGGCGGAGGTAAAGGTGGAATTTGACCGCCCGGCCCGGATGGATATCCTGATGGAAAACATGGGCCGCGTGAACTTCGGCCCGAAGATGGAGAGCCAGAGAAAGGGAATCGACGGCTGCGTGCAGTTAAACGGCCATATGCATTTTAACTGGGAGATGTATCCGCTTCCGCTTGATAATCTGGAGAAGCTGGATTTCACAAAAGGATATGAGGAAGGCCTTCCGGCGTTTTACCGTTTCACATTTGAGGCGGAGGAATGCTGCGACACCTGGCTGGATTTTGCAGGCTGGGGAAAGGGCTGTGCGTTCCTGAACGGATTCAATCTGGGAAGATACTGGGAAATCGGGCCGCAGAAGCGGCTGTACATACCGGGACCGCTTTTGAAAAAGGGAGTAAATGAGATCATCCTGTTTGAGACGGATGGGAAGGCGCCCGGAGAAATTACACTCATGGATGAGCCGGATATCGGTTAAAGCCGCTGCGGACAGGCGCGGAAGCTCCTGAAGCCGTGCGGCCGGAAAGAAGGTGCTGCGGGCCATGCTTTGCATGGCCTGCGCTGTTTTGGAAGGGAGAAGGGTATGGAAAACATCAGCATCTATACCATAGCGAAGGAGGCGGGGGTATCTCCGGCGACCGTATCCCGTGTGCTCACGGGAAGCGCGCGGGTCAGCGAGGAAAAAAGACAGCGGGTGCAGGCGCTGATTGAAAAATATGATTTCCGTCCCAACGCCATGGCACAGGGGTTAAGCCGCGTGGAAACGAAGATGATCGGCCTGCTGGTTTCTGATATCCGCAACCCGTTCTATTCGAATCTGACCGTGGAATGCGAGGCGGCGGCCTATCGGAGAGGTTATCTGCTGATGGTATGCAATTCACTTGGGGATAACAGCGTGGAGCCGTACTATCTGAATAAATTTTACGGCCAGAGAGTGGATGCTGTTATCCAGATTGGCGGAAAGGTGGACGAGCTGGTTCCTGACCCGGAATATGTGGATGCGGTGAACCGGATGGCGGAAAGGATTCCCTTTCTGACAACCGGCAGGCTGGAAGGCGCGGACTGCTACCGGATCGGCATAGATGAAGAAAAATCCATGGCGCTTGTGATGGAATATCTGCATGAAAACGGGCATGAAAGAATCCTTCTTGCCGGAGGCCACAGTGCCGTCAGATCTACCGTGGATAAACGGAGAATTTATCGGGAAAAGCTGAAGGAATATGGAATACCGGTACGGGAGGAGTATATTCTGGAAGGCAGCACCTACGATGTGGAGGATGGAGCAGGAATGATGACGGATTTCCTGGAGAAGGGCCTGCAGCTGCCTACGGCGGTCATCGCCATCAATGATTTTACCGCGGTGGGCGCAGCCCATGTCCTGAGGGAAAGAAATATCCGGATTCCGGAGGATATCTCCGTTGTCAGCTTTGATAATACCTTTATCACGGAAACCTGCGCTCCCCAGCTGACCAGCGTGGGATATGACTACCATGCGCTGGGCGAACTGCTCATTGAGACTGCGGTACAGGCCATACATGGCCCGGCTGCTCATGGTCCGGCGGGTGATGCCCCGGAGGAAAAAGGCCCGGCGGACGCCGCCGAATTCTCCGGCGATGCGGCTGCGCGGAGGAGAATCCCGCCGAGGGTGCAGATGATCCAGCCGGAACTTGTGATCAGAGACTCCTCCGGGAAGAACTGTTCGGATTGATTTCCTGATAAGGGGAAAAATGAATACAGAGAATGCGTTCGGGAACGGGAGCTTTGGCAGACCGATCTGCTTTTCGTCCCTGAACCGGAGCATTCGTCCCGGCGGCCTTGCGGACAGGGCCGCTTTTTCGTATACTGATCTGGAAAGGACGGGCGGGAGAGCGGATGATAACAGTTGCAGTCTGTGACGATAATATACCGGTGCTGGAAAAGCTCGCCGCGATGCTGAAGGAGCTGTGCGGACATTACTTTTCGGAAACGGAAATAAAAACCTATACGGGTGGAACGGCTTTGCTTGAGGCGCACGAAGAGACGCCCTTTGATGTTCTGTTTCTGGATATCCGCATGCCTGAGGTGGACGGTTTTTCCGTGGTGTTTCAGGACTTCCAGCTCCTGGCTCTGCCTCTGGGAGAAAACGTGGCGGGAGGAAAGGACTATGACGCCGCCCGCGTGCGTGACTGTCTGGAAAAGGCGGGCTTTGGAAAGCGCCTGCAGCGGATGAAGGACGGCCTTTCCACCTTCCTCTACCGGAACATGGATCAGGACGGCGTGGAAATCTCCGGCGGCGAGGCCCAGAAAATCGCTCTGGCCCGCGCCCTGTACAAGGATGCGCCCATTGTGGTGCTGGACGAGCCAACCGCCGCCCTTGACCCGGTTTCCGAACATGAGGTCTACAGTGGCTTCCGGAACCTGGTGGGAGGCCGGACGGCCATCTTCATTTCCCACCGCCTTTCCTCCTGCCGCTTCTGCGACGAGATCCTGGTCTTTCATCAGGGGCACCTGGTGCAGCGCGGGAGCCATGAGGAACTGGTGAAGGAGAAAGACGGCCTTTACGCTTCCATGTGGCGGGCGCAGGCACAGTATTATGAGCTGGACGCGGCTGTGGGATGAGGCTGCAGGCTGCAGCTGCAGCGCTGGGAAAAGCATGTGCCATAAATGTTTTTTGAATTTGAAATTCAAAATAAAAAAGTCCGACAAAACGAATAAAATGTGATATACTCTTTTTACGGAAAACCAGAGTACATAGTATAGGCGGCCTGCCCTTCATACAAACGGCATTGTGACTTTTGCAGCCATCATTATTGAGATATGAAAAGGAAAGAAATAGCCGCCAACTACCCCAAATAGTTGACGGCTTGTAAAACATAAGCTATAGCTTGGGTAGGCCATATGTCTCTGGCTTTCCCTTTTTCTTTCTATTGTCGATATATCATATTAGAGGGGAGAATTCAAGGATTTTCGCAAGCCTTGCCTGTCCAGTGGAAAATGTCGGATACTTCCGTGAAAATAATCCGAAGAGGTGGAAACGAACGTGCGTTTGTGGTATAATGATTGTGCTGCACTCGTTCTACCGTGCTGCACTCGTTCTACCGTGCTGCACTCGTTCTACCGTGCCGCCCCGCTTCGCAGGGATTATACCGATAACCCGCGGCTTGATGAGAAAATACCGCCTGCGGCGGCGCTTTCTCATGTGCGCACGCGGTATAATGCCTTAACAGGTTATAGAAAGGGCACAGAATCAATTCTTTAAATTTGAAGTTTAAGATAAAGGGAAGCTATGAAGGCGAAGAACAATAAATATGATGATTTTGCACAGCATTAAAAAAAGAAGGAGACATATTTCATGAATCATCCAGACAACATTGCAGAGAAAGCCGGAAGCAGTATCCTCGCCATCGATACTGCCCATCCGCAGGAGCCGCTGGGAGACCTGTTCGGTATCTTCTTTGAAGACATCAATCATGCCGCAGACGGCGGTCTGTATGCGGAAATGGTGCAGAACCGGTCCTTTGAATTTGAAAAAATTGACAATCCGAAGTATCATCCCCTCTACGCCTGGGAAAAGGTGGAGGAAGGGGCGCAGGTTCAGCTTGAGATCGAAACGGCGCAGCCGTACCATGCAAACAGCCCGCATTACCTGGTGATGGAAACGAAGGGGAATGGCCGTGCCGGGATTGCAAATCTGGGATTTGGAGAAGGCTTTTATCTGGAAAAGGGAGAAACCTATCTTTTCACCTGCTATGCCAGGGCGCTGGAAGAACAGGAGTGCGTGCTTTCGGTGAGCGTGGAAGAAAAGGACTGCTGTGCCCTGGCCTCGATTCCGGTGCGGAGTCCGGAATGGGAAAAATATGAGCTGCGTCTGACCGCGGAGCAGACCACCACAGCCGGGCGGCTGCTTCTGACCCTTTCGGAAGCCGGACGGCTGGCACTGGATTATGTTTCCCTTTTCCCGGAGAAAACCTTCCTGGGACGGAAAAACGGACTGCGCAGGGATATCGCGCAGCTGCTTTGCGACATGAAGCCGAAATTCATGCGGTTTCCCGGCGGCTGTCTGGTGCATGACGGTTCCCTGAATCCGTCGGACCGGGATTCCATGTACCGCTGGAAAAATACGCTGGGAGAGCCGGAAAACCGCCCGGCCAGACGGAGCAACTGGGGCTATAACCAGACGCTGGGACTGGGCTATTACGAATATTTTCAGTTCTGCGAGGATATCGGCGCAAAGCCCCTTCCCGTACTTCCCGGCGGATATGATCCCCATCATCAGAGAATGGTTCCTCTGGATGAGATGGGGCCATGGATTCAGGATGCGCTGGATCTGATCGAGTTCGCAAACGGAGGGACGGACACCGAATGGGGAAGCTTCCGGGCTTCGCTGGGGCATCCCGCGCCATTTGGGCTGGAATACTTAGGGATCGGAAACGAAGAGGTCGGAGACGCTTTCTTCGAACGTTATGAGCTGATCCACCGCGCGGTTCGGGAAAAGTATCCGGAAATTAAGCTGATCAACACCGCGAGCCCATTCGCCGCCGGAACGGAATATGAACGGGGCTGGAGAAGCGCGCGGAAAAATGGAAGCGATCTCATCGACGAGCATTATTACATGGCGCCGGAATGGTTTCTGGCGAACCATCACCGCTACGATTCCTTCCCCAAGGATGGGCCGAAGGTATTCCTGGGAGAGTATGCTTCCTGGGGAAACACCTGGTATAATGCGCTGGTGGAGGCCTCTTACATGACTGCCCTGGAGCGCAACGCCGCTTCCGTGGGACTGGCCTGCTATGCGCCCATGCTGGCAAACGCATCTTATGTGAACTGGAAGCCGGATATGGTCTGGTTTGATAACCACAGGGCCTTCGGCACGCCCAACTATTATGTGCAGAAGCTGTTCATGAACCATCAGGGCAGCCGCAGGCTTTCCGTTTCAGCGGAAGGAATCGGCGTGGTCAGCAGCCTGGCGCCTGAATACAAAGGAAAGATCCGGCTGGAGGGCTATGAGACGGACTCCCGTTTTGAGGAGGTTTCCGTCCGCAATCTGGACACGGAGGAAGTCCTTGCCTTCGGAGACTTCCAGACGGAGAAGGGAGAGCATGCCTGGCTGGAGCGTTGTGCAGACGGCGCGGAGCATGAGGAATATGAAGACTGGGAAAATTATGAGATCTCTCTGAAGGCGTGCGAGCTGGATGGCTGGAAGGGCTTCCAGATCCTGTTCGGCTGGAAGGATGATGAGAATTACCTGGCAGCCACCTTCGGAGGCTGGCAGAATCTGGACCTTTTCATTCACAGACAGGTAAAAGGCCGGGGCTGTGATCTGACGGAAGGGTGGTTTCAGACGGAAAAAGGCCGGGTTTATGATCTGAAGATCCGTGTAAAGGACTGCCGTATTACCGTATTTATCGATGGGGAGGAATACCTCGCTGTCACGGAAAATCCGGTGGAGGTGGAACGGCTGTATTATGCCGCATCTCTGGACGAGGCGGATGGTTCCGTGATTTTGAAGGTGGTCAATCTGCAGGAAGGGGAGGAAACCGCACAGATCCGGCTGGAAGGCTGGAAGGAAGAAGATGACCGAAATGGTTCTGGCGGGGAAAAGACTCCGGCAGCCCGGAAATTTCCCGTCACCGCGCAGATCTTCACCATGACCGGAAAACCGGAGCAGGAAAACAGCTTTGATCAGCCAACGGCAGTGAGTCCTGCAAAAAGCAGCATCTCACTGGAATCGGAAAGCTTTTCTTACGTATTTCCGGCCCTTTCGCTGACGGTGTTCCGCATTCCGCAGGCGGGGACGGAGCATTTGAAATAGCGGAAAGCATGGAGGGGAGTCCGGAACGGTGCAGAGTCAGCACGAATAAAAGACTTATACTGAAAAGGGAGGGTCTGTATATGGGAAGAAACAAAAAGAAAATCCGCAGGACAGCAGCGGCGGCAGTGACGCCGCTCCTTCTCCTGGCTGGAGAAGCCGCTTTTTTCTATTATTATTCGGTGGTCCGCTTTCCGGAGCGGAAGAAGGAGAAGACAGAGCGGCAGCTTCGAAGAGAAGAGAGAAAGCGGGCGAAAAAGCCCCGTGCCCGGTTTGAAAAAACGGTGCAGGAGGGTGTGAGCTGGTTCCTGGGACAGGAGCCGGAACTGGTTTCCATCACCTCCTATGACGGGCTGAAGCTGTGCGCCTACTATCTTCCCGCAGAAGGAACCAGGAAAGAGCGGGCAGAAGTGTCAGAAAACTCTGCTGATGCAGGAGAAAAGGCATCCACAGCGAAGGAAAGAAAGGCATTCGCAGCGGCGGGAAGCGGAGAGGCGGCCCATCCCGCGAAAAATATTCTGCTCCTGATGCACGGATACCGCGCAGGAGGGCTGACGGACTTTGCGGGCCTCTACCGTTTTTACCATGAGCAGGGCTACGACCTGCTGGTGCCCTTCCAGAGAAGCCACGGCCCCAGCGAGGGAAAATACATCTGCTTTGGCGTGAAGGAGCGCTATGACTGCCGGGACTGGGCAGAATATGCTGTCCGTCTGGCCGGAAAGAACTGCAATCTCTATCTGTCCGGCATTTCCATGGGCTGTGCCACCGTGCTCATGGCGGCGGGACTGCCCCTGCCTTCCAACGTCCGCGCCATCATTGCGGACTGCGGCTTCACTTCTCCGAAGGAGATTCTGAAGACTGTGCTGAAGCGGGACTATCATCTTCCCGCTTTTCCGCTCATGAATCTGACAGAGCTTCTGACCAGATGGCGCGCGGGCTTCGGCTATAGCGACGCCTCTACTCTGGATGCCATGAAGAACTGCAGGATTCCGGTGCTGTTCATCCATGGAGAAAAGGATTCCTTCGTGCCGGTGCAGATGACGCTGGACAACTATATGGCCTGCAGAGCGCCGAAGGAGCTTCTGATCGTTCCGGGCGCAGTGCATGCGGCGGCAAGTCTGCAGGATCCGGAGCTTTATCAGAGAACGGCTCTGGCCTTTCTGAAAAAATATGAGGTAACGACATAAGGATTTGCGACGCTCCGGAATGGAGGTAAAAATGAACAAAAGATGGCGCCTGCTTCCGCTGGCGATTCTGCTGGCTGTCCTTCCGGCATGCGGAGGAAGAAAAAACGCGAATGAAACAGCGGTGGATTCTGTATTTCAGGAATCCGCATCCGGCACCCTGACCATGGATGAGCTGCTTTCCCTGTATGAGGACGGCTCACTTGCAGAAATGGCGGAGACAGAAGGGCTGGACGGGTTTCTGCAATATGAAAATGTAAAACCTGTGGAGACGCGGCCGGAATCGCTGACAGGACTGTATTCCTGTGTGCTGGAATTCCCTGTGGATTCAGAGACGGGGGAGGGAGAAAGCAGGGAATACGAGCTTCAGCTTTATTACTGGAAGCCGGAAACGGCGCAGGAATATGGACATGAGGAAAATGAAATTGACAGTATCCTGCTGAAGGAAAGAAAAACGGAGGATGCGGTTCTTCTGTACCAGACGGACAGTGGGTATACGCCTGCGGAGGATTTGACAGAATTTCTGGAAAAAGAATACGGCATGGAGTAGTTTTTAACCCTTTCTGTTCCGCAGGGATATGCGTTTGGAAAGTATACGGCGGATCTGACCGGTTTTTCCGGATGGCTGCTGGAAGACGTGACGGATAAAAGTGAACCGGAAGGGAGCGGGCCGAATGGAACGGAACCGGGAGGGGATGAACCGGAGGGAAACGAACCGGCTCACGGTGACTGGGTGGAATCTGCATGGTATGCGCCCGGAGGGATCGGAATGGCAGCGAATGCCAGAGAGGTACTGCATTTCCGGGAGGGGCAGCTGACGGAGATAACTCTTCCGGCCAATCACAGCGAAGAGATCTCGGAAATGAGGATGATTACGGGCTGTGAGGTTCCGGCCGCGTTGACAGAGTACGAGTTCGATCTGTTCACCGCATCGGAGTGGGAGGAATATCAGAAAGAAAATCCGGAAGCGGACGAAGGGGAAAGCGTTTCCCGTTACTGGTATCTTTTTCTGGGGAAGGAAGACAGCGACGTCTGGTATGTTCTGTTTTTGAACGAAAGTCTGTTTACAGAGGAAGATGTGGTGGAAATGGCGCGTTCCATCCGGTTTACCGAAACCGCGTTTTAAGGGAAAGGAGGAGCCTATGGAACCGAGGCCGGTCGTTTTTCATATTGATGTGAACAGCGCCTTTTTAAGCTGGAGCGCGTCCTACCGGAAAAATGTGCTGGGGGAGGAGCAGGATCTCCGGGAGGTTCCCTCCATTGTGGGCGGCGATCAGGAGGCCCGGCACGGGGTGGTGCTCGCCAAGAGTACGCCGGCGAAAAAATACGGAATTGTGACGGGAGAGCCCATCGTTTCAGCAAAACGGAAATGCCCGGGCCTGATCGTGATTCCGCCGGATTTTCACCTGTACGTGGAGGCCTCCCGTTCCCTGATCAGCCTCCTGAAAAGCTATTTTGATCAGGTGATCCAGTACAGCATCGATGAGGCATGGGCTGAGTTTACAGGCTATGAGCTTCTGTACGGTGAGCCGGTGGCCTTTGCGTACAGACTGAAGGAGCAGGTAAAGCGGGAGCTCGGATTCACCGTGAACATCGGCGTTTCCACCAACCGGCTGCTCGCAAAAATGGCCGGCGACCTGAAAAAGCCGGACTGCGTCAATACCCTGTTCCCGGAGGAGCTGGAAAAGAAGCTATGGCCTCAGCCTGTCGGCAACCTCTTTCTGGTGGGAAAATCGGCGGCGGCCAGACTGAACGGGCTGGGAATCCATACCATTGGGGATCTGGCAAAGGCGGATCCGGAGATGATAAAGGCTCATCTGAAAAAGCACGGTGAGGTGATCTGGAACTATGCCTGGGGGCGGGAGGAAGAGGATGAGCCGGAGGCGAAGGAAGGGAATAAGGTCTACGGAAACAGCATCACCACGCCGGTGAATGTGACGGATATCCACTATGCCAGACAGATTCTTTTGTCTCTGTGTGAATCGGTGGGCATGCGCATCCGTGCGGATAAGGCGAAGATCAGCTGTGTGAGCATTACGCTCAGAGACAATGATTTTGTGAACAGGAATCGTCAGATGCAGCTGGACAGCGCGACGGATGTGACGGAGGAAATTTATGACACTGCCTGCCGCCTTCTGGAGTCGCTCTGGGACGGACGGCCGCTGCGGCTGCTTGGAGTGTCCACCAGCCGGGTTTCTTATGAGGAATACCGCCAGTACAATCTGTTTGACCGGGAAAAATATGACCGGCTGGAAAAATGCAACCAGGCCATCGATACCATCCGGGCCCGGTTCGGAGAGGATTCCGTCATGCGCGCCAGCTTCCTGAAAACGGAGCTTTCCCACACCAGCGGCGGTCTGAACAAGGAGAAGCGGGCGGAGCTGCTCACAGTAAAAAATCTGCGGAAAAAGGGAAAAAAGGGCGGCTGATGGGATTATCTCAGTCATCCTCCGGTTTTTCCCGGTCCCGGGGAGCGGCAGAATGTGCAATATGCGCGGATTGTACGGATTGCGCATCCGGGGTGTTTTGAGTGTTTTGGGCGCGCAGAAACTCCGAGGGAGTACAGGCGCTGTAACGCCGGAAAACTACAGTGAAGTAGCTGCTGCTTCCGAAACCGAGCTCCATGGCGGTATCCGTGACAGAGGTGCCGTCCAAGAGCATTTTTTTTGCAAGCTGGATTTTGTGGTAGTTCACATAATGCCTGGGGGCCATGCCCACCTGGACGCGGAATTTCTGCTTGAACTGGGAAACGGACAGGCGGCACAGGCCCGCCAGCTCTTCCATGGAAAGCTCCCGGCTCAGATTGGAACGGATATAGGAGACCGCTTTTTCGATATCAGGTGAAAAAGCCTTTTCCCGGATGCCGGGAAGCTCCGCCTGCATTCCGGATGCTGCGGTCAGCTCATACAGGGCAAGCGTCAGATGGGCGCAGACCAGATGCCGCCGGCTGTATGAACCGGCAAGGTCAAAGGCGCGGCGGATGTATCCGAAGACGCGGCTACCGGGGCGGAGTACATGACTGTCCATGGCGGCCAGATCTCTGATAAGCGCTTCGGCGGCATCGCGGGAGAGAAACAGAAAGCGGTCCGGGTCTGAGATATCCAGCTGAAACCAGATGATTTCACCGGCGGAAAGCGGCCGGAAATTGGTGCTGTGGATCTCATCGGGGCGGGTCATGAAAACATCGGAGCCGGAAAGCTCGTAATCCTTTTCCTGGGTGGTGAAATGAATCGCTCCTTCCGTCACAAAGGTGAATTCATAGGCGCTTCTGTGAAAATGGGGAGACAGGGGGGCACAGGCCTGATTCATGGTGTGCTTCCCGAACATCCGGATACCCGGAATCCCAAGCTCCTGCCAGGTATAGACGGTGCGGTATCTGGAGACAAAATAGCTGTCGGTTACTTCTCTTGCGTGTTCCATTTTTCCTCCATGCCGAAGCTTTTTATGCTGCTTTTCTTCATGCCGGGGCTGTAAATGTCAATTTTGTACGGCGTATAGAATCGGTTGCGGTACATTTTCTGTGATTTTATAATAAAAGAAGCTTCCGGATCATTCCGGAAGCCCTTCCATGAAGTGCAGGAAAAGAGACTTGAACTCTCATGGTATTGCTACCACACGGACCTGAACCGTGCGCGTCTGCCAATTCCGCCATTCCTGCGCGACAAATAATATTATATACTTTTTCTTCAAAAAGTCAATACCAAAAATGAAAAAAGAAAGGGCACGAATCACAGGTTCGTGCGGAAGGAGGATTTTTGCATGAAAGTCATGAATGCGGAGTGGAGGGACCGCGTTGATCACTGGGTCAGAACGCTGAAAGAGGATTTTTATGAACCCCTGGGGGAAATATCCTGGGAAGCGTCGCGCACCATGGAACATTTAAGTCCGGAGGAGGCCAGGGAGCTGCCATTCGTTCCTGTCCAGCCGGGATTCGTCTGGGGAAACACATGGGAATACTGCTGGTTTCAGGGAAGTGTGACGCTCCCGGCAAAGGCGGAAGGAAAGCGGATCGTGCTGAACCTGGCTCCGGACGGAGAATCCACCCTGTTTGTGAACGGGAAGAGCTTCGGAACCTACCGCGCTTCCTGGGTCAGCGAGAAGCATCATTATGTAGAAGATAATGTGCTGACCAGAGAAGGGAAAGCAGGAGAGCGGTTTGATATCCTGATGGAAACCTATGCGGGTCATTATTATCCGGAGGCGCCGACCGGAGGGTGTGCAACGGGACCGGTGCTCGAAGGACTTTATCAGGATCCGCTGGAAGAGGGAAGAAGGCGTACCCTGGGCGTGTGCACCTTCGGAATCTGGGACGAGGATGCTTATCAGCTTTATATGGACGTCCAGACCCTTCTGGGACTTCTGGAGGTTGTGGATCTTTCCTCGCTGCGTGCAGCGAAGATTGCGGAGGCGTTGGAGCAGTTCACTCTGACCGTTGATTTTGAGCAGGACAGGGAAGCGAGACAGGCTTCCTACAGGGAGGCTTCTGCGCAGCTGCGGCCGGTGATGGAGGCGGTAAACGGTTCCACCCAGCCGGTATTCTATGCCATCGGAAACGCCCATCTGGATCTTGCCTGGCTGTGGCCCATGGCGGAGACGCACAGGAAAACCTCCCGCACCTTTGCCGCTCAGCTGCGGCTGCTGGAGGAATATCCGGAATATAAATTCCTGCAGAGCCAGCCTGCTTCCTATGAAATGTGCAGAAAATATTATCCCGAGCTGTTTGAACGGATCCGCGATGCCATCGGAAAGGGGCAGTGGATTGCGGAAGGCGCCATGTGGGTGGAGCCGGATACCAATATGGCTTCCGGAGAGGCCCTGATCCGGCAGCTCGTCCATGGAAAACGCTACTACAAAGATGTGCTTGGAACGGACAGCGTGATTCTCTGGCTGCCCGATACCTTCGGCTATACCGCCGCGCTTCCCCAGATTCTGCAGGGCTGCGGCGTGAGATACCTGGTGACTCAGAAAATTTTCTGGTCGTACAATGACGGGGAACCGTTCCCTTATCACTACTTTACCTGGAGGGGAATGGACGGCTCTGAGATAACCTCCTTCCTGCCCACCAGCTATACCTACCGCACGGATCCGAAAGAGATCAACGATGTATGGAAAAACCGTGTACAGGCCAGGGATCTGGACGCCTTCCTGCTGCCCTTCGGATATGGAGACGGAGGCGGCGGACCGGCAAGAGACTATGTGGAATATGCGCTCAGGCAGAAGGATATCGAGGGCGGCGTGAAGGTGAAGATGGCCGGACCGCTGGAATTCTTTGAAGATATGGAGAAGCTGGGCGGACCGAAGAATACCTATGTGGGCGAATTGTATTTCAGCGCGCACAGAGGCACCTATTCTTCTCAGGCGGATATTAAGAAGAACAACAGAAAGAGCGAGCTCATGCTTCGTGAAATGGAGATGTGGGCCTGTGCAGCTTCCCTTAGGGGTTGGACATATCCCATCGAACAGGCGGACGGACTCTGGAAGACGCTGCTTCTGCATCAGTTCCATGATATCCTTCCAGGCTCCTCCATCGCCAGAGTTTATGTGGAGGCCAACGCAGCCCACGAAAAGCTGCAGGCGGAAGCGGCGGGAATCACGGCGGATGCAGCAGCAGCTCTGATGGAGAAAAAAGAGGGCGTTACCGTATTCAACTCTCTGAGCTTTGACAGAAAAGCTCTCATAACCCTTCCGGAGGAATATGCGGACGGCGCAGCTAAAGCGGACGGAACCGCCGTTCCGGTTCAGAGGACCTCTGAGGGCGTGAAGGCGCTGGTATCCCTTCCTTCCTGCGGCGCGGTGTCACTTTATCCGAAGGCGGGAAAAATGCCGGCGGAAGAAAGCTCTGAAACTGTGGCTGAAGCACAGGGCGCTTTTCTTCAGAAGACGGAGGATGGCTTCGTGATGGAAAACAGTCTGGTACGCGCCAGGATAAACGGACAGGGCGAGGTGACTTCCTTCCGTCTGAAGACCGAAAACGCAGGGGAAGGCGGACTTTCCCGCGAGTATGCGGCAGGGCCGATGAACCGGCTGCGCCTGTTTAAGGATGTGCCCCGCAAATTCGATGCCTGGGATGTTGATTCCAATTATATCTGCCAGGAAGTTCAGGGAGCATATGATGTTGAACTGCAGCCTGCAGAAGAAGGGCTGGAAGCGGTTCTGAAGGTGACGGGAAAGATCAGTCAGTCCACCTATACTCAGTACATTCGTCTGGCGGCGGACAGCAGAAGACTGGAGTTTGAAACGATCGTGGACTGGAAGGAGCTGCACCGTATGCTGAAGACCGCATTCCCCGTAAATGTTTATGCGGAAAACGGCATAAACGAGATTCAGTTCGGCTATCTGGAGAGACCTGCGCACCGTTCCAGACCTTACGATCAGGAACGCTTTGAGGTATGCAACCATCGCTACAGCGCCTTCTGTGACGGAAACAGCGGAGCCGCAGTGCTCAACAACTGCAAATACGGCATTTCCATGAACGGGAACAGCCTGGAGCTGACTCTTCTGCGCGCTTCCGCAAGCCCGGAGATGCGTGCTGACAATAAGGTACATCATTTTACCTATGCCTTTACAGCCTGGGAAGGAAGCTTCATGGATTCCGATGTGGTGAGACAGGGCTATGAGCTGAATGTGAAGCCTTATGTGGCGGCCGGAAGCGGACAGGACTTCAGCCTGCTTTCCATTGATCGGGGCAACATCATTCTGGATATCATGAAACCCGCTGAAGATGGAAGCGGCGACCTTATCCTGCGTCTGTATGAAAGCAAAAAGGCGGCTGTCACTGCCAGAATACAGTTTTCACCGGAGCTTCTGGGAGCGGGCAGCGCTTTGAACGGCGGAGAGGATTGCGCGCCAGACTGCCATGTGTATGCCTGCGATATGCTGGAAAATGTTACGGAGGAGCTTCCGGTAACGGATGGAGCACTTGTTCTTTCCTTCCATCCGTTTGAGATTAAAACCATCCGGATTTCCAGAGAAAAGTAAAAAATAAAAAAAAGAAGGAAAACAGCTCCGGAGACAACGCTTTGCGAAAGTCCCGGAGCTGTTTCCTTTCCTTACCGGATTTTGGCAGAAATTTTATTTGAAAAAGGATGCTTCTCAATGATATCATGAGTTATTTCTGATGTCGCCTTTTTGCAAGAAGCGGATGATTTGACCTTTCCGCGATGCGCGCCATTATCTATATGGATGGCCTGTACGCCGGTGGTGTTCTTGACATTGCAAAAACCTTTCGCGGTTTCTCCCTCTGCGATGGACAAAAGGTCATTCTTATCACCACAGGTCTTTCCGATCAAGATGAACCGGAAAATTTTATAGATTTCAGCACATTGGAGCCGATTATTTAAGAAATTTAGAGGAAATGGCATGAGCAACTGACACGCGGCAGTACAGACTGGATCTCGTCTTCTCCGTTTGGGATTATGCCTGTTCAGGATAACGGTCATAAAACGGCTATACTATCAACAGGAGGGATACATGACGCGGAAAAAAGGAAGTGTTCGATTTGGAAAATGGCTGCTGAAAGCTGCTATCCTACGGGATCTTTATTGCTGTTGGCTTGTTGCTTTACAAAGTACCTGTTTGGCATCTGGGACTATCCCGGGCAGCATATCAAAACTTTTTGATGTTTTTCATGCTGTTCGGCCCGATCTATCTTACTCTGATTGTCAAAATCATTTTGACCGTTCTTGCAGGTAAACGCTACTCTCTGAAAGACAAAGCGATTTTGAATGTATTTCTGCCGATTGGGTCCTATCTGCTGATTTTGGAATTGCTGACGCTGTTCTTTTGCATTGTAACATTTGCCCCATTGTCCCGGATCGCAGGCAATGTTTTCATCTGTTTGATTGCACTGACCGTCCTGCCGTTATTTTTAATTCCTTTTACTCTTTTGATGGTTTCCGGTTATCAGGGAGACAAAACAGAACACGCGGAAAAACGCGCAAAGGAAGAGGGCTGTTCAGTCGGATATGCTGGTGTTGGAAACCGACCCGGTTCGACGGAAACAATATCTACGCCGGCCAAAGATACTGGCTCTTTTGGTTTGCCCCGGCGTTTTTCTGGTCTGCGGATTTGTTCATCAGAAAGGGCCCTTTATGAAAACCTTGTGGCTTCCCCGCACTTTCCAAATCGGGCAGGAACAGGCTTTATTGCATGAAAAGACAGCACAGGTTTAGGACCTCTTGCTTACCCGAAAAAGCTTTAAAATTATAAGTTGCCATGCCGTTGTCGGTCTGTTATAGTCCAAAACCTGAACCGCCGATACGCAAGACGGGAGCGAGAAAAATGGCCTGAATGATGGCCGCACGAACTTTTGGGGAACTATTGGGGCTTTCCTGTGTGGGTGGTTCAGGCTTTCGTCTCCGATGTTTTTCTGACCATCCCTGTTTCGGTTATACTGCTCCTGCTGCTGTTCCTGCTTTTTGCAAAGGTCATCCGCGATCCGGACAGGAAGGGACGGATTAAAGTTCTCTCCCCGACATGTTGCTGCGAAATGTCACCTAATATTCCCGGAAATACTCGTGGTTTTGAATCACAGCACTGCGCAGGAAGCCGTTATAAAAAGTCAGATCCATGTGCTTTGTAGATTCAGCGCCTTCTAGCTCATAAGTCAGCCTGTCGCTTCCATATCTATATGACGGCTCGCCATATTGGCTGATCACATCCTCTGCCGTAGCCCAGCCAAGCATCAGTCCGCCCGGAAGCTGAAGGTCGGCTCCATAGAAATCGAGGTTGCTATTGGATACAGACAGACGTCCGACCGTTCCATCCTTGATCGGCACAGATGATTCCGATGTGTTATATACTGTGACTGAAATGCTTTGCTCCTTATCATTGGTCAACGACAGATCCCGATTGGGAAATTCGGCATATGGTTGATCAGCTCCAGCTAATCTGCTGTCAGGATCACCCTCTGACAGCGACCATCCATTTTCAAGAAAATCGGAAAGCCTGCATGGGATTGTGTATACATCGTCATCGATCTGAATAGAAAAACTGTCCCAGTTGTTTGGCAGTTCAGGATTTGGCAGGTACATCTCCCGACCGGCGCCATCAAGTTCTTCCATATATTCCAGCGTTATCAATACGGATGTATGGGGCAGATAGGCTGCTTTGGCAATAATATCTTTTTCTCCTCTCAGCTGAATCCCCTCATCATATCGATCTCTACTGATTTCAAATGAGTGCTTTTTGCCTTCCGCATCCCGGCCACGCAAATAATATCGTGTTGGGGAGTCCCCCGTCCCGGACGACCTGTCAAGATCAAATTTATTGAGATAGGTCAGGAGTGGATGATCAAGATAAGGCACATCCAAAACGAGCGGGCGTATAGCAAAGAATATGACTGCGGCGCAGATTAAGACCCCTGTCAAATATCCGATAATATGTTTGACACGCTTATCTGACAGAAACATTTTTATCAGACACACAATTGCGGCAATCAGTGCGACCAGGCTCAGTCCGCTTCTGAAAACTACCTTTTGAGTGAAACCGGTTATTCCTATCACCAAATCTGTATCATTGATAAACCGGTCAAACGCCATCAGAAGGATAATTGGTAAGAAGATAATGACACAAACTATTGCAATAAAAAGTTTTATTCCTTTTTTATAGCCTTTATTCTTCTCCACTTTGCTTTTCTCCTGTTTTGTCTTTTTTATACAGTATATCATTGCGGGAAAAAAGGAGCTATCGCATTTTTGTAAAATCGGAACGTATCAGAAGAATCCGGTTTGGCAGTGAAGATCGCCTGCATGAACAGCAAAAATCAGGAAAGGACATTTATGGCTTATGCGGGAAATGGAGCGACGGCTCCAAAATAATCCCTCAAATACCTTTTGTTTGGCGATTATGCCTGATTTTAAACCTGGCACAGGAAAAAGCGAAATCCCTGCTCTGTCAGAAAGGCTTTAGGAGATACTGAGGGAATCCGGGGGACTAAAAGGGACTTAACAATAATACGTTTCCCGGGAAAAGAAAAAAGGCTGAAAACCCCATAAAATCAAGGATTTCAACCAACAAAAATAACTGCGGAAGATGGGACTTGAACGAAGAAGGGTGAGAAAGCTCCCGTAAATAAAGGATTATTGAGTGCAAGGAACTGGAAACTTTAAAAGGAGGAAATCCTGCACATATGATTAAAAACAGGTTTGGTTTCCGATAAATATTTATGAAGTATACGAAAAGGGAGGACATATGATATCTGAAAAAGATGAAGTTACGTTACCTGAATTGATTGATAGCTGTTGTGACAGATTATCCCTTTACAATCCTAAAGTGGTGAAAGAGATTATCTATGTTTTTTTGGAAGAATTAAGAGATTCCATAGTTAAGAATTACTGTGTCAAATTGACCGGTTATTTTGTATTCAGGCATAGACAAAAGAATGAAAAGTAGGTGGGGAACTTTGGCAAAGAGAAAAAATTAGTTCCGGCACATATGATGGTTAAAGTGACTTTCAGTAAAAACGGAATCCTGAAGCCTTTGAATCAGTATTACAAAAACATGAAAAAGCCCATACCTGGAAGTCTACATGATATTCCTGTTAAAAATTTTAAATGATAAAAGGATTCCGTCATGAATTGAAGCAAAAAGCTGAAAAATACATAAAAGGAAAACAGAAAAAATTTAGGAGTTTTCCTTGTAACTGACTGCCCAATATGTTATATTATAAAAAAGGGAAAGCCAGAGACACACGGCCTACCCTCAAATAATTACGACAACTGTTTTACACAGCCGTTCACTATTGCGAGTAGTGGGCGGCTATTTTCTACCCTTGAATATCTGATAAAGCAGACTTACAAGGGCCACAATGAATATTCCAATCTGAACCAAGTCCTGATATGTAACATACATTGGCTTGCCCTCCTTTCTTTCGTCTGGAGGGTCAGCCCCTCCGAAAATGGGAGGGTAGGCCGCCTTGATATGTACTCTGGTTTCCCATACAGGCAGTGTATCATTTTTCTGATGATATGGCAATTATTTTTAGCAGAAGTATAAAACTGTATGCAAGTGGAAAATGTCTTAAAGTCATGTGTTCTTTCTGCTTATGTTGGACAGGAGACGCTTCGCGTGTTTTTTTGCTCGTCCGCAAAAAAAGACAATCTGATTTTAGGTTGATTTTTTATTATGCTAAGAAAAATTCAAATAGAAAAAAGATCGCTCTCGCAGGAGGCTTGCCGACTAAGAGGCAACAACTGAGGAAAACGCAGTTTGACGAGAGCGGTAGCAGATAAAAGTACAAATACGAAAGACGAAAGAACAGAAGAGAGGAATAGCCGTGTATCAGCCATCCTTCCCAATTTCTTTTTATACTTCCATCCGGGCACAATCATATATAAGTGACAAACAATACTTCCGTCCCTCATACCGATTTCAACGTGCACCGCCAGATTCAAAATGGATTTGATGGGAATATATTCTCTTGAAATATGAAAGCCACAATCATTTTTCAGGTCTGCTATAATCAAACCATTTTCCTGTGTCTTAATGGTGAGAAGAGAGCGGCTCTCCTTTGCAAAGTTCTTCAGCACGGGCAGGATAACGGAGTATATCCATTTTTTAGAACATTCTGCCGCCTCCCGCTTCCGTTCCTCTTTAATCTGTTTCAGAGTTGTACTCAGGCGTTTCTTTTGTTCTGTATCGAGCTTATCAAACTATTGGAAAGAGTATGGGAGAGGGGATAATCTGCTGTTTTCCGTTTTTTGTCTTTCGAATGAGAATAGAGGCGCTGTCAAAATCAATATCTTTAACTCTGACATTTAATGCGCTGGAAAGTCGATTTCCTGTACCGAGCAGGTAATTTTCAAAAACCCAGATGCGATATTCTGTAAAGGAACACTTATTGATATTGGGCTTTTTCATCAGACGTTCCAATTCCTGATCCGTATAGGTTTCTTTGACTTTTTTCTCCACCTTTGGCATTACTATTTTATATTGTTCCAGATAACCGCAGTCCATACAGAAATATAAAAAGGCTCTCATGGTTCTCAGGTATGTATTAATAGTAATTTCATTGGCCTTACTTGTGCTTCTCAGATATATGATGAAACCGTCAAGACATTCCGAGGTGACATCCGATATGGGAGTTTCTTTATTGATATACCGGATGAAGATATTAAAATGACATTGATAGGTGCGCAAAGTATCTTCTGAAAGATTTCGTACCTTGGCCTTTCGGATATATAATTCCATGGCCTTTTCAATAGACAGATTTTGTTGTTGGGTCATACGAATTTTGTTGCTCATGCTCATACCTCCGTTTCGCAAGATCAGGCAAAAAATGCCCAGGAATCTTGTACGTCGGAAGAACATATTCAGCAAATAAAAAAATCATCGTAGTTACCGAAAATCCAGTAAATACAATGATTCTCCAATAATTCAATGCGGAAGATGGGACTTGAACCCACACGACATTGCTGCCACAAGATCCTTAGTCTTGCTCGTCTGCCAATTCCGACACTTCCGCATGCCTGCACGTCTGTTCTGCCGTGCTGCGAATAGTATATTACCATTTTGAACCGCAGAAGTCAAGGTAAATTTTTAAAAAAAAATTGTCAAAATTTTTAAAAAAAAATTGTCAAAAAAAATTTTTAAAAGGCTTGACTTTCTTCCGTCAATCATATAAAATACAACATGTCGCGCAGGAATGGCGGAATTGGCAGACGCGCACGGTTCAGGTCCGTGTGGTAGCAATACCATGAGAGTTCAAGTCTCTTTTCCTGCACTGGTATGAAGCTCTGAAAGCATTTGAAGATGTTTTCAGAGCTTTTTTATACGACAGGATTTTTTCCCCTGTCGTATAAAAAAGATGCTCCGATGTAGATGCACACTCGGCGCGCAGGCAATCAAAGATTTCCCGAAAATTATTGCCTGACGGCAATCACACTGCGGCGGAAAGGTAATTGCCGCTTGCGCGACCTGCTGTCCGGTCAGAAGTGAAGACGTCTCCGCACCGCATTCCGCAGGCGCTTTCTGGAAAGAATCGTGATCAGAGCTGCGGCGATGATGGCGCAGGCAGTGAGAACGACGGCCGACCAGGTGAGAAGCAGGGGCAGAGCGAGAAAATTCCGGACAAGCAGTTCAATCGCCACGCAGAGAATGGCGATCCCCACGAAGATGTACAGCGCCATTGCCAGGAAGGACGAGGAAACATGGCGGTTTAAAAAGGCGGTGAGAATGGCGAGTGCAGTGGTGATGGCCGTAATCGGCAGAGCGAGGACGAGAAACCATTCCACCGTCGGCGTGTTGAAGGTGATCAGATACTCATAGAGGCTGACCGCCAGTCCGTCCAGCAGCAGAGAAAAGTAGATGGACAGTCTGGTGTACATGAAAACAGGGATGGCGGCAACCCAAAGGATGACACAGGCCCCGATAATGTACAGGGACCAGGGTGTGGAGCTAAAAACAAAAAAGTTCAGCAGCCCGCAGGAAACAGATGCGGCGATCAGAACCAGGGAATAAAGAAGGATTACGTCCTGGTTTTTGACAGGCTCCACCTGTCCACGTTCCTTTGGAAACGGAGGAACCGCTTTCTGATGGGTAACCTCATTGGGATTGATGACAGGCGTGTTGCATAAGGGGCAGCGGTCAAGGGAATCGTCCAGCTTAACGCCGCAGTTGACACAATATGACATATTCGCTCCATTCCGCCGGCGCCGCAGAGGGCCGGCTTTTTCAGGCTTTTTTTATTCTTCGTGAAAGGTCCGGTTGCTTTCTATTTTCACCCGGATGCCGTCCTCCACGAGCTTTCGGAAAAACAGGCGTTCCACATCCGCCTCAATGATGCAGCTGGCAAAATTGACGGTGAGGGTATCCTCAAAGCTCACGATAGCACAGTTGGTGCGGGAGGAAAATGGCTGGCCCATGTAGATATCGAACCGTTCAATATAGGGCTTCATATCCTCAGGTACCTTCAGGGCCCCCATGTTGGTCAGTCCCGCGGAGGAATTTCTATCCTGCACGCGGCGGTAGAAGGTGCGCACCACAATATCCTTAATGAAAAGCGGAACGATGCGGATGAAGGGATTGCGCTTGGTTGCCGCGTTGGTGGTGATATCGCCGCGTAAGAATTTCTCATTGATATAGTAGCGCATGAAATTCCGCACTTCGACGACGATTTCCTCAAAGGTATAGTTCCCAAGCCTGGGATCGATGGATGGATATACCATCGTGATGAAATTGCGCAGCGTTTTGGATGGGAAAAAACGCCGCAGATTCACGGGCAGGGCGATCCGGACGGGATACAGGCGGAAATGAGGGTCCTGAAGCTGTTTATTCAGAAGGGCATAGAGCAGCACGGAGTTGAGATATTCCGTGATGGTGGCCCCATACTTTTTCGCTGCCGCATTCACCTCTTTGACCGACATGATTCCATCGATGATGTTGAAGGTGTGGAAGGGTTCCGGCGTACCGCGGACGCGGTAGGTTTTCTCTGCGGGTCTGGGGGGACAGACCTGCGCGTTCGCATAGCGCATGTAGGCGTCCTCCAGCTCCTCCGGGTCGGGTTCCTCATTGACGTCGAGCACAAAGCCGCCGTTTGAAATCTCCGCTCCGAGCAGCCGCAGATAGACCGCAGTGATGGTCTGCAGCACACACATGCCGCCGGTGCCGTCTCCGAGGCAGTGATGGCATTCCAGGGAGATTCTGCGGTCATAATAGTAGATGCGCAGCAGGTAGCGGTTCCCGGCCTTGAAATACATGGGCATGCAGGGATTGGCAATATCCGGCTGAACAAAGGGACCGGGCCGGGTGTTTGGCTCCAGATAACGCCAGAACAGTCCCCTGTGGATGGCAACCTTATAGGTTGGGAAGCGCTTCAGCGCAATATCCACCGCTTTCTGAAGAACCTCCGGACGAATGGGCTCCTTCAGGAGAACGGAAAGACGGTAGACAGAAGAAAAATTTTTCCTCTGCAGGGTGGGATAAACCGTGGCGGACAGATCCAGCCGGTACCAGTCTCTCTGCCCGGCCGGGGCAGAACCCGTTTTTATCTGTTTTTTATTTACGTCTTTCTCAAACGGCATGCTGATTCCTTTCAAATTCTGCCGGAGACAGCAGTATGCTGTGTTTTTCTGGTAATGTGAAAAACGTGTCGCGGCAGGTCTTTTTCTTCATTATAGGCTGTTTTGGAAGACAGTGCAAGCGACGGCGGGCTTTTGACAAACCTACACGGCGGACTTTTGGCAAAGCCTTCCCGCATATCCGGCATAAGTATATTAAGTATATGGGGAATTTCTCCGCTTTACGCATCAGCCGTTCTGTGATAGGATTGGGAAAGGTGAAAGCCGGAAAAATGAGAGGAAAATACCGCGCGGTCTCAGCATAAGAACGCTTCGGCATGGAGGTGAAGATGGCAATTTTTCGGAAAGCAAGGGTTGACGAAAAAACAGGACGTACACAGGAGCAGAATCAGAGTCTGATGAAGCTGATCAAAAGGGTTCACAGCGTGGTGGAGCACGAAGACATCCAGAAGCACAGACAGTCTCAGGATTCCTTCGGGGCGCTTCTGGGAAACAGCCGGGAAATGGATATTGAAGCCGTGGATGTGGAGGGAATGCATTGTGAATGGGTGCGCGTCCGCCGTCCGCATGTGAAAAGGCGGGTGATTCTTTACTGTCACGGCGGCGGATATTCTACGGGAAGCTGTATTTATGCGAGAACGCTGACAACGAAGCTCGCCGCCGCCGCTTCCATGGACGTGTTCTGCTTTGATTACAGACTCGCGCCGGAGCATCCTTATCCTGCGGCGCCGCAGGATGCCATGAAAGCATGGAACTATCTGATGCTGCAGGGCTTCGGCGCGTCAGATGTAATTGTCGCTGGCGATTCCGCGGGCGGAAATCTGGCCCTTTCACTGGCGCTGACGCTGAAGGAGCAGGGCCGATTTCTGCCCCGCGGTCTGGTTCTGCTTTCTCCCTGGACAGATCTGACGGCTTCAGGAAAGAGTCATGAGAGCAGGGCGGAGGTGGACCCGGTGCTGGATGCGGAATATCTGCGGGAAATGACGGAAAACTATGCGCCCGGCGAGGACTGCAGGGATCCCCATATTTCTCCGCTTTTTGCGGATTTTACAGGCTTCCCTGCCACCTACATCCAGGTGGGGGACAACGAAGTGCTCCTGAGCGATTCCTCCCGGCTGCAGAAGAACATGCATCATGCGGGCGTGCCGGTGAGGCTGGATATATTCGAGGGGATGTGGCATGTTTTTCAGATGTCTCCGTTCAAAACGGCAATAGAGGCAATGGACCGGTGTGCGGAATTTATCCTTGAGATCTGCGGATAAAAGGGAAACTGGCGGCTCAAAAAAGGATTGACCGGCCGGCGGGAATATGCTACACTTCAATACATACCAGAAGAATGTATATGAATGTTTTCAGGAAAGGAGAGGCTGACATGGCGCGGAACAAATATCCGGAGATCACGGTGGAGCGGATTCTGGACGCCGCCCAGCGGCTGTTTCTGGAAAAGGGCTATGAGAACACCACGATCCAGGATATCGTGGACGAGCTGGACGGGCTGACAAAAGGAGCGGTCTACCATCATTTCAAATCCAAGGAGGAAATCATGGATGCGGTGGGGGACCGGATGTTTGAGGAAAACAATCCCTTTGAGGCCGTTATGGGGCGGGATGATCTGAACGGCCTTGAGAAGATCAGGGAGATGATACGGCTGAATCAGTCCGACCGGGACAGACAGGATATGAATATCCAGTCCATCCCAATCCTGAAGAATCCCAGGGTGCTGGCGGGCATGATCGACGCCAACCGCCGTGTGCTGACACCGTATTTTTACCGGCTGATCGAGGAGGGAAACCGGGACGGTTCGATCCATACGGAGTATGCAAGGGAGCTGGCCGAACTGATTCCGATTCTTACCAGTCTGTGGCTTGCCCCTTCCGTTTTTCCGGCTTCGGCGGAGCAGATGCTTCATAAGTTCCGGTTCATCGGGGAGATGCTGAACCGGATGGGCCTTCCTGTCATCGATGAGGAGATTCTGGGCCTGGCGGAAAGCTATTTCAGAAAATTTGAAGCTGCTGAAGAGAAGAAGGATGCGGAATGAGTATTCCCGAAATAAATATTCCAGGAACAGGATCCCTGAAATAGAAATTCCCGGGAGAGGCCACCGTGAATGAAAAGAAAAAAGGTGTCGTTAACCTTCATCAGTATATCGCTGAACGTTAACGACACATGGAAGAAAAGCCCTGTTGAATGAGAGGGCAGTTTTTTTAAAGAGATACATACCTTTCGAAGGTATGTAAACAGGAGACGAGTCTCCTTTCTTTTTTGAATTTATACATA
The DNA here is from genome assembly GCA_019113175.1 of Candidatus Eisenbergiella stercoravium. Taxonomy (GTDB): domain Bacteria; phylum Bacillota; class Clostridia; order Lachnospirales; family Lachnospiraceae; genus Eisenbergiella; species Eisenbergiella stercoravium. The sequence goes on along the minus strand of DXHY01000032.1, from coordinate 33,215 downwards.
CATTCAGAAGGTATTAAAAAGAAAGCAAGGAGGTCATTATGAGCGACACAGTGATAACCAGACAGCTGACGCGTGCCTTTGAGGGAAGGGAGGTGGTGAAGGATGTGAGCCTGCGGGTGGAGCAGGGCAGCATCTACGGCCTGGTCGGCCGGAACGGTGCGGGAAAAACCACGCTGTTCAAGCTGCTTCTCGGCATGCTGCGGCCATCCGCTGGGCGGGCACAGGTGCTGGGCTTCGACAGTGTAAAGGAAAAAGAAGAGATTCTCCGGCGCACCGGCAGCCTGATCGAGACGCCGGTTTTCTATGAGCATCTGTCCGCCGTGGATAATCTGAGGCTGCATCTGGCTTATATGGGATTTTCCGGGGAAATGGACTCCCGGATTGGGGATGCGCTGGAAAGGGTGGGACTTTCCGATACAGGAAAGCAGCCTGTATCTGCCTTTTCTCTTGGAATGCGTCAGCGGCTTGCCATCGCCCGCGCCATCGTTCACAGACCCGAGCTTCTGATTCTGGATGAACCGGCTAACGGGCTGGATCCGCTGGGAATCCGGGCGCTGCGCGGGCTCCTTGCGGGACTGGCAGAGGAAGAGGGGATGACCATTCTGCTTTCCAGCCACATTCTGTCGGAACTGGAGAAGACCGCCGGCCGCATCGGCATTCTGGAGGAAGGAAGGCTTCTGGAGGAGTTCTCTCCGAAGGAGGCGCAGAAGCGCTTCCCCGGCGGATTGGAGGAGCTTTTTATACGGGTGACGGAGAGGAGAGAGGAACTATGAAAAGGAATGACGGAAACGCCTGCAGACTGAAAACGCTCATTGGCCTTGAGGCCGCAAAAGGGAATCTGCGACCCTTCCATCTGGCTTCGGGCATCATCGCCCTCTGCCTGCTGGGAATGCTTTATCTGCTTGCCGCGATTCCCCACTTTGATCCGGCGGATGCCGGCGAGGTACTTTTTATTACCTATGAGGGTCTGGGGGTCATGAACGGAGTGCTCTCCATGGCGGCCTTCGCGATTCTGGAAGCCGTGCTGGGAAGCAGGATGGTGGTGGAGGAATACCGGGGAGGGAGAGCTGCACTGCTTCTTTCCTGGCCGGTTCCGGGACGGCGGCTGATGGCAGCGAAGCTGCTTGCAGTTTCCGGCTACGCGGCGGGTGCCATGCTTTTGTGCGGATGCGGGGTTCTTGGGATTTTCTTTCTGACAGAAGGGATATTTCCTCTGTGTGCGGACCGGCTGGACGGCGAAGCGGTATTGAAAGCGGTGTCTTTTCTGGCCGTCTGTACGTGGATGGCGGCAGGGCTCGGCCTGGTCTCCGTCTGGATCGGTTTTGTGAAAAAATCCGTTCCCGCTGCGGTGGTGGCGTCCGTCCTGCTGGCTTCCGCCGCCTGCCAGCTCGCCTCCGCCGCGATGGTGACTCCGGAGGCTCCCGCTGCAGGGGCGGCGTTTATAACGGCTGCGGCTGCGCTGGCTGTGTTGGATCTGCTCAGACGGGCGGAAGAAATGGAGGGATAGATGAACGAAAAGCTTTTCAACAGAAATTTTACCCTGCTTCTGCTGGGGCAGGTTTTTTCCCTGATCGGGAACTATACGCTGAAGTTCGCTCTTTCCATGTATGTGCTGGAACAAACGGGCTCAGCATCCATTTTTGCCGGACTTCTGGCCGTGGCCACGGTTCCTCAGGTACTTCTTGCGCCCATCGGGGGACTCCTTGCGGACCGGCTGAACCGGAGAAACATGATGGTGGCGCTGGATGCGTTTTCGGGAACGGCAGTTTTTCTCACCCTTCTGGGGATCTGCGGATTCCATGGAACCAGTGGATTCCATGGAACCGGTGGATTCCATGGAACCGGTGGATTCCATGGAACCAGCTGGGCCCATCTGCCCGGTCAGGAGGGGCCGATCCTTCTTCTCATCGGCATCCTTCAGGTGGTTCTGGGAATTCTTGGAGCCTTCGAGTCGCCCACGGTACAGGCCTGTGTGCGGCAGATGCAGACGGGAGAAAATCTGTTGAAGGGAAACGCGGCGGTCAGCCAGGTTCAGGCAGTCGCCGGGCTGGTCACACCCTTTCTGGGAAGCCTGTTCTATACGGCCGTCGGTATCCGGCCCGTGCTCGCCGTGTGTGCGGCCTGCTTTTTCCTGACGGCCCTGCTGGAATGCTTCATCCGGCTTCGCTTTCAGAGACGGCCCGGCGGACAGAAGGTCCGTCAGATTCTGCGGCAGGATCTGGGAGAGAGCAAGGATTTTCTGCTGAAAAAACGTCCGGAGGTGTTCCGGCTGCTCCTTCTGGCGGCGCTGGCCAGCTTCTTTGTCGTGGGAACGGCGGTGGTGGGCCTGCCGTTTCTGGTGAGAAATGTGCTCGGCCTGTCCGCAGGTCATTACGGGGCGGCGGAGAGCCTGATAGGAGGTGCTTCCGTCGCCGGGGCGCTGATGGTGGGGCTTCTGGCCGGAAGGCTTCAGAAAAACGGTCTGCAGAGCCTGCTGATTATGGCAGGGGCAGTTCTGATTCCGGCGGGAGCGGCATTCCTTCTGCCCCTTTCCGTCATCGTCAGATATCTGCTCCTGCTTGCCTGCTTCTGCATCGCGCAGGCGGTCTGCAGCATGTTTTCCGTTTTGGCTCTGTCCATGATACAGGAGAGCACACCGGAACATCTGACCGGGAAAATCATGGCCTGTGTAATCGCTCTTTCCACCTGCGCCCAGCCTGCAGGGCAGGTGATTTACGGCCTGCTGTTCGATCTGTTTTCCGAAAGCGTCTGGCCGGTCCTTCTTCCCACCGCGGCGGCCCTGATGGCTCTGGGCTGTCTGTCCGCCGGATTCCTGAAGCGCTTCACAAAGGAATAGGAGAGGCGGTGGGCCTCTATTGTCTGTAGAAAATACACTGCTGGGAATTGCACCAGAAGTATTCCGGAGTCAGGCCTGCAATATAATAGGCCAGCGGTCCGCTGTCCGTCCCCTGAAAATAAATTTTCAGCACCGGACAGAGGCCGGAGGCGCTTCTATCCTCCACCTCCCAGGAATAGAACTGATCTCCGTAGAGGTCCAGAAGGGGATAGTAGACACGCGCGCCCGTTCCGGATAAAAGCAGGACCGTTTCAGTATCCGCTCCATCCGCCGGGCAGTACCAGGTCCCGTAGAGCGCTTCCTCTGTGATGGAGCCAAAATCGCCCCAGGTCTGAAAATCGGACACGGCGGAGGTATCCGCCGATGTGGAAAAACCGGAGATACAGGCAGGATCGAAGGAAGCGTCAGACTGACCGGGAATTTGCGCAGCCTTGTTTTTTCCCTCTTCCAAAAGAGTGCCTGTATCAGCTTCATTCTTTACGAACCGGTATCCGCTTTCCGTTTCTCTGAGAGTTACTGTCAGGGAGAAACCGCCGGAACCGTCCCCGTAGCCGGGAATATGACAGGAAAGGACGACCATGCCGTCCGTTGTCCGAACGCCGCTGTCACAGACGACGCTCATCATGTTCGTATCTCCGTGCTGGGTCATCCAGATGTCATACTCTTCCAGATATGTCCACCAGGACGGCGGCTGAAATTCGGAGAATCCGTAGCCTGTTTTTTCCCGAAGGAATCCGTCGATCTGTGCAGTGGTCAGACGGATCGTATCGGTGGAAATTTCTCCCGCCTGCGCTTCATAAGCCTGCCGGAGGCCGTCCGTCAGCGGCTGCTGCTCAAGACCTGCGCCGTTATAAAAAATTTCATTCAGATCGGCCTGCCTTACATCCTCGTAGGTACAGCAGAGAAACCCGTTGTTTGCCACGTCATTGAGAAAGCTTTCGAAACCGGCGAGCTCTTCCTGTGAGAGCGTACCTTTTTCCGCCGGATCGTCAGAGATTGTTTCCGTCCGTGTCTCTGTCTCTGCCGGGAGCTGGGCTTCGGAATCCGTTTCGCTTTCCGGCTCTGTGTATTCCATGGAACCAGAGGATTCCATGGAACCAGAGGATTCCATGGAACCAGAGGATTCCATGGAACCAGTGGATTCCATGGAACCAGTGGATTCCATGGATGCCGCCAGCTCCCAGTTTTTCTTCATTCGTGCCACCCAGTCTCCGCAGCCTGTACAAACGGACAGAGCGAGGACGGCGGTGCACAGGATCAGCCATTTCTTTTGCATACGAGCCTCCATTTCTTCAGTTAAACTCCCGGAGCGGGGTGAATCTCACGCCGTCCGGCACGGCAGTTCCGCAGTAGACGTCCTGATCCGTCTGCCCCATTTCCAGATAATGCTGCAGGACGTATCTGGCGGTGAAAGGCATTTCCAGTCCGGAAAGCTCATCCAGGTGAAACCATTTCGGAATGCCCTCATCGCTGGAAAGGCGGACGGATGCACCCGGCTTCAGATCCGCAAAGAAATAATAAATCTGCCGGATCTGTCCTTTTCGCAGCCGCAGCGTTACATATTTCAGGCGGAGACGAAGAAGATCGCTTTCCGGAACACCCAGCTCTTCGTACAGTTCCCGAAGCACGCAGGCCTTTGCGTCGTTCAGTTCTTCCTTTTCAAAATGGCCACCGATCCCGCACCAGCATGGCGCAACCTCGGAAGAGCCGATGCGGTAGAGAAGCAGGATTCTGTCGTCCTGCTGAATGTAAATGGTTGTCATGTGATTCAGTGTTCCATCCATTAAAATCCAATCTCCTTTCCGGATCAGCTCCTTCGCTGAGGAAAGCGGCAGGGCCGCCTTTCTCTGAGAATTGTCAGTCATGTGAAGGGGCAAGGCTGCCGCCCAGTTCCACAAGCGCTCTTTCCATGAAAGTCTCCGGAATGTCCGGCCAGCGGCAGCTTCCGGTTTCTTCCTCGACAAGCTGCATTGCCCGCCCCAGCACGGTTCCATGGGACAGCGGAGAGCCCTGCAGAAGAAGCTCCGTGATCCGGCACCAGACGGGTGCGTTGTCATACAGGCCGGTGGCATGAAGCTCCCGGATTGCCTCTGCGGCGTCATACTCCAGAGTCACCATTTCTTCCTCCCACCGTCCCGGATACGCTGAATCCGGAGAGGTTTCGGGACGCGCATGCAGGATCAGATACTGTGTCCGGCCGCCGGAAGGGGCCGCGTCTGATGGAAAAAGCGGCACGCCAACGGAGCCCGGATTGAGGACGGTAACGCCCCGGTGCATGATTTTCTGCTGAATATGCGTATGGGCGCATAAAATGAGAGGGCAGGGGCTTTCCTCCATGAGGGAAAGCGTCTCCGGGTTATCGGGAAGCATTTTCTGATTGATCCGTTTTGGAGAGCCATGGCAGGCAATAAACGGCGGAAGTCCGGGCAGGGAAATCTGCCGCACCGGTTCCATCCGGGAGAAGAAATCCAGATCTTCCTCCGTCAGACGACGATAGCTGTATAACATGCAGCCGGTGATGGAATCCTTTTCCTTCCAGCCCTTTTCCCCATTTTTCCGATGATCCAGCCAGTAATTTTCCTTGTTGCCGCGGATAAAAAGACAGGAGTACCGGCGGGAAAGACCGTACAGAAGCTGCATCACCCGCTCGGGATGGGCGAGCTCCCCGGCATAGTCGCCGAGAAACAGATAGTTTCGGATGCCCCTTTTTTCCGCATCCGAAAGGCAGCGCTCCAGCGCAGTATCGTTTCCGTGAATGTCCGCCATCACGGCGATGGACAGGGGAGAAAAGCCGCCGCCATCGGGGGTTTTGGCGGAGAAAAAGTCAGTTTCGTACGTCATGGACACTCCTTTCTCATTCGCAAAGTTTTTTCGGGACATTTTATTCATGAAGCTCCAGAGGCAGGCCGTCCGGATCCTTGAAAAAGGTCATTTTTTTCTGCGTGAATTCATCGATCCGTACCGGTTCCGTTTCAATGCCGAGCCCATGGAGCCAGGAGACTGCCTCATCCATGTCGGAAACGCGGAAGGCGAGATGGCGCAGACCGCATGCCTCGGGATAGCTGGGCCTTTTCGGACTTCCCGGAATACCGAAAATCTCAAGCTCGCAGTCGCCCAGCTTCAGATCCAGCTTGTAATCGCCCCGTTCCTTTCGATAGTTTTCCCGGATAACCTCAAAGCCGAGCAGATTGACGTAAAAATGTCTGGAACGTTCATAATTGGATACGATGATCGCAACGTGGTGGATAGCATCCAGTTTCATTTCCTCTCCTTCCGCCGCCGAAGGCGGCATAAAAATCCTGGAAGAACGGCGTAAGCCGTTCTTCAGCACGAACATGGTTCGTGCACCTCTCCTTCCGCCGCCGAAGGCGGCATAAAAATCCTGGAAGAACGGCGTAAGCCGTTCTTCAGCACGAACATGGTTCGTGCGCCTCTCCTTCCGCCGCCGAAGGCGGCATAAAAATCAAGGAAGAACGGCGCAGGCCGTTCTTCAGCACGAACATGGTTCGTGCGCCTCTCCTTCCGCCGCCGAAGGCGGCATTTTCTCCACAAGCCGTGGATTGCTGGTATAATCCCCGCGGAAGCGGGGTGGCACGATAAAGCGAGTGCAGCACGATAGAGCGAGTGCAGCACGATAGAGCGAGTGCAGCACGATTTCATTGTGCCGGCCTGCGCTGCGCGCACTCATTATACCATCCCCCGGAAATGATCACAATTCCGTCCGGAGGGGAAGAAAGTTAATTTAAGAAAATCTTTCGTTTTTCATCAGAGTTTTTTCGCCGATTCTTCCAGGCTTCTTCCTTGCAGTTTTGCGGACTCTGCTCTATAGTAAAGCTACAAAACAATATTATAGCAAATATAATATGAAAGGAGCATGGAAAATGGTTTTTAATACGGGAGCGGCGCTTCTGGATGCGATCGTGCTTGCCGTGGTTTCCAGAGAGCCGGACGGGGCCTATGGCTACCGGATTACTCAGGAGGTGCGTCAGGCGGTGGAACTGTCGGAGTCCACACTGTATCCGGTTCTGAGAAGGCTGCAGGCGGATGGCTGCCTGGATGCCTACGACATGGAATATGGAGGGCGGAACCGAAGGTATTATCAGGTAACAGAGCAGGGACGCGCGCAGCTCGGGCTGTATCTGGAGGAATGGAAAAAATATTCCGGCAGAATCACGGATCTGCTTGAGGGGTAAGACAGGATGCCGTCCATGGCGGCGGGAAAGAGGTAGAAATGAACAGAGCGGAATTTATGGAGCGGCTTCAGGAGCTTCTGGAGGATATTCCTCAGGAGGAACGGGAGGACGCGATTCAATATTATAATGATTATCTGGATGATGCCGGAGCGGAAAATGAGAATGCGGCCCTTGCGGCGCTCGGCTCTCCGGAACGCATTGCAGACAGCATCCTGATCGGCCTTCAGGACGGAGAGAATTTCGGGGAGTTTACGGAAGAGGGATTTCGGATGGATGAAGGAGAGAAAAGGGAGCCCGTTCCCGTCAGTGGATGGGCGGAAAAAACGGATGGGGAGAAAACAGCTCCGGATGAAAAAGGCAGTCCTGGGAATGAATTCCATTATGGCACGGGAAATGAAGCGGCGGGGCCCGGAGGAAACGGTTATGGAGGCCCCGCCCCTGGAATGAATGGCTCCGGTTCCGGCCCTTATGGATCCGGCCCCTCCGGTTTCGGGCCGGGAGGTCCTGGAGGCCCCGGCTCAGGAGGTCCCGGGCCGGGAAAAGCCTGGAGCGGTCCGGGATACGGGCAGAGTCAGTACGCTTCCGGCCAGTATCATTCAGGCCCATACAGTTCCGGGGCATATGGACAGAATCTGTACGGACAGAACCAATACGGACAGAATCCCTGTGGCTCCCGTCCGGAAGGAAATAATCCGCCCGGTCCGAATGGGAACGCCTACGGCCCGGAGAGGTCAAAAGGGCGGGGAACGGGAGAGGTTATTCTGATAATTCTGGCCTGTATCTTTCTGCTCCCGATCCTCATTCCTCTGGGACTTGGCGCTGTCATTATCGCATTCCTTTTTCTGTTATGTGTGCTCATTTTCTTTGCCTGCATGGTGATAGGAGGTGTCACCGTGCTTGCGGTGGGAGGGGCGATGGTATTTTTCTCTGTCGCTAATCTGACTGTCTTTCCGGCTTCGGCAGTCTGTATTCTGGGCGGCGGACTGGTATGTGTTGGAATCGGACTGCTTCTGACTCTGCTGATGTGCTGGTTTGCGGTTAAAACGGTTCCTGCCCTGTGCCGGGGCTTCGTCAATCTGTGCAGCCTGCCCTTCCGCAGGAAAAAACGGGAGGCGTAACAGCTCAGACGGGTCACAGCCGGCACTGGGATGTGTCGCAGCCGGCGCAGGGACGACGCGCGTGCTGTCCATCCTGAATTGACTGTGAACAGTAACAATGGAACAAATCGGATAACCGCCGTTTAAGGTGGAGAAAAGGGGAAGATATGAATAAATGGTTTAAGGGAATACTGATTGCTGCGCTGGTCCTGATCGCGGCCGGCGGGATGCTGGCAGTCGGAGGAATGATGCTCGGAGGACAGAAAAGCCTGGATGGACTGCTCGCACAGGGGCTGCTGGAGGTATCGGCGGCGGATAACGGGGACTCCGGAATTGTTTTTGACGGCAGACATGAGATCCTGTCAGGAGATTTTACGCAGGAGCTGGACGCACTGCCGGAGTCCGGATCCGGAAAGCTGACGCTGGAGGTTGGCAATGTCGTAGTGAACGTTCTGGAAGCGGAAAGAAAGACGGCCAGCATAGAAGGCGTTAATATCGAAAGAGCGCAGGCCTATGTAGAGGATGGAACGCTTTATGTACGGGCAGACAGTGAGGAGAAACGGGTGAAATGGATATTCGGCGGCGGAAGAAGAAGTACGGAAACGGTGGGCGAGCTTACGCTGTATCTGCCAAAGGGATTTTCCTTCGAGACGGCCAACCTCAGCGTGGGAGCCGGAACGCTCACTGCGGATGAGCTGAACGCGGATCACCTGTACTGCAATGAGGGCATGGGAAGCATGGATATCAGGAAGCTGACCGCACAGGACGCGGAGATTTATCTGGGAATGGGAGAAATCAATCTGTATGACACAAGGGTTTCCGACATGACTGCGGATATCGGCATGGGTTCCCTGTATGTGAACGGGGCGATCACAGGGAATCTGAGCGGAACCTGCGGCATGGGAAGCGTGACCATGGAGCTTGCCGGAAAGGAAGAGGATTATAATTATGATGTTTCCGCCTCCATGGGCAGCGTCCGGATCGGGGACAGGGAAATCTCCGGAATGAGCTCCCAGTGGGGCGCGGATCATGATGCGGCCGGAACCTTTGATCTGGATGTATCCATGGGCAGCATGGAAATTTACTTTACAAATCCGTAAGGATAGGGGATAATAAAACGTAGGGAGCGGTACGAACTGCTTCGTTCCACTCCGGAAAAGAGGTAATAATTATGGCAGAATATCAGGATAGAAATCAGAATGATGCAAACGGTGCGGAGCAGGCGCGGCAGGGATGGCAGTCAGGCGGCGCGAATCAGAACGGCGGTCAGGGAGCAGACGGCTGGAATCAGAGCCAGGGCTGGAATAATGGAAGCGGCTGGAACCAGGGCCAGGGCTGGAATAACGGAAACGGCTGGAACAACGGTCAGGGCTGGGAAAACGGGAACGGATCAAACGGCTGGAGCGGCGGAAACGGTTATGGCGCGAACGGCTATGGAAACGGCTCCGGCAAAAGGCTGACCAGATCTTATTCCAACCGGATGATCTGCGGTGTGTGCGCGGGAATCGCGGAATATTTTAACTGGGATCCCACCATCGTTCGTCTGATCTGGGTGGGAGTGAGTCTCCTGTTCGGCGCTGGCTTTATGGGGCTGATCGCCTATTTCATCGTGGCGGTTATCATGCCCGAGAGATAATGGATAACCGGGAACACAGATCCTGATGAAGAGGGTCTGTGTTCTCTTGCTGTAAACGCTTCACGCTGACAGAAGCAGCTGCGGCAGGAATGGCGGGAACCGGCTGAGAGGTTCTGAAATTAGAATACCGCCTTACGGCGGAAGGAAAGGAAGGGCAGAAAAATGTGGGAAAAAATCAAACCGGAAGAGCTTAATGAGAATCCTTTTTCACTGATCGGAGAGGACTGGATGCTGGTGGCGGCTTCAGACGGCACGAAGGTGAACGCCATGACGGCGAGCTGGGGAGGCGTGGGTATTCTCTGGGGGAAAAAGGTCGCGTTCGTTTTCATCCGTCCCCAGCGCTACACGAAGGAACTGATCGATAAGAGCGAAAAGCTTTCCCTAAGCTTTTTTGACGATGGAAACAGGAAAATGCTGAATTATATGGGAACGGTTTCCGGCAGGGATGAGGATAAGATCGCAGCCTGCGGTCTGCATGTGGAAATGGTAAACAGCGCTCCCGTTTTTCAGGAAAGCCGCATGGTGCTCATCTGCCGTAAGCTTTATGCTCAGCCTATGGAGGAAGCGTGCTTCCTGGATCATGAGCTGATTGAAAAGAACTATCCGAACCGGGACTATCATACGGTGTATGTGGTCGAGATTGAAAAAATTCTGGTGCAGAGGCAGTGAGGGGAAGAGCGAAGGAGATGCGTCCGGGAGGCCGCAGGGCTGTCCGGAACGGGCTTCGGCCGTCCCGGCTCATTTCCCGGATGAAAAAATATCCTGCGGGCTGCAGGGTCACATGGAAGGATGTCGGGATTACCCTTGGCATCCTTTTTGTCGCAACCATCGCCGCCTATATCTATGACCGCCTCACCGCTCAGACCATGAACGTGATCATGTTTTACACTCTGGCCATCCTGCTGGTGTCCCGTACGACTCAGGGGTATGTGCCTGGAATCGCTGCGGCTCTTCTCAGCGTGTGTGCGGTCAACTATCTGTTCACCTATCCATACTGGAAGTTCAATTTCATGCTGGAAGGCTATCCTGTCACCTTTTTCTGCATGATGGTGGTTTCCGTCCTGAGCAGCATGGCAACCTCCCATATGAAAAAACAGGCCCGCGAGCTTTCGGAACGGGAAAAGCTTCTGGCGGAGGCGGAAAAGGAGAAAATGCGCGCCAACCTGCTCCGGGCAGTGTCGCATGATCTGCGCACGCCGCTGACGGGAATCATCGGAGCCAGCAGTTCCTATCTGGAAAATGAGGAACGTCTTACGGATCAGGAAAAAAGGGAGATGGTGCGGCATATCGGGGAGGATGCGGACTGGCTTCTGAACATGGTGGAAAATCTGCTCACCGTGACCAGGATCAGCGAGGGCCGCGCCAGCGTGAACAAATCCCTGGAGCCTGTGGAAGAAGTGATGAGCGAAGCCGTATTCCGTCTGAAAAAAAGAATTCCGGACGCGAACATAAGGGTGCTGCTTCCGGAGGAATTTATCATGATTCCCATGGACGCCATGCTGATCGAGCAGGTTCTGATCAATCTGCTGGAAAATGCGGTTTTTCATGCGGGAAGCAGCGAGCCTGTGGAATGCAGCGTGCAGATCGCAAAGAGAGATGTGACGTTTCTGGTGACGGATCAGGGCGTGGGAATTCCGGAGGATAAGCTCACCGCCATTTTTGACGGGACCGGACATACGGAAAACAGCGTGGCGGACGGTCATAAGGGAATGGGAATCGGCCTGTCCATCTGCAAAACCATCGTCACCGCGCATGGGGGAACCATCGGCGCGAGAAATCACGGGCATGGCGCGCAGTTTTATTTTACGCTGCCGCGCAGCGCCGAAGGCATACAACAGTAAGCCGCGCCTGAGCACGCCTCAGCGCCCCTCGTCCTCGGCCATCCGGTAACCCACGCCGATCTCCGTCAGGATGAAATGTGGCTCCGCCGGATTTTTTTCCAGTTTTCTGCGGATGTTCGCCATGTTGACCCGGAGAATCCGGTTGTTGTCGTCCGCATAGGGCCCCCACACATGGGAGATGATGGCATCGTAGGTCATGACCCGTCCGGAATTGACGGCAAGGAAGGAGACGATTTTAAATTCCACCTGGGTCAGGTGTACGGGGGTTCCTTCCACGGTTACGAGTCTCCGCTCAAAATCGATGCAGAGTCCGCCGGAGCGGTAGGGATGTCCCGCAGCCATACCACCTGCCATCTGCGCGCCGTGACGGAGCGCCGTGCGGATGCGCGCCATCAGCTCCGAAGAGCCGAAGGGCTTGGTGATATAGTCGTCCGCGCCCAGATCCAGAGCCGTCACCTTTTCCTTCTCCTGTGTGCGGGCGGAGATGACAAGGATGGGAATCGAAGTATAGGCGCGGATCTGGCGGATCACGTCCATCCCGTCCAGATCCGGCAGGCCCAGATCCAGAAGGATGATTTCCGGACACTGGGAGGCAGTCAGAGAAACGCCTTCCCTGCCGAGCCCTGTGGTGATCGTTTTATAGCCCTGTGCCTTCAGCGTGGTTGCGATGAAGTCACAGATGTTTTTTTCGTCTTCAATGATCAGTACCGTTACTTTATTCTGCATATCAGGTCATTCCTCAAATCAGTCTATTCAATCAAATCTTCCTCTTCCCCGCCGCGAGGCAGCGCCATGGTGCGCACATTGACCCCGTTCACCTCGATGCGGTCGTTGACGGTGATCACAAGGCACTCCTTCCCGTCGATGATTCTGGTTTCGATCAGATCGGTGCGTTCCGGATTTACCTTAATCACCACATCCGGCGTCTCGATGCTGAAGCTGCGTCCGCTTGCGATGTTGGAGGCGAGAAGAGCCGTATCCTCCCCGGCGGCCGCATCATAGGCCCGGTCGAAGGTTTCCATTTTTTCCTCCGGCACGCCGCTTAATTCAAACAGCCGTTTCACATCGGGGCGGGTGAGCACGAGGGGATCCGGTGAGTCCTTGGTTTCCTCCACCATTTCCGTGAGATGCTCGTGGATGTTTTTCACCATTTCATAATCCGCGTCCTCGCCCAGGGTGTCCGCGATCAGCGTGTTGAAGGATTCCTTCTGGCTCTTCGCGGTGAGGGGAAGCTGACAGCCGAACATGCTTTCCATGAAATCGGGCTGCAGTTCCTCCGCCTGCCTGGAAAAATAGAGCATGCCGTGGATGTCGCTGCTTCGGTCATTGAAGGCCGGAAAGAGGAAGCCCTTCACCGGAGGCTCCACCACCCAGTCCCGGATGCGGTTCTCAATCTGGTTATGTTCCGTGTTGTAGAAAAGGCCGGGCTTGGAAAGCTTCACCGGACACAAACTGCACAGCAGGTATTCATACACCTCGTCGGAGGCGTCGAACATTTCGGAGCCGTCCGAGGACTTTCCGGGGATGTCGTAGGCCACATGGATCAGGATGATGTAATAATTTTCCGGGAAATACCAGGTTTCAATGATTTTGTTGTAAAATTCCTCCAGCAGCGCGTCGTCCTGCAGGCGGCTGTCACGAAGCTTTAAGAGAAACTCCTGCGGGCCGCCCGGATTTTCCGCATCCAGGGGAAATTCCAGATTCAGCAGGTTCTTCCCCAGCGTACCGGAAAGGGTCTGTTTGAAAATGTTGAAATATTTGAACGTCTCTTCCTCCGGGAGAGAAAGGAAAGCCTCCTTCATGGTGGTTTTGATGTTTTTCTCTCCGTCCACATAGCAGGTGCAGATGCGTGAAATGCTGCATCTTTCGTGGGTATACTGTTTCCTGATTTCCAGGATTTCCTTTTTATTCATGCAATCTCCATTCCGCCGCAGAGCTGCGGCATAAATCACAGGTTCTTCTATATTCAAATGTTATTCCACGTCCGTTTTACCGGAAGGAAAGCTGCCGTCTGCCAGCAGGGCGAGAAAATTTTCAAAGCAGACGCCCTCCTGCTCCGGAATGCCCAGCCGGATGGAGGCGCTGATGCAGGTGCGCACAAAGGAAGCTGCCTTTTCCACCGATTCCCCGAAAGGCACGCCGTTTACCGCGTCCGCCGCGATGATGGAGGCGAAGATATCCCCGGTGCCGTGCCAGGAATGGCCCGCGGAATGGGTCCGGTTGACCTCCGTGGTCAGCCCGTCCGTCCGCTCGGAGATGAAGTTGATGTAATCCTCATTTTCCCGAAGCCCCGTGATCACCACCTTATCCGGCCCCATGGCGTGAAGCTGTCTGGCGAGCAGGCAGAGCTCGTCCCGCTTCCAGCCGCTTTCCCGGTAGGGGGTGTCCGTCAGCAGGCAGGCCTCCGTGATGTTCGGCGTGATGATGGCCGCGCGAGACAGGAGGGATTTCAATCCTTCGCAGTGCTCCGGCGTGACCGTCCGGTAGGGCTTCCCGTGATCTCCCATCACCGGGTCCAGGATGAAGGGAACGTCCGGCCAGCCGGCGAGAAATTCCTGCACGATCCCGATCTGTTCGGCGCTTCCCAGAAAGCCGCAGTAAATCCCGTCAAACCGAAAGCCCAGCTCCTTCCATTTCGCCAGATAATCCCTCAGGTACGGCGTACAGTCGTGCATGAAATGGACCGGGAATCCGGTGTGGTTGGAAAAAAGGGAGGTGGGTACCGGACAGACCTGTACCTTCATGGCGCTGATGATGGGAATCGACTCGGTGGCGGAGCAGCGTCCGTAGCCGGCGATGTCGTTGATCATGGCTATTTTTTTCGGAATCCGGCAGGGCATATCCGTTCCCTCCTGTATACAATTTGAGTTACTTTTATATTTTGTGCATTCGTGCCGCTGTTTCATCTACAGGATCCTCCCTATATGATACTTCAGAATTATACCACATGCGAACAAGCTGTGGCCTGGAGGGTATAATCCCCGCACAGCGGGGCGGCCCGATTGCATCGGGCCGGATTGCGCTGGGCGCAATCATTATACCAGACCGGACGGATTTCTTCCACAGGATTTTGTTGACGGCTCGATTATGAGTCAAAATGTGTTTTACTTAATTATTTAGTAAAATTTTAGTAAAGTATATTGACTTCCATTTGATGGCAGATATAATGGGAACCAGAAATACAGGAGGATCATATGGCAACTATTAAGGATGTCGCACAGGCAGCTCAGGTATCTGTGGCTGCGGTATCACGAGTATTAAATAAGGATAGCAATATTTCTGTCAGCCCAGAGGTTCGTACCAGAATATTCCGCGCAGCGCATAGTCTCGGATATGTTTCGCCACGTCAGCGCAGGGAGGCGGAAAATAAGAGACATCTTATCATTGGTGTAGCAGACTGGAGAATAGTGAGACCCGACCGGCATAATATACGTCTTTCATCCATGTCGTGCCTGGTGCAGATGATGACTGACCGCTATGAAGTCAGTTTTGTGCGCCTGGCCTTCGGAGAGGTACAGAAGGTAGACGGAATCATTGCCTTTGGTATCTTTACCAGTCAGGAAATTGATTTTCTGCGGTCACTTTCCTACGCCATCGTATTTGTCAATTCCAATCAGAATAATTATGAGTTTGATCAGGTTCAGATAGATTTTGACCAGGGACAGAAACAGGTTGTCTCATATCTGCTAGATCAGAAGCGATATACAGGACTTGGCTATATTGGCGGGATATATAATGGCCAGAATGGTTCCATCGGTACTCATCGACTGGCAGCCATTAAAAAAATTCTGCAGGAGCGCGGCCAGTATGATCCCCGTACCTTCCATGTTGGAGAGATCAGCCGGGAGAGTGGTTATTGTCTGGCAAAAAAAGCGGTGGAGGAACATACCCTGGCTGAGGCCATGCTGCTGGGCAGCGATGAGGTTGCGGAAGGCGTTCTTGACGCTTTCAGGGAACTGGGGGTTCGGATCCCGAAGGATGTGGCGGTTATTATCTATCAGGATATTCAAACACTGGAAAGTAAATGGCCCACTGGCACTTGTCTGGAAATGTATCCCGATTATGTATGGGAAAATGCGCTGGAACTGCTCTTTGGCCGGATCAGCCAGCGGCGTACGCAGCCGGTTACTGTAATGGTGCCGCCTCAGCTGAAAATCGGTGATACCGCGTGATATTGTTTGCAGGAGGAAATATCCTCTTACAAAATAGATACTGACTCATACAAACGACAAGCAAGGAGGAAATTCTAAAATGAAAAAGACGGTTTCTTTACTGTTGGCTGGTGCTCTCTGCATTGGGATGCTGGCTGGATGTTCTGGGGGAGCGGGAAGTGATAATGCTTCTGCTTCTGTTGAAACAACAGTTGAATCGGCTGCTGAAGCAACAGTTGAATCTTCTGAAGAGGGTTCATCCGCTCCGGCCACCAGTGAGGAAGAAGTTGCTTCCACTAAGATTGATACACTGAGGATAGCATTTGTTCCTTCACGGGAGCCAGAGGAAATCATTACGGCTACAGAACCCCTGAAGCAGATGCTGACAGATGAACTGGCAAAGCTGGGGTATGAAGTGGGTGAAGTGGATATCACGGTAGGAACCAGCTATGAAGCTGTAGGAGAAGCGCTTTCTGCCGGAACTGCCGATGTTGGCTTAATACCCGGAGGAACCTATGTGCTTTATGATGATGGATGTGACGTTCTGTTAACTGCTACCCGTGACGGGCTGTCTATCGATTCGGACAATCCAAAGGACTGGAATGATAACGCGCCGACGGAACCCACTACCGAACAGGTTACGAGCTATCGTGCCTTACTGATCGCAGGTCCCTCTGAAAAAGGAAAGGAACTGGCTGCAAAAGTAAATGCCGGAGAAGCTCTTACCTGGGAAGATGTGAGCAGCGCAAACTGGAGCGTGGCGAATTCTTCTTCCCCTGCCGGATATATCTATCCTTCTCTCTGGCTTCAGGAAAATTATGAAATGAATATAACGGATCTGCCGCACGCCGTCCAGTCTGATTCTTATGGCAGTGCATTCGCACGGCTGGCATCCGGTCAGGTTGATATTGTCTGCACTTATGCTGATGCCCGCCGCGATTATGAAGATGAGTGGACGACTGAATACGGAATGACTAACAGCATATGGGATGATACGGCAGTAGTGGGTGTTACTCCCGCCATCTACAATGATACTATCAGCGTAAGCAAAACATCTCCCATTATGGATGATGCATTTAAGTCTGCATTATCTGAAGCCTTTATAAATATTGGCAATACAGAAGAAGGAAAAGAGGTTATTGCTATTTACAGCCACAATGGCTATCTCCCGGCCGAATCCTCTGACTATGATTCCGAGCGCGCTGCACAGGAGATGATTCAGTCTTTGAACAGTGAGGGATAAGCCAGGATAATAATGAACTCAAACAGAGGGAAGAAGGCTGCGGCTTTCCTCCCTCTTTTGGATGGGAGAAGAATATTATGATTGAATTCAAGGAAGTTGGGAAAAAATATCCTAATGGCTACGAAGCCCTGAAAAATATCAACCTCGGCATTGAGCAGGGGGAATTCGTGGCGATTATTGGTCTGTCAGGAGCAGGAAAGTCAACCCTGATACGAACCATAAACCGAATGCACGATATCAGCCAGGGAAAGCTTACAGTAGATGGCACTGATGTGATGACCCTTCAGGGCAAAAGCCTGCGCCAGTTCCGGCGGAAGATAGGAATGATCTTTCAGTCATTTAATCTGATTGCCAGAACCACAGTCATTAAAAATGTTCTTACGGCTTTTGTTCCCGATCTGCCGTGGTGGCGCGCTGCGCTTGGAATCTTTACAAAAGAAGAAAAAATGAAAGCTCTGGAATCCCTCGATCAGATGGGAATTCTGGATAAAGCGTTTGTCCGTGCAGATCAGCTGTCCGGAGGCCAGCAGCAGCGTGTTGCACTGGCAAGGACTTTAGCGCAGAATCCACAGATTATTCTCGCAGATGAGCCGGTAGCTTCTTTGGATCCGGTGACGGCAAAGCAGGTGATGGATGACTTTCAGCGGATTAACCGTGAAATGCATATAACCGTCCTGATCAATATTCATCATGTGGAACTCGCCCTGCAATATGCAAGCAGGGTGGTAGGAATCCGCGCGGGAGAGATTGTCTATGACGGCCCGGCGTCTCAGGTAGATCAGGACGTATTGAATGCTATCTACCAGGGAAAACAGGAGGCGTTGGCATGAGTATATATGATAAAGTATTTCCGCCCAGAGTTCTTACTCTCCCGAATGGAAATCAGGCGGCTAAGCCAAGATCAAGGGCGCCTCTTGCTGCGGCGGTTTTGCTTGCCATGACAGCACTTTCTGTTGAAGTGACCGGTTTCGATATGAGAGTTCTGATCAGCCGGATCAATGAGTTTTTTGTAATACTGAAGGAAATGTTCCCACCGGACTGGGGGTATATGCCCCAGATTTGGGCACCTTTGTTTGATACCATAAAAATGTCACTGCTGGGCTCCTTTATTGGCTCCGTTTTAGTTGTGCCCTTTGCCATGATGGCGTCAACCAATATCATCCACAGTCGGATCATTGTGTCGTTGATGCGTCTGCTTCTGAGTATAATCCGCACGCTGCCCACACTGGTCTGTGCTTTGATTGCCACCTATATTTTTGGACTAGGCACTCTGGCAGGAACCACGGCGATTGCAGTATTTACCTTTGCCTACATTGGGAAAATTCTTTATGAAGAAATTGAAACGGTGGATATGGGAGGCTTTGAAGCAATGGAGGCCATGGGAGCTACAAAAGTACGGGCATTCATCAGTGCTGTCATACCTCAGGTGCTTCCTTCCTATTTGTCCAATTGTCTTTTCTGTTTTGAGGGAAATGTCCGATATGCTTCCATTCTCGGGTATGTGGGAGCCGGAGGGCTTGGGCTGATTCTGAATGAGAAGATTGGATGGCGGGAATATGACAGCGTTGGAATGATCCTGCTTGCACTGTTTTTCACTGTATTTATTATTGAAACTGTAAGCCGTGCTATTCGGAAACGGCTGGTATAAGGAGGCAGCTATGGATAAACGCATTGAAGAGGCATATGAAAAGCGGCCGCGGCGCTGGCTGTTTGAGCTTTCTGTGGCTGTTATTGTTGTTGCCCTGCTGGTCTGGAGCGGATCTGCGGTTGAAACGGCAGGAACTACACAGAGCGGCACGGTTATTGCCTGGAATATTCTGGCGGGTATTTTCCATCCGGACACCGATCTTTTGTTTAATCTGACTGTTCAGGGAGTACCATATCTTTTGCTGGAAACGATCTGTATCGCTTTCCTTGGTACAATTGTCGGCGCGGTCATTTCCATTCCGTTAGCCTTTCTCTCGGCATCTAACTTAACTCCGAAGCCGGTCGCTTTTCTTGGACGTATCATTATCATGGCAGTGCGTACAGTGCCTGCTTTTGTTTATGGACTCATGTTTATCCGGGTTACCGGTCCTGGTGCGTTTGCAGGTCTTCTGACCATGTCACTGTGCTCTGTTGGTATGGTCAGTAAAATGTATATTGAAGCAATTGAAGATCTGGATGTGCGGGTCCTTGAAGCTCTGGATGCGGCGGGATGCTCTGCATGGCAGAAAATACGTTATGGCATTGTACCTCAGTTAATGCCAAATTTCGCTTCTACGGCAATTTATCGCTTTGATATAAATTTACGGGATGCGACTGTTCTGGGCCTCGTGGGAGCCGGAGGTATTGGCGCTCCGCTCATTTTTGCAATGAATGCATATCGTTGGGAAGAAGCGGGAGCTATTCTGGCAGGGCTTATTATATTAGTGCTTATCGTGGAGTGGATCTCTACCAAAATTCGTGTGAAACTCGCCAGGGGGTAAGAATGAACAGATCATTTCATATATATTATACTTCAGATACCCATGGTCATATTTTCCCAGTGGACTATGCTTCTGATAGCAAGGAAAAAGCAGGACTTTTGAATATGGCTTACCAGGTTGAAAAGGACGGAGATACCCTGATAATCGACGGGGGAGATTCCTTGCAGGGGACGCCGATTGTACAGTATTATCTTGCACATAGGGAAGAAGGATATAAACACCCTGTGGCAGCTGCGTTCAATGCTTTGAAACTGGATTATTTTACATTGGGGAACCATGATTTTAACTTTGGATATGAAATCCTGAGCGAGTTCCTGAATGAGATGGATGGGGTCTGTTTGTGCGCAAATGTAACAGATATCGATGGTAAATTGCCCATCTGTCCGTGGAAAATACATACTCTCGCCAATGGCCTGCGTATTGGGATTACAGGTGTGGTAACGGATTATGTAAATGTCTGGGAAGATCCGCAAAACTTGGACCGCCTTTGTATCACTGACGCTTTTTCGGCGGCGCAGAAGGCTATTTCAGATTTTGCTCCCTTTTGCGATGTGAGTATCTGCATCTGCCACAGTGGATTCGAAGAAGACATAGAAACAGGACGGCTTCTTTCTGACAGCGGAGAAAATATTGCATGCAGAATTGCGCGCGAACTGGATTTTGATGTGCTTCTTACAGGACATCAGCATATGGTCGTGGAAGGCGTGGAACTGCACGGAACCTATGCTGCTCAACCTCCGGCCAATGCCGGACATTTTCTCAGTATTCGGGGGATATGGGAAAACGGCAGATGTCGGTTCCGATCAGATCTGATACCGGTTGGTGAAAAACACAGGGAGGAGCCTTACTGTAGTTTGCTTCCCCTGGAAACAGCAGTTCAGGAATGGCTTGATCAACCCATAGGAATACTGACGCAATCTATCCCGCCGGAAGACAAACTGGAAGCAGCGCTGAAGGGCAGTCAGCTGGCAGAATTATTTAATCAGGTACAGTTAATAGAATCTGGTGCAGAGTTTTCATGCACCAGTCTCGGAAACAATCCAACAGGACTTTCTTCTCCTGTCACAATGCGCGGCGTAACGGCGGCATATCTCTTTGCCAATACTCTGGTAGTGCTGGAGGTAACAGAGGAAATTCTGCGGCAGGCATTAGAACGGTGTGCTTCCTATTTTTTACTGGTTGATGGTGTACCTCAGATTTCAGAAACTTTTCTGTTTCCAAAGGTAGAGCATTATAACTATGACTTCTATGCCGGACTGTCATATACGTTTGATTTGCGCCGGCCAGTTGGAAGCAGGGTAATACATCTGTCAAGATTGGACGGCTCCCCTCTGGGAAAAGGACCATTCAGACTTTGCACCAGTAACTACAGGGCCACAGGTACCGGAGGATATGAATTCTTCCGTAAATGTCCGGTGCTCTGGCGCGGGAACGTAGAAATGCCCGATCTTACAGCCCGCTATATTAAAGCCAATAGTCCAATCCGTTTTCCTCATAATGTAAATATGGATATTATATGGTAAATGTACAGCATGGGCTGTGGCCGATGATGCATGTCGGCGCAGCCTTTTCCTTGACAGTCCGCACACGTCCGATTACAATAATATAGAAGACGCAGGAGTCCGATGAGTGGATTTTCTGCGTCTTTTTTCGTGGAAAGGAACAGGAATGGAATGCCGCTTTCGGCGGCGGAAAGAGAGGTTTAAGTGGCGGCCTTTGATAAGGTAAAGAGCGGAATCGGCGGTATGGATGAGCTGTTGGATTATATCCGGCTGGGAGACAACGTGGTGTTTCAGGTCTCCGCTCTGGAGGAATATTTCTTTTTTGCGCGCGCGTTCGCGCGTCAGGCCATAGAGGATGGGAGAAACCTGATCTACATCCGGTTCGCCCAGCATGAGCCCGTGCTGACGGAGGAATGGGAAGGGGTAAAAATCTGCGAATTTCAGCCGGAGCTGGGCTTTGAGGCCTTCACGGTGGCGATCCATGAGAGAATTACGGAGGAAGGGAAGGACGCCTTTTATGTGTTCGACTGTCTTTCCGAGCTGCAGTCCGCCTGGTATACGGATCTGATGATGGGAAATTTCTTCCGGGTGACCTGCCCCTATCTGTTTCAGCTGGATACGGTGGCCTTTTTTCCGCTGATCAGAGGGCGGCATTCCTTTGACGCCACGGCGCGGATCCGGGAAACCACTCAGCTTTTCCTGGACGTGTACGGGGATGGAGGACAGCTGTACCTGCATCCTTTAAAGGTGTGGAACAGGTATCTTCCCGACATGTTCCTGCCCCACGTATGGGTGGAAGGAACGGAGGGAAAGGGGCGGTTTGAGGTGGTGAAGGACGGGCTTGGCATCGGCCGCTATTATGCGCTCCGGCAGGAGAAGGAGGCCACGCTGCAGGATCTGAACACGGACAGCTATGACCGCTTTTTTGCCCTTGCCAGGCTGCAGTATGCGGCGGGAAGCTTCCCGGAGGAGACCCAGGCGCAGATCATCGAGAGTACGATGACAAAGGACGGGCGCATGCAGCAGCTGATCCGGAAGTATTTTGGCCCGGCGGATTATTTTGCCCTGCGGGACAGGATGATCGGAAGCGGCGCCATCGGCGGAAAGGCCTGCGGCATGCTGCTCGCCAGAAAAATCGCGGAGAAGGAGCTTTCGGAGGAAAAGCATCGCTGCGAGCCCCACGATTCCTTCTATATCGGCTCAGACGTGTTCTATACCTATATCGTGGCAAACGATCTGTGGGGACTTCGCATCGCGCAGCGGACAAAGGAGGGATATTTTTCCAGGGCGGAGAAACTCCGGGAAGGGCTGCTTTCCGGCGCATTCCCCTCCAACATTCGGGAGCAGTTCGTCTCCATGCTGGAGTATTTCGGCCAGACGCCCATCATCGTCCGTTCCTCCAGCTTTCTCGAGGACGGGTTCGGGAATGCCTTCGCGGGCAAATATGAATCGGTGTTCTGCGCCAACCGGGGAACCCCGGAGGAACGGCTTGCGGCCTTTGAAAACGCGGTGCGTCAGGTCTATGCCAGCACCATGGACCCGTCGGCTCTGGAATACCGCAGACAGAGAGGGCTGGAGAAGAAGGATGAGCAGATGGCCATTCTGGTGCAGCGGGTCTCCGGCTCCTATTACGGAAAGCTCTACATGCCCTGCGCCGCCGGTGTGGGCTACAGCTACAGCACCTACCAGTGGCGGCGGGACATCGATCCGGACGCGGGCATGCTGCGCCTTGTGATGGGGCTTGGAACGAAGGCGGTGGACCGGACCCAGAACGATTATCCCAGGCTGGTGAACCTGGACCGTCCCGCCGTCACCATGACGAAAAACGTGGCGGAGAAGCACCGTTTTTCCCAGCATAAGCTGGATGTGCTGGATCTGGAAGAAAACGCGCTCTGTGAAAAGGAGCTGGACGCGGTGCTGCCCGTCCTGCCCCGGTGGCTGAAAAACCTTCTTCTGGAGCATGATTACGAGGCGGAGCAGCGGCTTTACGACATGGGAAGGCCAAGACAGATCTGGTTTATCAGCTGTCAGCGCCTGCTGGAAAACGAAGCGTTCACCGGACTGATGAAAAAGCTTCTTGCCACCCTGCAGCGGGTCTATGAAAATCCGGTGGACATCGAATATACCGTAAACTGCGGGGAAAACGGGGATTTTCTGGTGAATCTTCTCCAGTGCAGGCCGCTCTATGTGGGACAGAACCGGGAGGCGGTACGGATTCCGGCGCTGAAGGCGGAGCGGACCTTTTTTGACATTTACGACACCTGCATGGGCAGATCCTCCTGCAGAAAGCTGGACGCTCTGGTTCTGGTGGATCCGAAGGAATATTATGAATATCCTTATGCGAGAAAATCCGAGGTGGCGGGCGTGATCGGCCGGATCAACCGGTATTTCCTCTCACAGCCGGAAAAGAAGAACGTCCTCCTTGCGGTTCCCGGCCGGATCGGCACCTCCTCTCCGGAGCTGGGCATTCCCGCGGCATTCGCCGAGCTTTCCGGCTACTGCGGCATCTGCGAGGTATCCGACGACCGGGCCGGATACATGCCCGAGCTGAGCTTCGGAAGCCATATGTTCCAGGATCTGGTGGAAGCGGATATTTTCTATGCGGCCATTTATGCGGACCGGAAGGAAATCTGCTACCACCGGGACTGCTTTGCGGACTGTCCGGATCTGTTTGCCAAAATCTGTCCTCAGGAAGAAGGGCTGTCCTCCATGATTTCCGTGTATGACCTTGCCGGGATGGAGGTATATCTGTGGATGGACGCGCCGGGCTCCCATGCGGCCTGCGGGGTGAAGGACGGGGAGGGCTGAGGCGGCAGGGATGCTGTTTAATACGGTGGAAGCGGGCACCGGAAAAGCTGAATATGGATGAGAACGCGGTTGCCTCAACAATAGAAGAAATTCATAAGGGAATGGGCGCACCCCTCAATTATAATAGTGAGGATTCCCTGCGCAGCACAGTTCGCTGTGCCTGCATTGCCTGTGACGAGGAGTTTATCAGAATTGTGGAAAAGTGATACCGGGATGGGATTGGATTTATTCCTCACTCAATCAAAAAAGGCGTGCCAAACCAGTTCAGTCTGGCGGTACGCCTTTTTTGTATGTTTTGAAAAAATGGAAACATATAGAATAGAAGTATCAGTGTCTGCTCACCGTTTATTTTCTTCCTTCCCAATCCGCCAGAACAGCCCAGTCTTCTGCAGCGCGGGACGCAGAGCCATATAAACGGCCACGGACACGATGGCGGAGAGAACGGCATTGATGGAGGTGGACGCGATGTTCCAGGCCAGGGTAATGTCGGCGGCGGGCTTGCCCAGGATCAGCAGCTTGTAGAAATATCCCACCAGCGGATCAGCGATCATATTGAAAACCAGCCCTCCCACAGCGGCCAGGGTGGTCCACAGCAGGATTTTCCGCTTATCGGACGTATGGGTGATGTGGCCGAGCCGATGGGCGATGAAGCCGGTGATCAGGCCGATACAGAGCTTTAAAAGAAAGGTCTTTGGCGCATAAACCACGTAGACGGGATCAAACAGATCGCCGATGGTCATGCCGATGGCGCCGCCGACGCCGCCATACAGACCTCCCAGAATCAGCGCGCCCAGAACACAGACCGCATTCCCCAGATGAATCGAGGTGGCGTCTCCACCGGGCAGGCTGATCTTGATCTGCAGGAAGGTGAACACCACATAGGAGAGGGCGGCAAATACCCCCGTCATTACCAGTTTCTGAACTTTTTCATTTCTCATAACATCCTCTTCTTTCCGCCGCCGCAGGCGGCATAAAAAATCATGAGAAGAATGGCGGAGCCATTCTTCAGCGCGAACCAAAGGTTCGAGCAATCCTCTTCTTTCCGCCGCCGCAGGCGGCATTTAATTTACAGCGCGAACCGAAGGTTTGAGCCATTCTTCATTCCGAAGCGTTTTCCGCTTCAAAATCTGTATGCACTTTATTATATTCATAACTGGCATGACTAAAAGTGCCATTTTATATATTTTTAACCATACCAGTTTAAACGGAAACGCTGCGCCATTCAGGTGGAGCCATCTTCCGTTACGGTTCAGAACGGAAGAGACGGTTCAGACGGAAGCGGTTACTGTTCGCCGGCCTGTCAGTGAACAGCAACCGGAAGCTGTGCGGAGTGAACTGCGGTTCACTCCGGAAATTGACAGTATTCATACAGGCTGATAAAATAATTAACCAGATAAGTATTTTTAAAAAAATCAGGGAAAAGGGGAAAGGAAATGGAGAGGAAATTTCTGATGCGGGAGTCGATTGCGCTCCTGATCAAAACGGCGGGGATGTTCCACCGTTATCTGGACAAAAAAGTTTCGCACACGGGCGTGTTTCCCACCCAGCACCGGCTTCTGATGGAACTGGACCGGAATCCGGCGTGCGCGCAGATGGAGCTTGCGGAAAAATTCGGGGTATCCGCCGCAGCCATCACAGTTTCGCTGAAAAAGCTGGAAAAGGGCGGCTATATCGTAAGACAGACGGACCGGACGGACAACCGGGTGAATCATGTGGAGATCACGGAAAAGGGGAAGGATGTGGTCCGCCGGAGTCTCCGGATCTTTGCGGAAACGGACGGGCTGTTTTTTGAAGGCTTCAGCGAGGAGGAGCTTGAGAGGTTTTTCGGCTTTCTGTGCCGGGTGAAGGAAAATATGGAGCGGGCGGAGAAGGCCGTTTCCGAAGACAGGAAGAAGAAAGGGGAAGAGGGAAAAGAATGAAGAGATACTGGAAATATGTAAAGCCCTATCTTTACGCGTTCATACTGGGACCGATCCTGATGATCACCGAGGTGGTGGGAGAGGTGGTCCTTCCTGCACTGATGGCGCAGATCATCAATGTGGGGGCGGCAAATCACGATATTGCCTATATCATTGAAATGGGAGGCGTCATGATCCTCACCGCGTTTATCATGATGGGAGGCGGCATCGGAGGCGCATGGTTTGCGGCGAAGGCGTCCATCAGCTTCGGCGCTGATCTGCGAAACGACTGTTTCCGGAAGGTGCAGAAATTCTCTTTCCAGAACATCGACAGCTTTTCCACCGGCTCCCTGGTAACCCGGCTTACCAACGACATCACCCAGGTGCAGAATCTGATTATGATGGGACTTCGTATGATGCTGCGCGCGCCGGGCATGCTGATCGGAGCCATCATCATGGCGGTTGCGATGAATCCGGGACTTGCGAGAATCTTTCTGGTGATCCTTCCGGTGATGGTGGTTACCATTGCCGTCATCATGATGACGGCCTTCCCACGTTTTACGGTCATGCAGAAGAAGCTGGACCGGGTCAATTCAAATATTCAGGAGTGCCTGCAGAACGTCCGCGTGATCAAGTCCTTTGTGCGGGGGGACTATGAGGAAAAGCGGTTTTTCAGATCCAACGGAGATCTGAAGGAGTCGAGCCTCCGGGCGTTTAAAATCGTCATCCTGCAGATGCCGCTGGTGGCTTTTTTCATGAATGTGACGACCCTTGCCGTGGTCTGGCTGGGCGGGCAGGAGGTGCTCGCCGGGGATATGCAGGTTGGCAATCTGACCGCATTTACCACATATATCGTACAGGTGCTCATGTCCCTGATGATGCTCGCCATGGTATTTCTTCAGAGCTCCCGCGCCATTGCCAGCGCGAAGCGGATCAATGAGATTCTGGATACGGAAATCGATCTGACGGATGAAAACGCGTCGCAGAAGGAAAAAGAGGTGGAGCAGGGACGCATTGAATTCCGGCACGTATCCTTCCGGTATTATAAGGACAGCCGGGAAAAGGTGCTGGATGATATCAGCCTGACCATAGAGCCCGGACAGACGGTGGGAATCATCGGTTCCACGGGCTGCGGAAAAACCACGCTTGTCTCCATGATCCCCAGGCTGTATGATGTGGATGAGGGACAGGTGCTGGTGGACGGCGTGGATGTGAGGGAGTATTCCCTGAAGCGCCTTCGGGAAGGGGTTGGCATGGTGCTTCAGAAAAATGTCCTGTTTTCCGGCACGGTGGAGGAAAATCTGCGCTGGGGAGATGAGAACGCTTCTCAGGAGCAGGTGCGTAAAGCTGCTCAGGCGGCCCAGGCCGACGCTTTCCTGAGCACATTCCCGGAGGGGTATGAAACCTTCCTCGGACAGGGCGGCGTAAACGTTTCCGGCGGCCAGAAGCAGAGGCTCTGCATTGCCAGGGCCCTGCTGAAAAAGCCGCGGATCCTGATTCTGGACGATTCCACCAGCGCTGTGGATACGGCGACAGAGGCGAAGATAAGGGAGAGCTTTTCCACCACGCTGAAAGGTACCACCAAGCTGATCATCGCGCAGCGGATCACCTCCGTCATGGAGGCGGATCTGATCGTGGTCATGGACGAGGGAAAAATCGTGGGACAGGGCAGCCATGAAGAGCTTCTTAAGAGCTGTGAGGCCTACCGGGAAATCTGCTATTCCCAGATGGACAGGGAGGTGAGCGCGTCATGAATGAGGAGAGAAAAGAAGCCCTGATCCGGAAATATACCTATGCGGCAAAGCAGGCCGAGGCCCAGGGGCGCGGCCCCGGGAGGGGAGGCCCGGGGACGAGGGGAGGCCGCGGCCGGGGCGGAAGGCCGAAGGATGCGTCGAAAACGGTCCGCAGGCTCCTTTCCTATATTGAAAAGGACCGTCTGGGACTGGTAGTGGTGTTTTTCTGCGTCATCCTCAACACCCTTTCTTCCCTGGCCGGTTCCTATATGCTGCGCCCCATCATCAACAGCCTGACCTCTGCGGAGGGAAGCGTACAGATTCTGCTTTCCTCTCTCCTGCGGATGGCGGCCATCTACGCGGTGGGAATTGCTGCCCAGTATTTTCAGTCCCGGATCATGATCGGCATCTCGCAGGGAGCCATCTTCCGGCTGAGAAACGATCTGTTTTCCCGGATCCAGAAGCTGCCGGTGCGGTTCTACGATACGAACAATCACGGGGACATCATGAGCCGCTTCACCAACGACGTGGATGCGGTGGGAGAAATGCTGAATAATACGGTGGTGCAGATCATCTCCAGCACCATCAATGTGATCGGAACCTTCTGCCTGATGATGTATACCAATGTGTGGCTGACGCTGATCACAGTGGTGATGGTGCCGTTTATGATGCTTGCGGCCAGAGCCGTCACCATGAGAAGCCGCCGGTTCTATAAGGCGCAGCAGGCAGCTCTGGGAACGCTGAACGGATACATCGAGGAAACGGTAACGGGGCAGAAGGTGGTCAAGGTGTTCTGCCATGAGGAAACCGCCCAGGAGGAATTCTCCTGGCTGAACTATGACCTGCGTGACAAGCAGATTAAGGCCCAGTTTTTTGGCGGCATCATGGGGCCTGTCATGGGAAATCTGGGACAGGTGGGGTATTCTCTGACCGCCTGCATCGGCGGCCTGCTGTGCGTGCTCCGTGGATTTGATATCGGGGGACTGACCGTATTCGTGAACTATTCCAGACAGTTCAGCCGCCCTATCAACGAGCTCTCCATGCAGATGAACACCATTTTTTCCGCTCTGGCGGGGGCGGAGCGGGTATTTGCCGTCATGGACGAAGCGCCGGAGGCGGAGGACGCTCCGGGAGCTGTGGAGCTTGAACCATGCAGAGGCTATGTGCGGCTGAACGACGTGACCTTCGGCTACAGTCCGGATAAGGTGGTTTTAAAGCATGTGAGCCTGTATGCAAAACCGGGCCAGAAGATCGCCTTCGTCGGTTCCACCGGTGCGGGCAAGACCACCATCACCAACCTGATCAACCGCTTTTATGATATTGACGGGGGAAAAATCACCATTGACGACGTGGACATCCGGGATATCAGGCGGGACAGTCTGCGCCGGAATATCGCCATGGTGCTGCAGGATACCCACCTTTTCACAGGCACGGTCCGGGAGAACATTCGCTACGGCAGGCTGGATGCCACAGATGAGGAGGTGAAGCAGGCGGCGAAAACCGCCAGCGCGCATTCCTTCATCATGCGTCTGGAAAAAGGGTATGATACCATGATAGAAGGGGACGGTGCCAATCTGAGCCAGGGGCAGAGGCAGCTTCTCAATATCGCAAGGGCGGCCATTTCCAGGGCCCCCATCCTGATTCTGGACGAGGCGACCTCTTCCGTGGATACCCGGACGGAAAAACACATTGAGGAGGGCATGGACCGGCTGATGGCCGACCGTACCACCCTGGTGATCGCTCACCGTCTGTCCACGGTCCGCAACGCCGACGCCATTCTGGTGCTGGAGCACGGGGAAATCATGGAACGGGGAAACCACGAGCAGCTGCTGGCACTGAAAGGAAGATATTACGAGCTGTATACGGGAAAGAGAGAACTGGAATAAATGAGAAAAAAAGAGAGCGTTGCATCCCGCGCCGTTTCACGTAAAAGGCAGGGAAGCTGGTGGAGAAAAAACGGTCTGTTCGCGCTTTTCTTCTGCGCGGTGACGGTGTACTATGTGTGGAGGCTTTTCTGCATCCCCCCATGGTACGATGAACTGTATACCTATGAAAATTTCATCGACAGGGGCATGATCTATTCCATGATCCACTGGCCCCTGCCCAATAACCATGTGCTGTATTCGGCCCTTTCAGCCCTGATTAACCACCTGGGAAGTCCGTACCTCGGACTGCGTGGCGTTTCCCTGCTTGCCTCAGCCGGAAGCCTGCTGCTTTTATACCGTCTTTTGAAAAAGCTGGTATCCCCCACGCTTTCTGTGGCGGGCTGCGCCCTGTTTGCGGCCATGTACAACGTGACCCAGCAGGCGGCCCAGGGAAGAGGCTATGCCCTTTCCGGCTTCTTTCTGATCGCGGCGGCGAACCTGCTGTATGAAATCTGCGTGCCCCGCGTTTCCGGGGCAGATGAGGACGGACTGCCCGGAACAGATGCGCTTTGTGGAAGGAATGCGGCTGAAAAAGAAGGACATGGAACCACGAGGCGTGGAATCAGAGAATTCTGGAAATGCCGCCGCTTCTGGCTGTACGCCGGCTTTGCCGTCTGCCTGGTGGGCGGGCTGTACACCATTCCAAGCAATCTCTACTGGGTGGTGTCCATCTGTCTTGCTGGAGGTCTGTTCCTTCTTTTGTGCCGGGAGTACGGCAGGCTGATCCGGCTGATTGCGGCGTCCGCCTGCGCGGCTGCGGTGACATTTGGCCTGTATACGATTATCTGGCTGGCCATCGGCTCCAATTTTCTGGTGAAGGAGGAGGGCGGCCCCTTCTATGGCATGAGCCATTTCCAGATGCTCTTTTCCGATCCCGCGGCCGCGTTTGTGCGGGGGCTGAACGCCATGCTTTCCGATCCCAATATCCAGAGTGTGGACAGGGCGGAGTTCCTGGAGGGGATCGGTGGATATCTGCTCCGGGTGCTCGGTCAGGTATATTCCGGAGGAAGCCGGGTGCTCGCTGTCCTGATTCCGCTCTGCTGCCTGATTCTGTTCGTCCTGACGTTGTCCGTTTTCCGCAGAAAGAAGCGCGGCTTTGCCTTCTGCGGCCTGTACTGCCTGGTCCTTACAGTCATGGTTCCCGTTTTTCTGTTCGTCCAGTGCGTGTTTCCTTATCTGCGCGTTTTCACCTATATGGGAAGCGTCCTTGCCATGCTGTTTGTGCTGACGGCGTGGGGAGCGGTCCACAGCCTGGACGGACACATTCCTGCGTTGAAAAAAGGCGGCCGGAAGGAGCCTGCCGGCAGTCAGGGCTTCGGAAAAAGGGAGCTGGGTTCCGCTGCGGCGGCAGCTGCATCCATTCTGTTCATGGCGGCGGCTTTCTGCTCGGACGGATACAATGCGGGCTATGACAGCAGGGATAATCATATTTATGCCGCTCTTGCCGGTCTGGATGAAACGCAGGTGGATAGCATCCTCACCGGAGACGTGTATGCCAGTCAGAACGTATATTTCCACATCACCCGCTGCCGCGGGAAGGAGCTCATGGTGGATGAAACACAGCCGGATTACGTGCTTCTGGACAGGGTGCAGACAGGGCCGGAGGGGAACGGACTGGTCTGGCCCTACGTGCGGGATACGGAGGATTTCCCCTGGGACTGGATCAACGAACACATGGAAGTGGTGTTTGAGGACGATATGTACATCGCCTGGCAGGTGAAGGAATGAACCGGAACGGCGGCGGAGAATTTCCGGGCGGCGGGAATTACGCCCGGAAGCAGGGCCTCTTTTACCGGAAAAATGCCGGAAAACAGTGCTCCTGAAAAAAGTGAGAAAAAAGAAAAAAATTTGTTGACAACCCCTGACCCCTATGCTATACTCATATTCGTTGACAGCGCAAAACGCTGAAAACAAACTGAATAAGCTGCTGTGGCTCAGTCGGTAGAGCGTCGCCTTGGTAAGGCGGAGGTCACGGGTCCGATTCCCGTCAGCAGCTTGCATGAGAAGTCCGAAAAACCTGATGATTACAGGCTTTTCGGATTTTTCTTTTTGCAAAAAAAGAGGTACGGGAGGGGTACGGTCAGTTGAACACACTGTTCCAGCGCTCCCGGTCAATGGTTGAGTGATTATTCAAACCACCGGCACCTGTACGAGTGCCGGTAAAGCTGAGGCAGTTTAATCATTTTGACAGGATGCCATAATCAGGTAAGTGCTTGAAATGCTTTGCCTGGCAAATTCAAGAGCGGTATGTTTAAAAATGTTCGACATCTGGACCCGGAGGACAAGAAAAAGAGGAGAGAACGCTTTTGGCTGCGTTCTCTCCTAAAGTTTTGTCCATTAAGATGTCTCTTCACGTCTTTGGCATGTTTCCCGGCTTGTATCTGTATAATACAAGGGTGGTACATCCCCAGCCATATGATTACTTTCCCGATTTCAGGAAATCTTTTCGCCAGGCATACATTTGCCTCACTGCGTTCCTTCCGCCGTCCCCTGGGCCGCCTGCTGGGCCTGCTGCGCCGCGTAGGCGCTCTGGAGAGCGGTGATCTGCTGGGTCAGGCTGTCAATTTCCTGCTGTGCCTGGGTGACAGCAGCATCTGCCGCGGCCTTTGTGGCCTCATCGGTGGCTGCCGCCGCCTGCTGCTGTGCTGTGGCAAGAGCGGTCTGCGCATTCTGAAGCGCGGCCTGGTAGGTCGCCATCTGCGCATCATAATTGTTCAGCAGATTGCGCGCATTGATTTCCTGCTGTTCCTGTTCAATGACGGCATTGGCAGTAGGGTTCGCAAAGAATTCCGCATTATGCGGGCACTCATTGGCCGCCTGGGTTACGTTTCCGGACAGTGTCGCATCGTTGGAAGGCGTCAGCTCCAGCGTTCCCGGAACTTTGAACGGACACAGGTCTGTAGCCTTCAGACCGGAATATTCGCACACAAAGCCCTGATAATGCACATCACAGGTTGTGGTGGGAACCGTACCCTGAGCAAAATATTCGGTTTTCAGGTCCGTGCAGAGCCCGTCGATGGGAAGCTTGCCGGACTGGGCGCATACGGTGGCGGTGACAATATCGCCGGGAACCTCGAAGGCCCTGTTTTCCAGATTTTCATGAATCTGGCTCATGACCGCGCGCCAGAGCGTCTTTGCCAGGTTACGTTCGCCGTTTCCGCTGGCAAGCTTTGCGTTGTTGTCATAGCCTGTCCAGGTGGTACAGGTATAGTAGGGCGTATAGCCGGCAAACCATACATCGTTATAATCGGAAGTGGTTCCGGTTTTACCTGCAATGGACATGCCGCCGAAGTTGACGGCAGTTCCCGTACCTGTGGTGACTACGTCCACCATGGCGTCCGTCAGCAGGAAAGCGGTGCTTTCCTTGATGACCTGGCGGGAAGGAGGCTGGGTGTTGTCCAGAATCACGTTTCCGTCATGATCCACCACCTTGGTGTACAGGGTGGGCTCGATATAGGTTCCGCCGTTTGCAATCGAAGCATACGCGGCATTCAGTTCCAGATTGGTTACGCCATGGGTGATGCCGCCGAGAGCCAGAGGCTGGGCTACATCTGAAAAGATCTGGCCGTTGATTTCCTCCCCGTCCGTCAGCGTGGTAAAACCGAAGTTGAGCAGATAATCATAACCGGTCCGCGGCCCGATAAAGGTCAGCGTTTTGACCGCAATGATATTCAGGGAATCGGCAATACCTTCCCGCAGGGAGCAGATGCCCCGGTAGCCGGAAGAGTACCAGTTGGAAACCGGCCGGCCGCTGTCATAGTTGAAGGGCGCGTCCACGAAGACGTCCGCCAGCGTCAGCCCTGCACTGTCCAGCGCGGGAGCGTAGGTGGATACGATCTTGAACGTGGAACCGGGCTGTCTCGGTGAAGAAGTAGCGCGGTTCA
>DXHY01000031.1 GCA_019113175.1 Candidatus Eisenbergiella stercoravium | reverse complement strand
GTTTTATTTTTTCCTGTGAGAAATGCGAGCGGGAGGGAAGCCGACGCGGACAGGGTGAGCCGGTACTGGCTGCTGTTGTTTTTTATGGTAAGAAGCAGCTCATCCGGCTCCGGCTGGGCGATTTTATAGACGCGTCCTCCGGTGAGCACATCGGAGAGCTCCTTCCTGACCGCTGCAATTGTAATGCCGTCAAATGCCATGTCAATCATCCTTTCTAACTGAAGAATTCCGCGCGGAACCGGAAGAGGCCGCACAGACTCGGCAGCCGCCCGGTTCCGCCGGCCGGTGAACCGTACTCCCAGTATACCAGCATGCGCACTCCGGCACAAGTGAATCTTGACTGGTCTGCGGTTCTGCTTTATAATAAAATGAATTATGGGAATCTACTGATCCGGAGGAACGCAGATGATAAAAAGTATGACAGGATTCGGCCGCTGTGAGGTTGCCGAGGCAGAACGAAAGATTACCGTGGAGATCAAATCCGTCAATCACCGTTATCTGGATGTGAGTATGAAGATACCCAGGAAGCTGAACTTTTTTGAGGCGTCCATCCGCGGGCTTCTGAAGGAATACATTCAGAGGGGCAAGGTGGATCTGTTTCTTTCCTATGAGGATTTTACGGAAAGCGGCGGAACGGTGAAATATAACCGGGAAATCGCAGCAGAATATCTGGGATATCTGAACCGGATGGCGGAGGAGTTTTCTCTGGAAAATGATGTGAAGGTTTCCTCTCTCGCCCGTTTCCCTGAGGTTTTCTCTATGGAAGAGGGAAATCTGGACGAGGAGGGTATCTGGAAGACGCTGGAAAAAGCGCTTCGGGGAGCCGCTGAGGCGCTGACGCGCACACGGATCAGCGAAGGAGAGACCCTGAAGAAGGATCTGATCGGAAAGCTGGACGGCATGCTGGAGCATGTAAGCTTCATTGAGTCGCGCGCCCCTCAGATCATCGCGGAATACCGGCAGAATCTGGAGGCGAAGGTGAAGGAACTTCTGGGAGATGCCCAGGTGGATGAAAACCGGCTTGTGATGGAGGTCACGATCTTCGCGGATAAGGTCTGCGTGGATGAGGAGCTGGTCCGCCTGAGAAGCCACATCGAGACTACCCGCCGGACGCTTCTTGAGGGCGGCAGCGTGGGACGTAAGCTGGACTTCATCGCACAGGAAATGAACCGGGAAGCCAACACCATTCTTTCCAAGGCCAGCGATCTGGAGACTTCCAACCATGCGATTGAGCTGAAGACAGAGATCGAAAAGGTGCGGGAACAGATCCAGAACATTGAATGAAGTATGAGAAGATGTTCTAAGGCGTCAGAAGACGCCGCCTAAGAACATCTAAGTCTCATACCGAAGAATGGCCAGAGGGCCATTCTTCTCCAGTGTGTGAAGTGGAGGATGTATGAACCAGTTTATTCATGTGGGCTTTGGGAACATTGTGAATACGGATAAGGTGATCGCGGTGGTGAGTCCGGAATCCGCGCCGGTGAAGCGGATGGTTCAGACGGCGAAGGAGGCGGGAACCGCTGTGGACGCCACGCAGGGGCGCAAGACCAAGGCGGTTCTGGTGATGGAGAACGGGCAGCTGGTGCTTTCCGCCCTTCTGCCGGAAACGATTGCGAACAGGGCGCAGCCCGGACGGGAGGAATTGGATGAAGCATAGGGGAATTCTGATTGTGGTATCCGGCTTTTCAGGAGCGGGCAAGGGCACGCTCATGAAGGAGCTGCTGAAGCGGTATGACAATTATGCCCTGTCGGTTTCCATGACCACCAGGGAGCCCAGAGAGGGCGAGGTGGACGGAGAATCCTACTTTTTTGTGGATAAGGAAACCTTTGAACGGACGATAGAGGAGGATGGCCTGATTGAGTATGCCTCCTACTGCGGCAACTATTACGGAACGCCGCGGGCGTATGTGGAAAAGTGTCTGGAAGCCGGGAGGGACGTGATTCTGGAGATCGAGATCCAGGGCGCGCTCAAGGTGAAGGAAAAGTTTCCGGAAACGCTGCTTTTGTTCGTCATGCCGCCGAGTGCCGAAGAACTGAAGCGGCGGCTTGAGGGCCGTGGAACGGAAAGCCCTGAGGTGATCCGGCAGCGGCTGATCCGCGCCCGTGAGGAAGCGGAAGGCATAGAAAACTACGAATATCTGATTATAAACGATGACCTGGATGTCTGCGTGCGCCAGATGCACGATATTATCGACGCGGCGCGGAAGGCTCCGGTCAGGAACAGGCAGACGATTGCCGACATGCGTTCAGAGCTGGACGCGGTAGTGAAAGGAGAATAAAAAATGTTACATCCCTCTTACAGTGATTTGATGAAAGTGGTAAACAGCGGCGTTAAGGAGGGCGAGGATAAGATCGTCAGCAGCCGTTATTCCATCGTGATGGCGACGGCGAAGAGAGCCAGACAGATCATCGCCGGAGACGAGCCGATGGTGAGCATGAAAACGGGCATGAAGCCCCTGTCCGCTGCCGTAGAGGAGCTGAACGAAGGAAAGATCCGCATCCTGAGCGATGAAGAAGCCGCTGCGGAGCTTGGCGTGGAAGAATGACGGGAAAGGAAAAGAAGGAAGAGAAATCGCTTCGGGCATTTCTCTTTTTTCAGTAGAACCTATGAAAATACTGTTTATTTCCCTCGGCTGTGACAAGAATCTGGTGGATACGGAAATGATGCTTGGCATGCTGGCACAGCGGGGACATAGCTTTACGGACGATGAGGCAGAGGCAGAGGCCGTGGTGGTCAATACCTGCTGCTTTATCGGAGATGCCAAGGAGGAAAGTGTAAATACGCTTTTGCAGATGGCAGAGCTGAAAAAGGAAGGAAAGATCCGGATACTCATAGCCGCAGGCTGTCTCGCCCAGCGTTATCGGGAGGAAATTCTTCAGGAAATCCCGGAGGTGGATGAGATCCTGGGAACCATGGCCATAGACAGCGTGGCGGACGCCATCGATGAAGTGCTGGCGGGACAGAGGAAAAACCATATTACGGAAGCCGATGCGCCGATTATCTATGGAAAGAAGCGCAGCGTGACCACCGGCGGCCATTACGCCTATCTCAAGATCGCGGAGGGCTGCGACAAGCGCTGTACCTACTGCATCATTCCAAAGGTGCGGGGAAGCTACCGCAGTGTGCCCATGGAGGCATTGGTGAAGGAGGCTGAAGAGCTGGCGGCGTGCGGCGTGCGGGAGCTGATCCTTGTGGCACAGGAAACCACCGTTTACGGCAAAGATCTGTATGGGAAAAAGGCCCTTCCCGAGCTTCTGGAAAAGCTCTGCCGCATTCCCGGACTGTACTGGATCCGTCTTCTGTACTGCTATCCGGAGGAGATCACGCCGGAGCTGATCGACTGCATAAAAAGAGAACCGAAGATCTGCCATTATCTCGATATGCCCATCCAGCACGCTTCGGACAGAATCCTGAAGAAAATGGGCAGGCGGACGAATCAGGAGGAGCTTCGGGAACGCATCGCTCAGATCCGGGAGGCGGTTCCGGACATCTGCCTGCGCACCACGCTGATCAGCGGTTTCCCCGGTGAGACCCAGGAGGATTTTGAGGAGCTTTACAATTTTGTGGATGAGATGGAATTCGACCGGCTTGGCGTTTTCCCCTATTCGCAGGAGGAGGGAACACCGGCGGCTGAAATGCCGGATCAGGTGCCCCAGGAGATCAAGGAAGCCCGCAGGGATGAGCTGATGGAGCTGCAGCAGGAGATCGCTTTTGAAAAGGCAGAAAGCATGAAGGGGCGGACAATCCTCGCCATGATTGAAGGAAAGGTGGAGGACGAGAACGCCTATGTTGCCAGAACCTACATGGATGCTCCCGGCGTGGACGGCCTGCTTTTTATTAACACCTCAAGACAGCTTCTGACCGGAGATTTTGTCAGGGCCCGCGTGACCGGGTCTTATGAATATGATTTGATAGGAGAACTGGAAGATGAATTTACCGAATAAGCTGACCATACTCAGAATGATCATGATCGTGCCCTTCGTGGTATTCATGCTTGTCCCGATCGGAGGGGCTGCGGGAAAGTGGATCGCTCTCGCACTGTTCGTGATCGCAAGCCTTACCGATCTTCTGGACGGTAAGATCGCGCGAAAATACAATCTGGTGACCACCTTTGGAAAATTCATGGATCCGCTTGCCGATAAGCTGCTGGTCTGCTCCGCCATGATCTGCCTGGTGGAGCTGGGAAGGATTCCCGCCTGGATCGTCATCGTCATCATCAGCCGTGAATTCATCATCAGCGGCTTCCGTCTGGTGGCTTCCGATAAGGGCGTGGTCATTGCGGCAAGCTGGTGGGGTAAATTTAAAACCACCTTCCAGATGATAATGATCATCCTGATGATCGCGGATATCTCCGCACTTTCCATCGTGACGCAGATCGTCATGTGGATCGCGCTGATCCTGACGGTGGTGTCCCTGATCGATTATCTGGTGAAAAATAAGGACGTGATGAAGGATCCCAAATAGGAGATCCCGGAGAGGCAATTATGACGGTAGAACTGATTTGCGTGGGTACCGAGCTGCTGCTCGGAAATATTGTGAATACCAATGCGGCCTGGATGGCGGAGCAGTGCGCGGCCCTGGGGCTGTCCTGCTACTACCAGACGGTGGTGGGAGACAACGGGGAGAGGCTTGCCGGAATTCTGAAAACCGGTCTGGAGCGCTCCGACATTCTGATTCTCTCAGGCGGTCTCGGGCCCACCCAGGATGATCTGACGAAGGAAACGGCGGCACAGGTCTGCGGAAGGAAGCTGGTGGAGGATGCCCGTTCCCTTTCCCGCATCGAGGCTTATTTTCGGGAACGCGGCCTGAAGATGACGGATAATAACAGGAAACAGGCATTGGTGCCGGAGGGGGCTGTTGTGGTGGACAACGACAACGGTACGGCCCCCGGAATCATTCTGGAAAAGGATGGGAAGCGGATCGTGCTGCTCCCCGGACCGCCGAATGAGCTGATTCCCATGTTTGAAAAGAGCATCGCGCCTTACCTTCTGTCCCTGGATCCGAACGGGCCCGCGGTGATTTATTCCCGTACGGTGAAAATCTGCGGGCTGGGCGAGAGCGGCGTGGAGGCTCTGATTACAGACCTGGAAGCGCTGCAGAATCCGACGGTGGCTCCCTATGCCAAGACGGGAGAGGTGCATCTGCGCGTCACCGCCCGGGCGGAGGATGAGAAGGCGGCCAGGAAGCTGGTGAAGCCTGTGGTGAAGGAGCTGGAGCGCCGGTTCGGCAGAGCGGTTTATACTACAAAAAATGATGTGACACTGGAGGATGCCGTTGTGCGTCTTCTGAAAAAGAATGATCTGACAGCTGCCACGGTGGAATCCTGCACCGCCGGTCTGCTTGCCGGAAGGCTGGTCAATGTGCCGGGCGTATCGGACGTGTTTAAGACCGGGCTGATCACCTATTCCAACAAGGCGAAGCGCAGGCTGGCTGGCGTGAAAAAGGAAACGCTGGAAAAATACGGTGCCGTAAGCCCGCAGACTGCACAGGAGATGGCCGTAGGCGGCGCGAAGGCCGCCGGAGCGGATGTGGCGGTTTCCATAACCGGAATTGCCGGACCTGACGGCGGGAGTGAGGAGAAGCCTGTGGGTCTGGTTTATATGGCATGCTTTGTCTGCGGCAATGTGTGGGTGGAAGAATTCCGC
Source organism: Candidatus Eisenbergiella stercoravium (assembly GCA_019113175.1). Classification (GTDB taxonomy): domain Bacteria; phylum Bacillota; class Clostridia; order Lachnospirales; family Lachnospiraceae; genus Eisenbergiella; species Eisenbergiella stercoravium. The sequence goes on along the minus strand of DXHY01000031.1, from coordinate 80,707 downwards.
TTTAAGGGCAGCCGGGCAAAGATCCGGGAATCCTCCGTGGCGGCTGCGCTGACGCTGATGCGCAGATGCATTCTGGAGGTATTCGACTGAGAATTCGTTACATGTCATACCCTGACTACGCACTCGCTGCGTGATCAGGAGCCGGCATGATTCAACAGGCGGTTTGGCTTCGCAAAGCGAACTTTAAATGCCAGATTGCCCGTTGCTGGTCACTGTGTGACCGGCAGCGAAAATTCCGGCAGGCCGCAGGTTTTTGCCGGATAGCGGGGAGAGACGGAATACGCTTGCGGCCCCAGGGGCCGACGGAGGGATGATTATGAACGAAGCGCACGAGGAGGAATACACTTTTTGCCCGAAATGCGGCGCTCTCACCAGAGGCGGCGTATGCGTAAACTGCGGTTACGGAAGGGAAAACGGCGTGCCGGAGGGGCAGGCGGCTGCAGACGCCTGGAATGAAAATTCGGCCGGAATGAATGGCGTCGGGCAGAATGGCGCAGGGTATGGACAGCAGAATGCTGCCGGTTATGGCCCGGGGCCGGAGGGCAGCCAGGGCTGGTACGGCCCGCAGAATGATGGTTCAGGTTACGCTTCACAGAGTGGTGCAGGCTATGGTTCGCAGAGCGTATCAGGCTATGGCCCGCAGAATGGTGCAGGTTATGGCTCACAGAACGGTCCCGGTTACGGTCCGCAGAGTGCACCCGGTTACGGCCAGCAGGCGGGACAGGGGCCCTGGCAGCCTTATCAGGGACAGCCTTACGGCCCGTATTTCGGGGGCGGTATGCCTCCATATGGTCCGCAGGGCCATGGCGCTTATGGAGCGGGAGAGGACAGAAGAAATAACGGAAAAGTGGCTGCCGCTGTCGTCATAACGGTGCTTGCCGTGCTGCTGTGTCTGGGGATGATTCTTATTTTCTTCCTGGTGAAAAGGTCTGTAAGGACATCTCGTCTGGTGCCGGACCAGTGGCAGGAAGATTTTGGAATTCCCTATCCATATGAAGGAAACGGATCGGATGAATGGTACGGACAGCTTCCCTATGAGTATGATACGCCACGGGAAACGATACCGGATCAGGAGCCGGAAGAGGAATATGTACCGAGTGAGGACGATGAGTATTATGTGACTCTGGCAAATGCGGTTCGGGATGATCTGAGCTATTCCGTGGAGTGGGAAGAATATGATCTGACGGACGATGAGACAGGCGCGACTGCTGTCGGCCGGTATCCGCAGCTGACCGGCGGAAATATCCCCCGGCTGGAGGAGCTGAATGAGCTGATCGAGACAGAGGCCACTTATTTCAGCACTCTGTACAATTATTACAGGGCATGGCAGGGAGATGATGTGGTCTACAATGCGGAAAGCACTGGCTACGTTACCTATATGGATGAGGAAAAGATCAGCATCGTTCTGGAGGAGTCCTATGTGATGGACGGGCAGTCCAGCATTTCTCTCTACAGCATTAACATCGATCTCATCAGCGGCGAGGTACTGAATAACGGGAGCCTGATTAAATATAATCAGCAGCTTGCAGATGAATTCCGCAGCCAGAATGACTATCAGAACGGTACGGTTCCGGTAGTGGACAGCATGGATGATGAACAGCTTCTGGACTTCCTTTCTGATGAGAATACAAATATTGTGTTCTACACGCCTGTCGGTCTGGAGATCGGTTTTAATTATACAACAAGCGACAGTACGGGCTGGGTGACGGCAACCATCCGGGATTATGAACGGTATGTGACAAAATTCTAAAAAGAACCCTGCGGATTGATTGTCCGCGGGGTTCTTTTCAACAGATTTGCAGAAACGGGTGGATTTCCTGAAAAAAACATGCTACAATAAATCACATTCATTTTTCAGGTCTTTTTCAGTCAGAACATGCAGTGCATAAGCCGGATTGCGGCTTTCTGGCGTTTCGCCTTTATTTCAGGAAAGAGAATTGACAAATCGGGACGGATGTTTTAAGATAAAAGAGAACATTTGTTCTGGGAGAAAAAGGACGCTGACCTACAGCCGGTACAGAGAGGAAGTTATCCCTGCCGGCAGCTCCTTTCAATGAAATGCCGCCCTTCCGGCGGCAGGAAAAGAGGAAGAGATGGAAAGAGAAGAAAAACTGAAAGCGCTGGATGCGGCGCTGGCACAGATTGAGAAACAGTATGGTAAGGGAGCCGTGATGAAGCTGGGAGATCCGGCCTCACAGATGAATGTGGAAACCATTCCCACGGGTTCCCTCAGCCTTGACATTGCGCTGGGACTCGGCGGTATTCCCAGAGGAAGAATTGTGGAAATATACGGACCGGAATCCAGCGGTAAGACGACTGTGACGCTCCATATGATTGCTGAGGTTCAGAAGCGCGGGGGAATTGCCGGCTTTATTGATGCGGAGCATGCGCTGGATCCCGTCTACGCGAAGAATATCGGTGTGGATATCGATAACCTGTATATTTCACAGCCTGATAACGGAGAGCAGGCGCTGGAGATCACCGAAACGATGGTCCGTTCCGGTGCGATTGACATTATTGTCGTTGACTCGGTTGCGGCTCTGGTGCCGAAGGCGGAGATCGACGGGGACATGGGCGATTCTCATGTTGGCCTGCAGGCAAGACTGATGTCCCAGGCTCTGCGTAAGCTCACTGCCGTGATCAGCAAGTCGAACTGTACGGTGATTTTCATCAACCAGCTGCGTGAGAAGGTGGGCGTCATGTTCGGAAATCCGGAAACCACCACCGGCGGCCGGGCACTTAAGTTCTATTCCACAATCAGGCTGGATGTCCGCAGGATTGAGGCGCTCAAGCAGGGCGGTGAGGTCGTGGGAAACCGCACCCGCGTGAAGGTGGTGAAGAACAAGATCGCTCCGCCGTTTAAGGAAGCGGAATTCGACATCATGTTCGGAAAGGGAATCTCCAGGGAGGGAGATATTCTGGATCTTGCGGTCGCGGTGAATATCGTCAACAAGAGCGGCGCGTGGTTTGCCTATGAAGGAAATAAGATCGGCCAGGGCAGGGAGAATGCCAAGGCCTTCCTGGCGGATCATCCCGAGATCTGTGATGAGATCGAGCAGAAGGTAAGGGCGCACTATATTGTCGATGTGAAGCCTCAGGAAGAGGAGGAAGAGACGGGCGGCAGGAAGGAAAAGGCCCCGGAGAAGGCCGGAAAGCAGCCTGACAGACGGACGGATGGACAGCCGGAGGCGCCGGCTGGAAAACAGCCTGAAATGCAGTCCGGAAAGCAGCCTGAGTAAGCGGCAGGAGAAGGACAGATGACGGTTAACAGGATTGTGTCGGAAGGAAAGACAAGGGTTGTGGTTACCGTTGACAGTGAGTATACCTTTCCTCTGTATAAGGGGGAGCTTGCCCGGTACAGGATCAGAGAGGGGGAGGAGCTTTCGGAAGAGGCGTTTGCGGAAATTATGCGGACGCTTCTTCCCAAACGGGCAAAACTCCGCTGTATGTACCTTTTGAAGAGCCGCAGCTATACCAGAAAGCAGCTGATGGAAAAGCTTCGTGCAGGAAAATATCCGGAAGAGGTGATCGAAGAGGCTCTTTCCTATGTGGAGTCCTACGGTTATGTGAACGACGCAGCCTATGCCAGAAGCTATGTGGAGGATCAGATCGGAAAGAAGGGCCTCAGACGGATAGAGGAAGAACTGCTCAGAAAAGGTGTGGACAGAGAGATGATCGAGGAGGCCGTTTCTCAGGTACAGGAAAGGGACGGCGGACAGGATGAGACCGCACTGATTGCCGCCCTTCTTGAAAAAAGGCATTTCAGACCGGCGGAAGCAGACCTTTCAGAGAAAAGAAGAATGCAGGCATTTCTCTTCCGAAGGGGTTTTTCAGCGGAAGGAATCCGCAGAGCGATGAGCGGCGGCTGCTATGATGACTGACAGGCGGATATCAGGGAAAAAGAGGCATTTTTGTGCAGAAGCTACGAAAGAAGATGAAAAAATGCTTTTGTACTTGACATAGTACCCGTTATTTATTAAAATTGTAGTGTTGTAAACGATTATAAGAATGTTTGTGCATACATACATTCTATAGCAAATATTCGTACAATGAAAATTAAATAAGGAGGTGCTCCTGTCTATGCTTTATTGTGTGATAGCGGTAGCAGTCACGCTGGTGATCTCGATCCCGGTGACTTTCGTGGTGACTTCTGCATACAGGAAAAAGGAAACGGAAACGAAACTCGGAAACGCTGAGGAGAAAGCCAGGGAGATTATTGACGACGCTTTGAAGTCGGCTGAGGCCAAGAAGCGGGAAGGTCTGCTGGAGGTGAAGGAAGAATCCATTCGTGCCAAGAACGAACTGGATAAGGAGATCAAGGAACGCAGAGCGGAGGTTCAGCGTTTTGAGAGAAGGGTTCAGCAGAAAGAGGAGAACGTGGACAAGAAGGCGGATGCTCTTGAAAAAAAGGAATCCGTGCTTGCGGCCCGGGAAGGTGAGCTGGCGAAGCAGAGGTCAGAGATTGCAAAGCTGAATGAGCAGAGAATACAGGAACTGGAACGAATCTCAGGTTTAACCTCCGAACAGGCAAAAGATTACCTGTTGAAAATTGTTGAAGATGAAGTAAAGCATGAATCGGCCGTTATGATTAAGGATATGGAAGCCCGCGCAAAAGAAGAGGCGGACAAGAAGGCCAGAGAGTATGTGGTTACCGCCATTCAGAGATGTGCGGCTGACCATGTGGCGGAAGCCACCATATCCGTTGTCCAGCTTCCCAACGATGAGATGAAGGGAAGAATCATTGGACGTGAGGGCCGCAATATCAGAACGCTGGAAACGCTGACCGGTGTGGATCTGATTATCGACGATACTCCGGAAGCGGTAATTTTGTCTTCCTTCGATCCGATCAGAAGAGAAGTCGCAAGAATTGCGCTTGAAAAGCTGATTGTGGATGGACGGATTCATCCCGCCAGAATCGAAGAGATGGTGGAAAAGGCCCAGAAGGAAGTCGAAGTGATGATCAAGGAGGAAGGGGAAGCTGCGCTGCTGGAAGTTGGTGTGCATAGCGTTCACCCCGAACTCGTAAAGTTACTTGGAAAACTGAAGTTCAGGACGAGCTATGGACAGAATGCTCTGAAGCATTCCATAGAAGTGGCTCAATTGTCAGGACTTCTTGCAAGCGAGCTTGGACTGGATGTGAGAATGGCGAAGCGTGCGGGTCTGCTGCATGATATTGGAAAGGCAGTGGATCACGAGATGGAAGGCTCTCATATTCAGCTTGGCGTTGAACTTTGCAAAAAGTATAAGGAATCCGCTGTGGTCATCAATGCGGTGGAGTCCCATCACGGCGATGTGGAGCCGACTTCTCTGATCTCCTGTATTGTGCAGGCAGCCGATACGATTTCTGCTGCACGGCCCGGGGCGAGAAGGGAAACGCTGGAAACCTATACCAGCAGGCTGACTCAGCTGGAAGAAATCGCAAACAATTTCAAGGGTGTGGATAAATCTTATGCCATTCAGGCAGGCAGAGAGATTCGTGTCATGGTAATTCCTGAACAGGTATCAGATGCGGATATGGTTCTGATGGCGCGTGATATTTCAAAGGCGATTGAAGCCGATCTGGAGTATCCCGGACAGATCAAGGTCAATGTTATCAGAGAGAGCCGTGTCTCGGATTATGCAAAATAGGTCAGTCATAAAAAAGGAAACAGAAAGCTCTGTGGGCGATGCCTGCAGAGCTTTTTTTCGTGGGTGTGGGGGAAGCTGTTCTTCCCATTATGGAAACCCCTGTAAGGCCGGATGGCGGCAGAAAGGAAATGGAAAATGGCAGAGGAATTCAAGCGGCTGAAAAGAGAGCTGGTTTATAAGGGCGCGATAGTAGACTTTTATAAGGACACCATACAGGTACCGAATGGACATATTGTAAAATGGGATTTTATTAAGCATCAGGGAGCTGCGGCAGTGGTTCCTGTCCGGGAGGATGGAAAGCTGCTTATGGTCAGACAGTACAGGAATGCGCTGGACAGATATACGCTGGAAATTCCTGCAGGCGGTCTGAACGGACCGGAAGAACCGACACGGGACGCGGCGGCGAGAGAGCTGGAGGAAGAAACCGGCTATGTTGCAGGAAAGATGGAGTGGCTGATCACCGTACGCACCACGGTGGCTTTCTGTAACGAAAAGATCGATATTTATCTGGCAACGGAGCTGGCACGGGGGCATCAGCATCTTGACGAGGATGAATTTATTAATGTGGAAGCCTATACCGTACAGGAGCTGTGCGACAAAATACTGTCAGGTGAGATTGAGGATTCCAAGACCATAGCTGCAGTTATGAGCTACAGGGCAAAGCTGCAACAGGGATGAGACATACATCCGGAATGCTCCTGGAGAGCATAGTTTTCCGGGGGATATGCATATAATGAGAGAAAGACGGCTGAAGGCATGAAAGGGCAGGAGGATGCTGATGCGGGAGTATGGGCGGAAAACTGAATTTTTATCCCGGATTTCGCCCGGATTCAGCCGTCTGGGGGCTGCAGTTTTCCTGGCAGGCTTTCTGTTGGGGATGGCTCTGATCTTCATCGGACAGGAGGGGCTGGTCCAGAATACTTCTTTTCTGACTTCCGACAGTCTGGAATGGATCGGCACACTTGAAATAAACAGGAAGGGGCTTATGCTCTACTGCCTGAGACAACGGCTGCTTCCTGCTGTACTTCTTGTACTGGCAGCAGCCGCGGGGGCGGGAGGAGCCGCAGTCTGTCTTTTCCTCCTGTGGAGCGGCTTCTGTGCGGGAACTCTGCTTTCAGTGCTCGCTCTCAGATACGGAATTCGGGGAATCATGCTGTTTGCAGGCGGGATCTTTCCGCAGGCGCTTCTGCTTGTACCCGCTTTCTGGCTGCTGTGCGGCTGGTGTGTCTCGCCCGGACGGAACAGGAACGGAAGAAGGGCTTCAATGGGAAAAGTTTTCCATCTGTCCGGGGACGGTGGAATACTGCTTCTGATTTTCTGTGCGCTTCTCTGCGGATGTATGCTGGAAGGCTATGTGAATCCTTCCATCCTGAGCAGGCTCTTTTTCCTGTTCTGCCCTTGAGGCAGAGAAAAGGACCGGAACAGAAAAAAAGTGTCTGCACTGAAAGAACGGATTTCTGCAGGCTGTTACGGTACTGCTGTTAAAAAAACATAAAATTTCTGATTTTTTCTTTCGATTTTATTCATTTAATGTTATACTAAGTAAAAGTTCTTTTCATTTCATGGTAAACGTCATTTAGGCCATTCGGCCGCACACCAGCAGAAAGGCAGTGGACATTTGAAAGTATTTCAGACAATTCTCATGGAAAAAGCAGTGGAGACGGGGAAAGCCGTGCTTCCGGTCATAGGGATCGTACTGATCCTCTGTTTCAGCATCGCACCGATTTCGCCGGGAATTCTTATGGCATTCCTGGTCGGGGCGGTCCTTTTGATGGCAGGGATGATTCTGTTCACGCTGGGCGTGGATATGTCCATGACTCCGATGGGCGAGCGCGTGGGAACCTGCATGACAAAGACCAGAAAGCTGTGGATTATGGTTTTGATGGGCTTTGTGCTGGGGTTTATCATCACCGTTTCGGAGCCGGATCTCCAGGTACTGGCAGAGCAGGTACCCTCTGTACCTAACATGATCCTGATTATTGCGGTGGCTGTGGGAGTCGGCATTTTCCTGGTAGTGGCGTTGCTGCGCATGCTTTTTGGAATCGCTCTCCCGCCTATGCTCGTAATTTTCTATCTGATCGTATTTGGACTGGCTTTTTTGGTACCGGACAACTTCCTTGCCGTTGCCTTTGATTCCGGCGGCGTTACTACGGGGCCGATGACGGTTCCGTTCATCATGGCTCTGGGTATTGGTATTGCGGCGATCCGAAATGACAGACATGCGTCGGACGACAGCTTCGGTCTGGTGGCGCTCTGTTCCATAGGGCCGATTCTGGCCGTGCTGATTCTGGGGCTGATTTATCATCCGGAAAGCTATGAATATGTTCCGGAAGCCATTCCGGAGTTTTCGAATTCAGTGGAGCTGTGCAGGTATTTCCTGAAGGAGCTGCCTGAGTACATGAAGGAGATGGCCGTTTCCCTGCTTCCTATCGTCCTGTTTTTCGGACTGTTTCAGGTGATTTTCCGGCTGGTTCCGATGAAGAGTCTGTTGAAAATCGGAATCGGTCTGATTTATACCTATGTGGGGCTGGTTCTGTTTCTGACCGGTGTGAACGTCGGCTTCAGCCCTGCCGGTAATTATCTTGGCCAGGTGCTCGCGGCTCTTCCCTTCCGGTGGGTTATTGTTCCCATCGGAATGTTGATCGGCTATTTTATTGTACGTGCGGAGCCTGCCGTATTCGTTCTGACAAAACAGGTTGAAGAAATCACGGATGGCGCGATTTCTTCCGGAGCCATGGGATTGAGCCTTTCCATCGGCGTGTCCGTTTCGCTGGGGCTTGCCATGATCCGTGTTCTGACGGGACTTTCCATTTTCTGGTTCATCATTCCCGGCTATTTTATCGCGCTCAGCCTGTCATTCTTCGTTCCAAAGATCTTTACCGCGATTGCCTTTGACTCAGGCGGAGTGGCTTCCGGACCGATGACAGCGACCTTCCTGCTGCCCTTTGCCATGGGAGCGTGCTCGGCGGTTGGCGGTAATATTATTACGGACGCATTCGGCGTGGTGGCGATGGTGGCGATGACTCCGTTGATCACCATTCAGATTCTTGGTCTGGTGTTCCGGACAAGAGCGGCAAAGGCCGAGAAGGAAGGTTTGGAAACATATGTATCTGCCTTTGACGGAATGGGAGATATGGAGATCATTGAACTGTAGGATGATGAGTTGCGCGGCTGCGCGGATGGGAGCGGATCGTGAGCAGTGTATATTGTATGGTAACCATAACAGGAAGAAATCATGGGGAGCGGTTTTCCTCCCTGTTTAAGGCAGAGCGTCTCCCGGTGATGCTGCTGACGCTTGGAACCGGTACGGCGAGCAGTGAAATGCTGGATTATTTCGGTATGGAAAGCCGGGAAAAAATCGTCATTTTTACCGTGGTGACTCAGGAATCCTGGCATCACGTGAAGGGACAGATGGAGCAGAAGCTGAACATTGACGTACCCGGCACGGGAATTTCCTTTATCGTCCCGGTCAGCAGCGTGGGCGGCGGAAAGGCGTTCCGGTATCTTCTTGCCGGACAGGAATATGAGAAGGAGGAGGAATCGGAATTGAAAAATACAGAGTATGAGCTTCTTATTGTGATTTCCAATTATGGATATAACAACCTGGTGATGGAGGCGGCCAGGGCTGCCGGAGCCGGTGGTGGAACGGTAGTTCATGCCAGAGGAACGGGAATGGAGAAGGCGGAAAAGTTTCTCGGCGTGACGCTGGCCGAGGAAAAGGAGATGACCTTCATTGTGGCGAGGTCGGAGAAAAAGAATGAGATCATGAAGTCCATCATGGAAAAGGCCGGAATGGAGAGTAAGGCAAAATCCATTCTCTTTTCCCTGCCCGTTACGGAAACGGCCGGCCTGCGGATCAGCGGAGACTGGAAGGGATAAAGAATCAGGCATAAAAAGAGGGCCTGCAAAAAAGAAGCATTCTGAACAGGGCCGGGTATGATCACAGCGTACTGGATCATACCCGGCCCTGAAATGTTCCGGCCGGAATTATTCGTATTCCGCGATATCGTAGATCAGACGTTCCGAATCCTCCCAGGACAGGCAGGGATCGGTGATGGATTTTCCGTAAACACCGCCGCCCACCTTCTGGCAGCCCTCTTCAATATAGCTTTCAATCATGACGCCCTTGACCAGGGTGTGGATGTCATGATTCAGCTTCCGGCTGTGCATGACCTCCTTAACGATACGGATCTGCTGTTTGTGCTGCTTGTCCGAATTGCTGTGGTTGGCGTCGATGATGCACGCCGGATTCTTCAGATCTCTTTCGTTGTACAGGGTCAGAAGCAGGTTCAGATCCTCATAGTGATAGTTGGGGATATTTCTGCCGTGCTTGTTGGTGGCGCCACGAAGAACCGTATGCGCCAGGTCGTTCCCGGTGGTGCTGACCTCCCAGCCCCGGTAAATGAAGGAGTGGGGATGCTGAGCAGCATAGACGGAGTTGAGCATGACGGAAAAATCTCCGCTGGTGGGATTTTTCATCCCGGCGGGAACATCAAATCCGCTGGTCGCGAGGCGGTGCTGCTGGTCTTCCACGGAACGGGCGCCGATGGCAACATAGGAAAGAATATCGGAGACATATCTCCAGTTTTCCGGATAGAGCATCTCGTCCGCGCAGGTCAGGCCGGACACCTCCACCGTATGGATATGCATTTTCCGCATGGCGATGAGACCCTGCAGAAAATCCGGCTTTTTTTCCGGATCCGGCTGATGGATGAGTCCTTTGTAGCCGTCTCCGGTGGTACGGGGTTTGTTGGTATATACTCTGGGAATCAGGATCAGCCTGTCCTTTACCTTTTCGTTAACGCGGGCGAGTCTGGAAACGTAATCGCAGACCGCGTCTTCATTGTCGGCGGAGCAGGGGCCGATGATAACAAGAAATTTGTTGCTTTTTCCGGTGAATACATCCCTGATTTCCTGATCCCGTTCCTCCTTCAGCCGGACGATCCGTTCCGGAACGGCATAATCTCTTCTGATTTCTTCCGGGGTGGGAAGCTTTCTGATAAACTTAAAACTCATATTTTTCTGATCTCCTCATCTGTAAACTGAAAAACATATAACCGGATGCTGTATAAAAGGCATTCGAAAAAGCTGTGTCCTGCGGCCCTGATGCCTGCAAAAGGGCCGCGTCCATTATAATATAGAAAACCGGAGGTTGCAAGGGGCGGACTTATCCTGTGGTTTCTGCACGGACTGATCCGCTACAGTTCACTCCGCGCCATTCGCAAAGCCGCGCTCCGCTTTTCTGTCAGGGCATGCAGTATCGCTTCAGAGGGATCAGGCTGAAAACAGTGGTGAGCAGCTGGCCCAGAAGCATTCCGATGAGATAGCCCTTCATGCCGTAGACGGGAATGGCCTGAAAGACGAAGAGCAGGCGCAGAAGCAGGCTGGACATGCTCAGGCCGAAGGTGTAGCCGGTTTTCCCAAGGCCGTGCAGGATGCTGGTGAGCGTGGTGTTCAGATAGAGAAAGGGACAGAGAAATCCCATCATCACGATGAGCTGGCCGGCCAGACGGCTGTCGAACAGGAGGGCGCCGATCATTTCCCCCGCGCACAGAAACAGAAAGCTGCAGATTCCGCCGAGAAGGAGGCAGTAGAGGATACATTTCCTGACGGTCTGCCCGATCATGCGATGGTTATTGGCGGAATCCGCCTCAGATATGGCCGGCATGAGCAGGACGGAAACGGAATTGGTCAGGGTGCCGGGAAAAAGGATCAGGGGAAGAGCCATTCCGGTGAGTACGCCGTATACGCTCAGGGATTCGCTGACAGAATAACCGTAGACCTGCAGCTTGGCAGGGATGCAGGCCGCTTCGATGGCCTGCAGGATGTTGATGCAGAGCCTGTTCAGACACAGCGGGGCGGAAAAAGAGAGCATCTGCCCTGACAGAGAAAAAAGCTGCTTTTTCCGGGCGGACAGCGGATCGTGCGGGGAAGGTCTTCTGTGCCGGGAAATGGAATGCCTGGAAAAGTGGATGCGCACGGCGCAGATGGTCAGGAGCATGGAGGCCATTTCTCCGATGACCAGGCCGGCCGCCGCGACGGAAACGGACAGCTCGCTGCCCTCCTGCAGGGCGGCAAGGGAGATCAGGTAGACGCTTCCCACCCGCACAAACTGTTCCATGAGCTGTGCGGATGCAGGAACGGCGGCCTTGCGCAGACCGTAAAAGTAGCCGTTGATACAGGAATGAACGGCGGAGAAGGGGAAGGAAAGAGCCGCGATGCGCAGCAAAGGCGCACAGCGGGACTCAAAAAGAAGCCGCTCTGCTATGAAGTCGGCACCGCAGAAAATAACGGCCGTGCATAGAAGAGAAGAGGGCAGGGAGAAAAGAAACCCTGTGAACAGCACTCGGATACCGGCTCTGCCGTCATGGGAGGCTTCCTTTCCGGCCGCAAATTTGGACACCGCGTTCTGAATTCCCGCGGTGCTGAAGGAGAAAACCAGAGACATGACCGGGCTGATAAGCTGATAGATGCCGATGTTTTCTTCACCAAACATGCGGGAGAGAAAAATGCGGTAAAAAAAACCGACCAGACGGCTGACAAGCCCTGTGACGGTTAAGATCAGCGTACCGGCGATGAAGGGATTTTTCAGCCTTCGAAGCAGCGGAGACGGGAATACGGAAGTATGTTCCTTTCCATGAGAATGCAGCATGATGTCACCGAATAAAGCTCTTTTGGTAAATATATGCAATCAGGGCAGTTGACAGAACGCGGAGGCAATGGTATAGTTACTTCAGGAAAACGAAGTAATTTAGTAGGAATTAAGGAGAATAGAATGAAACAGTTAATTTATCTGGATAATGCGGCGACGACGAAAACGGCGCCGGAGGTGGTGGAAGCCATGCTTCCCTATTTTTCGGAGCATTATGGAAATCCCAGCAGCATCTATTCGCTGGGAACGGAAAGCAAAAAGGCGGTCAGCGAGGCGCGGGAATCCATTGCAAAGAGCCTTGGCGCAGCGAATAATGAGATCTATTTTACCGCGGGAGGTACCGAGGCGGATAACTGGGCCATCAAGGCGACCGCAGAGGCCTACGCGCAGAAGGGAAAACATATCATCACTTCCGCCATCGAGCATCATGCAGTGCTGCATACCTGTGAATACCTGGAGAAGAGAGGATTTGAGGTCACTTATGTGGGCGTGGATGAGAACGGCATTCTGAAGCTGGACGAGCTGGAAAGGGCGATCCGTCCGGATACGATACTCATCTCCGTCATGTTTGCCAATAATGAGATCGGAACGATTCAGCCCATTAAAGAGATCGGGCGGATTGCGAAGGAACACGGTATTCTGTTCCATACGGACGCGGTGCAGGCGTACGGACAGCTTCCCATCAATGTGGACGAATATCAGATCGACATGCTCAGCGCCAGCGCCCATAAGCTGAACGGTCCAAAGGGAATCGGCTTCCTCTATATCCGTAAGGGCTTAAAGACCCGTTCCTTTATCCACGGCGGGGCGCAGGAGAGAAACAGACGTGCGGGTACAGAAAACGTACCGGGCATCGTGGGCCTTGGCGCCGCCAGTGAACGCGCCTTTGCCCGGATGGAGGAAAAGACGAAAAAGGAGATTGAACTCCGGGATTATCTGATCCGCCGGATTGAGGAAGAAATTCCCTACTGCCGCCTGAATGGAGACCGTACCCGCAGACTCCCCAACAATGTGAACTTCAGCTTTCAGTTTGTGGAGGGAGAATCCCTTCTCATCATGCTTGATATGAGAGGTATCTGCGCTTCCAGCGGTTCCGCCTGTACCTCAGGCTCGCTGGACCCTTCCCATGTGCTGCTTGCCATCGGGCTTCCCCATGAAATTGCCCATGGCTCCCTTCGTCTGACCCTCAGCGAGGAAAATACGAAGGAGGAAATGGATGCCACGGTGGAGGCGATTAAGGAAATTGTGGCGAGACTCAGGGATATGTCCCCTCTGTATGAGGATTTCATCAAGAAACAGAAATGAGTGGTGCCGCCGGAGGCGGGAAAATGCCGGCCTTTCCAGACGGTAAAAATTAATTCGGGAAAGAAAAGAGGTAAAAATAAATGTACAGTGAAAAGGTAATGGATCATTTTGAGCATCCCAGAAACGTGGGTGAGATAGAGAACGCCAGCGGCGTCGGAACGGTTGGAAACGCAAAGTGCGGAGATATCATGAGAATCTTTCTGGATATTGACGACGACGGGATCATCCGTGATGTGAAATTTAAAACCTTCGGCTGCGGAGCGGCTGTGGCGACAAGCAGCATGGCGACGGAGCTGGTGAAGGGAAAGACGGTCCAGGAGGCCATGCAGGTGACGAATAAGGCGGTGATGGAGGCGCTGGACGGCCTTCCGCCGGTGAAGGTGCACTGCTCCCTGCTGGCGGAGGAAGCGATCCACGCAGCCCTGTGGGATTACGCACAGAAGAAGGGCATTGTGATCGAGGGACTGGAGAAGCCCAAGTCCGACATCCACGAGGGAGAAGAGCAGGAAGAGGAAGAATATTAATCATGGCTAATATTGGTCCGAAAGTGATCGTGGGAATGTCCGGAGGGGTGGACTCCTCCGTGGCGGCCCTGCTGTTGAAGGAGCAGGGATATGAAGTGATCGGCGTCACCATGCAGATCTGGCAGGACGAACGGAACGGGGCACAGAGAAACTGTGCCTGTTCCGTTTCCAGGGACCCGCGGAGCGCAGATGACGGCCGGGAGGATACGGGCTGCTGCGGCCTGAGCGCGGTGGAGGACGCCAGGAGAGTGGCGGATCATCTGGGCATTCCCTATTATGTGATGAATTTCAAAAAGGAATTCCGGCAGCATGTGATGGATTATTTCGTGGAGGAATATCTGCATGGAAGGACCCCGAATCCCTGCATCGCCTGCAACCGTTATGTGAAGTGGGAGGCTCTGCTGAACAAGTGCCTGGCCATTGGAGCTGATTATATCGCCACCGGCCATTACGCCAGGATCGACCGGCTGGAAAACGGCCGTTTCTGCATCCGCAATTCGGTGACGGCCAGAAAGGATCAGACCTACGCTCTCTATGCGCTGACCCAGGATCAGCTGGCGCACACGCTGATGCCCGTGGGGGCTTACACCAAGGAGCAGATCCGGCAGATGGCACAGGATGCAGGGCTTCCCGTCGCCCATAAAAAGGACAGCCAGGAAATCTGCTTCATCCCGGATCACGATTACGCGGCCTTCATTGAACGGGAGCGGGGCGGCCAGGTTCCCGGACCCGGCAATTTCGTTTCCGAGTCAGGAGAAGTGCTGGGCCGTCATAAAGGAATCACCCACTATACGGTGGGGCAGCGCAAGGGCTTGAACCTGTCCATGGGCCATCCCGTATTCGTGACCGCCATCCGTCCGGAAACCAATGAGGTGGTGATCGGAGAGGCGCAGGATGTGTTTACGGACCATCTGACCTGCAGCGGCCTGAATTTCATGGCCATCCCGGATCTGACAGAGCCGCGCCGCGCGGTCGCCAAGATCCGCTATGCCCATGCGGGAGCGCCCTGCCTGATGGAGCGCATCGGCCCGGACCGCCTGCGCGTCACCTTTGATGAGCCCGTCCGTGCGGTGACCCCCGGACAGGCTGTGGTGTTCTACGACGGAGAGTACGTGCTCGGCGGGGGGACGATTGAATAAACAGGCCGGGAGGTTCTTCAAATGGGGAGGCGGAAACATGCCATTTCGTATTGAAGCGCTGAGTGAACAGAATCTGTCCGACATCAACCGGGCAAACCAGCCCTTTGAAATTCTGGGAAAAGTCATTCCCTCCCTTCAGAATGGCAGATGGAGCCTGAAGGAAAGCCTTCTGCCGGAGGGGGAACGATACCTGAAAACCTATCCCTGCGATGAGGTGGATTATACCGCATATATTGGGAGCGGGGACAGGGCGGCATTTCTGTGCTGCGACGGGACGGAATGCATCGGTCAGATAGTGCTGCGCAGGGACTGGAACCGGTACGCTTTTGTGGAGGATCTCTGCGTGGCGGCACAACACAGAAGAAAGGGCGCGGGAAAAGCCCTGATGGAACAGGCCTGCGCATGGGCGAAGGCGCAGGGGCTGAAGGGGCTTTCTCTGGAAACCCAGGACAACAATGTGGCGGCATGCCGCTTCTATGCCGCCATCGGAATGGAACTGGGCGGGGTGAACACAAAGCTGTACCGCCAGTTTGACCGGCCGTATTCGGAGGAAACGGCCCTTTTCTGGTATCTGGAATTTGACCGGAAAGAATCCTGAAATAGCGGAAGGCCCCGTTTCAAACGAGGCCTTCACTTTGTTTTATGAAGTTTATTTCAGCAGAACTGCAACGCATATTTTCTGACCGGCACAATTCCGTGTTTCCTTCAACTGACATTTATGATACCTGAAAAATGTGACGAGAGTATGTACGGATTCAAAAGAAAAAATAAAAAATGGACGAAAATCCTTTAAGAAAAGTTAAGAATTTTTGGCAAACTTTTCACATATGACCGGCATCAGGCGGCCTGTAGGCACGTTACTATTCACAGCCACCCAACCATCATTCGCACCCGTCGCCTCTTCGAGGCTCCAGTCCCGCGCCTTGCGGCGCTAAGGCTGCTCATGGGGGTGGGGTGACTGCTTCGCAGTCCAGATTCAGAATGGACAACACGAGCTTATGTGCAGGCACGACGCACGTGTTGTCCATTCTGAATCGGCTGTGAATAGTAACGTGGGTGCAAAAAGAAGAAAACTGTCATTTACAGGACTGACGATTTTCTTTATAATGATGGAAGAAAGAGCCGCCTTTGGCAGCAGATAAGGAGGCCGGCGTGAACCGTCCGGTTCCCGCCGAATAAGAAGGCCGCCCTTGGCGGCAGATCAGGAGGTAGGTATGCAGCTTTTTATTTCAGACAAAAAGGGAGTGCCGATTCAGGAAGGAATGATCGGACTCTTCTTTGAGGACATCAATTATGCGGCAGACGGCGGTCTGTATGCGGAAATGATCGAAAACAGATCCTTTGAATTCTTGGACTGCTACGGCACGGTGGGAGACTACTATACGAAGCTGGACAGCGGCTACGGCTGGAGCGCCACGAAGGAGCACGGCGAAGGGCGGATGGAATATGTGATGGGAAGTCCCGTAGACCGGGCAAATCCCCATTATCTTAGATTTACGGCGGATTATGCGGGGCAGGGCTTTGCCAACAAGGCCTATGACGGCGTAAGACTGGAAAAGGGAAAAGCCTACCGGGCGTCCTTCTATGCCAGATGTGTCTCCTTCCAGGGCGATCTGGAGGTGTCCGTGGTAAAGGACCGGAAAACTTATGCGAAGGCGGAAGTTTCCTGCATCCATGTGCCGGAGCATACCTGGCAGAAGTGGAACCGTTATGAAGCGGTGCTGACCGCCGAAGAGGATGTGAGGGGAGCACAGTTTGTGATTTCGCTGACAGAGCCCGGCGTGGTGGAGTTCGATTTTATCTCTCTCATGCCTCAGGATGCGGTGGCGGGCATTTTCCGGAAGGATCTGTTCGAACTGCTGAAGGGGCTGCGGCCCGGCTTTCTCCGTTTCCCGGGCGGCTGCATTATCGAGGGAAATACGCTGGAAAACCGTTACCGCTGGAAGGAGAGCGTGGGAAGACCGGAGGGCAGAAGGAATAACTTCAACCGCTGGGCTGTGCATGAGACGAAGCCGGAAAATGGTTTCCATACCTGCTATTCCCATTACAACCAGTCTCTGGGACTGGGCTACTACGAATATTTCCTGCTGTGCGAGCTGATCGGCGCAAAGCCGCTTCCTGTGCTGAATGTGGGTCTGGCCTGTCAGTATCAGTCCTATGAGCTGGTGGAGATGGACGATCCGGCATTTCAGGAGTTCATTCAGGACGCGCTGGATCTGGTGGAGTTTGCAAATGGAGGAACGGATACGAAATGGGGCGCTCTGCGCGCGCAGATGGGCCACCCGGAACCCTTCGGCATGACGATGATGGGAATCGGAAACGAGCAGTGGCAGACGGATAAGGTGGATTTCTTTGCCCGCTATGAAGCCTTTGAAAAGGCGATCCATGAAAAGTATCCGGATATGAAGCTGATCGGCTCCGCGGGACCTGACATCACCTCGGAACGGTATGACGCCGCCTGGAAGTTTTATTATGAGAAGGCGCCGAAAAAGGAAAACTTCGTCTATGCGGTGGATGAGCACTATTATGTGAAGCCGGAATGGCTTTATGAGCACGCGGATTTCTATGATGAGTATCCGAGAGACGTGAAAGTATTTTCCGGAGAATACGCGGCCCATCCGGTGAGCGGGATGAACCGTCCGGACGCCAACACCCTGGGCGGCGCGCTGGCGGAGGCGGCTTTCCTGACCGGCCTTGAGAGAAACGCGGATGTGGTGGTCCTGGCCTCCTACGCGCCTCTGTTCGCCCGCGTCGGCTACGCCCAGTGGTCGCCGGATATGATCTGGTTCGACGACTGCCGCGCTTACGGTACGCCCAGCTATTATGTGCAGAAGCTGTATGCGGAAAACATGGGAACAGTGACGCTTTCCATGGACGGACAGGAAAAGAAGCTGCGCGAAGAAGAAATCTATGCAAATGTCTCCCTGGATGAAAAGGCCGGAGAGATCATCATTAAGGCGGTGAATCGCAACGCGGAGCCGAAGGAGATTACGCTCGGCATGGCGGAAGCTTACGTCCCGGCAGGAAGCATGAAGCTGATGACCCTTTCCGGAAAGGAAGAGGACTACAACTGTATCACCGATCCGGAGAAGGTGACGGTTCATGCCGAAGAAGCCGCGTATACGGGTAAGCTGTCTCTTCCGGCACATGGTTTTGTGGTGGCAAGAATTCCGGTGAAGGGCTAAAGCCTGCACAGCAGATTCGCCAGAAAACAGACAGAAAGTCCGCAGACGGCAGGAAGGAAAAAGGCGGCGAGCGTCCAGCGCAGGCTGCCGGTCTCCTTCCGGATGGTCAGCAGGGTGGTGGCGCAGGGCCAGTGCATCAGAAAGAACAGTGCCGTGCAGAGCACCGTGGTCCGGCTCCAGACGGGCAGGCCGCCCTGGGCCGAATAGGCCGAGGCTATGATGGGGAGGACGATCTCATTTGCCGGAAAGCCCAGAAGAAAGCCTGTGAGGATGGTGCCGTCCAGGCCGAATAAGCGGGCGAACGGGTCCAGCAGGGCGGTAAGGCGGATCAGCAGAACGCTTCCGTCCGGCATCTGCAGATGGGAGAGCAGCCAGAGGATCAGTCCTGCCGGGGCCGCAGTACAGACTGCCCTTCCCAGCACGCAGAGCGTCCGGTCCCAGATGCTCTGAAGAAGAACCCGAAGAATCCTCGGCTTTCGGAAGGCGGGAAGCTCCAGCAGGAAAGTGGAAGCCTCCCCCTTTAACAGGGTGGCAGAAAGCAGCCGGGAGATGAGAAAGGTCATCAAAATGCCCAAAAGGAGAAGGGCGAGCAGAAAGCAGGCGCTGAAAATGGAAGCGCCGGGAAGTCGGTCTGCTGTCTGACCGGAAGCCGCAGAAGCCGGGTGGAGGGAAATCCCTTCCGTCTGTTTCTGTGAAAAAAGCAGGCCCGACAGGGTGAGCAGGGCAGGCAGACGACCGTTGCAGGGAACGAAGCTGTTGGTGAGAATGGCCAGCAGCCGTTCCCTTTTTTCGTTTATGATGCGGCTGCCTGTGACGCCGACGGCGTTGCATCCCAGCCCCATGCACATGGTAATTGCCTGCTTTCCGCAGGCTCCGCAGCGTTGAAAGCCCCGGTCCAGATTGAAAGCGATCCGGGGAAGGACGCCCGCGTCCTCAAGCAGGGTAAACAGAGGAAAGAAAATGGCCATGGGCGGGAGCATGACAGAGATCACCCGGCCTGTGGTTCCGAATATGCCGTTTACAAGCAGGTCCGAAGCAACAGGCGGAAAGCCGGCTGACAGAAGGGCGCACGACAGAAAGGCTTCCATCCGCAAAAAGGCGGAAGAAAGCAGGTCGGAAGGAATGTTGGCGCCCCGGAGGGTGAGCCAGAACAGAAAAAACAGAAAGAAGAGCATGACCGGAAAGGCGGTCCATTTTCCGGTAAGAAGCCAATCCAGAGTGCAGAGCCGGTTTTCTGTTTCGGAAGGAGGCGGATAAAGCCCACGACAGAGCTTCTGAGCCTCCAGACGGCAGGCGGCGTCCCTGTGCTCCGAAAGCTGCTCACGGCCGATGCCGTGGGAGGTTAGGAAGGAAGCACAGGCGGAGACCGCCTGACGGACGCCGCTGTCGGAAAGGAGGTATTCTGATTCGGATATGAATGCCGGTTCGGATTCGGTGCTGCGGGAAATATCGGTGCTGCGTGCAGTGTCGGCTTTTCCTGCGGCAGCTTTTATTTTTCCGCTGGCAGGCTGCAGAGGCGTGTCGGAGGAAGCCGGAAGAGAAGCCTCCAGCAGCTGAAGACAGAGAAAGCGTTCGCCGGGAAATGGAGTGCCGGCTTTTTCCGGGCAGGCCTTACGGACGGCCGGGTAGAGAAGGGAGAGCGCGGTTTCCAGATTGGCGGGATATGGAATCTGAAAGGCAGGAGCCGGGGATGGCCGGGCAGAGGTCAGAAGCGCGGTAAGGGCCTGCCGCAGTGAGCCAAGCCCGTCCCTGCGGTTTGCCTTTGTTCCGATGACCGGGATGGAAAGCCGTTCAGACAGCAGGGAGAGGTCGGGAGATTTGCCCATTCGCTGTGCTTCGTCCATCAGATTCACGCAGAGAAGGACGGGGAGGCCCATTTCCAGAAGCTGAAGTGCCAGGGGAAGAGTGCTTTCCAGACGGGTGGCATCGCAGACGGCGATGACCGCATCGGGAGTATGGGAAAGAAGGAAGGTTCGGGCCACATTTTCTTCCGCACTGCCGGACAGCAGGGAATAACAGCCGGGCAGATCCACCACGCGGCAGCGCAGGTTTTCGATGCGGCAGAAGCCCTGCGCGCACTCCACCGTTTTTCCGGCCCAGTTGCCCGTGTGCTGCTTCAGACCGGTCAGAGCGTTGAAAACCGTGCTTTTGCCCACGTTGGGATTACCGGCCAGGGCGAGAAGGGGCTCCGGCTTTTCGCCCGTACCGGTTCGGTTTTCCGTGTCGGACGCTTCTACAAGAATGGTTTCCGCTTCCCTGCGCCGCAGAGCGATGACAGTATCCCGGATCAGGTAAGCGGCAGGATCTCCCAGAGGGCTTCTGACGACACAGCGGACCGGGGTATTCTCCAGAAAACCTGTGGTCAGAAGACGCCGCCGGAGCGCGCCTTCTGAAAGCAGGCTGCAGATAACGGCTGATGAGCCGGGAGTGAGTTCGGAAAGCGGGATCTGTCTGGTCATATGGTCCTCCATGTCCGGGTTCTTTTAAATGGTCTCTGTAAACAGCATATGCGCAGGAAAGAAGGACGTTCCACCAGCAGGAAAGAATGTTTCCTGGGGAGTGGCTTCTGCCGAAGGGAAGAGGGCGCTGGAAATAATTCCAGAAAAAATTTCAGAAAAAATTCCAGAAAAAATGAACGGAAACGAACGAAAAAGTATTTGACAAATTTTCCGCCGGGTGGTAACATGAAGCCCATAAGGCGAAGAGGTCTGAAAAAGACCGCTTCGCCTCTTTTATTGTCCGGACCGTTCCCGATGGAACTGCCGGAATCTTTGGAGGATATCCCACAGGGATAGCCGAATTTCTCCGCAGAGGGTGGATCAGAGGCGCCGCATCCTTTGTGATCAATCTGAACGGGAGGTAGAAGTATATGGATGTTACAATGATAATCGATACGTTCTGGGTCCTGCTTGCCGCGATTCTGGTATTTTTCATGAATCTGGGTTTTGCAGCGGTGGAGGCGGGCTTCGCGAGGGCGAAGAATACCGTCAACATCCTTTCCAAGAATTTCATCGTCTTTGCCGTCTCTTCCCTGGGCTTTCTGCTTCTGGGCTGGGGCCTGATGTTTGGCGGAGATAATCCCTTTGTAGGAACGAGCCATCTGTTCATTCTGGGCGGAGGCGATCTGTCCTTCTATGACAACACGCTGACCCCGAACGTTCCCTTCTGGGGAAAATTTTTCTTCCAGCTCGTGTTCTGCGGAACCGCGGCGACCATCGTTTCCGGAGCGGTTGCGGAACGGATCAAGTACGTGGCCTTCATCATTTTCTCCTTTGTGCTTACCCTGATCATTTACCCCATCGTGGGCCACTGGGTATGGGGCGGCGGCTGGCTTTCCGACATAGGTTTTATGGATTTTGCAGGAGACGCGGTGGTGCATTCCCTTGGAGGCTGGGGCGCTCTGTCCGGCGCGCTGATTCTTGGCCCCCGTATCGGAAAATATGGAAAGGATGGTAAGGCGAAGGCCATTCCCGGACACAACATGTCCCTTGCGGTGATCGGTCTGTTCGTCCTGTGGCTCGGCTGGTTCGGTTTCAACCCCGGCTCCACAATGAGCTTCCAGAATCCGGCGGATGTGGTATCCATTCTGATGACTACGAATACGGCGGCCATCGCCGCAGTCCTGACTTCTACCATCACCTCCTGGATCTATCTCGGGAAACCGGATCTGGGCATGACCATCAACGGCTGTCTGGCCGGTCTGGTGGGCATTACAGGAAGCTGTGCCTATGTGAGCGTGTTAAGCTCTTTGATTATCGGCGCAATTGCCGGTGTGCTGGTGGTTTTCCTGGTGGTATTTTTTGACAAAATCAAAATTGATGATCCGGTGGGCGCCACTTCCGTGCATCTGGGCTGCGGAACCTTCGGAACTCTCTGTGTGGGTCTGTTCGCGCAGGAAGGCGTAACCAGTCTTTCCACCAGAAACGGCCTGTTCTTCGGCGGCGGCTTCGGCCTGCTGGGAACGCAGATCGTGGGTATCCTGGCCATCGGTATCTTTGGCTTTGTGACTACTTCCCTTGTCTGGCTCGCTCTGAAAAAGACCATCGGCATCCGGGTTTCTGCGGAAGAGGAGATTGCAGGTCTGGATATCGGAGAACATGGAAATATAGCCTACCCGGATTTCGCTCCCATTACGGCGGCTCCGGTATCTGAGCTTTCCGCCGGAGCGGAGGAGGAACGTGTAGAGGCTGCCGTGGCATCTGTGCCGAAGGAGGCGGCTGAGACCGATGATCAGAAGGTTCCTGTGATACATAAGGAAAGAACGACGGGACCGAAGATGACGAAGGTGACCATCATCACCAATCAGTCCCGGTTCTCCGAGCTGGAGAGCACCCTGGCCCGGATCGGTGTGACGGGCCTGACCATCAGCAACGTGTTCGGCTACGGTATGCAGAAGGGACATGAGACCTATTTCCGCGGCGCTCCGGTGGAAAGCAGGCTGCTTCCCAAGGTTAAGATCGATGTGGTGATCTGTAAGATTCCTACGGAAACGGTGGTAAACGCCGTGCAGAAGGTGCTCTGCACCGGAAATGTGGGCGACGGAAAGATCTTCGTATACGATGTGGAAGACGTGGTCAAGGTCCGTACCAACGAGCATGGCTACGACGCGCTGCAGGATGAAGAATAGGCTGCCGGAAAAGCGCGGAAATAAATCCGGTCTGCATCAAAACGGATAAAATACAGAAGGATACAGGAAATAAATGCTCCGAGTGACTGTCCGTTCATGGTTCCTGCCATGAATTGTGAAGCAGCCGTCCGGAGCATTTTTCTTCCGCAGTCAGGGCGGTTATACTGACCATGACGCTGGAAATCCGGTAAATATTCATTTAAAATGCCGCCCGGGGGTTGGCAGAAGCAGAGAATTAGGGTAAAGTAAAGAAAAAGGAACGGGGCACGAACGTGGTTCGGGCCAAAGAACGGCCGAGGCCGTTTTTCTGAATAAAAAAGCTGCCTGTCGGTGGCAAAGGAGGAAGAGGTATGAAGAAAAAGAATATTCTTCTATTGATGACGGATCAGCTGAGAGGTGACTGTATGGGCTGCGCCGGACATCCGGATGTGAAAACTCCATATCTGGATACGCTGGCGGCGAAGGGAGTGCGGTTTGAGAACGCCTACTCCGCCTGTCCGTCCTGTATTCCTGCCAGAGCGGCACTGCACACCGGCATGAGCCAGGAATCCCATAAACGGGTAGGCTATGCGGACGGCGTGCGCTGGGATTATCCGCATACTCTGGCGGGAGAACTGACGAAAGCGGGATATTACACCCAGTGCGTGGGGAAAATGCATGTGGACCCGCTCAGAAACTATCTGGGCTTTAACAATGTGGAGCTGCATGACGGTTACCTGCACTATTACCGTGACCCTTCGATCGCTTATCATGAGAATCAGAAGGTGGTGGACGACTATTTTTACTGGCTTCAGAAGGAAAAGGGGATCGGCTGCGATGTGACGGACACCGGAATGGAATGCAATTCCTGGGTGGCAAGGCCATGGATTTATGAGGAAAAATATCATCCCACCAACTGGGTGACGGACCGCTGCCTGGATTTCCTGCGCAGGAGAGACCCTGACCTGCCATTTTTCCTGATGGCTTCCTATCTGCGCCCACATCCGCCCTTTGATGCGCCACAGTGCTATTTTGACATGTATGCGAATAAAGAGCTGACCCCGCCTGCGGTGGGAGACTGGTGCGACGATTCCCAGTTAAAAAAGAAGGGACGGATTTTCGATTCTGATACGGGTCCTGTCGATCCGGAGCTGATCCGGCAGATGCAGGTGGGCTACTATGCCTGTGTAACCCATCTGGATCATCAGATCGGCCGCCTTCTGCAGGCGCTCATCGAGAACAAACTCTATGACGATACTCTGATTCTGTTCGTATCCGATCACGGCGAGCTTCTCGGGGATCATCACCTGTTCCGCAAGAGCAGGGCCTACCAGGGCTCCAGCCGCATCCCCTTCATCGTTTCCGGAGGAGCCTTCCATCCGGATGAGCCCGGCAGCGTGCGCACGGATCTGGTGGAGCTTCGGGATGTGATGCCCACCCTTCTGGAAGCGGCGGGAGCGCCTGTTCCGGACAGCGTGGAGGGAATCAGCGTCCTGAAACGCGCACAGGGAGAGGCGGAGGAAAAGCCGGGCAGACTGCGGGAATATCTGCACGGGGAGCACTCTCTGGGCGAAGCATCCAGCCATTGGATTGTGACGGAAACCGACAAATATATCTGGTATTCCCAGACGGGAAAAGAGCAGTATTTCCGCGTGGACGAGGACCCGAACGAGCTGCATGACAGGATCGGGGAAGAGGCGGATTCGGCCCGCATCGAACAGCTGCGCGGCATTCTGATCCGGGAGCTTTCCGGAAGAGAAGAGGGCTATGTGAAGGACGGCCGCCTGGTGACCGGCTGCGAACCCAGGATTCTTCTGAAATAATTAAACTTCAAAATTGACAAGCTACTGATTAAATGGTACATTTATAGCCGGATTCCGGATTTTTACGGAATCCGGCGGATATTTTTGTGAAAAATATGGCTGCGTCCCGCTCTTCCGCGGCGCTGCGGCTGAAATGAAAAAGAAAGGTACGTGATACGATGCATTGGTCAGACAAAATCGCGCAGGAGATCATCCGGCGCAGACCGGACAAGGAAGAGTATGTGTGCGCGGCCGGAATCAGTCCCTCCGGCTCCATTCATATCGGTAATTTCAGGGATATTGCCACCAGCCTGTTTGTGGTGAAGGCTTTGAGGAGACAGGGAAAGAAGGCAAGACTGCTTTTTTCCTGGGATGAGTTCGACAGACTCAGAAAGATCCCCGTAAATGTGGCGAAGGTTCCCCGTCCGGAAGGGGAGAAGCCCTGGGAGGAATACATCGGCTGCCCCTATGTGGATGTACCGAATCCCTTTGACGATGGCTGCGAGAGCTATGCGAAGCATTTTGAAAAGGAATTCGAGGCTGCCATGGAGCGCTTCGGAATAGAAATGGATTACCGTTATCAGGGTACCATGAACCGTTCCGGAAAATATGCGGAGTATGTGATTCATGCATTGAAAAAAAGAGGAGAGATTTTCGATATTCTGGACAGCTTCCGTACCCAGACCGCGCAGGAGGGAGAAAGGGAAGCATACTATCCGGTGAGCATCTACTGCCCGCACTGCGGCAGGGATACCACGAAGATCACCTCTCTGTCTGAGGACTGCACCGTAGCGGAGTATGAGTGCGCCTGCGGCCATCACGGAACCTTTGACTTTACGAAGGACTTTAACTGTAAGCTGGCCTGGAAGATCGACTGGCCCATGCGCTGGATGTATGAGGGCGTGGACTTTGAGCCGGGCGGAAAGGATCATGCAAGCCCGGGCGGAAGCTATGATACCAGCCGGGTGATCGCTCAGAAGATTTTCGGCTATGAAGCTCCCGTATTCCAGGGCTATGAGTTCATCGGCATTAAGGGAGCGACAGGAAAGATGTCCGGCTCCACCGGTCTGAACCTGACGCCGGATACGCTGCTCAAGCTTTATCAGCCGGAGGTGATCCTGTGGCTGTATGCCAGGTCCGAGCCCACGAAGGCGTTTGACTTCTGCTTTGACGATGGCATTCTGCGCCAGTATTTTGAATTTGACAAACAGTATAATGAATATATGGCAGGAAAGGGCGATGAGTTCCTGAACGCGGTCATGGCCAACTGCCTGCGCGAGGAAGGAGAGGTGGACGGAAAGCCGGTCTATCACAAGATCGATACCGTTCCCATGAGTCTCCTGGTGCAGCTCGGGTCCGTGGTGGACTTCAATGTTCCCATGCTGGAGACCGTGTTCGAGAAGATCGGCCAGCCCTTCACTTACGAGCAGTTTAAGGACAGGCTGGACCGGGCGAAATACTGGCTGGAGCAGTGCTCTCCGGAGAACGTGAACCGTCTGCGCGCCACCCGCAACTGGGAGGTATATGAGTCCTTAAACGAAGAGGAGAAGAAGGAAATCGCCCTGCTGCATGAATTTTTGACGAAAGGCGGCTACGATCTGGATGGACTGAATCAGGAGCTGTATGCGATCCCGAAGCAGGTGATTGGAAACCTGGAGGATGCAAAAGAGCTCAAGAAGATTCAGGGACAGTTTTTCAAGAATGTATATAAGCTTCTGATCGACAAGGAGAAGGGGCCCAGACTGTATCTGTTCCTGTACGCCATTGATCCGGAGCGCTATGTGCACCTTCTGGATTTCTCCACGCCCATGACTGAGGAAGAAAAACGGTTCGAGGAAGAGAAGAAGGCGGAGGCGCAGAAGGCTGCGGAGCCTGAGAAAAAGCAGGTGGTCTACGGCGATCCTGATCCGGTGGAGCCGGTGCGTGAGGAGATCACCATGGAGGATTTCCAGCGGATGGACATGCGCGTATGTAAGATCCTCAAGTGCGCGGAGATCCGCAAGTCTCACAGCTGCTACAAGCTGACCCTGTTCGACGGGCTGAAGGAGCGGGTGATCGTTTCCAGCATCAAGAGCTATTACACGCCCGAAGAAATGGTGGGAAAGAAGATCATCGTGCTTGCAAACCTGAAGCCGGCCAGATTTTCCGGCGTGACCAGCGAAGGTATGCTGCTGGCCGCCACCAACAACGCCTGCGGCTGTCAGGTGATCTTTGTGGACGATATCATCCCGGAGGGAACGAGGATCTGCTGATTCCCTTGCGAAAGAGGTTGTCTTTGTCCGGCGAAAAGGCGCAGATGGCGGACGCCGCCGGGAGCGGGAGTCCGCTGTCTACGGCAGAAGCGTTGAATGGAGGTACGGATTATGAGATACCCTGAATTTTTAAAAGAAAACGGCGCCATCGGTTTCGTCGCCCCGTCCTTCGGAGCGGCGACGGAGCCCTACCGCAGCACCTTCGACAACGCGCTGAAGAAGTTTCATGCTCTGGGCTATCAGACGAAGCTCGGCCCGAACTGCTACGCATCCGACGGAGTCGGCATCAGCAGCACGCCTGAGAACTGTGGAAGAGAAATCAACGAGGCTGTGACAGATCCGGACAGCGATGTGCTGATTTCCTGCGGGGGCGGCGAGCTGATGTGCGAGATTCTGGATTTCGTGGATTTCAACCGGATCGCTCAGACATCTCCCAAATGGTATATGGGCTATTCCGACAATACCAACCTGACCTTCCTGCTTCCCACCCTCTGCGATACGGCGGCCATCTACGGCCCCTGTGCGGGAACCTTCGGCATGGAGCCCTGGCACATTTCCGTTCAGGACGCTCTGGATCTGCTTCGCGGAAAGAACCTGACCGCGCACAGCTATGACCGCTGGGAGAAGGAAGGCTTTAAGACGGAGGAAAATCCGCTGGTTCCCTACAATACCACGGAGCCGGTGATAATAAAGCCCTTTGGCGCCGATACTGCGGCTGAGAACGAATCTGTCAGCGGAGAACTTCGGGAAGAAATCCGTTTTCAGGGCCGTCTGCTGGGCGGCTGTACCGACTGTCTGGTCAATCTGACCGGGACGAAGTACGACCGTGTCCGGGAGTTTTCGGAAAAGTATGCGCAGGATGGGATCATCTGGTTTCTGGAGTCCTGCGACCTGAACGTGTTTTCCATCCGCCGTGCCATGTGGCAGATGAAGCATGCGGGCTGGTTTTCCCATGTGAAGGGCTTCCTGATCGGACGGCCTCTGTGCTTCGGACAGGAGATGATGGGGCTGGATCAGTATGCCGCCGTGTGGGAGCCGCTGAAGGAATTCGGCGTTCCGGTCATCATGGATGTGGATCTGGGCCATCTGCCGCCCCAGATGCCGCTGATCTGCGGAAGTATGGCGGATGTGACGCTTCGCAGAACGAAGGAACAGCCGGACTGGAAGCTGGAAATCGACATGCAGCTGAAATGAGTGTAGGACTAAGTTCCACTTCATCCTGTCCGAAGTGGAAATAAACTTTTCACTTCACCCAGCTGAAATGAGGCTGAAATATGCGGAAGTCCTGTTGACTTTTCGGGCGGGATCGGCTATCATAGGCCATGAACGATTCGCAAATTGTTTCAGGAAACAAAAAGTAAATAAACGGAAATTGCCGCCGGGTAAACGCCTTGTACCATTCTGTCAGGCCTTGGAAAGAATGGTGCGAAGGCGTTTTTTATACGATAGGAAATTTCATTTCCTATCGTATAAAGAAAATGCCGTCCGGCGGGGTCTGTAAAGAGACCTTGCCGGACGGCAGAGCAAATCGTTGATCTGGATTTCTCTATTCATTTCATAATCGGAGTACCGAAACGAACCTTCCTGTAAATCTTCTGAATGATGACAACCGGGATGGCGATCAGAAGATAGAAAGTAGAAAGTATTCCGGCGAGTCCGCCGATGAGCGCGATTAAAAGTATTCCGACATTCACTGTAGCTGCCCCCTTTATCTGTGGATTGCTGTCTTTTTCAACGTCTTCTATTTTAGCACAGGGAAATTTGGAAGAAAATATCTGCAAAAATGCTTAGCGGAATCCTAGCATTGTCTTAGCAGTTTTTTAGCGGATGCAAAGCACAGATCCTGAGCGGATCTTATCTTCAGCGCGTATTCCAGCCATCGAACTGTCGTGACTTTCCGCCGAAGCTGTGTTATACTGAAAGGAGCGGCGGCTCCGGAAAGCGGGCTGCCAGAGAGAGCGGAACGGACGAAATTTCACCAAACCCGGAAGTGGAGGGAGACATGAACGACGAAGAAGAAAAGAAACATTTTGCGGTGCTGATCGACGCGGACAACATCAGCGAAAAATATGCGGCAAGCATTTTTAATGAAATTGCGGATTACGGCTACGCATCCTATCGGAGAATCTACGGGAACTGGGCGAAGGGAAACGGCTGGAAGGAGGATACGCTTCTGGAAAATTCCATCAACCCCATCCAGCAGTTCAATTATACCATCGGGAAAAATGCGACGGACATGGCCATGGTGATCGACGCCATGGACATTCTCTATTCCGGAAAGGTGGACGGCTTCTGCCTGGTGACCAGCGACAGCGATTTTACCAAGCTGGCGATGCGGCTGCGGGAAGCGCAGATGTATGTGATCGGGATGGGAGAATCCAAGACGCCTCTTGCTCTGACCAAGGCCTGTAATAAATTCATCCGTCTGGACCTGATTTCCGGAGAGATGGAGGAGAAGAGTACAGACAGTCCCAAGGCCTCAGGCGGCGGACGGAAGCATAAGTCAAGCGCGCCGGAGGAAAAACAGGACAGCACGGTAACGCCTATCAGTGAGATCGAGGAAGCCATCATTACCTTTGTGCAGAACAATGAAAACAAGGGAAAACCCACCTATCTGGGCGAGGTGGGCAGCAGACTGGGCGACAAGTTCATTGAATTTGATGCCAGAAACTACGGCTATACCAAGCTGGTAACGCTTCTTCGGGATAAATGTCCGAAGCTCACCATCATTCAGGAGGGAACCTCCTACCGGATCGAGCTGAAGGAGCAGGCCGGGCCGGAGGCTCTGGAGAAGGAGATCATCGCGTTTTTAAAGAAGAACGGCGGAAAGGTGGACAACCTCTCCCTCGTCCTGGATCATCTGAAAAAAAAGCATCCTCAGTTCAACGTCAGCGACTATGGCTACAACCGGGTATCCAGCTTCTTACGAAGCTTCGACAGGATATCCGTCCATGGGAACGCGTTGATGCTGAAGGAAGGATAAAGGCATGAGCTGCAGACGATCTGAAAACGAAATTTTCAGAAAATGAGAGCGGAGCATCGGTCATGGACAGAGAAAGGGACATCATCGCAAGAATCAATGAAAAATTTCCTCATATGAGCAAGGGACATAAGGCGATTGCTGCTTTTATTCTGGAGCATTACGACCAGGCGGCGTTTATGACGGCGGCGAGGCTGGGACGTCAGCTTCATGTCAGCGAGTCCACAGTGGTCCGTTTTGCCTCAGGCATCGGTTATTCCGGTTATCCCGAGATGCAGGCGGAGCTGGCAGCGCGGGTGACCAGCCGCCTGAACGCGGTGGAACGGGTCGGCGTGAAATATGCCGGGAGAAGCCAGTCGGAGGTGATTGAAAGCGTGCTCGCAAGCGACATGGACAACATCCGGGCGACCACAGAAAGCCTGGATGCGGCTGCCTTCGATGCGGCGGTGGATATTCTGCTGGAGGCGAAGACGGTCTATGTGATCGGTATCCGAAGCTGTGCTCCCCTTGCGGAATTTTTAAGCTTTTACCTGAACATGGTGCGGGGCGGGATTGTGCTGTTAAAAACCGTCAGCCCGAGCGAGGTGTTTGAACAGATGCTCCGCATAGGCAGAGAAGATGCTGTCATCGGAATCGGGTTCCCGAGGTATTCCATGCGTACCCTGAAAGCGCTTGAGTTTGCCAATGACAGGAACGCGAAGGTGATCACCATCACCGACAGCGTGCATTCTCCCATGTGCCTGTATTCTTCCTGCAATCTTTTCGCGGCGAGCGACATGGTTTCCATCGTGGATTCCCTGGTCGCTCCCTTAAGCGTGATCAACGCCCTGGTGGTTGCCCTGTGCCTGAAGCAGCCGCAGACGGTGCGGGAGAGTCTGGAAAGCCTGGAAGGAGTCTGGAACAATTACCAGGTATCCATGCAGGATGAGATCGACCGGATTGACGAAGATTCCCTGTTTACGCTCCCGAAAGCGGAGAAGAAATTACAAACGGAAAGAGACGGACAGACATGAGCAGAGTGATTGTGATCGGCGGCGGCGCCGCGGGCATGATGGCGGCAGCAGCAGCCGCACAGAAGGGGCATCAGGTTCTCCTTCTGGAGAAAAATGAAAAGCTGGGAAAGAAAATCTATATCACGGGAAAAGGCCGCTGCAATCTGACAAACGCCTGCGATACCCAGGAGCTGTTCGACAGCGTGGTCAGTAATCCCAGATTCCTGTACAGCGCCATTTACGGCTTTGACAATGGAGCGGTACAGGAATTTTTTGAGAAAAGAGGCTGCCCGCTGAAGGTGGAGCGTGGAAACCGGGTTTTCCCGGTATCCGACCATTCTTCAGACATCATACGGACGCTGGCAAAAGAGCTGGAACGTCTCGGCGTTACGGTGCGTCTGCACACATCGGTAAAGGAGATTCTCGTTCAGGAAGCCGATGCCCATGGAGGGGACGGACAGGAAATCGATGAGCAGAAAGCATCCGGGAGAAATTGGCCGTCCGGACGGGCGGTGCGCGGTGTGCGCCTTCTGTCCGGAGAGGAGCTTCCCGCGGATGCGGTCATTCTGTGCAGCGGCGGCCTTTCCTATCCCGCAACCGGCTCCACCGGAGACGGCCACCGGATGGCACAGAAGCTGGGGCATACGCTGGTGCCCTGCGAGCCCTCGCTGGTTCCCTTCACCGTCGAGGAGGACTGGTGCAAAAGTCTCCAGGGCCTGGCTCTGAAAAATGTCTCCGCCGCCCTCTTCCTGGGAAAAAAGAAGGTTTATGAGGGCTTCGGGGAGATGCTTTTCACCCACTTCGGTGTGAGCGGTCCTCTGATTTTAAGCGCAAGCAGCTATTATCGTACAGGCGTAATGAAGGGCGGAAAGAAGAAAGGAAAGACGGACGAGACTGAAAAAGTGGATGCGGTCCTGAAGCTGGACCTGAAGCCTGCTCTTTCCGAGGAGCAGCTGGACAGACGGCTCCTCCGGGATTTTGAGGAGGCGAAGAACCGCCAGTTCAGAAAC
Source organism: Candidatus Eisenbergiella stercoravium (assembly GCA_019113175.1). Lineage (GTDB taxonomy): Bacteria > Bacillota > Clostridia > Lachnospirales > Lachnospiraceae > Eisenbergiella > Eisenbergiella stercoravium. The sequence continues at coordinate 48,632 of DXHY01000031.1, read as the reverse complement.
GCGGTGGACGGACTCTTTCCTGCCCGTCTGACTCCCGTGATGATAGCTCTTTCCGGCATCGATCCCGAAAAACGGGTACACGATATCACCAGACAGGAGCGTCAGGAATTTGCCGCCCGCATAAAGAATGTGGAGCTTCATGTGACAGGAACGCGTGGCTTCCCGGAGGCCATTATCACAAGAGGCGGCGTCAGCGTCCGGGAGGTGAATCCATCCACCATGGAATCCAGACTGGTTTCCGGCCTTTACCTGGCGGGAGAGCTTCTGGATCTGGATGCGCTCACCGGCGGCTTCAACCTGCAGATCGCCTGGTCCACCGGACATCTGGCGGGGGAGAGTGTGCCGTGAGGAATATTCAGGTGTTTTTTGCAGTCACGGACGGTATGACGAGTTCGGCGCGATGCGGGCAGCGGAAAGAAGGAGGTTCATATGGAACAGAAATTTACCTTTGAGACAGATTATGACATCGATGCGCTTTCTGCGATGGCAAGAGCGCTCAGAAAGACCATAAGGAAGAAGCAGAACAGGAGAACCCATATCTTCGGGTGGACAGTGACGGTTCTGGGGATTCTCGTCACAGTCATGCTGGGGGTTAACGTGGTAACTCTGACTGCGATTATTATTCTGGTCCTTTTTCTCTTGTTTGAAGACAGGATGAACGGTTATATGGCAAAAAAGAGAGTCCTGCCGGGAACGGAGCACTGCAGGGTCCAGTTTTATCAGGATAAATTTCTGTCGATTACAAAGATCGGAAAGACCGAATTCCGTTATGACAGGATCAAATATGTGACGGAGGATCAGAATTACTTCGTATTTGTACTCAGCAACAACCATGCTCAGGCTTATGACAAGAAGCGGTTGACGGGCGGAAATGCCGGAGAATTCCGCAGCTTTATGGAAGACAGAACAGGACAGAAGGTAATCCCTGTATCCGGACGTGTCTGAGCCGGGGGATATTCGGACGGAAATATCGCAGACCGGGAAGTGTACCTATCTCAGTCGGGGAAAATGCCGGTGTTGCAGGAGGGGACAAGATGAAAAGAAGTTTTTGTATGCTGTCTGTTGTTGCATTCCTGATTTTAAGCGCCTGTGGAGAGGAAAGCCTGCAGTCTGAGGTTTCCGGAGAACTCGGAATTGATGTCTCAGCCTGTGAGGTGATTTCGGCGTCGGACACTCAAGGGGGATTTCATGGGGATGGAACCACTTTCGTTGTGCTTGACTGTGCGGATGTAGATGTTTTGAATCAGATAAAGGAGAAATCCGGATGGAGGGCATTTCCTCTGGAGGATACGGCAAAGGCTCTGGTATATGGAATCGAGAATGAAACAGAACGCATTGGCCCGTATCTCACGGATAAGGAACTTCTTTACTTTTGTGAAGAGGATACATGACTGTAACCGGCAGGAAAATCATTCTGGCCCAGTCCCATCAGCCTGTCCTTCAATTCGTCAAAGTCCGGATAACGGCAGAATATGGAGAAGGGCAGGGTGATAGTCTGAGTATCTGCATATTTTTTGGAATCCTTCGTCTGATAATATTTCAGGATGGTATGCGTTCCGTGGATGGTGATGCGCCCCAACTCTTCCTCATAGTCCACACTTCGGATATCCTGATACAGGATCCTGTGCCGGATCAGGTAGTAGTTTCTCGGTTCGCGTTCCTGGCTTCCGGGCTCCGGAATATATTCCAGTGTGAAGGATTCTTCATCGAAGATACATTTTTCCGAAGGACGGCGCATCAGAAACTCAAGACCTCCCGCCTTAATGAACGCATAGCCAAGCACTGCCGCGATTCCCGGCAGGATATCTGCGCAGGCACATAACAGCAGAACCTCGACGAGCTGTTCGATTCCATCCGCTCTCAGAAGAAAAGAGAGATCCAGAAGGAGGATGAGGCAGAGAGCTCCCCACATCATAACCATGCCAATCCAATAGGTTTTATAGGCTTTTCTTTTCTTTAAGTACCATTTCCTTGCAATTTTGGGATCTGCCACATAGGTTTTCAAAATATCCGTATCCTTTCACTTTTTATTGTGTCAGAGCAGGAAAAATCCTTTCATAGATTGTATCATATCCGGCAGACTCCGTGGCCGGTTTTTCTGCCCGAAATCCGAAAATTTTACCGGAAGAAAATTTCCGATGCAGGAAAGCAGGAACAAAATCCGACGTTTCAGGCCACATCTCCCTATTTTTGTTTTTTCTGTGTTATAATCATGAAAAAAGAGAGCGGAGGGAAAGGGAATGCTGACATTGGTTTTTGCAGGGATGGAAACTGCGCTGCATATGGGAATACTGGTGGGAGCCTTTTTTCATCTTTACGGAAAAGAGGAGTATAAAGGGGGAAAAAGGCTGGGAGTCCGGCTGTGGTTTGCCCTGCTTTGCGTCATTGAGGTCCTGCGGCGCCTGTTCGCGGCGGGCTCGCTGGATTCCGTATGGTTTCTTGGAGTGCTGGAAGGTTGCTGGCTGTGGAGCTATGGCTGGGGTAGAGGAAGCTCGGCTCTGGTGTGGGGGATTTTTTGGCACTGTACGGAGCTTCTGCTCCATATGCCGGCACAGATTATGGATGACGGGCTGAACAGGCCGTGGAATGCGTTCGGTCTTGTGACGCATCCTCTCAGTGTGCGGGAAGGGGCGGTCAGCCTGGGGATTTTTGCCCTCTTTTTTCTCCTGTGCTTCTGGCAGAGGGAGAGGCTTTGCAGGCTGCTTAAGTTCATGCTGGAGCTGTCCGGAGCGTTTTTTCTGCTGGCGGGGATACTGGAATACTGCCTTGCCTATTTTCTTATCAATATGGGACACGGTCAGGATGAAGAAACCGTGCTGTGGATGAACTGCCTGATTCTCGTCTGTCTGGCGCTTGGTGTCCTCCTTTTGTACCTGTGGCTTCGCTTCCGAAATGTGGATATGGAGCTGGCTGAATCCGGGGAGGGCCGGAACAGGAGCGGGGAAAAAAGAAGAATCGTTTATGTGGTTCAGACGGTATGTCTGCTGTTTCTGTTCCGCTTCGGAATGCAGCTTCAGCTGAACGGAGCGTGGATTGTTGATGAATATGAATATATCGACTGGTTTTCAACGGCAGACAATCTTTTCATCTTCCTGTTTCCCATCCTGCTTTCCGCGGCAGATCTGTTTCTGGCTCTCCGTAAAAAAGAATGGGAGAAAGGAGCCGTGAGAGTCTGCTTTCTCATCCTGAACTGGGCCGCGCTTCTGCTGGGAGCTGCCTCCGCCCTGAATATTTATCTGGCGATGCAGGCGTTCGTGGCGGGCTAGAAGGCGTATACGCCGCCCCGCCCGTATCCGTATAAGTCGTTCCCTTGCCTGGCCTCTTCGTTTCTGGTATTATAAGGCAGACAATCTCCGGGAAAATCGGGAATTGCACAAAAAAAGGAATTCGGATATAATCAAATAGAAAAAGAGAAAAGCGGAATTGTCATTCATTCCGCTTTTTTCGGTGAATGAAGAAAAGAAATGGAGACAGTCATGAGCATCAATATCGCAATTGACGGACCGGCAGGTGCGGGAAAAAGTACCGTCGCCCGCAGAGCGGCCGAAAAGCTGGGTTTTATTTATGTGGATACCGGAGCCATGTACCGGGCCATCGCTCTGTACCTGATCCGGCAGGGTGTGAAGCCGGAGGAGAAGGAAGCGATCGCAGAACGGTGTGTGGGAGCGGATGTGTCCATCACCTATCAGGACGGAGAGCAGGTTGTCAGCCTGAACGGAGAAAATGTGAACGGCCTGATCCGTACCGATGAGGTGACAAGAATGTCTTCCGCAGCTTCTGCAGTTCCCGCGGTGCGGGCAAAGCTTCTGGATCTGCAGAGAAGTCTTGCCGCTCAGAATAATGTCCTCATGGACGGACGGGACATCGGAACCTGTATCCTTCCGGATGCAGATGTGAAGATTTTTCTCACGGCCAGTACGGCAGTGCGGGCGAAGAGAAGATTCGATGAGCTTACCGCAAAGGGAGACACCCCGGAAACGCTGGAAAGTGTAGAAGCAAAGATTATCAAACGGGACGAGGATGACAGAAACCGGGAGATTTCTCCGCTTCGGGAAGCGGAGGACGCGGTGCATCTGGATACTTCGGATATGACCATTGACCAGGCGGTGGAAGCGGTGCTTTCCATCTGCAGGCAGAAAGGCTGCATATAATTATGGAAGTAATTCTTGCAAAGAGCGCGGGCTTCTGTTTTGGAGTGAAGCGCGCCGTGGATCAGGTATATGAGCAGATCGAAGCGGCGGCGAAGGCCGCCGGGGCAGACCCTGCCCCGGCAGGTCAGCCCTCTGCAAAGCCCATCTACACCTACGGGCCGATCATTCACAATGAGATTGTGGTACAGGATCTGGAAAACAGAGGTGTCCGGGTGCTGGAATCAGAAGGAGCCCTGGACGCGCTTACAGAGGGGACGGTGATCATCCGCTCCCACGGCGTGCCGAAGCGGATTCAGGAAAAGATTGAAAAGAAGGGCCTCTCCTGCATCGATGCCACCTGTCCGTTTGTGAAGCGGATCCACAGAATCGTGGAGAAGGAAAGCACGGAAGGAAAGAAAATCGTCATCATCGGAAACGCAGGACACCCTGAGGTGGAAGGGATCATGGGCTGGTCGGTGACTCCTGCGGTAGTGGTTGAATCGGAGGAAGAGGCCGCTCAATTCTCTTCGAAAGAGGGAGAAAAACTGTGTATTGTGTCGCAGACGACATTTAACTACAATAAATTTCAAGAATTAGTTGAAATTTTTCAAAAAAGAGGTTATGATATTAGTGTTGTGAATACTATCTGTAACGCAACTGAGGAGAGACAAACTGAGGCAAAGGATATTGCAGCTAAGGTCGATGCTATGATAGTGATCGGTGGAAAGCACAGTTCCAATACCAGGAAGCTGTACGAGATCTGTTCCAGGGAATGTGCTCACACCTGTTTGATACAGACACTGGATGACTTGCATTTAGAACTGCCGGAAGCTGTCCGCCTGGTAGGTATTACAGCCGGAGCGTCTACCCCGAATAAATTAATCGAGGAGGTTCAAAATTATGTCAGAGTTAACTTTTGAACAAATGTTGGAGGAGTCATTAAAAACAATACACGCCGGTGAGGTTGTGGAAGGCACAGTCATTGACGTGAAGCCTGAAGAAGTGATCCTTAACATTGGATACAAGTCTGACGGAGTTCTTACCAGAAATGAGTACACTAACGATTCAAGCGTTGATATGACGACGGTCGTTAAGCCTGGTGACAAGATGGAAGTCAAGGTTCTGAAGGTCAATGACGGAGATGGACAGGTTATCCTTTCCTATAAGCGTCTGGCGGCCGACAGAGGAAACAAGAGAATCGAAGAGGCTTATAACAATCACGAGGTTCTGAAGGCGAAGGTTACCCAGGTGCTGGAAGGCGGCCTGAGCGTTATCGTGGACGAGGTAAGAATTTTCATTCCCGCCAGCCTGGTTTCCGACACTTACGAGAAGGATCTCGGCAAGTATGCGGGACAGGAGATTGAATTCGTGATCAGCGAGTACAATCCGAAGAGAAGAAGATATATTGGCGACCGTAAGCAGCTCATCCTTGCGAGAAAGGCTGAGATGCAGAAGGAACTTCTGGAGAGAATCCATGTAGGAGATATGGTGGAAGGCGTTGTCAAGAATGTAACCGACTTCGGTGCCTTCATCGATCTGGGAGGAGCGGATGGACTGCTTCATATTTCCGAGATGTCCTGGGGCAGAATTGAGCATCCCAGAAAGGTATTCAAGGTTGGCGACAAGGTGAAGGTTCAGATCAAGGATATCAACGGAACCAAAATCGCTCTCACCATGAAGTTCGAGGATGCAAATCCCTGGAGAAATGCGGCTGAGAAGTATGCGGTAGGCAACGTTGTGACCGGAAAGGTTGCAAGAATGACCGACTTCGGCGCTTTCATCGAGCTGGAGCCCGGCGTGGACGCTCTGCTTCATGTATCTCAGATCGCGAAGGAGCATGTGGATAAGCCGTCAGATGTTCTCAAGACCGGTCAGGAGATCACCGCGAAGGTGGTTGACTTCAATGAAGCGGATAAGAAGATCAGCCTGAGCATTAAGGCTCTGCTGAATGAGCCCAAGGAAGCGAAGGAAGAGCCCGCTGAGAAGGAAGCAGATTCTGATGTGGTTCCCGTAGATATTGATGCGGTGATCGCGCAGCAGGGAGACGACGCTGAATAAGGCGTAGAGCGTAATAGTAGAACTGAAAATAGAAGGGATACGGTTTTGATACCGTATCCCTTTTTAACGTGGTGCGCCTGCCGGATGCACATTTCTTAAGAGTGAAAGGCAGGAATCCGCCCGGCAGGAAAGATGCAGTCAAGCGGCAGGTATGGCATCATGATTTCAACAGATGCGCAAGAAGGTGCACTGCATAGGCGGACAGCAAAGAAGGATTTTTCAGAAAAGCGTCCCCGGCTTCAAAAAATCCTTCCCGGAAAGCAGAGTGGGAAGCCGTCTGTCTGCTGGAACGCTGACCGCTGGATGCCTGTCCGCCGGAGGGCTGCCTGCCCGGAGACTGTATTCCCGGAGTCTGCCGGAAAAAGAGGGGAGCAAACAGAGCCTCCTCGGGCGCGTGTTCCCTGCTGCTGCCGGGAAGAAAGAGCGGAAGAAACTCTCCGGTCTTTCTGGTATAGCAGGTTTCCGGCCGTGCAGGAACCCGGTGTGCCTTGTCCACGTAGATGGCCACGGATTTGTGGATGGCGCAGTCCTCGTCCGGCAGATAGGAATAATTTTTATAGTCCGGATAAAAGTATTTCAGCTCTCCGCAGAAAACGGGTACCTTAAGCAGTCCTGTCAGGCCGCTCCCGGAAAAGAAAATACCGTCAGCATTTAGAGCCAGGGGCTGTGGAAGGGACAGGACAAAATGAACGGGAAGAAGCAGTTCTTTTTGCGCCTTTCCCGCATAGTCTGTACAGGGGGATATCTCCGCTTCCTGCGGCAGGGCCTGGGCTTCGGAAAGAGCCGGATAGGCCAGCATGGAAAGGATGGAGAGCATGCCGAGAATATCCTCCGCGTTATGAAGAAGAAGGACCTTCAGGAGCCGTTCGTCCCTTTCTCGCCGGTAAACATGGTACAGCTCGATCAGCTCGCCGCCCGTGAAGGGATCCTTCCGATGATTGCCGAGAAATTCCTCCAGAGTCTTCAGTTTGCAGTTGGGAAGCTTAAGCACATTTTTTAACGGGCTGATTCTGCGGTACAGATCTGTCTGCTCCATGGAGGATGCGGAGCAGTCCAGACCGTACTTTTTGTATCGTGCCTGAAGAAAGGGAAGGTCAAAGGTGGAACCGTTGAAGTGGATCAACTTCTTTTTCCCTTTCGTGCATTCCGAGAAGGCCTTCAGAATGGCTTCTTCTGCGGACAGGTCCTCCGCCAGGTACTGGTGAAGCACAAAGCTGCCGCCTTCCAGAAAAGCGGCGCCGATCAGATAAACAAAGGCCGTTTTATTGGAAAGACCCGTGGTTTCAATGTCGAAAAAAACAACGTCGGAAAGGTCTCCCAAACAGGATTCAGCCAGGTTTTTCAGTTGTTCCGGGATTGGTTCTTTCTGTGTTTTCATATTCACAATATATCACAAATTTTATGTTTTCTGTAGTTTTTTTGGGAAATTTAAGGTATCATAGTGATAATCTGTATCATTTGTAAAAATCCTGTTCCGGAGAAACCGTTTCCGGAGCGGTTTTTTTCGCAAAAAGAATGCAGAAAAAAGAAAGGAAAGAGAGAAGTATATGGCGAAGGCGAAGTTGACTTTCATGGGCGGCGTTCACCCATACGATGGGAAAGACCTTTCCAAAGACAAGCCCATCAAAACGGTTCTTCCCAAGGGAGATCTGGTATATCCGCTGTCGCAGCATATCGGCGCTCCGGCAAAGCCCATTGTGAAGAAGGGAGACCGGGTCCTGACCGGCCAGAAGCTGGCGGAAGCGGACGGTTACATGTCGGTGCCCATCTTCAGCAGCGTCTCCGGCACGGTGAAGGCCATAGAGCCCAGACGGGTGGTCACAGGCGACAACGTGATGAGCATTGTGGTGGAGAACGACAGGCAGTATGAGGAGGTGGAATACCCTTCTGTGAAGCCTCTTGAACGGCTGACCAGGGAAGAAATTCTGAAGCTGATCAAAGAGGGCGGCGTGGTCGGCATGGGAGGTGCAGGCTTCCCCACCCATGTGAAGCTGGCTCCGAAGGATCCTGATGCGATTGAGTATGTGATTGCGAACTGTGCGGAATGCGAGCCTTATCTGACATCCGATTACCGGAGGATGATCGAGGAGCCGGAAAAGCTGATCGACGGGCTGAAGGTGATTCTGTCGCTGTTCCCGAAGGCGAAGGGAATTCTGGCGGTGGAGGACAACAAGCCGGACTGCATCCGCATCCTGAAGGAAAAAGCACAGGGAGAAGAGCGTATTTCAGTGGCAAAGCTTCAGACCAAATATCCCCAGGGCTCCGAGCGGCAGCTCATCTATGCGGTGACGGGCCGGGCGATCAATTCCTCCCAGCTTCCTGCTGACGCGGGCTGCATCGTGGACAACGTGGACACCATTGTGGCGGTGAACCGGGCAGTGCGGGAAGGAAAGCCTTTGATTACCAGAATCGTTACGGTGACGGGGGATGCGGTCATGGACCCGCAGAATTTCCAGGTCCGGATCGGAACCAATTATCATGAGCTGATCGACGAGGCGGGAGGCTTTGTGGCGGAGCCGGCCAGGATCGTTTCCGGAGGCCCCATGATGGGCTTCGGCATTTTCGATCTGGATGTTCCCACCACGAAAACGGCGTCCGCCCTTCTGTGTCTGTCAAAGGATGAGGTGGGACAGCCCTCTGCCTGTATCAACTGCGGGCGCTGTGTGGAGGCCTGCCCGTCCCGGCTGGTGCCCACGCTGCTTGCCACCTGTGCACAGCATTACGATACGGAAGCTTTTGTGAAGAGGGACGGAATGGAATGCTGCGAATGCGGCTGCTGCAGTTATGTCTGCCCGGCGAAGCGCCAGCTGACCCAGGCGATCAAGTCCATGCGCCGGATGATTCTGGCGGACCGGAAAAAAGTGAAGGGAGGAAGTAAGGGATGAGCGAACTGATGAAGGTATCATCCAACCCGCATATCCGGGATAAGATGTCCACGGACAAAATTATGCTGGCGGTGATTGTGGCGCTTATGCCTGCGGCCATTTTCGGCATCTGGAATTTCGGAATCCGTGCGGCGCTGATCATCGCTGTGACCATAGCCAGCACGGTGCTGACGGAACTGATCTATGAGAAGCTGATGAAAAAAGAGGTGACCATCTGGGATCTGTCCGCTGTGGTAACGGGGCTTCTTCTTGCCCTGAACCTGCCGGTGAGCGTGCCGTGGTGGATTGGCGTGATCGGCGGCGTATTCGCCATCCTGGTGGTAAAGATGCTGTTCGGCGGCCTGGGGCAGAACTTCATGAACCCGGCGCTGGGAGCAAGGTGCTTTCTGCTGATTTCCTTCGCATCCATCATGACCAATTTTGACTGCGATGCCTATACGGGAGCGACCCCCCTCGCCTCTCTGCGTGCGGGAGAGAGCGTGAATGTGTTCAACATGGTGGTGGGTACCGAAGCGGGTACGATCGGAGAAACCTCCATGCTCTGCATTGTTCTGGGAGCCTGCCTTTTGATCTGGCTGGAGATCATCGATCTGCGGATTCCGGGAACCTATATCGTTTCCTTCCTGATTTTCATGGCCCTGTTCGGCGGCCACGGGCTTGACCGGTATTACCTTTCGGCGCAGCTCGCGGGCGGCGGCCTGATGCTCGGCGCCTTCTTCATGGCGACGGACTATGTGACCAGGCCCGTGACGAAGAAGGGACAGTACATATACGGCATTTTCCTCGGCGTGATGACGGGAATCTTCCGGGTGTTCGGCGCAAGCGCCGAAGGCGTTTCCTATGCGATCATCCTGGGCAATATTCTGGTTCCCCTGATCGAACGGGTGACTCTTCCGAAGGCCTTCGGGAAAGGAGGGGAGCGCGCATGAGCAATGCGGAAAACAGGAAAACCATGGATAACACTCTGAACGCAGAAGATAAGAACAGTATGATCAGAAGTATGCTGAAGGACGCTGCCATTCTGTTTGCGATCACCCTGATCGCAGGCCTGATCCTGGGAGCGGTTTATCAGCTCACCAAGGAGCCCATCGCGGCACAGGAAGAGAAGGCGAAGACAGAGGCGCGCCAGGAGGTGTTTGCGGATGCGGTTTCCTTTACGGACGCGGAAAATTTTGACACACAGGCGGCGCAGACCGTGCTGGATGCGGGCGGTTTTACCGGCTGCAGCATCGATGAATACGCGGCTGCCTGTGATGCGGATGGAAATCTGCTCGGCTATGTGATCACCGTGACCACCCATGAAGGATATTCCGGTGACATTCAGTTCACCATCGGCGTACAAAATGACGGCACCTTAAACGGTATGTCCATTCTCTCCATCTCGGAGACGGCAGGCCTGGGCATGCGGGCAGAAGAGGTTCTGGTTCCCCAGTTCGCGGGAAAGAAGGCGGACAGCTTCGTCTATACGAAGAGCGGCGCTTCGGCTGACAATGAGATCGACGCCATCAGCAGCGCAACCATTACCACCAGTGCCGTGGTGGACGGCGTGAATGCCGGACGGTACTATTTTCAGACAGAACTGATGCAGCAGACCGGAGCGGCACAGGAAGGAGGAAGCGTCGATGAATAAAGTGACTGAACGCCTGTACAACGGCATCATCAAAGAAAATCCCACCTTTGTGCTCACCCTGGGCATGTGCCCTACGCTGGCGGTGACAACCTCGGCCATGAACGGCCTTGGTATGGGACTTTCCACCACCGTGGTTCTCGCGCTGAGCAACCTGATGATCTCCGCCCTTCGGAAGATCATTCCGGATAAGGTGCGTATTCCGGCCTTTATCGTGATCGTGGCCAGCTTCGTCACCGTGGTGCAGCTTCTGCTGCAGGCCTATGTTCCTGCGCTGAATGACTCGCTGGGAATCTACATCCCACTGATCGTTGTAAACTGTATCATCCTTGGGCGTGCGGAGAGCTATGCTTCCAAAAATCCCCCCATTCCCTCCCTGTTTGACGGCATCGGCATGGGACTGGGCTTTTCCCTGGCTCTGACCTGCATCGGCGCGGTAAGAGAGCTGCTGGGAAGTGGCGCCGTTTTCGGGTTCCACGTCATGCCCGATTCCTTCGTTCCCATTTCCATCTTCGTCATGGCGCCGGGCGCGTTTTTCGTCCTGGCCTGCCTGACCGCCCTGCAGAACTGGGTGAAGATGAACGGAGAAAAGAAGGGAAAGGATATGTCCCGTTTCGGTTCCGGCTGTGGCTCCGACTGCTTAAACTGCGGCGAAAAGGGCTGTGCGCAGCGGTCGGCTGAAGGGACCGACGGAGTATCCGCCGGAATGTCCGGCAAAGTACCCGCCGGACAGGCAGAAGGGAGGAATGCATAATGTTCGCAGAAGTAAAAGATCTGCTTCTGATCCTGATCAGCTCCGCGTTGGTCAGCAACGTGGTTTTGAGCCAGTTCCTCGGGCTGTGTCCCTTCCTCGGCGTGTCAAAGAAGGTGGAGACGGCCGCGGGCATGGGAACGGCGGTGATTTTCGTCATTACGCTTTCCAGCGCGGTGGCGGGCGTGATCTATAAATTCGTGCTGGTACCCCTGGACATCACCTACCTGCAGACCATCGTGTTCATCCTGGTGATCGCGGCGCTGGTGCAGTTCGTGGAAATGGTGCTGAAGAAATACATGGTATCCCTGTATGAAGCGCTGGGCGTTTACCTGCCGTTAATTACCACCAACTGCGCGGTACTGGGCGTGGCCCTCACAAACGTGCAGGAAAACTATGGGATTCTGGCGGGAACGGTGAAAGGCTTTGCCACTGCCCTGGGCTTTACTATTTCCATCATCATCCTGGCGGGTATCCGGGAAAAGATGGCCTACAATGATATCCCGAAGCCCTTCCGGGGCATGCCCATCGTCATGGTGACAGCCGGACTGATGGCCATTGCCTTCTGCGGATTTTCGGGCCTGCTGTAGAGGAGGAGAAGCGTATGATTTCAGGAATGATAACAGCGACCGCCCTGGTGGGCGGCATCGGCCTCTTCATCGGCCTGTTTCTGGGCGGCGCGGCCATCTGGCTGCGGGTTCAGACCAATGAAAAGGAGGAAGCGGTGCTGGAACTGCTTCCGGGAAACAACTGTGGCGGCTGCGGCTATCCGGGCTGCGCGGGGCTGGCTGCGGCCATCGCCGCCGGAGAGGCGCCCACAAACGCCTGCCCCGTGGGCGGCGCTGAGGTGGGGAAGAAGATCGCCGCGGTCATGGGCGTAGAGGCGGAAGAGAGCGAGCGCATGGTGGCTTTCGTCCAGTGCCGGGGCACCCGCGATCAGGTGAAGCTGGATTATGAATACAACGGCATTCAGGACTGCCGGATGCTGTCCTTTGTGCCGAACGGGGGAGCCAAATCCTGCAACTTCGGCTGCCTGGGCTATGGAAGCTGCGTAGAGGTATGCCCCTTTGACGCCATCCACGTATTTAACGGCGTGGCGCAGGTGGATAGGGAAGCATGTAAGGCCTGCGGAAAATGTATTTCTGTCTGCCCGAAAAACCTGATCACCCTGATCCCCTATTCCGCAAAATACGCGGTGGCCTGCAGCTCCGGCAACAGGGGTCCCATCACCATGAAGGACTGCCGCGCGGGCTGTATCGGCTGCGGCATCTGTGAAAAGAACTGCCCGGCCGGGGCGGTCCATGTGGAGAACTTTAACGCCACCATTGACCAGAGCAAATGTACGGGCTGCGGCATCTGCGCGGAAAAATGTCCGAAGAAGGTGATCGTGGTTCCGGAGAAGGTTTCCGTCCGGGCAGCGGCCGCACAGGCGGCCGGTTCCCGCTGACCAGAAAGGAGATTACAATGGCAGATATCACATTAGGGAAGACACAGATTACGGTAAATAAAAACGGCTTCGGCTGCCTGCCGGTTCAGAGAGTCGGCGTGGAAGAGGCGGTGAGGCTTTTGAGAAAGGCGCGGGAAAACGGAATCAATTTCTTTGATACGGCGCGGGCCTATACGGACAGTGAAGAAAAGCTGGGAGAAGCCTTCGGCGGAAGCTGGGACGGAATTTTTCTGGCGACCAAAACCGCATCCAAAACGCCGGAAGGCTTCTGGAAGGATCTGAAAACTTCGCTTTCGAAGCTGAAACGGGATTATGTGGACATTTATCAGTTCCACAATCCGGACTTCTGTCCGAAGCCCGGAGATGGAAGCGGCCTGTATGAGTGCATGCTGGAGGCGAAGGCCCAGGGAAAGATCCGTCACATCGGAATCACGAACCACCGCCTTTCCGTCGCGCACGAGACGATTGACAGCGGACTTTATGAGACGCTGCAGTTCCCCTTCAGCTACCTTTCCGGAGAACAGGAGCTGGAGCTGGTGGAAAAATGCCGGGCGGCGGACATGGGCTTCATCGCCATGAAGGCGCTGTCCGGCGGCCTGCTCAACAACTCTTCAGCCTGCTATGCCTGGCTTTCGCAGTTTTTAAATGTGCTGCCCATCTGGGGCATCCAGAGGGAGAGCGAGCTGGATGAATTCTTAAGCTATGTGGACAATCCGCCCGCCCTGACCGAAGAGCTTCAGGCGGTGATTGAGAAGGACAGACAGGAGCTTCAGGGAGAATTCTGCCGCGGCTGCGGCTACTGCATGCCGTGTCCCGCAGGGATTGAGATCAATAACTGTGCGAGGATGTCCCAGATGATCCGCCGCTCGCCTTCCGCAGCCCATCTGACGCCGGAGGCGCAGAAGAAGATGATGCAGATCGAAAACTGCCTGCACTGCGGACAGTGTAAGAGCAAGTGCCCTTACGGGCTGGACACCCCGGCGCTTCTGCAGAAGAATCTGCAGGACTATAAGGAGATCCTGGCCGGAAAGCCGTTTTGAGAGAGGCGGCTGAAGACGTCATCTGGAAAAATGGACAGAGAAAGCTGAAAAATCAGAATAAGTCGAAGGACCGCATTTCCCGGCATTTGCCGTAAGAATATGCGGTCCTTTTTTCCGGTGCGGACACATAAGAAGAAAAACGCCGGAAATGCCGGAAGTACGGGCTTTTCTGGAACCGAATCTTTCCGCAGAAGCGGAGAAAGCGCATGCTCGGTCCCCAATTTGTCCGCAGACAGATATATTTTCCAGACCTTCTGTATAAAATATGAAAAGAGTATGAAGAATATTTTACAGAATCGTTACAGTGATTATGACGCCGCCTGCGGAGCGCACGCGCGAAGTGTTCCGGCTGCGGCGACAGAAAGGTCTGGTGAAAGAACATATGTCTGTCAGAACGTTAAGGAAAAGAGCCGCCGGTACGGCTGCCGGTTATGAAAAATATGGCCTGCTGCTTCTGATGTCTTCCATGGTGGCGGCGGCTGCCTGGATCTGCGTGGGAGGAAGCGCCTTTAATCAGGCGGCGGCAAGGGCAGCGGTGCGCGCCTCCCGGATGCGGGAAATCATCGACGTACAGGAGACAAGCTTTCGGGAGACCGTAGAGGAAATTGTTTCGGAAAAACGGGTTGTGGAATACGAGATCCTTCAGAAGAGTCCGGCCTATGAACTGAGCGAAGCGGATTACGATACCCTTCTGAGGATCGTGGAGGCGGAGGCCGGCGGGGAGGATGAGAACGGAAAGCTCCTGGTGGCAAACGTGGTGCTGAACCGGGTGGACAGCCCTCTGTTTCCCGATACGGTCCGTGAGGTGGTCTATCAGCAGGATTACGGCGTGTATCAGTTTTCGCCGGTGAGCGATGGCCGCATCGACCGGGTGACGGTGAGCGACGAAACCAGAAGGGCAGTGGAACGTGCCGTTTACGGCGAGGATATTTCTCAGGGGGCTCTCTATTTCGCGGCAAGAAGCGCGGCCTCAGGAGAGAGCATGCGCTGGTTTGACAGCAGCCTGACCTGGCTTTTTGCCTATGGCGGACATGAATTTTATGGCTGAGGCTCGGTCAGACGGCGGAGTTCGGCGTGTCCTTGTCAGGAAAACAAAAGTGCGCAGGAAACGGAAAATAATGCGGGAAACAATTGCCCTGTGAGAAATAGTATGCTATACTGAGAACGGTTTTGCAGAAAAAACAGTTTGGAAAGGTATGGGAGATTCATGGGACTATTATACAAAAGCACCAGAAGCAGCAGAACGGCCACCGCATCGGAGGCGATCCTGAAGGGACTTTCTGAGGATGGCGGCCTGTTTGTGCCGGAGCGGATTCCGGCTCTGGACAAAACGCCCCGCGAGCTTGGACAGATGAGCTATGGGGAAGTCGCCTATGAGGTGATGAAGCTTTTTCTCACCGATTTTACGGAGGAGGAGCTGAAAAGCTGCATCGAGGGCGCTTATGATGAGAAGTTTGACACGGAGGTAATCGCGCCTCTCGTGGAGGCAGAGGGCGTGTGGTTTCTGGAGCTGTTCCATGGAAAGACCATCGCTTTTAAGGATATGGCTCTTTCCATCCTGCCCTATCTGATGATTACGGCGGCAAAGAAGAACCATGTGGACCGGGAAATCGTGATTCTCACAGCTACCTCCGGTGATACGGGAAAGGCGGCCATGGCCGGTTTTGCGGACGTGCCGGGAACGAAGATCATCGTTTTTTACCCCAAAAACGGCGTCAGTCCCATTCAGGAGAGGCAGATGGTCACCCAGAAGGGAGACAATGTTCTGGTTGTGGGCATCCACGGAAACTTTGACGATGCCCAGACCGGCGTGAAGAAACTGTTCTCCGACCGCAGACTGGAAGAAGAGCTGGCGCGGGCGGGATACCAGTTTTCTTCTGCCAACTCCATCAACATCGGTCGTCTGGTTCCGCAGATCGTCTACTATGTATATGCGTATGCCCGGCTTTTGGCGGAAGGAAGGATTGGGGACGGAGAGCGGATCAACGTGGTGGTTCCCACCGGAAACTTCGGGAATATCCTCGCCGCTTATTATGCGAAGCTGATGGGCCTTCCCATCGGAAAGCTGATCTGCGCCTCCAATGAAAACAGGGTGCTTTTTGATTTCTTTTCCACGGGAGAATACGATAAAAACAGGGAGTTTATTCTGACCAGTTCCCCTTCTATGGATATCCTGATTTCCAGCAATCTGGAGCGGCTGATTTACCGCATTTCAGGAGATGATCCGGAGAGAACGGCACAGCTGATGCGCCAGCTTGCCGAGGATGGAAGCTATGAGATCACGGAAGAAATGAGAGAGAGGCTTTCCGATTTTTACGGCGGCTATGCCGAGGAACAGGAAACCTTTGATAAGATCCGCTCCCTTTATGAGGATACGGGATATGTGATCGATACCCACACGGCGGTGGCTGCCGCGGTGTATGACCGCTATCAGGAGGAGACGGGAGACAGGACGCCAGCGGTAATCGCTTCCACGGCGAGCCCCTTTAAATTCGCCAGAAGCGTGATGACGGCCATTGATCCCGGATACGGAGAAGTAACCTGGGATGACTTCGCTCTTGTGGACGAGCTTTCCAGAATTGCAAATGTGAAGGTTCCTGCGGCGGTGGAAGAGCTGCGCACCGCGCCTGTGCTTCATACGGCGGAATGTGAAAAGGGTGAGATGGAAGCGATGGTCAGGGACTTCCTGGGACTGCGGAAAAAATGATATACAGCCTGCAAATTAAAAGTCAAGCCTGTTTTTTCAGGGCGGCCGTTTCGGCCGCCTTTTTTCGGTGCGGCGAATTCAGCCCGGCGAACGCCAGGGCCTGAATAAAAACGGCTCTGACGGGGAATTACGGTAAGGAAGGATGTGAAAAATCACATTTTTCCGGCAGAAATGGAAATCAGAGTTATTGTGTATAGACTTGTGTGATTTCCTTGAGTTGACGCAACATATGTTCCCCCGCAAGACGTCCCATAGAAGAAAGCCGCTCTTTTTCCTGCGGAAGAAGTTGGAACAGATCGGACAAATCTGAAAGGGAATTTCCATCCATTCCTTTTTTCAGCAGCGCTTCAAATATTTTCCCGAGACTGACGATGTACTTGAAAGAAACGGAGGCTTCCGCGGCTGTCCAGGGCAGGCCGTGTCCGGGAATCAGAAGCCTGCCGTTAAAAGAATCCCACATGGCGGATAAAGAGCGGATCCAGTTTTGATAGTTGCTGGAATGGAAGTAAAGAGTATCCGGTGGATTTAAGAAGTCCCCCATAAAAAGAAGCTGATATTCTTCACAGGAGATCAGCATATCCCATGGAGAATGTGCGGGAAGCCTCAAGGGGATATCTATGTAAAAATGCAGCCCACCTGCCATTACAGATTCTCCATTGTTCAGAGCCCGAATCTGGGAAGAAAGTCCTGGATAACAGTTCGTTAATTCTTTCGCTCCAGCTTCAGAACAGAGCAGAAGAATATCTTCTCTGGTAAGGCCTGCCAGGCCATTTCGATGATCCCCATGAGCGTGTGTAAAAAAGATATGAGTCACTTTTTGGCGGAAAAGAGATTCTGTTTCTAAAAGAATTTCATCTGCTGGATCCTGCTGTGGAAAATCAATCAGGATGATGCCATCCGTTGTAACCAGAATTCCGGTATTGCATTGATCCCGAATGGGAAGATTACCCAGACGCAGGAAGGCTGAGTCATTGAGCTGGATGATGCTGGACATATTTCCGGTATGGATTGTTTTGAATGACATTTTCAGTCTCCTTCTTTTTTAAGTTTCCGGAACTTATCTGCATTTTATAATGTCTATTTTTTTCTGTCAATCAGAAATGGAGAATTGGCAAAATAAACACAAATTTTAAAAAAATGTATAAAAATATATTAGAAAATCATCAAGAAAATAAAGAGAAAGAATAGAGCAGATATTAGAATGTATAAAATTATGCGATTTTTATACTATATATAATATATATTTAATAAAAACGAAATGTTATAATCATTTTACGGATGAAAGGAAAAGAGAAAGGGGAGAGTGATGAAAATGAGCAAAACAGCTGTGAAAAAAAGAACAAAATTCAAGAAGCCGTTTTCCGAGAAAATTGCGCCAGTCGTCTTTTTGGCGCCTGCCGTACTGATGCTGATTGCAATTTCTGTTATCCCGATTGGATATTCCTTTTATTTGAGCTTTCAATCCTACAATCTTGCGATGCCGCCCAGTACGAGACATTTTGTAGGACTGGAAAATTATGTTTCCATGCTGACAAATCAAAATTTCCTTGACTCGATTCAATGGACGCTGACGTTTGCGCTGGTGGTAGTAGTGATCGAAACCGTATTGGGACTGCTGATCGCTTCCATGCTGAACAGTGAACATTCCAATCGTTTTGCGGCTCCGTTTAAAACACTCCTGATCATTCCCATGATGGTGGCAGCAGTGGTGTCGGCAACGGTATGGAAGCTGATGTTTTATCCGGTATATGGCGTGGTCAACAATACCCTTGATCTCCTTGGCCTTCCTCAGTTTAACTGGCTGGGAGAGACGTTTTACGCGAAGATAGCCATTATTATTGTAGAAATCTGGATGGCAACTCCGTTTTGCGTTTTGGTATTTCAGGCGGCGTTGAAGACGGTTTCCAGCGAGATGATTGAAGCAGCACGGGTGGATGGAGCCTCCGGAGTCAGAATTTTTTTCAGTATAACGCTTCCTACCATCCGGAACTTTATAGCTCTTGTGGTATCTATCCGCATCAGTGATGCGCTTCGCGCGTTTGACGCCGTAATGCAGCTGACAAACGGGGCGCCGGGAGCGTCTACGGAAACGATAGGTACGACTATCTATAAAACGGCCTTCCGTTATAACAATGTGGGAGAAGGATCGGCAGGAGCATTTATTTTCTTCGTGGTTGTTTCTATTGTGGCTGTCGTAACCATGATGATTATGAGAAAGCGGAACGACTGAGAGGAGGGACAGCGTGAAAACCAGACGTTTTAAAAGAAAAAATTTGATACAGGCAGCAATTTTTATCGGCCTGTGTATCTGTAGCTTCTTTTTCATCTTTCCAATCTACTGGTGCGTAACCATGTCCGTCAAGTATAAAGAGGATATACTGACTACGGTACCCCAGTATGTTCCGACAAGAGTAACAATGGAAAATTATCTGGAGATTTTCCGCAATACTCAATTTCCGGTTTACCTTCTGAACAGCGCCGTGATCGCCGTGCTCACAACCCTGCTGTGCGTGGTGGTTGCGTCTATGGCCGGATTCGGACTGACACGTTTCAGCTTTCGGGGGAATAAGGCTGTTTCACTGGGAATTTATATTATTCGGATGATCCCGGGATTGCTCTATACAATTCCACTGTATATTATTTATCTGAATATCGGCCTTCTGGATAACAGGATGGGGCTTGTTGTGGCATATTGCACCTTTAGTCTGCCCATGTCAGTCTGGCTATTCCTTGGGTTTTATGAAGAAATCCCACGGGAAATTTATGAGTCGGCAAGCATAGACGGATGCTCCAGTTATCGGATGTACTGGGCGATTGCGCTTCCGCTTGTTCTTCCGAGTATTTCAGTAGTAGCGATTTTGTGCTTTATTGGAGCGTGGAATGAATTTGGACTTGCATTGACGCTGACCTTTAAGGATACCTCAAAAACGCTGCCGATCGCGATCAACAGTATGATTCAACGAGACAGAGATACGCCCTTTGGTTCTATTGCGGCGGCAGGCACGCTGTCAATGGTTCCGGCCATTATTCTGTCTCTGACGATGCAGAAGTATATCGTAAAGGGATTTACAGCAGGAGCGGTGAAGGGGTAGGTTTTCCTGCCTTCATATAAAATGCACAACGCAGATGCTCTGGCAGAAGAACCCGGGGATGACAGAACATTTGCATACAGAAAAGGAGGGTTATTTATGAAAAGAAAGATTCTTGCGATTTTGCTTTCGCTCGCAATGCTTGGAGGGATAGCGGGATGCGGAAACACGGCTTCAACAGAGCCGGAGAGCGGAGCGGGAGACGCTTCGGCAGAGAGTGTGGAAACGGTTGAAACTGCAGCAGGAGATTCGGCAGAAGCGGCTACTGAAGAAGGGGATACCTCCTCATCTGACGCCAAGGTGGCGGATTATCCCATGCTGGATAATCTGGATCTGGATGGAACGCTGCAGCCGGGAATGTATGAAGGAAAGAAGATTGTCGTGGCCTGTTCCGGCGCAAATTATGAAAAGGTATTTAAAATATTTGCTTCCCTTTTCAAAGAAATGACGGGTGGAGAAGTTGAAGTACAGTCTTTCCCGGATCAGTTGTTTGAGAAGGGGCAGATGGGACTGAGCAGCAATCAGTTTGATATTGTCTGCATGCCGATTGCCTATATTCATTCGTTCGCGCATGCCAGGCTGCTTACAGACATAACAGAGATGCTTGAAACGGTTGCCAGCCCCAACTACGATGTGGATGATTTCCTGACCGGCATGTACGATACTTACTCCAGATATGACGGAATGCAGGTGGCGTTTCCGTTTAAGCCGGATTCCATGGTATTTTTCTATCGGAAGGATTTATTTGAGGATCCGGAGCAGCAGGCTGCATTCAAAGAAAAATATGGCCGTGATCTGACCGTTCCCGAAACACCGGAGGAGATGCTGGAGGTGGCGCAGTTCTTTACAAAATCCATGAATCCGGATTCTCCTGTAGAATATGGCTATTCCGGAGTCCTCTCAAAAGGCTCCAGCCGATTTACCTGGTTTAACCATCTGGGGTATTTTGGAGGAAAGGAACTCAATGAAGACTTTACACCGGGATTTACGGACGGCAGCGGTGTGGAAGCGCTTCAGTTCATGCTGGATCTTGTGGAATGTGCGCCTGAGGAAAGCATTACTTTTGACTGGGATACGGGAAATACTTACTTCGCTCAGGGAAATGCAGCGATGATGGAGCAATGGCCCGGACTTTATATGAATTGTGAAGCGGACGATTCCCCGACCAAGGGAAAGATCGGATACGGTCTTGTTCCTGGCGGAAGCCCCTGCCTGGGCGGCTGGGCGATGTCTATCGCGGCAAGCAGTCCGGAGCAGGAGATGGCGTTCAAGTTCTGTGAACTGGTAACATCCAAAGATGGGGAATACATCAAAGCGCCTATTGAGATGGATCCCTGCAGGGCCTCCAATTATGAACGTGATATTTTCCTGGAGCTTGGAAATCCGGTATATGATGCCTTAAAGGCGAATCTGGCGGTGGCGTCTCAGCTGGCTGATACAGATGTTCCTTATGTATCGGCTCAGGTAGGTGATATTGAAGAAGTGGCGATTCAGTCTGCACTGGCAGGTGAGATTACAGCAGAAGAAGCGGTTGCTCAGATCGCAGAAGAAATGACAAACGTGATCGACAGCATAAAAGACGACTTGTAAAACGCTCGTTGGGCTGCGCGTAAGCGCAGCCCCTTTGGATAATTGGATAACAGGAAACTACGGGGGATATTAAGGGAGGGACTTTAGATATGAAGCAATATCAAAATCCGATCTGCCTTCCAAAACAGGGGGAAAAAGGTCAGGCAGGCGTTGGGGATCCGTTTGTCTATCGGTTTAACGGAAGATTTTATCTCTATCCGTCAGCAGGCGAAGAAGGGATCCTGGCATGGGAATCAGAGGATCTGGTGAAATGGAGCTGCGTGGGGAAAGTATCCGATGATCCGATCCTGAGCCATGCGTATGCTCCGGAAATCTTTTATTTTAACGGAACCTTTTACCTGATCACCTCTCCAAGGGGAGAAGGGCATTATCTGTATACATCAGATAGTCCGGTCGGGCCATTCAGACGGCTCACCGATAATCTGGGCCTGACAATCGATGGTTCCATGTTTGCGGATGATGATGGGGAGCTTTATTTTTTTCATGCTGAGAATCCTTCGATCTGTGCGCACAGGATGGAAAGGGACGGCAGAATGCATGAGGGCGTGGAACTGGCAGGAACATCCATGGGACACTGGACGGAAGGCCCCGGTGTATTTAAGCGCGGAGGCCGTTACTATATTACCATGACTGGAAATCATCTTCTTTCCCGCGGATACAGGATCGACTATGCGGTAAGCGAAGAGGGACCGATGGGGCCATGGCGAGTTCCGCGTAATAAAACTCTGCTGGTCAATTCCGATTATGAAACGGGAAGTCTTGGGCATTCCTCCAGCGTAATCGGGCCGGATCTGGACAGCTACTGGATCTTTTATCACAGCTATCCTGTCAGCCGGGAAGGAAAGCGCAATGGCCGTAATGCCCGCATGGACCGTCTGCTGTTCCCGGGAGATGAGATGACGGTGAGCGGTCCTTCCCAGGGGATGTGTCCGGCTCCGGAAAGAGCGGATTTCTATGGATGGGCAGATAGAGAAGAGGATAAAGGAAAGTTCCGGCTTGAGGAAGGCAGAATCCTTTCGGCAGCAGAAATGGGGCAGACCGGTACGGCAGAGGTTACTCTGATTCCCGGAGAAGAAGGGACGGCGCTGTTTGCCTTTCGGGGAGAAAAGGAATATATGGAAGTATCCTGCCTGGGGGGAAGATTTTTCGTTATGCTTCATAATGGGGAGGAAAGAAGCTGTCTGCTGGAAAAACCGCTGTTTGAAGGTTTCCGTACGGATGTACTGCATACAGTGCGCATAGAATTTGCGCCGGAGGAAACCCGGTTTCTGATTGATCTGATGCAGCAGGGAACGGCGGGATCGCTGGAAGCAAAGGGAGCGATAGGGACCCTGCGGGCACAGAAGACTTCCTTCTGCGCTTTCCATGGTCAGGTGGGGCAATCCGGAGACCGGCTGCATTACAATAATATCCCGGGCAAAGTATATGCGCTGCTTGCCATGCCCGGATCCAGGGGGGAGGTATATACAGGTCTGGACAGCCGGAAGTATCTGGAGCTGCATCGGGGAGATAAACTCAGATTCCGGATCAATGTAGAGCAGGCGGGGGAGTATCATATCCAGGCGCTTGTACAGGCATTTGGGGATGCCTGTCTCCTGTGGGAATTTCCGGGAGGAAGCATCTGTTCGGAATATGGCAGAATGGAATGCATGAGGAGAATGGAGGCAGGACGCATCAGTCTTTCCGGCGGAACACAGGAATTTGGCGTAATCGTAAAGGAAGGAGATATTCTTTTAGAATGTGTGGATCTGTTCCCGGCGCTGGTTCCTGAAAGCGGCAGATATGAGGGGCTGGAGCTTTGTCACAGAGCGGATCAGATAGAAGGGGATATCAGTATCGATCGTATGGAAGGCATGCAGATGGATCGACGGGGCCAGGTTTTATCCCGTTTTGGAAAACGGTTCCATACCGATGGATTCATTGAAGCGGATATGCTGTTCTATGAACTCGACAGCGAATGTCCTGCCGGCCTTTTCCTGCGTGTGAGCGAGGACTCCAGCTATCCGGCGCAGATCCAGGCGGGATACAGAGGATATTTTGTGGGATTCGATGGAAATGAAATGTTCCTCTGGAGGATGGATTTCGGCAGGAAGGAACTGTGGCGTCAGCGGTGTCCGGTACAGACATGGAAGGATTATCGGATTCGGATGGAAATCCGGGAAGGACAGCTTACCGTATGGATCGACGGGATCAGGGTCGTATCTGTTATGGAAGCGGATCCGCTTCCGTACGGGCGCGCAGGAACGGGTTCCTTTGGAGCAAGGATTCTTGTAAAAAGAGTGAAATATGAGTTGAGGTGAATCATATGCTGCAGGATCATTTTACAGATAAAAAATTAAACCCGTCGATATGGCAGTTCTGTAATATGACGACCCCCTGTCTGGAAGTGCCGTATCATAGTGGAGATTCCTATATTGCGCTTCCAGAGCATGATATGTGGAATGAGGGGAACTGTCTGCTCAGCCGTATATGGCTGCAGGAAAAAAGCTGTGTTGCAGCTGAATTTGCCGGTTGGGATGAGGGCTGTACGGGATGCGCAGTCGGATTCTACGCAGGAGACAGTTCCTTTGGCAGATATGTGCTTCTGGCGGCTACAGAGGAATGGATCGAGCTGCGTGTTCATTCCGGCAGTCAGAACGGGGAATCCTTTATGAGTGCCGGGCAGCCCAAGTGGCTTGTGGTATCAAAAGCGCCCTGGAATAAGGAAATGCCGGTGCGTCTTTCGCTGGAAAGGGACGGTATGCATTATACTGCCAGACTGAATGGCCAGAGACTGCTGGAAGCACAGATACCGGAAATCGGCGGGGACGCCAGGATGATGGTAAAAGCGTTGTCCTGGAAAGAAAGGTTTGAAGCCTGCCATGCTTATCTGGATTGGGCCATGATGGATGGAGAAGCTCCGGTCTGCCGGTTGAACGGGAGGGTCCTGAATGAAAAAGGGGAAGCCCTCGCAGGAGCAGGCGTGCATGTGGCCGGATTTGATGAGTTTTTTACGCTTTGCGGACAGGATGGAAGGTTTACGCTGGAACGTGTACCTCGTGGAAAGCACAGGGTCATTGCGGCGGCGGAAGGGTATCTGTTTGCGGGAAAGGAAGTCTGCTGCGTACCCGGGGAGGGGAACGATGTCTGTATTGTACTGCAGGAGCAGACCGCAGGGAATATACCCAGGAAGGAATATAACAATCCGCTTTTCGACCGCAGCGAACATGGCTGGCTGTCTCTCAACGGGACCTGGCAGTTTCAGTTCGATCCGGAGGATATCGGCGTAAAGGAACACTGGTATGAGGCGGAGGCCCCTCAATATGATCGTCATATCAGGGTGCCGTTTTCCTGGGCTTCTCTGATGGGATTCGGAGAAGAACATCTGGCCTGCGGAAAAACGCTTCATGAGATGAATACACAGTTTAATAACTTTCACCTGACAGGAGAATATGCCTGGTATCGGAGAAGATTTACCGTACCTGAAGGCTTTCCGGAAGGGGATCATATCGTTTTGCATATCGGTGCGAGCTCAAATGTTACGTATGTATGGCTGGATGGCAGATATCAGGGGATGCGTGTGGATGAATACAGTGATCTGGAATTTGATTTGGGGCTTCTGAAGCCCGGATCTTCTCATACACTCGCAGTGAAAGTCCGGTTCCCTCATGATATTTTGTCCCATAATATGGGAAAACAGATTTTCTGGTTTTCCAGCGCTCCGGGAATTTGGCAGAGTGTATGGATCGAACCCCGCTCTTTGGCGCATCTGACCAGCCTGAGACTGACGCCGCAGCTGGAATTTGCGGATGGAGCATGCATGCGCGCGGTTGTAGAAGTAGAGACAGAAACGGAGAATGTGTCTGATGGCAGTGTGTCAGTGAAGCTGACAGCGCCGGAAACCGGCAGAATATATCAGATGGAACTGCCGTTGGAGAAAGGTGTCGGAAAGGGGAAGTTCCTGATAGACGATCCCAGGCTGTGGGAATACAGGAATGGCCGCCTGTATCAGGCTGAGGCGGCGCTTACAACGAATGGAAAAACGGTTGACCGGGTAAAAAGCTATGTCGGACTGCGAAAAGTGGAAACCAGATGGCTTCCGGGACATAGCCCGGAAGAGAATCCGGATCCGCTTGAGCAGTATCAGTATATCTATCTGAATGGTAAACCGTTTTATGTGATCGGTGTACTGGATCAGTGCTACAACGCTTTTGGCATTTATACCTATCGGTGCCTGGATGAAGAAGGCCGGGAAGGAAAACGGGGATCGATCCGTTATGATATCGACCGGACGATGGCCTATGGATATAATCTGTCCCGCGTGCATATCAAGGAGAATGAGCCGCTCTGGTATGAAGAATGCGACAAAAGAGGGCTTCTGGTGTGGACGGAGCACCCCGGAAATTTTTACGCTACGCCGGAAGACCCGCGCTGGCAGGAGGCCTATCGCAGAGAACTGGACGGAATGCTGAAACGTCTTCACAACCATCCGTGTATTGTGATCGTCTCCACGATCAACGAATCCTGGGGAGTGGAGGGCTGTCATGTGAGTACGCCGTGGGAAAATGAACTTCGTTATCATTTCCTGCGTGACATGGCTTTCCGGGCTAAAAAAGCATGGCCGCATGTGCTTGTCTGTGATAATTCCGGATTTGGGAAAACGGAGGCGGGAGAGATCAACGATTTCCACTATTATCCATCAGAACACTGGGAGGCGAAAAAACGCTGGGAAAAGCTGATGGAGGACTGTTATCCTGGATCGATTTATAATTATATCAATCATGCGCATGGTCCCCATTGCGTCGGAGAGGCAGTGCAGACCGGGAAGCCTGTCCTGATCAGCGAATTTCTGCATATTAACGGAATTGACATGCAGTTGAGGATGTTCCAGAAGATCGCGGGCTATCTTCGGATGAATGTGGCGTCTCACGAAATGGAAGATTCAGGACCGATGACAGCGGAACGTTATGAGCGGGACTATGGATACGTGGATCATCACAGGAACCCCCTGGGGTACGATATGGTGAATAATATGGACATGGTAATACCGGACTGCAACCGGATCGAATACGTCCGTCCGGGTCAGATGATGGAGATCAGCCTGTTCACATCTCATTTTGCATGGAAGGAATGGAAGAATCCCGTACTTCATATTACGGTTACCGGAATCGATATGCTGGGGCGCTATGTGGAGGAGCTGGCGGAGGAACAGCGTCCGATCTGTCAGAGTGCTTTTTCTGTAAAAAAGCAGGAGAACTTTGTTTTCACTGTACCGGAAAAAATGAGAGGCGCATATGTGTTTTTCTACCTGGAAGACGGTGAAGAGATTCTCTGTAGAAATTATATGCAGCTGTTTATTGAAGGAGCGGATGAAGACAGCGAAGCGCAGGAAGGAATCATCATTCCGCCTGGTTCCTTCAGACGGGCAGATGGAGATTATGTGCAGACGATGACGGAAGGAAATGGAGCATGCGCAGTATGTATCTGCGGGGAAGGCATACTGCAGTATGACCTGACTCTGAAAGAGGCTGTGGATTCCGGCACATTGATCCTTGAGGCGGGAGCAAGAGAAGGGAAGAACGCTGTTCAGGTGACGGACGAAAAAATGTTTGGAACGCAGATCGAAATATACTGGGATGATGACCGGATCGCCATGATTTCGCCCGAAGACGACCCGTCTGATGAAAGGGCCCTGTTCTCCAACGGGGTTCAGGGTGGAAAGCCATATAACTATCGGAATACCGGACGGCTGGGATACGGGGAAAGATTTGAGGTTATGCTCCCGAAAGAAAAATTTTCGGGAGGAAGACATACGCTCTCGTTTGTCTGTGGAAAAGGCGGCATGACAATCTATGGGCGTTATACGGGACGATACGGTTTTGATCCGGCTATTCTATATCAGAAGGGCTGATTTGGCCCCTTGATCAGATAGCGCAGGCTTTGTGCCTGGGTAGGATGAATATCCATATAAATGAACGAGGTAGGAATGCGGGTGTGGATGATCGAAAAATCTCCTTCAATCTGTGCCAGAAGCAGATTCAGCGCATTTTGTACCATGACGCTGGAATCCTGCTGGATAAAATGTATACCTGGCAGATAGGGAGGATCGAAGCTGACGATCTCAAAATCCACGCCCGGCGTCCTGCCTGTTTCAATGACTGCGTAGTAGGCGATCTGTGCGATCTCCGCATTGGCGCAGAATATACCGCGCAGATCGCTGTGCTTTTCCAGATATGCCAGAATCGTTTTCATAATATATTCGATGCGGTTTTCACTGTTCTGATCCAGCAGATGAAGATCATTGATCAGACAATCGTTCTGTGAAGCAAAAGGAATCCCTGCATTGAGGAACGCGGCCCGAAAACTCTGATAACGCTCAATGACAGCACTGTTTACCAAGGGAAAATGAAGGATGGCCGTCTGTCCCCCCACAGCGTTTAGAAGATACTCGGCGGCCAGTCTGGCTCCCTGTTCATTGTCGGCAACTACGTGAGAACATTTGACATCTTCAAGATACCTGTCAATGAAAACCAACGGGTAGGGATTTTTTTGCCCATTCCGTTCCGTCAATCTGGAAATCAGAGAATTGGAACGTTCGTTTACTACAGGGAAAACAATGGTTCCTTGTATTCCATTTTTCGAGAACTGATTTAAAAAGTCTTTTTCCAGCTCACTGTTTTCCAATGAACAGCAGATGTGGAGACGATAATTTTTTTTCTGGCACAATTCGTTTAAATGCACAATATAATTCTGGTCGATCGGGGACGAGAGGCTTGGGAAAATAGCCCCAATGGATACGTGAGAGGAGGTATCTGCCCTGGGAACAGAATAGGGACTGTCGTTTACAAAAGACCCTTTTCCGCGGACGCGAACGATCAGCCCCTGATCTGCAAGAGCATTCAGGGCATTTTTGGCTGTAATGGCACTGACATAATACTGCTCCATAAGCTCTGATTCGGAGGGGACTTTGTCCCCCTTGCGCAGTTGGCCTGAAGCGATCATGTGAAACAGATCCTGTTGAATTTTTTTATACATTGGAAGGGACATAATAGCTCCTGTCTGTAAATATATATCTGTTTTGATTACACAGAGCATTTACGGCATTTCTGTAAAGGCTTCTTACCTGATATCATAGAACTGACGTTGTGACCAAAAGTGTAAAAGATGGATATACACAATTTTTCTTGCACAGTTACGTTTCTCAGGCAATATTATCTTGTCTTTTTCAAAATTCAAAGATGGGATTTAACATAGAAATAATATTGCGTCCCACGAATATCTGCTTCTTCGCCTTCTCAATGACCATAGCCATACCCTCTCAATGACAGCGGCGGCCATGGTGTCCGCCGCCGCATGCCGAATGACGGAATTTCCGAACCGCTTCGTCATGGTGGTCACAGACGCCGTCCCAGTTTTCGTCTGCAAAATTATCACAGATCCCGTCGTCATCTGCATCCTGGCAGTGCAGGGCCGGATCGTCACAGATGGCGCAGGAAGGATAGCAGAGCTCCCGCCTGCTGTGGCAATGGCCGGACGCAAGGGCGGTCGTCCCTCCAAGTGCCAGGATCAACGCTGCTGTCATAATTCCTGCTGTCAGGCGTTTCATGATGATTTCCCTCTCTTTCTATTTTGTCTGTTTTTCAAATCTGTCCTTCTGCCTGTATTGTAGCACTGAACATGAAGGGATTCAATAATTCTTTGTTTCCTGTCTTTGTATCGGGCGTTGCTTTTCGCGGGGAGCGGGGAGTGCTCCCGATGGAATGCCGAAAGTTTTTTCCATATCGCGCGTTTCGCAGAGGCTTCCCCGGAGTCTTTCTGTCCGTATACGGTTAGGAAACGAAAAAATGGATTCGTAACCGTACAAAAATCCATTTTATACGGATACAATTCCAGAAAAGCTGTTCTGAACCGTACTTTTTCATGGTGTAATACGGTTAAAATTACGGAAAATCTGTTTCCAGCCGTACCAAACAGTCTGAAAGTACGGTTATAGATGAGAAAATCAGGTATCTAACCGTACTGATTGACCGGGTGTCAGACGGGGCCGACAAGGAAAAAGAAATCAGCCGCAGTATTTCCCCGCCCCATAAAAAAGGAATCGGACACATCCGGATCGTGATAAAATTTTGCGGTATTCTGTTGACAATCCTCCATTATCACTCTATACTGAAAGAAAAACCATAAAAAACAACATTAAATCAAACGAAAAATCAACACGAAACAACGATAAAAGAGAAAAAGAAGCGTTTGGAGGAAGCTATGGAAAAATTCAACACGAATCCAACGGCAAAATCGGACAGAATCCCACGGCTGGTGGAGAATCTGTACCGGAAGATGCCGGAAATTGAGGCGGACAGGGCGGTGCTTCTGACGGAAAGCTATCAGAAGACGGAGGGAGAGCCCATTGTAATGCGCCGGGCGAAGGCCTTTGCGCACATCCTGGCAAATATCCCGATCACCATCCGGGAGGAGGAGCTGGTGGTGGGAAGCTCTACGCTTGCGCCCAGAGGCTGCCAGACCTTCCCGGAATATTCCTGGGAGTGGCTGGAGGCGGAGTTCGATACCATCGAGAAGCGTTCGGCGGATCCTTTTTATATTTCGGAGGAAACAAAGGAGCGGCTGAGAAAGGTACATACCTACTGGAAGGGGAAAACCAACAGTGAGCTGGCCCTGTCCTATATGGCACCGGAAACGGTGAAGGCCATGGAGCACAATGTGTTCACGCCGGGCAACTACTTTTACAACGGCGTAGGCCATGTGACTGTACATTATGACAAGGTGCTGGAGAAAGGTCTTTCCGGCATCATCCGGGAGGCGGCAGAAGAGCTGTCCCGCTGCCAGGTGGGGGATGCGGATTATGCCACGAAGCACTGCTTCCTGGAGGCGGTGATCCTAAGCTGCGCGGCGGTGATCGGCTATGCAGAGCGCTATGCGGCGCTGGCGAAGCAGGAAGCGGAGGGATGCGCGGATCCGGTCAGAAAGCAGGAGCTTCTACAGATCGCGGAAAATTGCTCCCGTGTTCCGAAGGAAGGGGCAAAGAGCTTCTGGGAGGCGTGTCAGAGCTTCTGGTTCATTCAGCAGCTTCTGCAGATGGAGGGAAGCGGTCATTCCATCTCTCCCGGCCGTTTTGACCAGTATATGTATCCCTATTATAAAAAGGATCTGGATGCGGGGAGGATTACCAGGGATCAGGCCCAGGAGCTGATCGACTGCATATGGGTGAAGCTGAATGATCTGAACAAGGCAAGAGACGCGGCCAGCGCGGAGGGCTTTGCAGGCTACAGCCTGTTCCAGAATCTGATCGTCGGAGGACAGGGTGAGAACGGTCTGGACGTGACCAACGATCTTTCCTTTATGTGTATCTGGGCATCCCATCATGTGTTCCTGCCCCAGCCTTCCCTGTCCATCCGGGTATGGAATCTGACGCCCCATGAGCTGATGATCGAGGCGGCCAAACTGACCCGGACGGGAATCGGCCTGCCGGCCTATTACAACGATGAGGTGATCATCCCGTCCCTGATGAACCGCGGGCTGACGCTGGAGGATGCGAGAACCTATAACATCATCGGATGCGTGGAACCTCAGAAGGCGGGAAAAACGGACGGCTGGCATGACGCGGCTTTTTTCAACATGTGCCGTCCTCTGGAATTTTTGTTCTCCCAGGGAAAGGACAGGGGAGAGCAGGTGGGAGCCGTCACCATGCGTGTGGAGGATATGACCACCTTCGAGGAGTTTTACGATGCCTATAAACAGCAGATGGAATACTGCATCAGCCTTCTGGTGAACGCGGACAATTCCATCGATACGGCTCATGCCATCCGCTGTCCTCTGCCCTTCCTTTCCGGACTGGTGGACGACTGCATGAAGCGGGGAAAAACGGTGCAGGAGGGCGGAGCTGTTTACAATTTCACCGGCCCGCAGGGCTTCGGCATCGCCAATGTGGCGGATTCCCTTTATGCCATAAAGACCCTTGTCTTTGATGAGAAAAAGGTGACACTGGCGGAATACAAACGGGCGCTTGCGCTGAACTTCGGAAAAGGCTTTGACGCAATCACCATACAGGAAATGACTCAGGATGTACTGAAGGAATTGAAGAAGGCAGGACAGACACCTTCCGGAGCACAGATCGCAGGAATTGTGAAGGGGATCGCGCAGACGGAGCTTTCCGGGGAGGACAGGGAGCTGTGCGACAGGCTTTACGCGATGATTGAGGAGGTTCCCAAGTTCGGCAATGACATCGATGAGGTGGACGCCTTTGCCAGGGATGTGGCCTATACCTATACGAAACCTCTGCAGAAGTACAGAAATCCCAGAGGGGGCATGTTCCAGGCGGGACTCTATCCCGTTTCCGCAAACGTGCCGCTGGGCGCGCAGACCGGCGCAACACCGGACGGCAGACTGGCGCATACGCCCGTGGCGGACGGCGTTTCCCCTTCTGCGGGAAAGGATGTGCACGGTCCTACGGCAACGGCGAACTCCGTTTCCCGGCTGGATCACGGCATCGCCTCCAACGGGACGCTCCTGAATCAGAAGTTCCATCCTTCCGCGCTCAGCGGAGACGCGGGACTGGATAACTTCGTGGCGCTGATCCGCTCCTATTTTGATCAGAAGGGAAGCCACATGCAGTTCAATGTGGTGGACCGGCAGACCCTCCTGGATGCACAGGAGCATCCGGAGAAGTACCGGCATCTGGTGGTTCGCGTGGCGGGCTACAGCGCGCTTTTCACCACGCTTTCCCGTTCTCTGCAGGACGACATTATCCGCAGGACCGAGCAGGGATTCTGATTTGCGGGAAAACATACAAGCGGCGGCCGGAAAGTGCGGACGCTGCATGGGAAAGGAAGAGTCGTGCTGCGGCATGGAGGAAATATGAAACAGGCAGATTATCTGGATACGAGAGGCCGTATTTTTGACATACAGCGCTATTCCATCCATGACGGGACCGGAATCCGCACCATCGTCTTTTTAAAGGGCTGCGTGCTTCGCTGCCGCTGGTGCTGCAATCCGGAGTCCCAGGAATACGGAATTCAGACCATGATGGTGGCGGGAAAGCCCAAGATCATCGGACAGGATGTGACCGTGCGCGAGGTGATGGAAACGGTGGTCAGAGACCGGACCTTTTATCGCCGCTCCGGAGGGGGACTGACTCTTTCCGGCGGGGAAAGTCTCTGTCAGCCGGAATTCGCCGCGGCCCTGCTTCGCGCGGCGAAGGAGAACGGGATCAACACGGCGATGGAGAGCATGGCCTGCGCCCCCATGGAGACGATAGACAGCATTCTGGAATGGCTGGACGTCTATCTGTGCGATGTGAAGCACATGAACGGGGAAAAGCATAAGGAATTTACGGGAAGGGACAACGCTCTGATGCTGTCAAACATCCGGAAGATCGCGGAATCGGGAAAGACGCAGCTCGTCATCCGGGTTCCCGTCATCCCCACATTCAACGACAGCGAACGGGAGATTACGGACATCGCCCGCTTTGCGGACAGCCTGCCGGGAGTGAAACGGATTCATCTGCTCCCTTACCACAGGCTGGGACAGGACAAGTACGAGGGACTGGGAAGGGAGTATCTGATGAAGGATATCCTTCCGCCCACGATGGAGCACATGGAGATGCTGAAGCACGCTGTGGAACGGGTAAGCGGGCTGGAGTGCCATATTGGAGGCTAACAGGAGAAGAAGTTCTAAGCCAGCAAAAGACGCTGGCCAAGAACTTCTAGTGGCTGCGATGCAGCCACGTCTCCTGTCGAAGAATGCTCCTTTGGAGCATTCTTCCTGCAGGAAATGCGGCATGGAGGTAGAAATGAAACTGGAAGAAATTGGACAGAGAGAGCAGAAGCAGCGGATCGTGCAGGAACTGGTGCCGGGAAAGCAGATTACCCTGGCGCACATCATCGCCAATCCGGACGGTGAGCTGTATGAGAAGCTGGGACTGGATCCTCGGGTGGAGCTGTCCAGGGCGGCCATCGGAATCATGACGGTGAGCCCCGCCGAGACGGCCATTATCATGGCGGACATCGCGGTCAAGTCCTCCGGAGTGGCTCTGGGCTTTGTGGATCGCTTCAGCGGTTCTCTCATCGTGACGGGAACCGTATCGGAGGTGGAGGCGGCCTCGGCGGCCATTCTTTCCTATGTAGAGGATAAGCTGGGATACACCGTCTGTGAGATTACCCGGACGTAACAGGATTCTGATGACAGGCATATGAGAAAAATTATTCTGATCGGCAGGAGCGGAGCCGGAAAAACCACGCTCACCCAGGCTCTCAAGGGAGAGGAAATCAAATATCATAAGACTCAGTATGTGAATTATTTTGAAAGCATCATCGATACGCCGGGCGAATATGCCCAGACCCATGAGCTGGGATACGCGCTGGCCCTGTATTCCTATGAAGCGGATGTGGTGGGCCTGCTTTTGTCGGCGGAGGAGCCCTACAGCCTTTACCCGCCCAACATCACCTGTATGGTGAACCGGGAGGTGGTGGGAATCATTACCCACATCGATTCCCCAAAGGCGGATCCGGAGCGTGCGGAGCGCTGGCTGCGCCTTTCCGGCTGCCGGAAGATATTCCGGGTAAACTCCACCACGGGAGAGGGCGTGTCTGATATTCTGGACTACCTGAAGGAAGATGGAGGCGTTCAGGGCAGATCGTGCAGAAATGGTGCGGATGATGAAAACGGAATGGATCACAGAATACAGGAGAATAAAACTGACTGATTTTGACAGAATCCGATCACTGAAATGAAAAAATGATAAAATCCACAGAAATCAAATAAATAATAAGAAAAAAACAACATAAAATTCGTTGACATGTGTTGATTATGGCAGTATAATTTAACAAAAATCAACATTCAACATGGAAACAGCTCGCAATCACACCGCCGGGAGACGGCAGAAACGAGGTACAACGCCTCGGAATGGAGGACAGGCTGAGGAATCAGCCCGATGGCTGATTCCTCAGCCGGAATTTGCGCCGGGGCGTCGCAAATTTCCGGATCGCAGCGCCGAATCTGATATTCGGCGCGCGGACCCGCGGTAAACGCCTCGGAATGGAGGAGAACATGCAGAACGAATACGAACTGAAAAAACTGATCTGCGACATCGGAAAGAGAATCTACAACAGGAACATGGTTGCAGCCAATGACGGAAACATTTCCGTGAAGCTGAACGACAATGAATTCCTCTGCACGCCCACCGGCGTGTCCAAGGGCTTCATGACCCCGGAATTCATCTGCAAGGTGGATGCGCAGGGCAACGTGATCCAGGCGAACAAGGGCTTCCGCCCTTCTTCCGAAATCAAGATGCACATGCGTGTTTATCAGAAGCGCCCGGATGTGGGAGCTGTGGTACATGCTCATCCTACTTTTGCCACGGCTTTTGCCATTGCAGGCATTCCGCTGACCCAGCCTATCATGCCGGAAGCGGTCATCGCTCTGGGCTGCGTTCCGATCGCAGAGTACGGCACGCCCTCCACCAATGAGATTCCGGATAATGTGGAGAAATATCTTCCCTATTATGATGCGGTTCTTCTGGAGAATCACGGAGCGCTGACCTGGAGCACCGATCTTCTTGCTGCCTACATGAAGATGGAATCCGTGGAGTTCTATGCGGAGCTTCTGTACAAGGCAAAGATGCTGGGCGGACCGAAGGAGTTCGATCAGGCTACAGTTCAGAAGCTGTATGAGATCAGAAGAAAGATGGGACTGTCCGGCAAGCATCCGGCAGACCTGTGCCTGAACAAGAACGGCAAGAACTGCCATAACTGCGGCAACGGCTGCGGCTCCGTTTCCTCTCCGGCTTCCGGAAACGGCGAAGTGAGCGAGGATATGGTTGCGGAAATCGTGAAGAAGGTTATGGAGCAGCTCGCATAAATTCCGCTTTGAATGGTTTGTCATCGGAAGCTTTTGACAACTGCCAAATAAAGAAGGGATTCGGAAGCGGAAATGAATCAATGGAATGAAAAAGGGATTGCCGGGGTTGTTCGAAGAGTGCTGGCAGAAGCGGGCTATACAGCGGGAACGGAATGTCCGGAAGGACAGGAGGGAGAGTTTTTGACAGAGGCGGAAAACAGAGTGCCTCCCCGTTCCATGACGCTCCGTCTGGCAGAGGAGCTTGCGGCGCGTGTGGAAGCAAAAGCCTGGGAATGGGGCATGCGTGTGGTGACGGCGGTTGCGGATGAGGGCGGAAATATAAAGCTGGTCCGCAGTATGGACGGCGCTTACATCGGAAGTGTGGATGTGGCGGTAAATAAGGCCTATACCTGTGTGGCATTTCAGATGTCCACGAAAGAGCTCTCCGAACTGGCCCGCCCGGATGGGCCGCTGTACGGGATACAGCATACCAACGGCGGCAGGATTGTGATCTTTGGCGGCGGAGAGCCGCTGAGAGTGGAGGACAGGCTCATCGGAGCCCTGGGCATCAGCGGCGGAACGGCTGAACAGGATACCGCTCTCGCAGCCTTTGGCGCATCCCTTTTGAAGGAGTCCGGAGTGCAGAACGCTCCGGCAAGGAGGTAATCTCGTGCCTGTAAATGAAACAATGGTACAGGATATTGTGAAGGAAGTGGTCGCCAGAATGCAGCTTTCCGGAACGGCACAGAGTACATATCACGGCGTATTTGCCGATATGAACGACGCGATTGCAGCCGCGAAGGAGGCCCAGAAGAAGGTCCGCGTCATGACCATGGATCAGAGAGAGCAGATCATTTCCAATATCCGCAGAAAAACCCACGAGAACGCAGAAGTTCTGGCGCGCATGGGCGTGGAAGAGACCGGAATGGGAAACGTGGGAGATAAAATTCTGAAGCATCATCTTCTGGCGGACAAGACGCCCGGCACAGAAGATATTACGACGACAGCATGGTCCGGAGACAGAGGTCTGACACTTGTGGAGATGGGCCCCTTCGGGGTGATCGGCGCGATCACTCCATGTACCAATCCCAGCGAAACCGTGCTCTGCAACTGTATCGGCATGATCGCGGCGGGAAACACGGTGGTGTTCAATCCTCATCCGCAGGCGGTGAAAACGTCCATGTTCGCCATGAACCTGGTGAATGAGGCTTCCATCGAGGCGGGCGGCCCGGACAACGTGGCCTGTACGGTGGAGAAGCCCACACTGGCTTCCAGCTCCGTCATGATGAAGCACAAGGACATTCCGCTGATCGCGGCGACGGGAGGCCCCGGCGTGGTGACGGCCGTCCTTTCCTCCGGAAAGAGAGGAATCGGAGCGGGTGCGGGAAATCCGCCCGCGCTGGTGGATGAGACCGCCGATATCAGAAAGGCGGCGCAGGACATCGTAAACGGCTGCACCTTTGATAATAATCTTCCCTGCATTGCGGAGAAGGAGATCGTGGCGGTGGACAGCATTGCGGACGAGCTGATGCATTATATGATCAGCGAACAGGGCTGCTACCTGATTTCCAGGGAGGAGCAGGACAGGCTGGTGAACACGGTGCTCACACCGAAGGGACTGAACCGGAAATGCGTGGGAAGAAGCGCAAGAGTGCTGCTTTCCATGATCGGCATTGAGGCACCGTCCAACATCCGGTGTATTGTGTTTGAAGGAGAAAAGGAGCATCCTCTGATTTCAGAGGAGCTGATGATGCCCATTCTGGGACTGGTCCGCGCGAAGGATTTTGACGACGCCGTGGAAAAGGCAGTATGGCTGGAGCATGGAAACCGTCATTCGGCCCACATTCACTCCAAGAACATCGATAACATCACCAAATACGCCAGAGCGATCGATACGGCCATTCTGGTGAAAAACGCGCCCTCCTATGCGGCGCTGGGCTTCGGCGGAGAAGGCTACTGCACCTTCACCATCGCCAGCAGAACCGGAGAGGGCCTGACCAGCGCCAGCACCTTTACCAAGAGAAGGCGCTGTGTGATGTCAGACAGTCTGTGCATCAGATGATACATCTGCTTAGATGAGCCATCTGACCGGATAAGACATCGGACCGGGTGAAAGCTGACAGGATGTTTTTTCTGAAAAAGCCGCTTCAGCGGCAGAAAAGGAAAAGGGTATGGAAATCAACGGAGCAAATATAGAAGAGATTGTCAGGCAGGTCTTAAACAGCATGGAAGGAAGAGGACAGACAGCTCCTGCCGCAGCCGCACCAGGAAGCGGAAGCATCCCGAGGACGGCTCGTGTGGCCATGCTGACCAGTCTGGAGCATTATGATATTAAGGAGTTTCCCATCCCCGAGGTGGGAGACGATGACATTCTGGTAAAGGTGGAGGGCTGCGGCATCTGCGGAACGGATGCTCATGAGTTCAAAAAGGATCCCTTCGGCCTGATTCCCGTGGCGCTGGGTCATGAGGGAACCGGAGAAATCGTGAAGATGGGTAAAAACGTGAAGAAGGACAGCGCCGGAAAGGATCTGAAGCTGGGCGACAAGGTTGTGACCTGCATGATTTTTAAGGACAATCCGGATATCACCATGTTTGACCTGAATAAGCAGAACGTGGGTGGAGCGGATGTATATGGCCTGCTTCCTGATGACGACATCCATC
Organism: Candidatus Eisenbergiella stercoravium; assembly: GCA_019113175.1. Classification (GTDB taxonomy): domain Bacteria; phylum Bacillota; class Clostridia; order Lachnospirales; family Lachnospiraceae; genus Eisenbergiella; species Eisenbergiella stercoravium. The sequence goes on along the minus strand of DXHY01000031.1, from coordinate 10,820 downwards.
TGAACGGATGGTTTTCGGATTATCTGTTCATCCGCGGCGGTTCCACCGTGTTCAACGTGAGCGACCTGGATCTGTATTCCAGAATTTTGATCGAGCCCTGTGCGGTTCTGATTCACGCGGTGGAGCGGGCAAAATCCACCGGAATCCTGCGTTTCAACAGCAGGGTGGTGGTTCAGGGCTGCGGTCCTATCGGCCTGATCTGCATCGCTATCTTACGTACCATGGGAATTAACAGGATCGTTGCGGTGGACGGAGAGGATAAGCGCCTGGCTTTTGCAAGGGAAATGGGCGCATCCGATACGGTGAACTTCAAGGAGCATAAGGGAATCGAAGCGCTTTCCGGCGCTGTCGCAAACGCCTGCGGCGGCCATCTGGCAGACTTCGCGTTCCAGTGCACCGGCTCTCCGGCAGGACATTCCAACATCTACAAATTCATCCGCAACGGCGGCGGACTCTGTGAGCTGGGATTTTTCATCAATGGCGGAGACGCAACCATCAATCCGCATTTTGACATCTGCTCCAAGGAAATCACCACGGTGGGCTCCTGGGTATATACTCTGAGGGATTATGCGACCACCTTTGAATTCTTAAAGAGCGCGAAGCGGATCGGTATTCCCATGGAGAAGCTGATCACTCACACCTTCCCGCTGGAACAGATCAATGAGGCTCATCAGACCAACCTGGCGATGAGCGGACTGAAGATCGCAATCATCAACAAATAAGTAAACGAAACGTCAGGAGGGAACGCCCATGGAGGAAGCGGTAGGAATTCTTGAGGTATACGGCCTTGTATGCGCCTTCATGGCGGCTGATGCCGGGTGCAAGGGGGGAAATGTGAGGCTTGAGCCCTTTGATAAAAACAAGCCTGCCAATGCGGACAGCCTGCCGGTGCCGCTGCTGGTAACGATCAAGTTCCGGGGCAGCGTATCGGATGTGGAAGCGGCGATGGAGGCCGGGGAGCGTATGGCAAAGAGCCTGACCGGAGTGGTGCAGAAGCATGTGATTCCGCGGCCCACAGCTGATACGGAAAAAATGCTGAAGCTCTGCGCGTTTGATAAATCATAAAGAGAAGCATTGCTGGAAATTTTATTGGAGGCCGGCACGAACCAAAGTTCGTGCCAAAGAATGGCTGACGCCATTCTTTCACGATTAAAGCGCCGCCTGCGGCGACAAAAGGAGGTCGGCACGAACTAAAGTTCGTGCCAAAGAATGGCTGACGCCATTCTTTCATGATTAAAGCGCCGCCTGCGGCGGCAAAAGGAGGAGAAATGTCACAGGAAGCACTGGGAATGGTGGAAACAAGAGGACTTACCGCTGCGATCGAGGCGGCGGATGCGATGACCAAGTCTGCGGAGGTAAAGCTGATCGGAACGGAAAAGATCGGCTCCGGACTGGTGACCGTGATGGTGCGCGGCGATGTAGGAGCCGTGAAGGCGGCTGTGGAAAGCGGTTCTGAAGCGGCAGGCAGACTGGGAGAGCTGGTTGCGGCTCACGTGATCCCGAGACCCCACAGTGATGTGGAAAAGATTCTCCCCACGATCTGATTAGCATCTGAGACAGGAGTGAAGGTTCATGAGGAAGTCATATGGCCTGATTGAAATATCGGGAGTGGTTGCGGCGCTGGACGCGCTGGATATCATGTGTAAGGCGGCGGATGTGACGCTTGCCACCTGGGAAAGAAAGCTTGGCGGAAGGCTGGTTACGATCATTGTGGAAGGTGACGTGGCGGCTGTAACCGCGGCAGTTGAGGCTGCAAAAGCCCACGCGATAAAGCCTCTCGTATCCAGCGGGGTAATCGCAAATCCTCATGAGGAAACCGTCGCGCAGGTAAAGCGAAGCATGAAGCGGTTCCGCAGCGCAGAAGAGATCGAAAAGATGGAAACAGCTGATGCGTGAGTGCGGAGCGTCCGGTAACAGCTGAAAGGCACGCCGGACATTTCAGATTGGAGAAAGTCATGCCGGAAAACAATGCAGATAAGGAAAAGAAAGATAGAAACGGCCAGACAAAAGCAGTGAGGACTACAAGGAGGACCGCTGCGAAAACAGCTCCGGCCCAGGTACCGGAGGAAGCCGTAAAGAAGAATGCCGAAAACGCAGTGCCGCCCGTGGCGGCAGAAAAGGAGGAAAAAAGAATGGCACAGGAAGCTTTGGGAATGGTGGAAACAAGAGGACTGGTAGCCGCAATCGAGGCTGCTGATGCAATGTGCAAGGCTGCAAACGTTGCACTGGTTGGTACGGAAAAGATCGGTTCCGGACTGGTAACCGTAATGGTGCGCGGAGATGTGGGCGCTGTGAAGTCCGCCGTGGAAGCGGGATCCAGCAGCGCACAGAGACTGGGCGAGCTGGTTGCAACCCATGTAATCCCCAGGCCTCATTCTGACGTGGAGATGATTCTTCCGAAGGTAAAATAAGGCTGCATTTACAGCCTGAACGGCTCTGACGGCAGAACCTGCCGGTAATGGCCGGAGAACGGGCAGAAGCGTTTCCCTGGGGATGCGCCTGCCCGTTTTTCAAAAATACGGAAGGGGATACAATGGAAGCGAGTCAAATTGAACTGATTACTAAAATGGTTATGGAGGCCATGGCGAAGCAGGAATGCTCGGATGGCTACATGGTTCCCGTGGGTGTGTCCGCCAGACATGTGCATCTGACACAGGAGCATGTGGAAGCACTGTTCGGGCCGGGCTACCAGCTTACGAAGAAAAAAGAGCTGATGGGCGGCCAGTTCGCGGCCAACGAACAGGTGACCATCGTAGGGCTGAAGCTGAGGGCAATTGAAAATGTGCGCGTGCTCGGACCGGTGAGAAAGGCCTCCCAGGTGGAGATTTCCTCCACGGACGCCATGAAGCTGGGCGTGAAGGCTCCGCTCAGGGAATCCGGAGATACGGCCGGCAGCGCGCCGATTGCGATCGTCGGCCCGAAGGGTGCCATTTACCTGAACGAGGGCTGTATCGTCGCCAAGAGGCATATCCATATGTCGCCGAAGGACGCTGCGCAGGCAGGTGTGAAGGACGGGGACTATGTGTCCGTGAAGGCAGAGAATGAGAGAGGGACGGTTTTCGATCATGTGAAAATCCGTGTGGACGACAGCTTTACACTGGAAATGCATATCGACACGGATGAAGCGAACGCAGGACAGATCCGTACCGGGGATGTGGTACGCATGATCAGATAACCGATCATGCCAGATAACTGTGTATGATCAGGCGGCAGCAGTTGTGAGTGCGTATAAAGGCAGAACGGAGGAAGCCATGATAGTCGGAAAGGTGATCGGAAGTATCGTTTCCACAAGAAAGAGCGAAAAGCTGGTTGGAAATAAATTCATGATTGTGGAGCCGCTTCAATCCATGAAGGGCCATACCGACAGGCTGGTTGCCATTGACAACATCGGCGCCGGAATCGGAGAGTATGTGCTGGTGGCGCAGGGAAGCGCAGCCAGGATCGGCTGTGATGTGCCGGATGCTCCGGTGGATGCGGCTATCGTCGGCATTGTTGATGACGCAAGCAGGCTGGAGTGATAAGCGGCGGGGCATGCCGCAGCATACTATGCCGCGGTGATCGAAGGGAGGAATTTTTCCCTATCCGGTCAGGAAGGCCCGGACAGGCAGGAGAGTACGATGGATGCGATGGAAATAAAGGAATTAGCCGGAATCATAAGAGAAAACGGAATCGTGGGAGCGGGAGGCGCAGGCTTTCCCACCTACATGAAAATCGATGAACGGGTGCAGACCATTCTTTTAAACTGCGCGGAGTGCGAGCCGCTTCTGAAGCTGCACCGGCAGCTTCTTTCCCGTCATACCGGAGAGATTCTGCAGGCTCTTGCCGTGGTGAAGGAAACGGTGGGTGCCGAAGAAGCCATCATCGGGATCAAAGGAGAATATGAAGAGACGGTAAAGGCTTTGAAGGCCTGCCTGCCCGATTTTCCGGGAATGCGCCTTCACCTTCTGGACAGCGTCTATCCCATGGGAGACGAGGTGGTGCTGATCTATGAGGCCACCGGGAAGGTGGTCCGTCCCGGCGGACTGCCGATTGAACAGGGAATCGCCGTTTTCAATGTGGAGACCATGTATAACATTTACCGTGCCATGAGAGAGAAAGCTCCGGTCACAGAAAAGCTGGTCAGTGTGGTGGGAGAGGTGGCTTCTCCCGTGACCCTGCGGGTGCCTCTTGGGGTGAGTCTCTCAGACTGTGTGGAGGCAGCGGGAGGTGTGCGTATCCAGGATCCGGTTTACCTGGTGGGCGGCCCCATGATGGGAAATATCCGCCCGGCTGACAGTCCGGTGACAAAAACCACCAACGCCATCATCCTTCTGGCGGAGGATCATCCTCTGATTCAGAAAAAAAGGCAGAATCCTGCTATCGGGCTGAAGCGGGCGGCTTCCTCGTGCTGCCAGTGCGAAACCTGTACGGATCTGTGCCCCAGACATGCGCTGGGCCATCCAATCGAGCCCCACAAATTCATGCGGGCAGCGGCCAACCGGGATTTCCGGGATGCCAATCCCTTCCTGAATACCTTTTTCTGCAGCTCCTGCGGTCTCTGTGAACTGTATTCCTGCCCTCAGGGGCTTGCACCCAGAAGCCTGATGGCGGAATACAAGGCGGGCCTGAGGAAGGCCGGCGTGAAGGCCCCTGCGGACGTGGTTCCGGCTCCTGTCAGGGAATCCAGACAGTACCGGAAGGCGCCGGAGGAACGCCTGGAGGCCAGGCTTGGACTGACCCGCTACAACGTGGACGCGCCGTTAAAAGAGGAACTGCTTCCGGCAAAAACGGTAAAGCTCCTTCTTTCTCAGCATATCGGTGCTCCGGCAGTGCCGGTTGTGAAGGAAGGCGACCGGGTGGAAAAGGGACAGATCATCGGAAAGGCCGCAGAGGGCTTAAGCGTACCGGTTCACGCTTCCGTTTCCGGAATCGTGCGGAAGGTGGAAGCAGGAGCCGTGACCCTGACGGCAGGAGGAAGAATTGATAAATAAGCCTGATGGCTTATTTATCAATCGGCAGTTTTGTGCCGAAGCACCAAACTGCCTGGGATCACAGAGACAAAATCACCTGCGTGATTTTGTCCCGCGGCCTCAGCGTAACGCTTCGGCAGGAGGAAGTCATGAGTAAAGCAATCGGAATGATCGAATTTAAAACGGTATCCGCCGGAATCACGGCAGCCGATACCATGGTAAAGACGGCGCAGGTGGAGCTCCTGGAAGCGCAGACGGTCTGCCCCGGCAAATATATCGCTCTGATCGGCGGCGCGCTTTCCGCCGTACAGGCGGCTGTAGAGGCTGCAAAGCAGGTGCGTGGAGAAGAACTGATCGGAAGTTTTGTTCTGGGCAATCCCCATGAAAGCATTTTTCCGGCCATCTACGGAGCTACCCATATTGAGAAGGTGAACGCCTTCGGCATTCTGGAAACCTATGATGCCGCGTCCATCATCGTGGCGGCGGATATAGCGGCAAAGACAGCCATTGTGGATCTGATCGAGCTTCGAATCGCGAAGGGAATGTGCGGAAAATCCTACCTGATTCTGACCGGAGAGGTGGCGGCTGTGGAGGCCGCCATCGAGAAGGCGAAAATGGCGGCGGCAAAGGACGGAATGTATCTGGATTCCTCCGTGATCGCCCATCCTGACGAGCAGATCTGCCGGTCCATTCTGTAAATGGTTTTCTGCTGTCTGTGGCGGCGGAAAACATTCATTTTTGAAAAATGACGGAATCAGGGAAAGGCGGTGTGAAATGTTAGCGGTAGAAAGAAGAAATCTGATTCTGGAGAAGCTGCAGGAAGAGAAAAAGGTCATTGTGAGCGAGCTGAGCCAGGAATTTCAGGTATCCGAGGAAACCATCCGGAGGGATCTGGAAAAACTGGATAAGGACGGACTTGCCATCAAAAGCTATGGCGGCGCGGTGCTCAATGAGAACACCAGTCTGGACATGCCCTTTAATGTCCGTAAGAAAAACAATCCGGCCGGAAAGCAAAAAATTGCGAAGCTGGTGGAGGGACTGATCGAGGACGGGGATCACATTATTCTGGATCCCAGCACCACGGCAGTTTTCATCGCGAAGGCCTTAAAGAGCAAGGAACGGCTGACGGTGATCACCAATTCCATTGAAGTGATTCTGGAGCTTTCGGATACCTCGGACTGGAACATCATTTCCTCCGGCGGAAGCCTGCGGGAGGGGTATCTCGCTCTGGTGGGGCCGAGGGCCGTGGAAGGGCTTGGAGCCTTCAATGTGGAAAAGGCGATTATTTCCTGCAAGGGTCTGGATATGGAAAAAGGAATTACGGATGGAAACGAGCTGTTTTCCCAGGCAAAGCAGACCATGCTCAAATCCGCGAAGGAGTGCATCCTTGCGGTGGACCACACCAAGTTTGACCGCATCGCCTTTTCCAAGATCTGTGATGTGCACGACATTCATGTGGTTGTGACGGATGAAAAGCCTTCTGAACAGTGGCTTGAACTGTTTGAGCGCTCCGGCATCACCTGTCTGTATCCGGCAGAGTAGTGTGACGCTCCGGCAGGAGGGTGAAATGCGCTTTTGGAGAACCGGCGCATCCGAAAAAGGGAAGCTGAGACATAAAGACTGCGGCCGCGCCTGTTTTCAGGAATGGGAGAGGCGGTAGGCCCGCGGCGTCATTCCGAACTGTTCCTTAAAAATGCGATGAAAATAACTGGTATTATCATATCCCACGGCGGCGATGATTTCCTCCACGGGAATGGACGTTGTGGTGAGAAGAAAGGCTGACTGGTTCAGCCTTTTTGTCTGCAGTAAATTCTTAAAGGTCTGCCCGCAGAGGCGTCTTAACAGCCGGCTGAGATAGTAGGCGGGCTCTCCCAGTCTGGCGGAGAGCTCCTCCAGCGTGGCTGTCTGATAATTTTCCTCAATATATTTCATGGCAGCGAGCGCCAGATTCTGTTCCTGAGAGCCGGGATCATCCCGGTTGATTTTGTCCGTGTGGTTCATCAGCTGCAGGAAAAGCAGTCCCATGGTGGTCTGATTGATATTTCTGCGGTTCGGTTCACTGTTGATGAGCGACCAGATCAGATTTTCCACCAGATTCTGGACAGGAAGAATGCCGCTCACATGAAAATGCAGATAATCCGCCAGATTTTTTCCCTGCTCCCCATTGGAGGAACCCTTCAGGGAGCCTACCAGAAAATCCCGAAGAAAACTGCGCTCATCCATCATCAGAAAGGTGCGGTCAAAGAATTCCGGGAGAACGATGAAATTCACCGCGATATCCCCTTCCCCCGCGGGAAGAATCTCCTGTGTCGCCTGCTGGTTCAGAAAAAGGAGATCGCCGGTCTCCAGAATCAGCCGTGTGCTTTCGTTGATGATGTGGGTGGTGGTTCCGCTGCACATGTAGATAATTTCAATATAGTTGTGCCTGTGTCTGGGAAAATGCACAAAGCGGGTGTGCGGCCGGATGTCGATCAGCTTTCCCGCATCCAGCATCTGCCGGCTGTCCACGATGAATTCATTATCCGATGTATACAGACTTTTCTGAACCCTGCCGTCCCCGGCAAGAATTCCCTTCTCCTCCGGTGAAATCCGGCTCAGACGTTCCAAAAGCTCCTGATTCATATTTTCCTCCCTGCCGAAGTGCCCGCTTGAGTCTGCCCGGCAGATCTCCGGTTTGACACTGAGTCTGCCTCGTTCATGCTGCAAAAAACGGCGTTGGTTATTGCTGCAGCCTTCTGCATCAGTGTAGCATTTTTCATGTAAGGCGTCCAGGGAAAAGTGCAAATAAAGACGGTAAATTTGCAATCTCCGTCCTAAAAAAAGGAACGCGGTGCGGCTATAATAAAGAAAAGAAGAAAACAAAAATATATATGCCGCCCTGCGGCGGCGGAAGGGAGAAGTCTATGGCCGAATATTATCTTGCGGTGGATATCGGGGCTTCCAGCGGACGTCATATTCTGGGACACGTGGAAGACGGGAAAATCGTGCTGGAAGAGGTTTACCGTTTTGAAAACGGGATGGAAAAAAAGGATGGTCATCTCTGCTGGAACGTTCCCCATCTGTTTCATGAGATCAAGGAGGGCTTAAAGGCCTGTAAGGCGGCGGGAAAGGTTCCGAAGAGCATGGGAATCGATACCTGGGCGGTGGACTATGTACTGCTGGATGAAGAGGACAACGTGCTGGGAAATACCTATGGCTACCGCGACGGACGGACGAAGGGAATGGACGAGGAGGTCTATGCCATCATTCCGGAGGCTGAGCTGTATGCCAGGACGGGAATCCAGAAGCAGATGTTCAACACCATCTATCAGCTCATGGCGGTGAAAAAGCAGGAGCCGGAAAACATGGAAAAGGCTGTGCAGCTTCTGATGCTGCCGGATTATTTTCATTTTCTGCTGACGGGAAATAAGCTGTCGGAGTACACAAACGCCACCTCTACCCAGCTGGTGAGCCCGGAAACGAAGCAGTGGGATTATGAGCTGATCGAGAGACTGGGATATAAGAGCTCCATTTTCAGGCCTCTTCACATGCCGGGGACGGTGGTGGGAAGCTTTACGAAGGAAGTGGAGGATGAGGTGGGCTTTTCCTGTGAAGTGGTGCTGCCTGCCACCCATGACACCGCTTCCGCGGTCATTTCCGTTCCCGCTCTGACAAAGGACTGCCTGTACATCAGCTCCGGAACCTGGTCCCTGATGGGCATCGAAAACGATCATGCGATCTGCAGTGAGGAAAGCAGAAAGCGCAACTTCACCAATGAGGGCGGCTATGAATACCGCTTCCGTTACCTGAAGAACATCATGGGCCTGTGGATGATTCAGTCCGCACGCCATGAATGGAACGATGCATATTCTTTCACTGAACTCTGCGACATGGCAGAGGAGGAGAACGCATTTCCTTCCCGTGTGGATGTGAACGACGACGCCTTCCTCGCGCCGGAAAGCATGCTGCAGGCGATCCGGGATTATTGTGAAAAGAAGTGCTGTGCCGTGCCGGAAACGGTGGGACAGACCGCGGCTGTGATCTACCAGAGCCTGGCGGAAAGCTACGCCCGGACCGTGGCGGAGATCGAAGAGCTGACCGGAAGGCATTTCCCTGCCATCAACATAGTGGGAGGCGGCTCCAATGCGGCCTATCTGAACCAGCTGACCGCAGACAAATCCGGCAGATGCGTCTACGCCGGCCCCGGAGAGGCAACCGCCATCGGAAACCTGGCGGTGCAGATGATAAAGGACGGAAAGTTTGACAGTCTGGAAGCGGTACGCCGTTGTATCCACGATTCCTTCGGCGTGAAAAAATACGAACCGAAGGCATGAAGATAAACAGAAGGGAGATTATCATGAACATAAAGGAAAAATATGATGAGGCGAAAAAGGTCTATGCGGAAATCGGCGTGGACACTGATAAAGCACTGGAGACTCTGCAGAATGTGGCGATCTCCATGCACTGCTGGCAGGGCGACGATGTGATCGGCTTTGACCAGAAGGGGCCGCTGTCCGGTGGAATCCAGGCCACCGGCGATTATCCCGGAAGGGCGAGAAATCCGGAGGAGCTGATGGCGGATATCGACGAGGCACTCAGCCTGATTCCCGGAAAACACAAGATCAACCTGCATGCGAGCTATGCCATTTTTGAGGACGGCGAGTTCGTGGACAGAGATAAAATCGAGCCGAAGCACTTCAGAAAATGGGTGGAATTTGCGAAGGAAAGAGGGCTGGGACTGGATTTCAACCCCACCTTCTTCTCACATCCGATGGTGGTGGACAACCTGACCCTTTCCAGCCCCATCGAGGAGGTGCGCAATTTCTGGATTAACCACGGAAAGGCCTGCATCCGCATTTCCCAGTATTTTGCTGAGGAGCTTGGCGTGCCCTGCGCCATGAACATCTGGATTCCGGACGGCTATAAGGACGTTCCGGCGGACCGGCTTGGGCCCAGGGCCCGGTTTAAGGATTCCCTGGATCAGATCCTGTCCATCCCTTACGACAGGGAAAAAGTGCTGGTCTGCCTGGAATCCAAGGTGTTCGGCATCGGCCTGGAATCCTATACGGTGGGTTCCAGCGAATTCACCATCAACTATGCGGCGAGAAACAACGTGATCAGCCTGATGGACAACGGCCATTATCATCCCACAGAGCTGGTTTCCGATAAGATTCCTTCCATGCTCCTGTTCAATGATAAGATCGCTCTGCATGTGACCAGAGGCGTCCGCTGGGACAGCGACCATGTGGTGCTCTTTGACGACGAGACGAAGGAAATCGCAAAGGAAATCGTGCGAAATGATGCCATTGACAGAGTTCTTCTTGCGCTGGATTTCTTCGACGCCAGCATCAACCGTATTTCCGCCTGGGTCGTGGGCATGCGGAACATGCAGAAGGCCCTGCTTTACGCGCTGGTAACCCCCAACAAACGCTTTAAGGAGCTGCAGGATACCAATCAGTTCACTGAGCTGATGGCCATGCAGGAGGAGATGAAGACCTATCCCTTCGGCGATGTGTGGAATTATTTCTGCGAGAAGAACAATGTTCCCGTGAAGGGAGACTGGCTTGCAGAGGTCAAGAGATATGAGAAGGATGTCCTTTCTCAGAGGGCATAAAGCTCTGTTACAGGCCTGCCGATGCGCTTTCGCATGGCCTGCGCAGTGAATGTGCAGACGGAACATGGAAATGCGGGCGCTGCTTTGCGAATGGCACGGAGTGAACCATAACAAGTATGCAGATAAGACAAATTTTTCAGGAAAATTTGTCTTGTCTGCATACCCGAAAGGTGCTACAATGCATATAAGCATAAATTTCTACATTTAAAGCCGTTCGGCTTTCGTCAGGACAGCATGTCTCCTGTCCTCTCTGACGTTTTTTCAGAACTCTATGCTGA
>DXHY01000030.1 GCA_019113175.1 Candidatus Eisenbergiella stercoravium | reverse complement strand
CATTTTCCCTCATATGCGCCCGCTTCACAGGCGATGATGAACATGGCGGACGTTTTTCCCACGATATTCTCCATATATTTCTCTTCATTTATATCCGTATTATACTGATTGTCGTACTGGCTGATCTCACCATCGCACATCATCTCAAGCCTGGAAAACATGGCTCTGTACCACGGCTTAATCCTCAGGTCCGTACGTCCCATTGCGGCAAAGATCATAAAATCGCCGCAATAGACTGCCATTTCCCGCCCAAACTTTTTCTGAACGGACAGCTGGCCGCGCCTTGTATCCGCATCATCGATAATATCGTCGTGGATCAGCGACGCCGTATGACATATCTCGATGATTGCCGCCACCTCAGTCGCATCCACCTTTTTGCCCTTCAGCCGGGAACAAAGCAGCGTGAGAATCAGAATATCATCCGCCTGGAATTCCTCAAAATTTTCAATTCCGACAGGAAGCAAATCAGAAATAAAACAGCCAAAAGCCCCCTCAGAACTTTTGACTGTTTTATAAATTCCTGCAAATATGCTTCTTTGAAAATATTTATTTTCTTCTCACTACCTTCTGGTAACTGTACCCTCTGTCGCTTCCATCTTTCACAGGGAACACTTCAAAATATACCACACCATTTTCCCTTACCATAAGGCTTATCTGCACCTTTCCGTCCACAAGATGCTCTCTGTGTGTCTCTACGAACGGCTTCGCACCCTCCTTCAGCAGTTTTTTCTGCACTTTAGACAGACTGGAAGGTTCTCCCATATCATGCCACAGCTTCAGCGGGTTACATGTCACCTCATCCACGGTTTTGGTGAGGATGCAGTATTCCCCGGTATTCTCCGGCTTTGTTTCCATGGGAAGCAGGAATTCCAGCTCCAGCGTTTCGCCGCTCCCGTTCATCGTCCGGTTCCAGGCCGCCCCCCGATATCTTCCATCCTCACACTTTACGATCACCGCGTCCTCGGAACGATGTACGCAGGTCCCCTGCAGTTCCTTGAAAAACCGGAAAGTCCAGAATGTGGGTTTGGGGATTCCGCCATTCGCGACAAGACCGAATCCACCGTGGAACGGAGTGAATGGCACCCCAAATTCCTCGAAAACATCTCCGAAGGTCCAGTAGGAATAGGATTCATTCACATCACCGAGTCTGGAAAGCTGGTGCGCGATATAAGCTGCATTCTGGTTGGTATCATGCAGCGGGCAGTTTGGGACATAAGACGTGTTGAATTCCGTAATATGAATCTCCAGCCCTCTGTACTGCGCAAAGCTGTCCACGATATCCCTGGTGCTCTGCAGGTTTTCAAACCCCTCCTCCGGTTCCCGCAGCTTCACATATCCATAATGTCCTGCCGTTTCAGGCACCTCGGTCGTATAATGGTGACGGGTCACAAAATCCAGCGGTATCCTCTCTCTGCTGCAAAACTCCAGGAAGCAGCGGATCCATTTTTCATCCTCCACCCCGCAGATGGCCGGGCCGCCGACCCGGAACCGGGAATCCACTTCTTTAACCGCCGCAAAGGTTTCCGCAAAGAGAAGAAAATACTCATTCATATCCGCATCCTTCCAGAAACCAGGCAGATTCGGCTCGTTCCATACCTCAATCGGCCATTCGGTTACCTCATCCGCACCGTAACGCTCTATCAGGTGGCGAAGAGTCGCCTGAACCAGCTCGCGCCAGGCCGCGTAGCTTTTGGGCGGGGTCACGTTCCCCTTCCAGTAAAAAATGGTCTGATCGCCGCTGGCCAGCTTCGCAGGCATAAAACCCAGCTCCAGAAAAGGCCGGATATTCAGCTTCAAATAACCGTCCATCACCAGATCCAGATAGGTAAAACAGTATTCGGCATGCTTTTCTCCGTTTTCATCTTCATATTCATGATAGATTCCCATATCATCTGAAAACAGACCATGTCCCCTGATATGGGAAAAACCAATTTCCTCCTGCACCAGCGCGAGCTGTTCCTGATATTCCTTCTGCAGAGCAAGGCCCATCCGCCCCGTCCCCACACAATAATCCGTTCTGTTATGAAAGGGAACCGCCGCCCCCTGCTCCATGACATATTTTTTTCTGTTCATCTGTCCTCCTCTTCGCTCATCCCTTCACATGTTTTTTCATAAAAGTCATCCATTCATCCTCCGGCCGGCTTTCTTCTTTCGCTCCGCCACGGAAGGTCATCACCATGGGCTCCTCTTCCGTGAAAGCATCCCAGACAGGCATCTGTGTTCCGTCCGCGTCTCTGCCGTCAGGATTTCCCTTTTTAATGAATTCCGTCCAATAATTGCACATCAATCTGGCAAGATCATAGTGAATCCCGGTAAAGGGCCTCCAGCACTTGGCCAGCGTCTCAAAGAAAAACCACAGGTCCACAGAATGAAAGGATCCCGGATTATCCCATCCTGGAATATGGGGGCCAAAGGAATATACATACATGGGCTGTTTCGCTCCGGAACGCACAAGGAGCTGATGCATCCTGCGGATACCCAGTTCAACCGAATGAATCTGTGCAGCCCTCTTTGTTTCCTCAAATGTTTTTTCGCTTTTTCCGCCTTTTTCCTGAATGAGCCGCAGGAACTCACCTGCCCGCTCTCCGAATTTCTCCTTCGCTTCCTTTTTCAGTTCTTCCATGTTGGACGCCTGAGGTTTGGTCAGAAATTCATCCTCCGTATATCCTGTCAGAATCGGCACATCCAGGAACCTCCCTGCCGCCATATTGTTCCAATATGTATCGGTCTGATATACGCCGTCCGGAATGGTAACCCAGAATGCGCCGAAGGCATCATTCTTATCACGGATAAATTCCGCAGGAAGCGCTCTCGCTTCCTCCAGCGTCCGTACTCCCAGGTACTCAAAAAATCGTTTTCCCTGTTCCAGTGCCTGTTCTTTTGTAAGCTTCATCCGTTCCTGATATGGATCCAGGAAAATGCCGCTCTCTACAATGGCTTTTTGTATGTACCCACGGTTTCCTTCACAGTTCAGCTGAGTCAGCACGCTGCCTCCGCCTGCAGACTGACCTCCGATCGTGATATTGTCCGGATCGCCGCCAAAAGCCGCGATATTACGTTTTGTCCAGAACAGGCCGTACTGCTGATCCAGATTGCCGAAATTGGCCGGAGCGTCCGGAGCTTCTTCCAGGAGCTCCGGATGGGCCAGAAAGCCGAAAACATTCAGGCGGTAATTGACCGTTACCACCACAATCCCCCTGCGTGCCAGCCGCTCGCCGTCAAACTCCATCTCCGCCGTATTTCCCCATTGAAGCGCGCCGCCAAAATACCATACGAAAACGGGAAGCCTATCCTTTTCACTTTTGGCAGGCGTCCAGACATTCAGGTACAGACAGTCTTCGCTCATGGGAATCGAAGGATCCACGTTCCACTCCCTGGTATAAATATTCTCTTCATCCAGTCCCGGAATGCTCTGCATGGAAATGGGCGCAAATTCCAGACAGTCCCGCACCCCTTCCCAGTCCGCCGCGGGCTGCGGTGCCTTCCAGCGCAGCTCTCCCACCGGCGGGGCAGCAAAGGGGATCCCCTTAAAGGAAATCACCCTTGGATCTGCCGCAGGCAGTCCCCGTACCAGACCGTTTTCCGTTTTTACTATTTTCAGCATATCAGTTCTCCCCCTTTCCGTCTTTATCTTCCGGACTTACCATCACCCGCAGGCTCACCTCGCACAGCTTTGGATCCAGATCCCGTTCTGCCGACAGATCAAACCTCGGCCTTCCCTGGATATCAAAATGTACTCTTCGGATTCCCGGACAGCGGATATTATCATCAATGGCTGTTTCCGCATGATAAGCGATCATCAGATTTCCGTCCGGATCAATGAAAAAGGAATTGTGTCCCGGGCCGTATTGCCCTTCCACGCTGTAAAAGGACAGCACCGGCGTCCCGCTTTTTTCCCAGCTGTCCGGATCAGTCAGATCTGACGATTCTTTCGCGCGCAACATACCAAGAACATAGGTATAGCCGTTGGCTGCGCCGCCGGAATAGGTCAGATAAACCATTCCTCCCGTTGTAAAGGCATGCGGCCCTTCGTTATTGATCGTCCCCTCCGTATTCTCCCATCCATACAGGGGTCTGCTCAGAAGCACAGGATCGCTGATCAGCTGCCAGGGCGCGTTTTCGTCAATCTGAGCAATGTAGAGCATGGATCCGGTATCCAGCGGCGTGTTGATTCCATTTCGATAAGACCATACCACATAGGAGCGTCTTCCCGCTTTCAGACAGGTCATGTCCAGCGTAATCCCTTCTCTGCACAGAAAGCTTCCGTCTTTTTTCCGAATTCTCACCGGATCCTCCCAGGCCGCAGGGTCCGTGATGCGCCCTCCCTCCTTCAGCCGCATCAGCCAGCACTGCGGTCCCCATTTCTTTGGGCCAACGGCAAACAGAATATACAGCCGTCCTCCGATCACGTGAAATTCCGGCGCCCAAAAGGTCTGAATCAGCTCCCTTTTTTCATCATAATCCAGGATCACATGCTGTTTCACATGCTCTCCGAACAGCTCTTCCGGAAGCTCCGCCTCACGTACATAGAACCCGATATCGTTCCGGTTATCATTGGTCGCGATATAATAATATTTTCCTTCCCACGGAAAGATCACCGGATCTCCCCAGCCGCGGTCCAGCGGGAAAGGATAAGCGGGACTTTTTACCCGGCCTCTGATCAGATACTCTCCTTTCCTGCTGAAATCCAGGCAGGCGCTATCCCAGTCCACCTGCTTCTCTGCCGTGGAACCGTCCGTATAGACGGCGAGAGCCTTCACCCGTTCCAGCTCCTCCGCATCGGAAACCTTTACCCGTTCCGGCAGGTGAATCCCAATGTTGCGGAGCTTTCCCCAATAAAGAGCCGCCCGTCCACAGACTGCGGCATCCACCATGAGCCTATCCGTTCCTTCCCGCTCCTCCAAAAGCCCGTTTTCCGCCACCAGTCCGCATGCCGTGAAATGGATAAAATCCTCCGTCAGCCACAGAAGCACCTTTCCCCGGCTTTCTTCATCCTCGCTGCCGTCCTCCTCCACACGTCTGGCCGTAATGGCAAAGCTGCCGTCCTTTCTTCTGGACAGGTGCGGATCCTTTACGCATTTAGGGCGGATGGTATTCTGCTCCGTTATCGTCCCTTCCGCGAACAGAATTCCATATCCTGAATTCCATGGCTCATACGTTTTTCCGTCCCGGCTTACCGCAAAATGCACGCTGCGCGCGAGTCCGTCCGGATATACGCCGGGTACCGCCCGGCGGGTATATACCGCCAGGGATACCTGCTTTCTTTCATATTCTACCATTTACTCTTTCTCCTTTCTCCAGGATCGGCCAGACAGATCAGCCGATTCTCAAAAGCAGAACGCTGCAGGCCGGGAGACGGAGACGAAGTCCCCTCTCCGTTCTCTGATAATCCTTAAAACACTCCTCTTTCACGCGTTCCGGCATATCAAAGGTGTTGTAATCCCGCATTCCGCCGCAAAGCAGCGTGGCTTCCACCTTTTCACAGGTTTTCTCTTCCAGCACAATTTCCATTTCCTGTTCCTGGGTGAGGGACAGATTGTTCAGCGTAATGGTTATCACGCCTTCCTCATCCACGGAGACGGATTCCTGCACGTTCGGAACCATCTCCTCTTCCTTCATGCCGATCTTTTCCACTCCCTCCAGAAAGCTCTCGACCAGCTGAGCGCCCTGATGATGTCTGTACATGTGGAAGACATACCAGGTGGGCGTTTTTACCATCCTCGGCCCTTCCGTCAGAATCACGGCCTGAAGCACATTGACCATCTGCGCGATGCAGGCCATCTTCACCCTGTCGCAGTGCCTGTTGAAGATATTCAGCGTGATGCCTGCCGTCAATGCATCCCGCATGGTATTCTGCTGATACAGAAATCCTGGATTGGTTCCGGGCTCCACATCGTGCCAGCAGCCCCATTCATCCACGATCATTCCGATCTTTTTCTCCGGATCGTACCGATCCATGATAGCGCCGTGGCGATTGATCAGTTCCTCCATTTTCACCGCATGGGAAAGAGTGTCAAACCAGCGCGCTTCATCAAACTCCGTCGCGCTTCCCTTATGCTCCCCTTTTTCCACCCCTACATAATAGTGTACGCTCAGGCCGTCCATAAATCCATGCGCCTGGGGCGGTGCAGGACTGCGGAAGCATTCCCGAAGCACCACATCCGTCCACTCATAATCATCCGCATTCGCTCCGCCGCATATCTTGAAAACCGGCGCGTTTTTATCGTAGCAGCGCACATAGGTCTGGTACCTGCGGTAAAGATGCGCATAGTAATCCGGCGTCATATTCCCGCCGCATCCCCAGTTCTCATTTCCGACGCCGAAGTAGTCCAGTCTCCATGGCTTTTCCCTTCCGTTCTCCTTACGCAGATCAGCCATGGGAGAGATTCCGTCAAACGTCATGTATTCCACCCATTCACTCATCTCCTGCACCGTGCCGCTTCCCACATTTCCGTTCACATATGCCTTGCAGCCGATCTGTTCGCACAGTTCAAAAAACTCATGGGTTCCGAAGCTGTTGTCCTCTACCACACCTCCCCAGTGGGTATTGACCATCTTCTTCCTCTTTTCTTTCGGCCCGATGCCGTCCTTCCAGTGATATTCATCCGCAAAGCAGCCTCCCGGCCAGCGAAGCACCGGCACGCGGATCTCACGCAGCGCCTCCACCACATCCGTACGGATGCCCTTCACATTGGGGATGGGGGAATCCTCCCCGACATACAGCCCCTCATAGATACATCTTCCCAGATGCTCGCTGAAATGTCCATAAATTTCAGGACTGATCCGGCCCATTTTCTTCTTTTCATTAATATACAGTTTTATCATTGATTTTCCTCCGTTTTTTGTTGATGACTTTTTCTCGGGTCAAGATCATATTTATGCCCCGGCCTGAGCTGCGCAAATGGTCCGGGCAGGCTGCGTTCTCCGCGAACCATTCCGTAAAAGTCTTCAGAGACCTCCGCGCGCCCTCTCACTTCAACAATCTGGTCCATCCGTCGTGCATACAGGTGCCTGCCGTCATGTGAGAGTTGTCCTCCGAAAGCATCTTCCTTCTCCATCAGGATCATGCGGCAGTTTTTTGTATCCATCGAAATATCAAACCAGCCTTCCTGTCCTTCCCTGTCAAAGCCGAAGAATTCCTGCCAGGCATCCAGATCCAGACAGTTCTCCGGAGCGGGATACAGCACACGCAGATATCCGCCCGGCATCTTTACATAAAGATTTCCCTGCGCATCGTTGTCCTTTGTCGGGAACTTGACAGCCGCTTCCCCGCAGTCATAGAACAGATTATTGGAAATCACGGCTTCCCTTGCGGTTCCGCCTCTTCCGCGATTTGAAATCCGGAAGGCAACCGGTTTTCCATAGTATCCGGCGCTGCGGCAGCAGCCGATCAGGTTGTGAACCACATGCAGCCGGTCCGTTCCCTCTCCGTATACCGCATAGCCGTTCACCACACCGTGTTCCTCCATCTTGTACCATCCTTTACTGCCCGGCTCCACTGGTACCTCTTCGGGACGGAACCGTCCCTCCACGTTCCAGAAAATGTTGTTGTCGATCAGATTGACCCCTTCTCTGGAACATTCAATAAATATCGCTTCTCTCTGTTCAATTCCATCCAGGAACAGATTTCCGGTGATCCGGTTATTTTCATTTCCCACATCCATCCAGAGATGGTCTGCGCGGAAAGTATTCCGAAAAATATTTCTCCGGATCAGGCTGCGCAGGCTGTTATGCACCTTAATACCGCCTGCTTCCCAGGAAAGCTCCATTTTCTGCCAGCCGGTCCCTTCGATCAGATTATCCTCAATCAGCAGATCCGTGGCAAACAGGCCCGCGATTCCGCAGACACCCGCGTTCCGGATTTCACAGCCTCTCACCACCGTGTGCCCGATGATCTCCCCGTCCCTGTGGGTGTGATGCCAGCATTCATTCCCAATATCAATCCCCACTCCGTTGGACCAGTCGACTTTACAATCCTCAATCACCCAATGATGTCCTCTGTGGCAGGAAATCGCTCCTCTCTGCGGTACAGGAGCTCCTGTCGCCGCATGGGCGCAGGTCAGGCCCTTCACTTTTATATAAGAAAGAAAGGGTTCGGCAGGCGCGAAGCACTGCTCCCTGCATGTCAGTTCGATCAAATGTTCCGCCGGGTCCCCGTCATCCTCCAGCCGGAAATGAACGGTCTGCCCGTTGGCCTCTACCCAGTAGGAGCCGGGGATCTCTGCCATCTGATTATACAGAGCCACCTGAACGAGCGGTTTTCCATCGCAGAACACCATTCCCCTTCTGTTCAGATAAGTGGTCATATCCGTTTTTTCATACTCAATAAAAAGCCGGTCATGAAGGATATTCACAGCACAGAAGGGATTGTATCCGACAAATTTGTTCTTCAGATTCCCTTCCGAAAGACGGACTTCCCAGATTTGAATTTTCTCAGGAGATTTTTCTGCGCTTTCAGAAGGAAACAGAATCCAGCCCTCGCTTCTGCGAAATACATCCGCGATTTCAGAAGCCTTGATGATCACCTCTCCATCTCCAAAGGCTTCATAGCATACCATTTCCTCCGGCCCGTTTCCGCCAAAGGCCGGACTCACACACTCCCGATACACGCCGCCATGAATCTTCACACAGCTTCCCGGCCCTGCCACATCTGCCGCCGCCTGAATGGTTTGAAAAGGGTGCTCTGCGCTGCCGTCATTTTCATCGGAAGCGGCAGGGGACATGGGATTTACATGGTATTCCCGCCGGTATGTCTGCTCCCTTTCCCAGAACACAAATCGCTGTCCGCCAGGCAGACGGTCCTGCGCATCCCCTTCCACTATCCCCGGTACGGCGAGCACGGCTCCATATGCCTCTTTCGGCCGATATCCTTTCCAGAACAGCAGCGGAAAGCTTTTTGCTCCCCGGAAACCGGTCAGCCAGCTTTCCTCATCCTGCAGCCCCCAGAAAGTCACATTCGTCACATTGGCTGCGCCTTCCTTCTTCGCCCGTACCAGAATGGAAAACAGTCTCCGGTAGCGGTCAGCCAGCGCTTCCATGGAAATGGCGGAAGAGTCCGTGTTATGAATATCCAGCTCCGTCACATGAATTTCCAGCCCCAGCGCGCCGTAGGTTCTCAGGCTCTTTTCATATTCGGAAAGCTCCGGCTTCTCCATGGTCATATGGGACTGCATCCCCATACCGTCCACCAGTCCTTCCGCGAGCAGCGGCTTCAGGATGCGTTCGCAGATCACCTCCCTTTTCCACGGAAGGAAGGTATCGTAATCATTATAAAAAAGGCTGACTGAAGGCGCCGCATATTTTCTTGCGATCCGAAACGCCTGCAGAATATAGTCCTCTCCCACAGTCTGCGTCCAGAGGGACGGCCGGATTCCTCCATCCTCTACCGCTTCATTCACCACATCCCAGGCGTAAATGATACCGGGATATTCCTCCTGCACGAACGTCATCACCGAACGGATGTATCCGTCCAGCCGTGCCAGCATCGTTTCCCGGTCTGCCAAAGGCGCATTCTCTCCCATTTCATACCCTCTGGCAAAAAACCACCTGGGCGTCTGATTGTGCCATACCAGCGTATGCCCCCTCATCCGCATTCCATTTTCTTTTGCATATTCCAGATACTTTCTTGCCGCTTCAGGATTTACCGCAGGATCTCTGTCATATTTGCCAGGATCCCTTCTGTTCTCTTTTTCATCCAGAAGTTTTTCCGGTTTCATATCATTTTCACAGGTAATGGAATCGTATTCCTGCCGCAAATGATACAGTGCCGCCGGACGCCCAAACGCGTTCTCCCCTACCGCAGCGCCGATTTTAAAATATGGCTGATATACTTCCTTCAGACTCATACCAATCCCTCCTTTTTCCCAGAAAAAGGGAGGACAGCTTCCGCCGTCCCCCCTGCATCCCTTTCGGTCTCTTGCTGTTATGCGAAATTACATAGCCGCTTTTCTGGCCTCGATCACAGGCTGATACTTCGCGGTGTCAAATTCCACCAGCTGCTGCCATCCGAAGCCTTCCAGCTGCGTGCACATATTATCCCAGATTGCCTCAAATTCCGCCTCGTCCGCTGCGAAAACTGCCTGCCAGGAGCTGTCGCACACGATCGTCTTGCACTGGCTGCGGATCAGGCCGATATCCGTGGTGTCGATATCCAGGATCAGGTTGACGCTGGGAACCGGAGACATCATGCCGTTCTTCTCCAGGTAATCCACTTCATTCTTGCAGTCAAAATGCTCGTTGTATTCCTGGGTGGTCTTGGTGTTGTTCTTTTCCAGATAAGAAGCCCACAGATCGCTGCTGTAGGTCTCGCCGGTATTGGGATTGATCTCGAAACCGGAAACGATCCACTGGTTGATCTGGTTGTTTCCATCCGTCCAGTTTCCGCCGCCCTCTTCTTCGGGAATTATGATCTCAGAGGTAAATCTGTTGTAGCCGTCCTCGGTAAGCGTGCAGGTGCCGTCTTCATTCACGGTATAGATCGTTCCTTCGTTACCGATATGCTGCTTCATCAGTCCTTCCGGAGATGCCAGCCAGTCAAGGAACTCCAGGATACGCAGCTTGTTCTCTTCGCTCACCTGAGCGCCGATCGCGAAGCAGCGTCCGCTTCCGTAATACGTATCAGAAGTCTGGAAAACCTGCATGTCCGCGATCGGGATTCCCATATAGTTCGCGCCCGCCTCGCCGATCGTCGGGGAGTTGGTGAAGCCCTGCATCCAGTTATTCCATACCAGATAGGTTCTCTTGGTCTTCATCTTGTCACAGGCAGAGTTCCAGTCCTGCGTCGCGGAGTCCGGATCGATCAGGCCCATCTGATTTGCCTGGAAGAAGAACTTCAGCATCTTGTAATAAGCCCCTTCCTTGTCGGTCAGAGGGGTGATGCTGTTGTCATAGCCGATCATCACGGAACCGTTTACTTCCTGTCCGTACCACTTGGTCAGCTGGTTGACATTTTCAATGGAAGTGCTGTCCCAGTCCTTCCACATGGTGATGCCGTAAGCGGGATCGCCGGCCTCATTGGTCGGATGCGCTGCCTGCATGTCCGCAAGGACCTGAAGCAGGTCGTCCAGGGTGTTCAGCTCCGGCCTTCCCAGCTCCGTATAGAAATCCCAGGGAAGTCTGGGCATGGTGCCCGCCGTTTCCGACATATAAGCGGTAGGGCCGTTGGTGTTCATTTCCGTGGGGATCGCCCATACGCCGTCTCCGATCCCTTCATTGAACATTTCGATCTGCTCCCAGTACTTCATCAGGTTGGGGTAATTCTGGATGTCGCCGCTGATGTCCGCCACCAGGCCAACGTCGACACACTCCACCATATCCGCATTGTCCAGAAGAATGATATCTCCCAGATTTCCGGCCGCCGTCCTGGTCTGGTACAGGGCCTCTCCGTCTCCGGATACCTGCGGCGCGATGATGTTCAGGACCAGGTTGAACTCATCCTTCAGGATCTTGCCGAACCAGCCGGTCTGAAGTCCCTGATAGTTGGCCGCCACATCATAAACCTCCAGTGTCAGCTCTTCGTCATGGTTTGCCACAGGTGCGGAAGCACTGTCCTCTGAAGCAGCCTCCGTAGATACGCTTTCCTCTGAAGCGCTGTCTGACGCAGGTACTTCAGCAGCTTCGCTCTGAGACTCTGCAGGCGCCTCTGTGGATGTACTTCCGCCGCATCCGCTTAAAATCATGGAAGCGGTCATGACAGATGTCAGAAGCAGGGATACAATACGCTTTTTCATGTAATACCTCCTTAAATTTAATATTTATAAACGGAAGACAATCTTCCATTTATCACGTTTTGGGATGACGGCCGGGCAATCCGGCCGTTCACACGATACAGCCCGGACTCTGCAGGCTTATTGACTTCATTATGTTCCCGGTATCCTTATCCCTTAACAGCACCGATCATGATTCCTTTGACAAAATATTTCTGGAAGAACGGATATACCATCATAATCGGCAGAACCACGATAACCGTAATCGTCATACGAATACTTGTCGCCGTCTGTGTGGTAGCGGCTGCTGCAGCCAGGGAGCTGGAACTGCTGGTATTAACCAGTGCGGACAAAGAGCTTGCCTGATTCAGATACTGATACAGTACAAACTGGAGCGGATATAGTTTGGTGTCCGTTACCAGAAGCAGGGTATCCTGGAATGCATTCCACTGATTCACAGCGGCGAAAATGGCTACTGTTGCCATGATCGGCTTGATAACCGGAACCATGATTTTGAAGAAAACAGTCATAATTCCTGCGCCATCAATTTCCGCGGCTTCCTGCAGCTCTTTCGGTATGGATTCCACGAAGGTTTTGGTCAGGACAATATGAAACGGAGACACAATTGCCGGAAGGATATATCCCCAGAAATTGTTGGTCAGTCCCATATTCTTCATAATCAGAAACCAGGGAATGATACCAGCGTTAAAATACATGGTTGCAACTACAAAACGATACCATATTTTCCGATGCCACATTTTTTCCTGGGTAAACATGAATCCCAGAAAAGCAGAAGCGCTCACCGTGCAGGCTGTACCAATCACTGTACGCATGACAGATATCTTGGCCGCCTGGAACAGTCCATCAATCTGAAGGGCGCTGGCATAATTTTTCAGGTGAACCCCCTGCGGCCAGAACAGGATGGCCCCTCTCGAGCTTAAATCATTGGCACTGATCGTATTAATGAATATGTAGTAAAAAGGATAGATGCACAGGATCGCGCAAACCGAAAAGATAGCATAGCAGACCACGCTGACCATCCGGTCGCCGAAGCTCTGATGAATTTTTTTCTTTCTACCGACTGCTGTTTTGTTCATAAATGCTCTTCTCCCTTCACTCTCATCACAGGAAACTCTCTCCGCGCGTCAGCTTGGAAACAGTATTTGCAGTTACCAGAAGAATGACACTTACAACACTCTTCAGCATACTCAGAGCAACCGACACGGAATAACTGCCGCTTCCCATTGCCAGGTTATAAACATACAGATCAAGCACCTGAATGTGTTCCTTGTTAAAAGCGTTCTGGAACACGTAATACTGCTCCATTCCATTGGAAAGGAAGTTACCGATATTCATCATCAGCAGCACGAAGAATGTAGGAAGCAGGCTGGGAATCGTAATATGACGGATGATCTGCATCCGGGTTGCCCCATCCACCTTCGCAGCCTGAAACAGTTCATCGTCAATGCTGGAAATTCCGGCTATATACATGATTGCCGACCACCCCAGATTCTTCCAGGTCAGCCACAGCCACTGAGTCAGCCACACATGTTCCGACGACTGCAACAGAAGAATCGGTTCCTCTATCAGCCCCAGATTGGTCAGCAGCGTATTTATCATACCAGTACTGTTGAACAGGCTGAATGCAACAGAATATACAAGAACCCAGCTGATGAAATTCGGAAGCGTGGTTACAGTCTGCACAAACTTTCTAAACGGAACACACTTGATTTCATTCAGGAACACTGCAAAAAACATGGGCAGCCAGGAGGTTCCCAGCGTAATGGCGCTCATGGCAAAAGTGTTTTTCAACACCTGCAGCAGCTGATTGATCTTGATATCGTTTTCAACCAGGGATTTAAACCATTTCAGCCCCACAAACTCAGCATCCGAAAAAGGCCTTGGCGGTCTGTAATCATAAAATGCATAGACCCAGCCATACAACGGATAATAGGAAAAAATGAATACAAGAATGAGAAATGGAAGTATAAACAGAAACAGCTTTATGGAATTCCATTTCTTTTTGTCTGCAAACAGTTTCATCTGCATCCTCCCTTCACAGGCCCAAACCTTTCACAACCAGAATTTAACTCGGCAGTTCATTTGGTCTGTCGCCTTTGTTTATCGTTAAACTTACTTTCTGTTTGCATTATACATCTGCTTACGCATTATTGTCAATATTTCTTTTGTTATCGTGCTATTTTTTCACGATTTTAACAATTTGTAATTTTATTTATCCCTATTTCACATGCGTTTTTGTCTCATTTTACTAATTTTCTAATTTCTTTATTTTAATTTATCGTTTGATAACACATTTCTTTTTCAGACCATACAGTCAAAAAAAGAGCATTCAAAAAGATTTTTTCTTCTTAAACGCTCTTTTTCAGGTATCAAGTCTTTACATCAACACTTTTTCCAGCCGCGATTTCCGGTCAAATCCGTTTCACCGACTTCCGTTCAATAAAATTACAGGGGATGTACAGTTCTGTCTCTTTCTCCGCACCTTCACCATCCTCCAAAGCCAGACGATCAAGCAAAATTCTCGCTGCCTCATGTCCAATCCGGTGAAGATTCAGTTCCATAGTAGTCAGTCCGGGACTCAGATATTCCGCCATTTCCTGATTATCAAATCCCGTTATGGAAATATCCTCTCCCACCCGGATTCCCTTCTCATAAAAATAGTTGTACAGTCCGCCTGCCATACAGTCGGACATGCAGAACAAAGCCGTTGCCCCTGTACGGTACAGCTTATCCGCCAGCCGATAACCCGATTCCTTATTCCAGTCTCCATAGAAAATCCAGCCGGGATTATACAGAATCCGCGATTCAAATAAGGCTCTCTGATATCCGTTCAGACGCTTCTGAGTATGAATATTATCCGCTCTACCTGCCAGCACCGCAATGTCTCTGTGCCCCATAGAAATCAGATATTTCGTCATATCATAAGCTCCCTGCTCATCATCGATCACCACAGAGGGAACACGGGCTGAATCCGTATAAGCATATACCATCACCGAAGGAAGGGATGTCTCGTTCGGGAAATTGCGCAGGGTTCTCGCATGACCCGCTATGTAGATCATGCCGTCCACTTTAATGGAAAGAAGCTCCTGCAGCGCAGGTTCCAGCATAGACCGATAGGCTTTCTCATCATCGTACCAGGAATCGCTCCATCTGGCATACAGCCGCAGATTCTCTATCATGGCGCGGTAATCCATCTCTTCAAAGTATTCCATAATACCTTCCATGATCACAGGAGTGGAAAACTGCGCGATATCCTCCGCGATTATACCGATCATCTTCGTCCTGCGGTTCCGCAGCCCCTGGGCAATATAATTGGGCTGATATCCCCGAAGCCGGACCACCTCCAGTACCCTTTTCCTGGTTTCCTCCCCCACATTGGTCTTCCCATTCAGGATATTCGACACGGTCGTCGCTGAAACATTACATTCTTTCGCGATTTCCTTTAATGTTACCATGCCTACTCTCCTCCTCGCTTAATTTAACGATAAACACATTATAACAAAGGAGTTTTCAAAGAACAAGACAACATTTTTACTAAATTGGTTATCCTCTTTTTGTCCATGATATCCGAATATCTTCCCGGATAAATCCGAAAGGACGTCGACCGCCAACTCAATCCCCAATATTTTCTTTAATCCAGCTTTCAATCTTCCCGGCCGTCTGCTCCGGCGTCAGATTTGTATTGTCGATCAGCGTTATGGCAGGAACAGTTTCTCCGGCATGCTTCTTCAGCCATTCATTAAAATGCCGGGAACTTTCCAGCCACGTCTCATCCGAAATGCCGCGCCCCTCCCTCATCCGGCGCCGCAAAGAGGTTTCCTCACATACCACCGCCGCATAATGGACCTCCGAAAAATACGCTCTGGCTTCACATTCCTCAAACTGTTCCGGCAACCCGCACCCGCAAAGCACCACAGGAAGGCCGATCTGGGAAATGGAAGCGCATACCCGCATCCAGGTCTCCCGGAATTCCCGGTAGTTATCCTCCGGAGTATCAAAAAAATCCCTCCAGAGAAGATCGCTTTCCATCACGATATACCTGCTCTCCTTCTGAAACAGTATCTCACAGGCACTCGTCTTTCCCACGCCGCTGGCACCGGAAACAATAAACAGCGGCAGCTTTTTATCCGGCATCATAATTTCACCCCCGCAACACCGAATCCAGCACCTGCGCCTGAATACGCGCCAGGTAATCGTTCGGATGATTTAAAAGGTTACCGGTCAGATCGATGTATCTTTTTCTTTGCATCAGGGATTTCTGTACCCCCTGAATGTCCGCAAGCGCAATCCCCGGGCCGCACAGTTTCCGGAGAGCATCCGCATATTCATCCTGATACGCCCAAAAATAGAACGGCGCCGTCTTCACCAGAGGATTCGGAAGGCTGGTCGCCATAAGGACTATCTCTGCCTTCGGACAGCCTGCCCGAACAGCATCAATAAGCCTTTCTGTTTTCTGCGCATATTCCTTTCCCGGGCACCTGTCGTTCATGCCAAAGCCCAGAAGTACCAGATCAGGACGGTAATCACAGACATTTTCCTGCACATGCTCCAGTGCCCAATCTGAGGCCATGCCGCCGACGGAGGTATTAATCAGTTCAACTTCCATCTGATAAAAAGCTTCCAGGCTGTCCTTCAGAAGCAGCGGCCAGACAGGCTGGCCCGGCTTCTGTCCATACATTCCGCTGCAGTCATAGCCGCAGGAAATGCTGTCTCCATATAGAACCAGTCTCGTCAGCTCCTTCTTTTTCGCCTTCTCCCGGAAACGGGGCAACACCTCCAGGCCAGACGCAGGAACCGTTCCCTGCCAGCGTTCCTTTGTCCGATAGGTCACCGCAATCTGAAACCCGGTCACCAGCTCCGGATGGCCGATGGCGTCAAGGTGGACAAATTTTGCGTCCGTCGTCTCCACGGGGCCAAAGTCTATGGAGAGTCGTTTCTGCCCTTCTTCCGCTTCCTCCCTGTTTCCATAATAGAAGTTCTCCCAGCCGGCACGCGGAATCCGGCTGTCTTCTGTAAGAACCAGTTTTCTCTCCTCCACATAACAGTCCCTTCCCATTTCATAAATCCGCGTACCGTCATAGCTTTCTATCCTCAGGATTTCCTCCGGTTCATAAAGGAAGGGCGCGGCGCATATGCCGTTTTCCTCCACCATAGCCATCGTCTCCCGAAACACTTCACCGCCGTCCCAGACCGGACGCATCCATTCTTTCATTTTTTGCTCCCACCTGCACGCCATTCGCGTGCACAAAAGTAATCAAAATATACCTTCCTGTTATTCCAGCGTAAAGGAAGCCAGATTGGCAGCCCCGGTTCCTTTATAGACAAAATACAGTGCCTGTATGCCGTCAGGCACCGCGATATCCGCCCGGTATTCCTTCCATTCATTGGAAAACTCCACCGGAATCCAGCCCAGCACCTCTCCGTCCCACTTCGTCTTTACCCCGAAAGCACCGCTGCAGTAGCCGCGCACGCGGATAGAAATTCCCGAAACTCCTTTGCAGTCAAAATATTTGAAGCCCGCATGGGAGCCGTCGCGCAGATTCGCCACATAGCCGGTTTCCTCATCTCCATCCTTTCCGTCCTGGGTCACCTTGGGGAAACGGCAGTCCATCCATTCTCCGGGCGCGCCGGTGGTGAGCGCCGCGTCGTTTGCCCAGAGATTGCAGGCCAGATAAGCCGGGTATTCTCCTTTTCCGATCAATGGGCCTCCGTTGGCGCCGCAGGAGGTGAGTTCTGCCTGTACGATGCTTCCGTCCTCCCGGAAGGAAATGGGCTCGATGCAGCCCTGCCTGCTGAAATTGGTTCCATCCGTATGCCGGTGATAGAAAATATACCATTTTCCCATAATCTCCACCATACTGCCGTGGTTATTGCCGCCATAGGCCATATTCCGGTCCGCAGGCTTATAGGAATCAATGTGCATATCCGCGTTGCTCACGATCACGCCGCCATAGACAAAGCCCTTCATGGGATTGTCGCTGACCGCATAGCACAGCTCGTGCATGGCGATGGAAGAATAAATGAAATAGTAGGTATCTCCCCGTTTTCTGATCGAAGAGGCCTCAAAAAATTCATGTCCCTCAAAGCTGCTTCCCGCGCTGTAGGGCTGGCTGGGCGCAATGGTCACAGGACCTTCCACAATGGTGAGCATATCCGGCCCCAGAACCGTTCCCATAGGGCCTTTTCTGGAAGTATCCCCTATCTGGCAGAAGCCGGTATACAGATAGGTCCTGTCCCCTTCTGTCAGCACACCGGGGTCAAACTGGGGTTCATCGCCTTCTCTCTCCCCCAGCCTGGTACCGTCCGGATAATGCACGTACCCGTAAAACTCGTATGCACCGGCAGGCGTATCACATACGGCTACAGAAACCACCGGCACCTTATCCAGCACATAATACAAATAGTATCTTCCATCCGGCCCTACCGTCACATCCGGCGCATACAGACACATCATGCCGTCCGGATTCAGCGGATCCTGGGTCTTTCGGTAAATCACCCCTTCATAACGCCAGTCTCCCAGATCCTCTACCGGCGCCGACCAGCACACATAATCATTCAGACAATACGCATGCCCCCGGAAACGGTCATGAGAACCGTATACATATACTCTCCCGTCAAACACGTAAGGTTCCCCGTCCGGGATATATTCCCAGGACGGAAGATATGGATTAAACGCCTGTTTTTTCATTTTCAATTTTTCCTCCATTCATTGACTGTTCTTTCTGCATCAGGTATACTCTCCAAAAGAATGATTGCCGCGGACACTTCCTCTGTCCGCACGGAGGTACCCATGAATCATATCCGATATGTGGAATACGATGCTGCGCATATGCAGGACTTTGTTTTTGACGTTCCCCAGGGGCATGACTGCTGGCTGCTTCTTCTCACCCGCACGCCTGCACTTTTCGGCCCGCCTGACCGGCTGCAGGAATATCCGGCAGGCTCCGCTGTTCTCTTCGCCCCCAACACTCCAATCTACTATCGGGCCTGCGGCAGCCGTTACGCAAACGACTGGTGTCGTTTTGACTCCGATGAAACTGCCGTCACCTCTTTTCCCCTGTTCGGAACTCCTTTTCCCCTGCCGGACGCGGAATACTGCCACAACCTCTTTCAGCTTCTCACCTGGAAAAACTCCTTTCCCGGCAGGGACAACGAAAGAATCATCGATCAGCTCCTGTCTCTTCTGTTTTTTGAGCTGCATGAGGCAGTCGGAAAAAAATTTCCGCAGCAGCAGCCCCATTCACGCTTTCAGGAGCTGCTTTCTCTGCGCAAATCCGTCTACAACAGTCCACAGCTTTCCTGGAGCGTCTCCCTGATGGCACAGCAACTCCATCTTTCCGAAGGCTATCTGCAGACCATCTACAAAAATGCCTTTGGACTTTCCTGCATGGACGACTGTATCCGTGCCCGGATCCGGCTGGCCAAGGATCAGCTTTTATATACGGAAAAAACGGTTGTATCCGTAGCCGAATTCTGCGGTTACCGGAATGTGGAGCATTTCTGCCGTCAGTTTAAACAGTGCACCGGCCTCAGCCCGGGGGAATTCCGCCGTACCCATGAAGTACCGCATAAGCTCCCGGCAGCTCCCGCCGTTCTGCCGGACGGCGGGCATGAACAGAAATCCGGCACTTTTCTCCCTCCCGAAGAGATATAGGCAGTTCGCTTTCTTATTTTACAATTACCCTGGCAGAC
Source organism: Candidatus Eisenbergiella stercoravium (assembly GCA_019113175.1). GTDB lineage: Bacteria > Bacillota > Clostridia > Lachnospirales > Lachnospiraceae > Eisenbergiella > Eisenbergiella stercoravium. The sequence continues at coordinate 44,837 of DXHY01000030.1, read as the reverse complement.
ACCCATACCAGTTCCGGCGAAAGATCCAGCTCTTCCGTCAGGTCCAGCACCGGATAGCCATCAGGCCCGAAATGTACCCTGCGAAGTCCGGCGCTTCTGGGGCCATCGATGCCGGGGCGGGCGTGATAAGCGTTCCAGACCAACCCATCCTCATCCGTGATATAAGAGTTATGGCCCGTCCCAAACTCTCCTTCCCTGCTGCGGGAGGACATCAGGGGATAATTTTCCTTTGTCCAACTGGCAGGATCCAGCAGGTCGGCGGACAGATCCGCGGACAACAGCCCCACCACATAGGTGCTGTCCACGGCCGCGCTGGAAAAGGTGAGAAATATTTTTTCCTTTCCCAGGAGCGCGAATGGCCCTTCATCCACAAAGGTGTGATTGTTTGCCCATCCATATTCCGGCATGGACAGAAGAACCGGGTCTGAGATCAGCTTCCAGGGCTGATCCGGATCGATCTCGGCAATATACAGCCAGGCTCCCTGGTCTACCGGGAAAAACTGCCGCTGAGACCAGGCAACATAATATCTCCCGTTCAGTTCCCACTCCGTCATGTCCAGCGTGATCCCCTGCTCATTATACAAAAAGCTGCCGTCCTTTTTCACCACACGCACCGGCATTTCCCAGTCGGAAGCCTTCATGGGATTCCCGTTCTCTTTCAGCGCCATCACATGGCACTGTTCCCTCTCAAACTCCCGCGGCGTTCCCGCATGAAAAATATACAGCCGGTCCTTAATGACATGCAGCTCCGGCGCCCAAAGAAGGTTGCCCAGATGAGGATACATGGTTGTGTCCAGAATGCAGACCTCCTGTGCCGTCACAAGGCCCGGTATGGTGTCCGCCTCCCGTATCAGAAGGGAATGATTATTGTCATAATCATTGGTTGCAATGAAATAATATTTCCCCTTCCATCTGCCGATGCAGGGGTCCGCGCGATGCCAGGCGACGGGAAAATCATAATGATCCTGGTGGACTCTTCCTGTCACCTGACAGGTACCGGGTTTTGTGAAGTCTGCTTCTTCCATGCACCAGTCCACCCGTTTTTCCACGCAGGTTCCGTCACTGTATCTGGCAACAGCCTTTACTGCCCGAAGCTCTTCCGGAGAGGAGGCGAATATCTCCTTCGGCACTTCATTCGCGATATTCTTCGGCGGAAGCAGCCTCCATCTCAGACGGTCCGCCACGTCGCCGGGTATGGAAATCATGTTTCCAGCAAGCGCTCCCTCCGGCATATCCGCCAGCCCCTCCGGGGCCTCTTTGCTGATTCTTTCTGCCGCGGACAAAACCGCGCCCTCCGGGAATCCGCTCTCAGGGAACTTTTCAAAGACGGCATGGAAACATTTTTCATCTTCTTCCATCCACTCCAGATGATACCGTTCCCCCTCATAATGGCAGACTGCCTCTACAATCTGAGCACCTCTTCCCAGATCCAAAAGCCCATGCTCCTGATATCTTAACAAATCCTCAGATGTAAAGAACAGCAGCTTTCCTTTTGCGCTTTCATCCGGACTGCCGTCTGCCTCAATCCGCCTGGCAATTACGCCGAAAGAACCATCCGACATTCTGAAAAGCCAGGGATTCTTCAGGCTCTTTGCCTGCAGCGTACCATCCTGATTCTGCACTGCTTTGGCATAAAGTATGCCGGAATTGTGGTTAAGCGGCGTACAGACACCTTCCTTATCCACCAGTGCCAGATGCATACTGTCGGCGAGTTTCGCCGAATAGACAGCATCCTCCATCGGCATCCTGGTATAACACAGAATCCGTTCCTCTCTTTTTTCACCCATGACAAGGAAACCTCCCTTTTGCGTTTTCTCTTCCCATTTTTTCATATCTGTTTTCAAAATACAATGACATATCCTGAGAGAAACTTGATGTATTCTCATTATAATAATTTTTCCATGTTATTCTCAAAATCAGGACTCATTCAGTTCCTTACAAAAATAATACTGCTTATATTCTTTAAAGCAGGGATCCACGCAGAGCAGTTCTTCATATCCCAGGGAGCGGTAAAACTCCGGCGCCTGAAAGCTGTAGGTGTTGAGCAGAATCCGTTTTCTGCCGTCATTCTCTGCCTGCTCTTCCACATACTGCAGCAGGGCCCGTCCATATCCCTTTCCCCGGCAGTTCTCTTTCACGCACAAAAATTCCACCTCCACCGTGTCGAAAACAGCTTCCGCCACAATGCCGGCGACCAGTTCTCCCTCTTCTTCAATATGATAGCTGTAATCCTGAAACTCCGTCATGAACTTCGCGTTATGCTGCCGGATCATGCTGTGCACCGTTTCGTTATTCTGTTCTGTATTTTCTATGATTTCCATTGTATATCTCCTTTTTCAGCTATAGACATATTGTGGGAATGAGTCTCCTTCCGGCATTTTCCCGCCAGAAAGTCCCCACAGGCATCTGTCTGAAAACAGATTCCCCGTGGGGACCGGATAAATTCAAAAATCAATGGTGAGATCAGAACCAGGGATGCGCGTAAGGCGCAGGCTCCGGTCCGCAGTACAGCCCATATGCATCGCTGATCCAGTAGGTACCGTTCACATTGATCCGGCACCATTGATGGGAATACTGATTTTCATTCACATGCTCATAGGGAATGCCGAGGATGTTCAGGCAGAGCCCGGTCGCCCTCGTGCATCCGGCACAGGACGCAGTTCCAAGGATGAAATAGCCGTATGGATCATTGTAATGCGGGGTTGACATGGAATAACTCATTCCGCTGTCAAACAACGCGCGGATGGAAACCGTGATTCCATAGATCTGTTCTTCCAGCGGCAGCCCGATATACGGCGTCACCAGATTCAGAGCGGCCTGATAGGCGAGCGCAAACTCTTCATCGGTCATGCGTTTTTTCAGGCTGGAATAGTTGGCCAGTTCGTTCATGGGAACCGGCTGAAAGGCGGCTTCCGCAGCAGTCTGCGCTCCCGCTGCCTGTTCTGCATTTGTGGATACCTCTCCGCTTTCGGAAACTCCCGCAACTGCATCCACCGCTTCTCCCGGCTGCGCGTCAGCTGCCGGGAACCTGCCCTCCGCCATTCCGTAGGTCAGATAATGGTTGAGAAGCGCCTGCGCATCCGTCCCGAACGCCGCAGCCACATCCGGATAGGCCGCCCCGTAAAACGCCGGGTCAAACTGTGCCGCCTCTGCCGGAACCGCCACAAAAGTGGAAGTGATCAGGACTGCACACAGCGTGGAAAGCATTCTGGAAAAATATTTTTTTCCTCTCATTTAATCCCCCTCCTTTTTGAAATACATAATGCCTGCGTGAGCAGTCGTTGTCAGTCGGAAAGCATCCTTCCCTGCTCCATATTTTTATGATAACACAGGCTCCTGCCTTTTTCTATCCCTGCTTACTTTCCCAGGCAGTATTCCTGTCAGTTTGTGCTGAGGGATGTACTCACGCTGCTCCGCCATGCAGCTCGATGACGCGGCGCTCGTCCCATCGTGCTGCGCTCCATCTCGCTGCGGCTGGTCGCCGTATGCAAGAAAAGACAAAACCCCTTCTGCGAGCAAGCTCGCGTCAGGGGTCCCGTACACGCTCTACCCCGCCATGCCAGCTCGATGACGCGGCACTCGTCCCATCGTGCTGCGCTCCATCTCGCTGCGGCTGGTCGCCGTATGCAGGAAAAGCCACAGACTCCTCCACAAGCAAGCTTGTTCCGGAGTCCATGGCCTTTCCTGCGCATGGCTCATCAGGTTTTCATATGATAATACAAACCATTCCACCGTTGCTGTCGTTGACGATTTTCTGCATGGTTTCCTGGAGTTTTACCTGGCATTCGTCGCCGATCATGGAGATTTTGTTGGTGATGCCGTCGTTGACGAGCTGTTCCACGGTTTTTCCGAAGATGTTGGTCTCCCAGATGCCGTCCTCGTCGTTTCGGGCGTCTGAGATATAGCCGATCAGATCCTCGGCCTGCTGCTGGGTGCCTACGATGGGCGCGATTTCGGTGATCACGTTGGCCTTGATCATGTGGATGGAGGGGCTCTCCGCTTTGATTTTCACGCCGAATTTGTTGCCGTGGCGGATGAGCTCGGGTTTTTCCAGGCTGATTTCGTCCCGTTCGGGCATCACCACGCCGTAGCCCTTCAGGCGGACCGACTCCATGGCGTGAAGCACCTTGGTGTATTCCCGGCGCATGGCGGCCATTTCCTTCAGCACGGAAATGAGCTGGTACTCACCGCCGATGGTTTCTCCCACCAGATCACTGAGCATTTCGTAGTAGTATTTGTCATCCACATCAAGCACCACACGGATGCTGCCGTCGGCCATGCTGATATTTTCTACGATGCAGCGTTTGATGTAGACGCTGTCCACGGAGATCTGTTTCTGAATCACGTCGCGGATGGTGTCGATGCCGTTCATCATGGCGCGGATTTTTTCGATCAGATCCGCTTTCAGCTTATGGGTGTTGGGAAGCATCTCCACCCATTTGGGCATATAGAATTCGATCATGGTGACGGGAAATTCATAGAGTACGCTCTCCAGAATCTGGTTGATGTCATCTTTTTTCAGCTGCTCGCAGTTGACCGGAAGCGCCGTCACATGATATTTTTCGCTGATCCAGGCGGCTGTCCTTACCGCCTCGTCGCCATGAGGGCGTTCGGAGTTGACCAGCACCAGAAAGGGCTTATGCAGCTTTTTTAATTCCTGGATGGTCTTTTCCTCCGGAGGGATATAGGCCTCCCGCTTCAGCTCGCCGATGCTTCCGTCCGTGGTCACCACGATTCCGATGGTGGAATGGTCGTTGATCACCTTCTTGGTACCGATCTCCGCCGCCTGGGTAAACGGGATCTCCACGTCGGACCAGGGCGTTTTCACAAGCCGCTCCGCATCGTCCTCCATGTGGCCCGCCGCTCCTTCCACCATGAAGCCCACACAGTCCACCAGACGGACATTCACGTTCACATCGCCGCCCAGCGTGATCTGCGCCGCTTCCTGGGGAATGAACTTGGGCTCCGTGGTGGTGATCGTTTTTCCGCCCGAGCTCTGTGGCAGCTCATCCTGTGCCCGCATGCGCTCCGCCTCATCCGTCATATACGGGAGCACCAGCAGATCCATAAACCGCTTGATAAAGGTGGATTTTCCCGTCCGCACCGGGCCGACCACGCCGATGTAGATTTCTCCTCCGGTTCTTTTCTGAATATCTCTGTATAGGTTCTGAGTATGCATAGTGTCCATTATCCGTCCCCTTCCGCTTGCCTGGTGATACCAGTATATGCGGGCGGGAAGCGGGGATATGTCTGAAAATGGGCGTTTCCCGGATTTTCACAAAGCCTCCCCCGCAATCAGATCGCGAAGCCTGTCGTCCGTCAGGAAATTCTTTTTCCGAGGATCGCCCTCAGCCCGGTATATTCTCAGGCTGTTCAGATCATATACGGAGCTCCAGACGGTTTCAAAATCAGGAAGATCGTCATACTGACACATAAATCCATATTCCCCTCTCAAAAGCCGTTCTACCATTTCGATCAGATCTCCATTCCGGTGTGAAAAAAAGCTGTCCATGACGGTCCTGTATCGTTTTCCGGAGTCGTAGTCATTTCCGCCAGATGCGTCGAAGGGCTTCATTTCATCGGAGGTAAAGCTGTTTACGGTACACACAATCCTGTTTTTTCCAAAGTCTATGGCTTTCCTGATCCGTTTTTTAAAGGGCGTACATTCTGCCACCGCCATCTCTCCGCTTTTATCTGCGATCAGAATGTTGCAGTTGGAGGATACCGGCAGGCCCATGAGCATCCTGGCCGCGTCTTCTGCGCGATCCGCCTTTTCCAGAAGATATCTGACGAGGAAGCAGGCATTCAGGCCCGGCCGGATCTTTTCCGGTCTGGTCATCACAAAGGTCATCGCCACAGCGAGCCCATGCTCATTCAGTCCCTCTTCCCCATTGATAAACGAGGACGTGGTGAGCTGGAACCGTTTTCTCCCTGTGGGAGCGTATACCTCACTTTTGCAGCCATCCCTCAGGCAGGGAGGCAGATCATTGTTCCTTCCATAAATAACGGAGCCGTCTTTCGAGCAGGCAAAGGCCGTACAGCCTCTGATTTCAACGGGAATATTCTCTTCCAGATTGTACATGCAGCAGCCCATACACAGCAGCCACGAAGCAAGCTCCCTGTAGCTGACGCCGGTTTCCTCGCTGACTCCTCTGATTTCTTCGCATACCTCAGGGAAAATATCCCGCAGAATTTTTTCGCTCTTTTCCCCGTGCTCCCTCTGAAATGTGTCGAGATGCAAGGGGAAGGTTACTTTATTATTCCGAAAAATTCTTCCTCTCCTGACTCCCATCTCATAATAACCGCCTTCAAAGCTGAAATGTTCCATCCTTACCTCCTGTCGAAGCGTTGTAAAACGTTTTTTAGCGGCACGTCCATGCCGCTTCCATAAGTATGGAACATCTGTGTCTGTCTTTCCTCTCTTTTGATGCCTTATTTGGCAAGCTTTCGGGAATTCCCCGCAAAAAAAGCGGCTCAGGCTTTTGGCCCTGCCGCTCCGAAATGAAATAAAAATATTGAAAAAATCTGTTCATCCAAACGCCACCAGCATGGAACTGATAAAATTACCCGCTCCGTGAAACAGAATGCCCGGAATGATGGAGCCGTTATATATCTTTTCATTCAGCCAGCCCAGAAGCAGCGCGCCCGCTCCGGTGAACAGAAACATCAGCGTGTGATACCACAGCCCCACATCCAGCCCCGCAAGCAGGAACAGCGCATTGTGCATCAGCCCGAAAAGCACCGCCTGCATTTCATGCAGTTCTTCTGCATCGGACAGCTCCGCCCGCATAAGGCGGATGCTGTCCTTTTCTTCTTTTTCAGCGGAATCCATGTTTTCTCCTGCCGCAGATGCTTCCTCGAAAACAGCCGCTTCTCTCATGGCAGTTACTCCACTATCACTCTCTTGAAGTTCTTCTTTCCGCGCTTCAGGACCTTTCCTTCTCCGTGGAAATCCTCGCCCGCAAACGTCGCCCGGAAGTCCGTAACCTTCTCTCCGTCCATGGATACGCCGCCCTGTTCTACCGCGCGGCGGCCTTCTGAACGGGAGCTCACCAGACCGGATTTCACCAGCAGGTCGAGGATATCAATATTGCCCTCCTTCAGATCGGCTTCGGACAGCTTCGCCGTGGGCATCTCCGCCGCGGTTCCGCTTCCAAACAGCGCTCTGGCGCTCTCCTGCGCCTTCTGCGCCTCTTCCTCGCTGTGCACCAGCTTGGTCAGCTCAAAGGCCAGGATTTCCTTCGCCGTATTCAGCTGGCTGCCCTCCCATTTATCCATCTCGTCGATCTGCTCGATGGGAAGGAAGGTGAGCATCCGGAGGCACTTGAGCACATCTGCGTCCGCAATGTTTCTCCAGTACTGGTAGAACTCAAAGGGAGAGGTCTTGTTGGGATCCAGCCATACTGCGCCCTTCTGGGTCTTGCCCATCTTCTTGCCTTCAGAATTTAAGAGAAGGGTGATGGTCATCGCATAGGCGTTCTTTCCAAGCTTTCTTCTGATCAGCTCCGTGCCGCCCAGCATGTTGCTCCACTGGTCATCCCCGCCGAACTGCATGTTGCAGCCGTATTTCTGGTAGAGCATCAGGAAGTCGTAGCTCTGCATGATCATGTAGTTGAATTCCAGGAAGCTTAAGCCCTTTTCCATTCTCTGCTTGTAGCATTCCGCGCGGAGCATGTTGTTGACGGAGAAGCAGGCTCCCACGTCGCGCAGCAGCTCGATGTAATTCAGGTTCAGCAGCCAGTCGGCATTGTTCGCCAGAATGGCCTTTCCTTCTGAGAAATCAATGAACTTGCTCATCTGCTTCTTAAAGCATTCACAGTTATGGTCGATGGTTTCCTTCGTCATCATGGTGCGCATGTCGCTTCTGCCGGAGGGGTCTCCGATCATACCCGTACCGCCGCCCAGCAGCGCAATGGGCCTGTTTCCGGCCATCTGCAGCCGCTTCATCAGGCACAGCGCCATGAAATGTCCCACATGAAGGCTGTCCGCCGTAGGGTCAAAGCCGATGTAAAACGTGGCCTTTCCCGCGTTGACCATCTCCCTGATCTCTTCCTCATCCGTCAGCTGCGCCAGCAGCCCTCTCGCTCTCAGTTCCTCAAATACCTGCATTTCTTCCTCTCTTTCTGCCGCTTTAGCGGCATTTTAATCTGAGAAATTAGCCGCAAGGCTAATTTCCAGGATGAAATCCACAGGATTTCATCCACCTCTCTTTCCGCTGCTTCAGCGGCATTTTAATCTGACTTTTCGGGCATAAAAAAATCCCCTCTCCTTTTTCAGGAGAAAGGACGATTCTCATCGTGTTACCACCTTTCTTCGCAGACGGCTCACACCGGCTGCCTCATCAAGTACGGCTTCTCCGGCGGCTGCAGTCCACACGGTCTCGCGATACTCCTGCACAATAACGGGTGCCTCCGCTGCAGCCTACTCCCTTGCGGTTTGGGTGCAGAACTCCGGGATGTATTCAGATCGGCTTTTCCCGCGCCTCTCATCAGCCGGCTGCTTTCTGTGGGCCTGTGCCTTCACCTACTTCTTCCCATCACAGTTTCTGGAAAATGATTCATTTCTCTAAAACTGTCATTACAGTAACACATCCTCTCTCACTTGTCAAACCCCAATTTCAGGTTTATAATAAAAGAGTTTCCGGTTCTGGGAGGAGTATGGCTCATCAAAGGATGCAGCCGTATCGCCGGTGTCCGGTCTCACACTTGATTATCCCGAGAACACGCGGCGGCCGGAGGCATAAAAAAGCATTCCATATGTGATTCAGACAGAGGCGGAGGTGGATTTTGTTGCCGGCAGGACGGATGAGCGGCTCTACATCCAGGTCTGCTATGTGCTCACACCTGAAAATATGGATCGTGAATTCGGCCCTCTGGAGGCGATCCCTGACAACTATGAAAAGCTTGTGCTGTCCACCGATACCCTGCTGCGGATCAACCGGGGCGGAATCCGTCAGAAGAATATCATGGATTTTCTTCCGGAATCCTGACAAGGGACGTTTAAAAGCCGGAGGATGTTCTCACACCCTCCGGCTGACGGCAATCGCGTCCGGTACAGGTAGTGCGCATGATGCACACCGCATCAGGACATACATTTTTTCTCCTTCATTCCTCCGGATCATCCGCGAACCGTTTTTTCACCATCTCACAGAGATATTCCGCCGTCCCCTTTACGCCGAGGAGACTGCTGTTGATCATGACGTCCATGTGATTGGTGTCATTTGGCTTATATTTGGCATATCTCATGTGAAACGCATTTCTCGCCTTATCCACGTCGCGTATCATCTTTCTGGCTTCCTTCGGCTCCATGCCAAGCTCGTTGACACAGTTCACAAGTCTCTCCTCGTAGGGCGCGTAGATAAAAATATTCACATTGTCCGGATTATCGCCGAGGATCGCGTCCGCGCACCGTCCCACGATGATGCAGCTCTCCTTTTCCGCCAGCTCCCGGATGATCCTTGCCGTGGAGTCAAAGATTTTATCCTGCGCCGCAACCGTTCCGTTTCCCAGCGGGAATTTCATGAAAGCGTAGCGGGAGGATTTTTCTTCCAGGTTGCTGACCTCCCGGATCGTGATGTTATGCTCCTTTGCCACCATGGTCACGATGTCCCTGTCATAATATTCCACGCCCAGAATTTCCGACATTTCCTTTGCAATGGGACGCCCCAGGCTTCCAAACTGTCTTGATATCACAACTGAAAACTTTTTCATACTGCCCGTCTCCTATCCTGAAATCTGATATTTTCTTATCCAAAGGATGCATGGCATGGCCGCACCTGTTCCGGCGATTCTCAACCACAGTACCGCCAGGTCAGCTCTCCCAGCTTTTCAATGCCGTATTCGATGTCCTCAATAGCGGGCTTGGAGAAATTCAAGCGGATATAACTGCAGTCCTCCGGGCTTCCGATGAAGAAATCATTGCCCGGAACCACCGCAATCTTCAGCCTTTTTGCCGCCTCCAGGCAGAAATCCGTCGCCTTCACGCCGTCCGGAAGCTTCGCCCAGATAAACATGCCGCCCTGAGGCATGGTATACTGCACAGCCGGATGGAAGCATTCCTTCATCTTATTGTACATGGCGAGAGCCTTCTTTTCATAGATGGCGCTGATTCTGCTGATGTGTTCGTTCATGTCCACATTTTTAAGAAATTCAGTGATAATATACTGGCTCCAGTTAATGTTTCCGCTGGAGGAAACTCCCTTGAATACCACAAATTTGGGAATCAGCTCTTTATTTGCGCAGAGGAAGCCGCACCGCATGCCCGGCGCCACGATCTTGGAGAAGGTTCCCATGTATAGAACGATCCCTTCTCTGTCAAAGCTTTTTATGGGAGGAATGTATTCATTTCCGGAAAATCTCAGATAGCCGTACGGATTGTCCTCCAGAATCGGAATCTGATATTTCACCGCCAGCTTGTGAACCGCCTTTCTCTTTTCCAGGCTCATGGTGATGCTGGAAGGATTCCCGAAATTCGGAATGGTATAGAAAAAGGCCGCGCCGCCCTTCATGGCTTCCTCCAGCGCTTCCAGGTTCACACCGTCCGGATCGGTTTTGACAGGAACCAGAACTGCGCCGCAGTAGCGGAAGGAATTGGTCGCATTCAGATAGGTAGGATCCTCCACGATCACCCGGTCCCCGGGGCGGATAAAGGCGCTGCCGACGGCAAAAATCGCTTCTGATGAGCCATAGGTAATGACAAAATCATCCTCTCTGGAAGCAACAGTACCGTCTTTGTTCAGGAATCTGCGGATCTCAGGAAACAGGGCCGGATATCCCTTGTGCCCGCCGTACTGAAGCACCTCGCAGCCGTATTTGTCAATAACCCTTGCCGTATATTCCTTCACCAGCTCCAGCGGGATCGCCTCATCGGCAGGCTGGCCGCTGGAAAACAGCACCACCCGGTCTCCCGGCTGCCTTTCCGACTGCACAAGGTCGGTGATCCGCCGGATAATTGAAAGCTTTGCCTGACACAGATTTTCATTAATTTTATAATCCATTTTTCTTTTCCTTTCCCGGAGCGCAGCACATCAGGAATAATCAAATTTCCCGTCGTTCTTTTCCTCCAGCGCCTTGATGGCATGAAATGTATACTCGCAGTATGGCACGGGAATTCCCGCTTCCTTCCCCATCCGTATCATGGCTCCGGCAAACATGTCTATCTCTGTATGCCTTTTTGCCAGCAGATCCTGCAGGGTGGACAGATGTGCATTCTTTCTGCTGCAGCAGGGAGGAGTGTAGTCTCTTGTGGCAATTCCTCTGGCATCCGCCACTGCCATCACCTCGCCCCACAGCTTTCTCGCCAGAAAACTCATATGCTCGCTGTCCTCATAGCAGCCAAGTCCGACGCCCAGCACCGCCTGCGGCAGATTATGGGAAATATTGATCGCATATTTGTACCACAGCTCCGCCATGATGTCCTCCTTCCAGGTACACCTGCAGTCCGTCTGTGCGAACAGATCCAGCACTGCCTGCGCCCTGGGGGTAATCTGGTGGATGCCCTTTTCTCCGAACCACATCCCTCTGGTTTCTTTGGGATCAAAGAAAATGATATTTCCGTTCCGTTCAGATGAGATGCGCATCAGGGAATACAGCATATGCTCCTCTCCGATGGCTTCTCCGATAATCTCCTCGGAATCCACGCCGTTCAGCAGGCTGAGCACCGCGGTCTGAGGCTTCACAACCGTTTTGATATCCTCAAGCAGGCCGGGAAGGGCTCCATATTTGGTGGTGATCAGAAGAAGGTCCACGCCTGCAGCCTCCTCCGGCGTTTTCACCGGATAGAGGAAGCGTTCTCCGTTAATTATCATTCCTTCCTTCTGCAGCCGTTCCTTCCGCTCTCCCCTGGCGATCAGGCAGAGCGTTCCACAGGGCAGGTTTCTCATGCCCCAGAGAAAATATGCGCCTACAGCGCCGGCTCCCATGATTCCCACAGTTCTTATCTCCGTTTTCTTTTCCATAGCCTCCATATCCGTTCTCCCTTCCGCACTTCTGCCCTTTCCTGCAGTCTCCGCATCCGTTTTCTCCGCCTATGCAAATCTGAATTTTCTGCCCAGCGTGTTTACCAGAACAACCAGCAGGTAACAGACGATGAAGTACCCGGCAGCCTCCATGGCATACACCGTGAAAATACCGCCGATGCTCGTTGCGTTCAGCATAACCGTATTACAGGTAAACAGGTATTCGAAAATATTGATGGAAGCCAGCAGGGATGTACTCTTGATAATCGACGTTATCTGAGACATCAGAGACGGAATAATCGCCCGGAAGGTCTGCGGCAGCACGATATACCACAGAATTCCGATAAAATGAAAGCCCTGAGAATATCCCGCCTCAAACTGACCGTGGGAAATGTTGTTCAGTCCGCCCCTGACGATCTCGCACACATACGGCGCAGAAACCACGCTCAGGCTGACGACACCCAGATTAAAGCCGCCGCCCGTCACGAAAAAACGAAACATCAGAATCCAGAGAAGCTGAGGCGTACAACGGAAAATTTCCACATAAACGGTTGCCAGTATGTTCAGAAAGCCAAGCGTTCCCCTGCAGTAGGTTTTCATCAGCGCCAGTATGGTTCCCATCAGAATGGACAGGGCCGATGCGAGCACTGCAATCTCCAGGGTCAGCTTCATTCCGCTCATCATAAAATTCAGATTATCTGCTGTAAGAACACTTGCCATACTACGCCACCCCCATCATCCTCTTTTTTCTTTTTTTCTTCATTCCGGGATTCCTGGCCGCATTCCGTTCAAATACCCGCACCAGCATCGACAGCGGAAAGCATATGATAAAATACATGGCTGCCGCGATCAGATAACCCTGAAAATATCCGGTATAGCCCACGCTTCTGTCCGCATAGTACATCAGGTCCAGACCGACAACCATGGCAAGAGTTGATGTATTCTTAAGAAGCGCCAGCGTCTGGCTGGTCAGCGGAGGAAGGATCATTTTCAGTGTCTGCGGCAGTATCACATAAAACATTGTCTGATTTCCCGTAAAACCCTGAGACATGGCCGCTTCCCGCTGTCCGCCCGGCACCGCCTCGATGCCGGAACGGATTACCTCTGCAATATAGGCGCCGTGATAAAGTCCTACACCAAATATACCGATCACAAATTTGGAAATCCGGTACGTTCTGGACATATGAAACAACTGCTGAATAATTACCGGAACTCCCACATAGATGAAAAAGAACTGCAATGTTACCGGCGTATTCTGAAAAAACTGTACATAGATTCTGCTGACCGTCTTCAGCACCCTGTTTTCTCCTGTGGATATCAGTCCCAGTAATATCCCTATGGCCATAGCGATCAGCCATCCAACCAAAGTAACTCTCAATGTCATTCCAAACCCTGCCAGGTAATCCGGGAAATCCTGAAAGGAACGCTCCCATCTCCAGGGATCCAGCAAACTTTCCAGCATATGCAGCCACCACCTTTATCCAGATTCTGATTTTCCTGTTCTTCCGGCATTCCGCCTTTTTACCTCCATGCCGAAGCGTACGCTGAGGCACGCGCGCCGAAGCTCCAGTTCGGCGTCTGCGCAAGAATACAAATCCCGTTATGGGATTTGTATTCTCGGGATTTGCGACGCTTCGGCGCAAATCCTGATTGAAAAATAAGCCATCGGGCTTATTTTTCAATCTTCAACCCTTACTGCATTGCCGCTTCAACTTCCGCATCTGTCAAGACACCCCACTCCTTCTTCATCTCATCCAGCCTTCCTGACTCCTTCAGATCAGTGATCACATCGTCCATATAGGAAGTCAGCTCATCGTTGCCCTTCTTCAGCGCAATGCCGATCTCCTGTACGCCGAAGGCGTCATCCGTCAGCATCAGAGTATCATCCACATAAGAAGCCAGCGCGGAACGGTCAACGGAGTAAGCATCAATCTGACCGGTTTTCAGGGCCGCTACCCCGTCCGTAATGTACTGAAAATCCTGAATCTCATAATTCGCATCAATGTTCTTTTCCGCCGCATATTCCTTAATCAGATCCGCCGTAGTTGTTCCCTGGCCGACCCCAATGATAAAGCCGTCCATATCTGCAAGCGTCGTTACACCGGAGTCCTTTCTCACCAGAAACGTAACGGGCTCCAGGCGGTACTGCTGCGTAAAATTCCAGGATTTCTTCCTTTCCTCCGTAATGGTGAAGGCAGCGATGACGCAGTCCAGCTCTCCGTTATCCAGCAGGCCTCCCCTGGTCTTTGCCGTTACTGAAGTGAATTCCACCAGGCCGTTTTTCTTTGCTTCTTCGGCGGTACAGTCAAAAATCGATGCTGCGATCTCATAGGCCAGATCGATTTCATACCCCTCGTATTCTCCGGTCGAGGTATCTATCATGCCTATGTTTAGCGTATCGGATTTTGCGCCCACCTTCAGGACGCCTGCCTCTCTGACATCCTCTACGGTTCTCTGTGCTGACGAAGCAGAGGATCCGGAAGCTGCGGACGCCTCCGTATTCCCACAGCCGGTCAGAGTTCCCAGCGTCATTACCATAGCCATTATGCCTGCAATGATCCTTTTTTTCATAACGTTCTCCTCCTTCCGCCGCCAATCTGCGGCATTCCAACAAACACTGCGTTCTGCCAGTCTATTTTGATCCATCAATGAAGAATTTTGCTGAAGAAAGCCTTCGTGCGCTCATTTTTCGGATGCTCAAACACCTCCTGGGGCGTTCCCTCCTCCACGATTTTCGCGCTGTCCAGGAAAATCACCCGGTCCGCCACCTGCCTTGCGAATCCCATCTCATGGGTCACGCAGAGCATTGTGATATCCTCTTTGGAAAGTTCCACCATAACGTCCAGAACCTCACCTACCATTTCCGGATCAAGTGCGCTGGTGGGTTCGTCGAAAAGGATGATCTCCGGATGCGTCACCAGGGCCCTGGCAATTGCGACCCGCTGCTGCTGCCCTCCGGACAGATTCTGCGGATAGGCGTCCGCCTTACTGGTGAGTCCCACGCGGGCCAGATATTCCATCGCTGCCTCCTCCGCTTCCTTTCTGGGGATTTTATGCAGCTTCATGGGTGCCAGGGTCAGGTTCTGAAGCACGGTTTTGTGGGGATAGAGATTAAACTGCTGGAACACCATCGCCATATGATCCCTGGACATCTTCACCCGGTTCTTATGGG
The DNA here is from genome assembly GCA_019113175.1 of Candidatus Eisenbergiella stercoravium. Classification (GTDB taxonomy): domain Bacteria; phylum Bacillota; class Clostridia; order Lachnospirales; family Lachnospiraceae; genus Eisenbergiella; species Eisenbergiella stercoravium. Next base: position 29,709 of record DXHY01000030.1, on the reverse strand, counting down.
TAACCAGCTCACCGTCTATGTAGATTTCCCCGCTGGTCGGCTTTTCCAGACGGTTGATGCAGCGGATCAGCGTGCTCTTCCCGCTTCCGCTGGGCCCCAGAATGACCAGCTTCTCTCCCTTCCGGACGGTAAGGTTGATATCATCCAGTACCTGAAGGTCCCCGAATCTCTTTCGTAAATGTTCGATCCTGATCATCTCGTTCGTATTCTCCATACCGATCACTCCATTTCTTTGTGACGTCACGGCTGCCGGTTCGAAAAACCAGGGCTGCATTTTCACGGGCAGCCGAAGGCATAAAAAAAAGACCAACCCTTTCGTCAGCCTCTTCGCCATTTCCTGTATGCTCTGTGATTTTTCAGCCTGATACCTTTGATTGTTCCACTATTTTTCCGGACAGTCGCCCTTCCAGTAGATCTCCCTGTGCTCCGTCGGAGTAGAAAACGCAATCAGCGTCTTCGTCTTTCCAAAGCTCTGCAGCTCCCCGATAAAATAGTCCAGCTCCATGGTGTTATGGAACTGACATTCCAGAAGAACCGCAAATTCCCCTGTTACGCAGGTGCACTGCACCACATTCTCGCACTGCTCCACATAGGGATAAAACTCTTTCTTCTGCTTTGGCTCTATGTCCACACAGATAAATGCCTTTGTGTAACAGCCAAGCGCCAGTGGATTGACCCGAACGCTGTAGCCCGCTATGACTCCCTTTTCCTCCATCCGCGCGATCCGCGCTGCCACGGAGGTGGAGGAAAGGAATACCCGATCGGAAATTTCCTTTGCGGAGACCCGGGCATTTTCCTGAAGCATTTCCAGGATCTGATAATCCACATAATCCAGTTCATCCGCATGATTGACGGGGACTCTGACCCGTTCTGCCATTTTTCTTTTCTCCATCAACAGCATCCGTCCTTTCCCGCCCGGCGTTTCCGGCTATCAGGAATAACCGCCGGCCGCTTTCCTGTGAACCGCTGCGGTACCGGCCGCCGCAATTCATGAAACGGATTATAAGAGTCCCGCCTGAAAATGTCAAGCGTACCGAACCAGCCGGCAGGTTATCTTCTTTTTTTTTCGTTTTTCCTTCATTTTGTTTCGAAAGCCGGCATTTTTTCCTGATTTTTTCAACCACGTCTTCTGCCGGCGCCTTTTCCCCTGCGGGACTGCCTCTGCTTTTCCCGCACCTTCCGAAACGGCGTCAGGAAACGGTTGATATGCGCCCCGATCAGAAACAGATAAAAGCAGAAATAAAGCCAGAGCATCAGGATCACGATGGTGGTCAGGCTTCCGTACATGTCAAAGCCGCCGGAATGCCTGACATAAATGGAAAAGCCCCAGGAAAACACGTTCCAGGTCACCGCGGAAAACGCAGCCCCCGGAAGCTGCCATGCAAATCTCAGCTTACAGTTTGGAATGAACGTATACATCAGCGCGAACAGGAGCGTCATCATGCACCAGGAAAAAATACCCCTGAAATGAAGAAGAAAAGCAAACAGATTTTCCATTCCCGGCACATGCCGGACAATCACGGATGCCAGCAGGTTACCGAACACCATGACCACCAGAGAAAACACCACCATGGCCAGGAAAACGATCAGATAAAAGGAAGCAATAAGACGCTGAAGCACATAATTGCGGTCCTCCACCACCCCGTTCATGGCGTTCAGCCCGCGCATCAGCGCCAGGATTCCCTTCCCCGCCGACCAGATCGTCACGATGGCCGTCATGCTGATCATTCCAAAGGTGCTGTCGTAAATACTGTCAATCAGCCCCACGATCAGGGGAGTGATTGACGCAGGAAAAATAGTAGCCGCTGTCAGCAGATCCGACTTCTGCACAAGGGGCGTGGCAGCAAGCACCGAACAGATCAGCATGATCATGGGAATCAGAGAAAGGAAGATGAAAAAAGCCGTGCTCGCGGCATACGCATTCACGTTCGCCCGGCTCATCTGTCTCGCAAACCCTCTCACCAACCGGTATATTTTCATCATAGCGCATTTCCTTTCTTCAGGCTGATTCCTTCATAAAAATAGCTCAGGATCGTCTCACAGTCGCAGCCGCTTTCGGCCATTTCTTTCGCCCCGTTCTGGCTCAGTCCGACGCCATGGCCGAAGCCGCCCCCATACAGGGTAAAGCCCGCCACATACCCATCCTCCGCTTCCGTCTCCAGCACAAAGAAGCCGCTGGGCAGCAGGCTGGAGGGCTGCCATGCGCTGCCGTCCTGACGGATCACGGAAATCCGGGCGTCACAGAGCACGTAACGGATGCTGTGTTCCGTTCTGACCTGAATCGCTGCATTCTCACCCACAATCTGAAGCGTCTGCGCCACCCCGCCGGTACTCCTTTCCGTGATGGAAAGCTCCAGAATCCGTCCCGGATCAGGAGGAGTCTGATTCTCCCAGGCACCGTCCTTTCGGAGAACAGATACGGTGGACGGCGCAGCCGCGCAGCGCTCCAGCACCCGTTCATAAAGAAGCGCCTCATCCAGCTCATCCACCTGATACGTCCATCGGTACCAGGCCTCTCCGCTCTCAAAATCAGAAGGACGCACATTTTTGATAAATGCCGCAAAGCTTTCCTCCTGCATCATGAAATCCGCAGCCGCGATATCCGCCTCGTTCACGGTTTCATCGATGGCATCTCCCTGCGCATCCGCCACACCCGCCACGTTCACCGCCTTTCCCTGCAGATAGGGAAAAGTGTCCGGGCCGGAGCCGGACCAGACGCCCGCATCCGTACCATAGCCGCAGGAGGTGGAATAATAGTAGGTATCGGCCAGCTCCTCTCCATAGTAAAGAAGCTCTCCCTTTGTCTCCCGCACCGCTTTGGTGGTCTGCGCATTTTCCAGAATATTATTATAAACCTGATAGCTGGTGCTGTCATCCACATGCGCGCCGTATTCCGGAAGGCCGGCGTGAAGAATCCTTGCATAAGCATAGGTTCTGGCACAGACCGCCTGCGCCTTCAGCGCCTCCAGCGGATAGGACGCGGGCATTTCGCTGGGCACTACCGCATACAGATATTCCTCCAGCAGAAGCTCGTTGACCACCAGGATTCCCTCATCCTGAAGCCTCAGCTCAAGGCTTCCCCGATAGGACGGCGTTCCCTGGCTTCTCTCCACGCTTAAGAGACGGATCCTTCCGGTAAGGACCGCAGGTTCAATCCGGATGATGGAAGAAACCTCACCTGCCGAACCGGCCCCGGCTCTTCCCGCCAAAGCATCCGCGGAGCCATCCCCTGCAAACAGTCCGCTTTCCCTGTCGATCGTAAGCGTTTCCCCTGCCGGAATCACTGTTGTTTCCTGATTTCCGGATTTCCCGGTAATGACGGAAAGATCACAGTCCGCCGTGAGTGAAACGGTTTCATGAAATATTTCCGCAAAGCCCGTGGTCTTAACCAGTACCCGGATATTCTCCATGTTTTCTTCCTTCACCACAAGCGCTGCCTGCACACAGCCATCATCGATCACGAAATCCGTGAAATCGTATCCGATGCGCAGATCCTTTGTCTCATAGGATTTCAGTTTTCCGTACAGACGATAGACTCTGATATTATCCGCGAATGGCAGAAAACCGCTTCCCTCCACCTCAACGCCGTTGTTCTCCACCCGCAGAATCTTCCCGGATACCTTCTGTGTTTTCGTCCGGATCTCCTGCAGAACTCCGTCCAGGAAATGCAGATCCGCCACCTGCTCTACGGCCGTATCGGACTGCCCTGCTCCATCGGGCTGCCCTGCTCCATCGGGCTGCCCCGCTTTGTCAGGCTGCGTTCCATCGCCCGAAACGGGAAAACGGATCTCATAATCGTTCCAGAAGCCAAGAAGGGAATCCTCTCCCGCCTCCATAATCCAGATATTGGAAAGAATGCCCTCCCGCCCGTCCACACTTCTCACCGCATACAGACATCCGTCCCGGCAGACTGCTGTTACGGGCCGGTACAGGAAGTCCCTTATCCGGTCTGTCAGGAAGGTATAGGCGCCGTTTTCGGAAATCAGTCCGTTCTGCGCAAGCGCCTCCCCTTCCGCGTCCGTCACCGTCTCTCCGATTCCGATGGGGGTCAGAGTGACGTCCTTCACCTGCCCCTGTGTATCATAGACGGCGAGCGCCGCATCAAAAAAATCATACCAGTCCGAAAGGAGCACCGTGTCCTTCTTCCGGTAACCGTCCGGAAGCTCGTATCCGCACTCCGGAAAAAGAGCTGTAATCCGTTCCCAGGCTTCAAAGGTCAGATATCCGTCCTCAGAAGCCGGTTCCTTGGTAAAAATATCCGCCTCTGTATCCGACTGTCCGGAACCCCCTGCCGAAAGCCGCAGGTCAGAAAGCAGGCGTGTCAGATTCTCCGCTTCCTGTATGGCGAGATATTCTCCCTCCGGCCCGGGTGTAAGTATTTCACGGGCTGCAGTAATCAGCAGAAGAAAGAGGAGCGCTGTTCCAATGAGAATCGTCAGGAGCTTTCCCCATCTGTCCCCTTCCCTTCCGTTTCCCGGACCGCTTCCTCTCCTCCTCCGTTTTCTCCCATATCCGGTCCTCTGAAGGCGGGAGACGGCCCTTCTGTTCCTTCTATGATATGCGGCGGACGTCCTGTATGTACGCCTGTATCCGTCTCTTCTTTCCTTTCCTTCCATCCATTCCCCTCTTTGTGAACCAGCTGGCGGACAAACCCTACAAAGCTGAAAAAAGCAGCCGAAATGGCTGCTTTTTCTCTTTTGTATCCCCAAAATGCCGCCTCCCATCTTCTGACTCCTAGCTGACAGCCAGGTGGGTTACCGCAACCGACGCTTCTGCCTTCCCCTGCGCAATGGGGGCCTGACATCCACGCGGCAATATAGGAGTCCCGTTTAAAGTAAATGTAGGTTCAAAACAACAGGAGTTATCGAACATCTCAGGTTACATTTATTATATCCTGAACCTCTGTAAAATACAACAGAAAGTTTTTCCGTCAGATAAAATGCATGAACGGCCCATTATTTCACAGGTCTTGTGGCCTCCTTCAGCCACTCCCGCTCTTCCTCCGTCAGGAGCGGCGCAATTTTTTCATAGACCTTCGCATGATAGGAATTCAGCCACGCGATCTCCTGCGGCTGCATATACTTCGTATCGATGCCGTCCAGATCGATGGGCACCCAGCTGAGGGTATCAAAATACATGAACTGACCGTCTCCGTTTTTGACCCCGTTTCTCGCCACCATCACGTTTTCCGTGCGGATGCCGTGGCTGCCCTCAATATAGATTCCGGGCTCGTTGGTCACGTCCATTCCGGCCTCAATCACCGCTTCAGTCTGGCCTTCCGTAAAACGCCAGCGGATGCCCTGGGGGCCCTCGTGCACGTTCAGGATATATCCGACGCCATGACCCGTTCCGCATTTATAATCAATGTTCCGGTTCCACATGGGCTGTCTTGCCAGAATGTCCAGATTCCGGCCCGTACAGCCATAGAGAAATCTGGCATGGGTGAGCGAAAGCATGCCGATGGCAACTGCGGTGAAATGCTCTTTGATTTCATCGGAAACGTGACCGAGCACGATGGTTCTGGTCACATCCGTAGTTCCGCCCACATACTGTCCGCCGGAATCCACCAGCAGCATCCCTTCCGGATGAAGCTCCTTACATGTCTCGGGATCGGCCTCGTAATGCATCATGGCTGCGTTTTCCTGATAACCGCTGATGGTGGGGAAGGAAAGATCCAGATAGCCGTCGATCTGACTTCTCAGTCCATCCAGGTACGCTGCCGCTGACGCCTCAGTAATTTTCATCTTCCCCACGTTTTTCTTCAGCCAGTATATAAATTTACATACGGCTGCGCTGTCCTTCACATAGACCTTCTCCATGTGGGAAAGCTCCACCTCGTTCTTGATGGCCTTCATCAGCTCGGTGGGATTCTTCCTGTCAATGGTCTCTCCCTTCTCCTGCAGAGTACGGTAAAGAGTATAGCTGGTATTCGCACTGTCAAACAACACCCTTTCCTTCTCCGTTCTCTCCTTCAGGAAGGAAACCACCTCTCCGTAAGGAAGCAGAGTGACGCCGTATTTGTCCGCATGGGATCTCAGCGCGTCCGTCACCTCACCCTCCTGGATGAACAAGAAACAATCCTTCTTCGTCAGATAAGCATACGAAAGCGCCACCGGATTGCAGGCCACATCCGCTCCCCGGATATTCAGAAGCCACATCAGATCATCCAGCTTGCTTAACAGGAAGGCATCCGCGCCAAGCTCTTCCATTTTGCTTCTCACGTCCTCCAGCTTCTCTCCCGCGGTCTTTCCGCAGATTGCCTCATCCAGCACGGTCACCGGATGGCAGGGAAGCGCCGGCCTGTCCGTCCAGACCTGATCTCCCAGATCCCTGTCGAAGGCAAAACGGATCTTCTTCTCCTGAAGCGCCTTTTCCAGCCTGCGGCCAAAAGCAGTATCCACCACCCGGCCGTCAAAGCCCAGCGTCTGTCCTTCTTTCATATTCTCCTGCAGATATTCCTGAATGGTGGGAACACCTTCGTCCAGCATGCGGAACAGTTTGATTCCCGTACCGGCAAGCTCGTTCTCCGCCTGGATAAAATAACGCCCGTCCGTCCACAGACCGGCTTCTCTGCTGCTCACCATCAGCGTTCCATTGGAACCGGTGAAGCCGGAAAGATATTCCCTCATTTTAAAATACCGGTCCACATACTCGGAATTATGAAAATCCGCGGTGGGCACCATATAGTAGTCAACGCCCGCCTGTTCCATCACTTTCTTAAGCGCCGCAACGCGCTCCTGAATTACCTGATTCATTTCTTCCTCTTTCCTGCCGCCAAGGGCGGCCTTTATTTCAAAGGAATTTGCGCCATGCGCAAATTCCCAGGATGAAAGCCGAATGGCTTTCATCCGCCTCTTCTTCCGCCGCCAGAGGCGGCACTTGATTTTATAGAAGAACGGCGTCAGCCGTTCTTTGGCACGAACCGAAGGATCGTGCCGGCCTCTTCTTCCGCCGCCAGAGGCGGCACTGTATTATTTTCTGAAAAGCTCCACCGCGCAGGAAGCTCCGACCCGGTCGCAGCCCTCCTCCAGAAAAGCCTCCAGAGCTTCCCTTGTGCGGATTCCTCCGGCCGCCTTGATCTTCACCTCCGGACCGATATGCTCCCGGAACAGACGCACGTCTTCGATGGACGCTCCCGCCGTACCGAAGCCCGTGGAAGTCTTGATATAATCCGCTCCTGCCTTCGTCACCGCCCCGCAGACCGCGATTTTTTCCTCTTCCGTCAGATAACAGGTCTCCACGATCACCTTCAGAACCTGTTCTCTGCAGGCTTCCCTTACCGCCCGGATCTCGTTTTCCACTTCTTCATACCGGTGATTTTTCACATCCGTGATATTTACCACCATGTCGATCTCATCCGCTCCGTCCGAAACCGCCTGCGCCGTTTCCGCCACCTTCGCCGCCGTTACGCTGTAGCCCAGCGGGAAACCGATCACCGTGCAGATCACAAGCTTTTCAAACCTCTCTCTTACCCGCTTCACATAACAGGGAGGAATGCAGACGGAAGCCGTGTGATATTCCAGCGCTTCCTCACAGAGCCTGACAATGCTCTCCCAGGAGGCGTCCGGCTTCAGCAGCGTGTGGTCCACCTTACTTAAAATCTCCTCACTTCTCATATAACAATTCCTTTCCCGATTCATATGATCCGCCACTTCCGACATATCATTGTAATACAATGCGCACAAAAAAGCTATCCCAAATCATGAACAAAATGTTAAAGGTTTCTAAAAAAATTCAATTTTTCTTGTAACCCCCCTTTATTCATGATAATATGTTAAGTATCTACTTTCCTTTTTTAACGTGTAAAACAAAAAAACGGCGGATAAAAAGGAAAGCAGACCAGTGACCAACGCCGATTTTGTCCGGCGTTTTTATGACAAAAAAATAAAAAGGAAAGGTGGTTGATTTAATGGAAGGACACAACAGCTACGACGAAATCACTCCTGAAATCATCCGTTTGGCAAAGCTGAGCGAAGAAGCCGGTGTTATCGATACTGAGCTGTTTACCAAATACGATGTTAAAAGAGGTTTGAGAGATCTGAACGGAAAAGGCGTTCTCGCCGGATTAACCAACATCTCTGATGTACGCGCCACAAAAATGGTGGATGGAAAATCGGTTCCCTGCGACGGCAGACTCTTTTACCGCGGATATGAAGTGAATGACCTGGTAGCCGGTTTCAGCCGGGATAACCGGTTCGGCTATGAAGAAGTTACATATCTGCTTCTGTTCAACAAGCTTCCCACCAGAGAAGAACTCGCGGAATTCGAAAAGCTGCTCATCTTTTACCGTAGTCTTCCCACCAGCTTCGTTCGAGACATTATCATGAAAGCCCCCAGCAAGGATATGATGAATACACTGGCAAGAAGCATCCTGACGCTCTATTCCTATGATGACAGAGCCGACGATGTATCTCTTCCCAACGTTCTGCGTCAGTGTCTGCAGCTCATCAGCCTCTGCCCGATGCTCACCATCTACGGCTATCAGGCGTACAGCCACTATCATGATGGCAACAGCCTCTATATCCATCAGCCTCTCACCGAGGGCTCCATGGCCGAGAATATCCTGCATATTCTGCGTCCGGACAGCTCCTACACTCCTCTGGAAGCGAGAATTCTCGATATCTGCATGATCCTTCACATGGAGCATGGCGGCGGAAATAACTCTTCCTTCACCACCCATGTAGTCACCTCCTCCCTGACGGACACCTATTCCGTTATGGCGGCTGCGATCGGCTCTCTGAAGGGTCCCCGTCACGGCGGCGCAAACATCAAGGTAATTCAGATGTTCGAGGATATGAAGGCCGAGGTGAAGGACTGGGCCGATGAGGATGAGGTTGCGAACTACCTGCAGCGTCTTCTGAACAAGGACGCCTTTGACCATGCGGGCCTGATCTACGGTGTGGGCCATGCGGTCTACTCCAAGTCCGATCCGAGAGCCATTGTCCTGAAATCCTTCGTGGAGAAGCTCTCCGAGGAAAAGGGGCTTCATGAAGAATTTGAGCTTTATAATCTGGTGGAAAAGCTGGCGCCGAAGGTTATTTCCGGCGAACGCCAGATGTACAAGGGCGTAAGCGTCAACGTGGACTTCTACTCCGGCTTCGTTTACAAAATGCTCGGCCTGCCCACCGAGCTGTTCACCCCTATTTTTGCCATTGCAAGAATGGTTGGATGGAGCGCCCACCGCATGGAGGAGCTGGCAAACAACGGAAAGATCATCCGTCCGGCTTACAAATCGATCTGCACCGACAGAGATTATGTGCCGCTTTCTGAAAGATAACGTCCGGATCAGAATTTCCGGAAAATACAGATGCCTGCAAAGGACAACGCCCGGGTTTCTCATGGAAACCGGGCGTTATTTTAATGTGCCGTGGAGGGGTATTCCCCATTTTCCGATCGACCTTTGGAGAATTCTATTTTAAGTGAAGAAATCCATTTTTCAATAGCTTCCACAAGTACAAGCTGTTGCCGCAAAACCGCCATACCTGTTTCTGGAATTTCCGGTATATTTTCTTTTTCGCGGAGATTCTGTTCCAAATAGCCCTTCAATGAAATCACATTCTTTTCAATATTTTCAACACACAGTTTTTGATGGTCTGGCGTTAAGCTATCCAGATTTACAATTACAGCATTAAAATCCAAAAAAATATGAATGGGTTTTGCCGCAATCTCAAACATAAGTCTTTCAAATTCTTTCTCGCCTGCGTCTGTTAGCGTATAAACCGTTTTTTCAGGCATTTTCCCCGTTTTAATAATATCGGCCTTGATAAATCCTTTTTCTTCCAATTGGATTGCCTTTTTATAAACGGAAGGGGTACTGATTTTTACCCACCTGGATATATTCCGGTATTCCACCAGTTTCTGAATATCATAAGCGCTCATGGGCTCTTTCTTTAGCATTCCCAGTACAATCAGGTCAATCGTTGCCATGCTGTCCCACCTTTCCTATTGCATGAACCATTTGGCTGTAATTTATAGTATTCAACTTTATAGTTCCTGTCAAGAAAACAAAATGAATTTGCCATACTATCTTGACAACCACTATAATTTATAGTAATATTTTCCCCGCAGTATAATACTATAAATTATACTACTCTAAATTATAATATCTTGTCGAGAGAAAGGAGTATTCACAATGAATGAACGTAACAACAAAATGGAGCTTTTGGGAAGTGCACCTATCCCGAAAGCTCTTATTGCCCTCGGTGTTCCGATTATGATTGGTATGTTGATAAATGCCTTTTATAATCTGGTAGACGCCTACTTTGTTGGAGGCCTGGGAGAAAGCCCTATGGGCGCCATTTCAATCGTATTTCCATTAGGTCAGGTGATTGTCGGATTGGGGCTGATGTTTGGTAACGGAGCAGCTTCGTACCTTTCAAGACTGTTAGGACGCGGAGACAGGGAAGCAGCAAATAAAGCAGCCAGCACCGCTGTGTACAGCAGTGTGATAATCGGGGCGATTTTTATTATTTTTGCTGCTGTTTTTATCCGGCCTATTTTAACCTTACTGGGAGCAACCGATACGATTATGCCTTATGCATTGACATATGCAAGAATTTATATAATTTCATGCATTTTTAATGTATTCAATGTGACAATGAATAACGTAGCGGCCAGTGAGGGCGCGGCGAAAATAACCATGTGCGCTTTGTTTTCGGGTGCTGTTTTGAACATTGGTTTAGATCCTGTTTTCATTTATGTATTAGACATGGGAGTGGCGGGTGCTGCAATTGCCACGGCTATTTCTCAATTTGTTTCTACACTGGTATATCTTGCCTATGCTCTCAGCAGAAAAAGTTCCTTTACATTCAGTTTCAAACATTTTCAGCCATCGAAAGAAATCTATATGGAAATCTTAAAAATTGGTGTTCCAACACTAACTTTCCAGCTTCTTACCAGCCTTTCTATTGCCCTGATTAACAGGGCGGCCAATGGTTACGGGGACGCAGCTATTGCAGGAATGGGGGCTGTTACCAGAGTTACATCTATGGGTACTTTGGTGGTGTTTGGATTCCTGAAAGGTTTTCAGCCGATTGCCGGTTTCAGCTATGGTGCCAAAAAATTTGACCGCCTGCACGAAGCTGTCAGGACTTCGATTTTATGGTCAACAATTTTCTGCATGATTGTGGGCTTAGCCATGATTTTGTTTTCTACACAAATTATTTCACAATTTGCAAATGGAAATGTGGAAATGATTGCTATTGGCAGGAAATCTCTTATGGCAAATGGCTTTTCATTTTTCTTATTTGGGTTTTATACAGTATACTCTTCTTTATTTCTTTCCCTTGGCAAAGGAGCAGCAGGTTTCGTTCTTGGGGCGTGCAGACAGGGGATTTGCTTTGTACCTGTTATTCTTATTCTTCCGGCGATTTGGGGAATAAATGGAATACTTTACGCGCAACCCATCGCTGACGTAATTTCAGTCATTATTACTATATTTATGGCTTTACATCTTCAAGGAGAATTGGCTCAGGCAGAGGCCCTTATCCGCCCGGATAAACCGGAGAAACAGTCGTATCTTCATTAATGAAATGTATAAGTTAATTGTGGATAAATGGGTTCTGATCATTGACAAAAATACCGTTTTTTCCCAATAACGCCGGTAAACGCAGTCCGTTGACGAAGGATAAGGCGCGGAAATTTCTCCGGGCTTAAAAAATGCCCTCCATTTTCCGCGCCTTATCTTTTTGCCGTTGTCCCGGCTATTTTTCTTCAACAGCTTTCCGGAAATGTTCCATGTTTAAAATCCGAACAGCGCCAGCAGCCTCTGCCAGAAGCTCATCGGCTCTTCCTCAACCGGAATATCCACCTCCTCCGGTATCTGAATTCCTTCCGTCTGCATTACAAACTGTACCAGCTCCACATTCGAATTCCTGTCGGATACAAAGGAAATCTGCTCAAACTCGCTGCCGGACAGGTCATTGATCACTCCGTCTACCTCTTCGTCAATTTTAGTGTCGATGTCTCCCGCCTTATCTTTAAACTCATCGGTTCCGTCCTTCAGATCAGACACGCCATCCGCCAGATCTCCCGTTCCATCCAGAAGCTCACCGGTTCCGTCCGCAAGCTGGCTGGAGCCGTCACGCAGAGCGTCAGACGCGTCATTCAGCACGGTCACACCGTCTGCAAGCTCCGAAACGCCATCCGCAAGCTCTTTTGTTCCGTCTGCGAATTCACTTCCGCCATCCGCAAGCTCTGAAACGCCGTCTGCAAGCTGGCTGGTTCCATCCGCAAGCTGGCTGATACCGTCCGCAAGAGCATCAGTTGCGCTCTCCAGATCACCGATTCCCGAATCCAGAGCGGCCGCGCCTTCCTTCAACCGGGCGAGCTGGGCCACGGTTTCTTCGCTTCCGAGGGTGGCTGCAATTTCATCCACCACCCGATAAGCACCAATCAACTGGTCAGCACCTGACTTCAGCGTGACAAGCTCCATGATCTGATCTGAAGAATACGGCAGCAAATTCTGTTCTCCTCCAGATGCGGAAAGAGGAATCAGCTCTGCCTGTACGCTTCTGTTCAGAGTCATTGTCTGCAGCACTTTCCTTCCGCTGCTCTGCCAAAGCGTTGCAGACAGTTTTTCCACCTTTGTTTCCGACTCCGTCTGCGTCTGTATTTCCGGCCCCTGATGAGCTTCCGATTTTTCCGCTTGCTGTGCTGTGGCTTCTGATTCCGCTTCTGTATCGGCTTCTCTGTCCGGTTTCATAACATCTGCCGTTTGATTTTCCGATACCGGATCTGATCCCGTTTCTTCTTTAGAGGAGTCGGCAGATTCCATCATATCTTCTTTTCCGGTCTCTGTATTCATTTCCTCCGTTTCTGAATCTGTACTCTCCTCTGGTTTTGTTCCACTCTCCGTTCCTGAAACTGTATCCTCTTCGGTTTTCGTTCCACTCTCCGTTCCTGAAGCTGTATCCTCCTCTGTTTTCATTTCCGTCTCGGATTCGGTTTCCGTCTCAGATTCGCTTTCCGTTTCAGTCTCTGTCCCTGCTTCCGCTTCCTCTTCTGTTTCCATTTCAGACTCAGTCTCCTTCTCCTGAAAAATGGTGATATCTCCCATATTCCCACCCATTCCGGAAAGAAGCAGATCAATCATAGACTTCAGCCGTCCGGAAACAGCATCCGAAATGCTTTGCAGTTTTTCTCTGTTCGTCGCTCCTTCAAAGGATATGTGAGCCGCAGAAGCCCCTGCGAAAACCCGTTCTGCCTGCTGATCCAGACTCCCTTCCGAGCTCTCCCCCAGCCCGGAGATCATGTCCACCAGCGCGCTGACACCTTCGCTTAACTGATGGGAGCCGGTTTTCAGCTGCTTGACACCGTCGGCCAGCTTGCGCGCTCCGGATGCTGCTCCGTTCTCGCCGGTGTAGCCGTCACGCAGCTGATTCGCGCCGTCCTGAAGGGAAACGATTCCATCCACCAGCTCCTGCGCGCCCTCAGCCAGGTCATTGCTTCCGTCCTGCAGGGTATCGATTCCATCGCCAAGGGCTCCCGCGCCCTCCGCATAGCTGTCGATTCCCTCCTTCAGGCTCTCCGCGCCGCTCTGCAGCCCCTCCACTCCCTCACGAAGGGAATTCACGCCGCCCTCCAGATCCTGTGCGCCGTTTGAGAATTCATCCGCCGCATCGCTGATCTCTCCGGCCTGGTCGTGAAGATCATCCAGGGAGAACACCTCCCTGTCCACGTCCAGATTCATGGGAAGGCCCTGGAAGCTGATGCCGTCCATCTCAAAATCCAGCACATCCGCCGTTACCGTAATATCCTTCTCTCTTCCGGCAAGGACATTATAAACGAGCTGCTTATCCGTCCCCACATTTGCAACCGTCGCGCCGGGCGCTTCCAGACTGCTGCACCGGTTCATATCCATGGTCAGCGTAATCTGCAGCAGATAATTTTCAAAAAATGCGGAATCCGCCTTATCATTCTGCCCCACGTGAATGGAAATCTTGAGCTTCCCGTTCTTTCCCGCAAGCTCCCGGGCGCTCACCTTTTTTCCATCCAGCGTATAACTGATTGAAATTTCCCACGGGAGCTCCGCGGACTGAAGATTTCCCTGATAGAAAAATTCCCCGGCCTGCGCGTCCACGGTGACCGTTCCCTTTTTCAGCTGAATTTCGGCGTCAGAGCTCAGATTTTTCACCGACTCATAATTGCCGTAATCCACGATCTGTGTATCTTTGTCAAGCCGGTAGGCATTTACCACGTAAATACCATCCACACTTCCGTCCTGATTCAGATTCACATAAACGTTTTCTTCCTTCGGCGTATTCTCATCAGCCGCCCTTACCGGCGTTACGCTTCCCGCAATCAGCACGCCGCACAGTACAAACGCAGCCAGGCGTGTGTTATTTTTCCTTCTGTTTTTCTTCATACTATACTGCACCTCCTGTGGAAGCATTTTCCGCTTTTCCATCCTCTGATCTTCCGCTTCCTGCGTCCTTCTCTCCGCTTCCTCCCTGTTTTCCGCTTTCAAAAAAATCCGCATTCAGGGTGGTTTTCCGTATCAGCCCGTCAAACAGCATGAGCAGGGATGGCAGGACGAAGATCACGAGCGCAAAAGACAGCGCCGCGCCCCTTCCGATCAGCGTTCCCAGCTGGCTGAGGACACCGTTCGTGGATACCAGTCCCAGAATGCTTCCCGCCAGCGTCAGCACCAGGGACGACGTCAAAATGGACAGAGTACAGGTCTTCAGCGTCTGCCCTGCCGCATTCCTCTTCGTCATTCTCTTTCGGAGCTCCAGATATCTGTCCGTAAAAAAGATCGCGTAATCAATCGTCACTCCCAGCTGCATTGTACTGATCATCAGATATCCTATGTAAAACAGGCTTGTACCCGAAAAATACGGCAGCCCGAGATTGATCCGGATGGAGGCCTCAATCACAAGCGTGATGATCAGCGGGAGGCTGATGGACCTGAATTTCACCAGCAGAATGCAGAGCACAAAAATGACCGCCAGCAGGCTTACCTTCAGATTATCCCGCGTAATTGTCGTTTTCAGATCTTCGGTACTCACCAGGTCACCTGCATACTGAATCTCGTTTCCATAGTATTTCTCCCCGATGCTGCGGACCGCATTCACCTTTTCATCCCAGTCCGCCTCCCTCTCCTCCGTATCAAGTGTGATGATAAAACGACTGTAATTTGCCGAATAAAAGGAAGAAAGCGTATCGGAGGGAACATAATCGGAGGGAATGGAATTACCCACTGAATTCGCGTAGGAAATCACGCTCGTCACATAATCCAGATCCAGAAGCTCCTCATTCATGGCAGCCTCCTTTTCCAGACTTCCACGCGGAACCATCAGAACAACCGGACTGGATGGGCCGTACAGCCCGCGGATCGCCTTCGTATCCCTGCCAGGCTGCGCAGCCTCTGAGGTATAGAACTCACTGTCCCCATAGTAAAAGCTGTTCCGGTTCTGTGCGAGCCAGAATACCGGTACAAGCAGAACAACGAGAATCAGCAGAGGGATCCTTATCTTCATCACAAAACTGGAAAAGCCGCCGAATCCCGGCACCAGCGGTCTGTGTCTGGTCCGGTCAATCAGCTTATACGTTACAATGGCAAGCGCCGGCAAAAAGCAGAGCACGCTGATCAGGCTGAAAATGATGGCCTTGGCCATCGCCCAACCCAGGTCCGGCCCGATCTGAAAGACCATGAACACCAGGGCCAGGAAACCTGCCACAGTCGTAAGACCGCAGGAAAGGATTCTGCCCGCCGACTGCTTCACAGCAGCGCACATGGCGGTCTCCGCCTTCAGGCCCTGATTTCTGTTTTCCTCAAAGCGGTGCAGAAGAAAAATGGAATAGTCCATGGATACCGCAAGCTGCAACACCGGCCCCGCCGCGCTGGTTACGAAGGATACCGTTCCAAAGATCAGGTTGGTTCCCATGTTGATGAGAATCGCCACGCCGATGGTAATCAGGAACAGAACCGGCTCAAACCAGGAACTGGTGGTAAGCAGAAGAATCAGAAAAACAATCGGCACTGCCAGAAGCATGATTTTCCGCACATCTTTCGCCGTATCGGAGGCCGCAGCCACACTTTCCACCACGGAACCCGACATACAGTTTTCGTCGCCGATGATTTCCCGGACAGCGGCAACCGCTTCATCCGCCCTGTCCTCCTTCACCGTCACGGAAAACAGAGCGTTTCCATCCTGATACCATTCATCAACCGTCTTCTGCGGCGCCATCTCAAGCGGCTCATAAATATTTATGGCGTCATCCAGCCAGCTGACCTCCTGGATGCCCTCCGCCGCTTTCAGCCTTTCTTTATATTCCAGCGCTTCCGGAATGGTGACGTCATAAATCAGAACGCGCATATTCGGCACAGCCTGATTATACTCCTCCTCCATCACCTTTATCGCTCTGGTTGAGGCCGATTCTCCGGGCAGATAATCCGTTAATTTACAGTTCACATCAATCAGTCCCGACAGAACCGCGCATACGGCCGCTGCAGCCACAAAAAGGACGATCACCTGAATCCTGTGCTTCAGGAGAAACTGCGTATAACGCTCCATCCGTCTTTCCTCCATATATCTCTGCATATAATTAACATTTGTTGATTTTACAACTCATGTACATTATAATTAAGCTGAAAAGGGATTACAATCATCATTGTGGTTTTTGGCGTATTTTAATAGACATTTTGGGCTGCTTTGTTGAGAATTTATATTTTTTTCAGAATTGCCTGCGAAAGAGCCATTTCAGAGCCCGTCCGACGACAGACTTTCCTGAATGACAGCGAAATGGCCGCTGCGGTACAGGAAAGGAGAAAAGGAAGGCGGCCTCTGGCTGGCTCTCCGATTAAATGCCGCCTTGCGGCGGCGGAAAAAAGAGGAAGATATGGCACAGGAAAAAAAGGAACGGACGGACAGACGCATCCGAAAAACAGAGGCACAGCTTCTGCAGAGTCTGATGACTCTCATGCAGGAAAAAGATATCAAGGACATTTCCGTCAAAGAGCTTTCCGATCTTGCAGATATCAACCGTGGGACCTTCTACCTTCATTATCGGGATGTCTACGACATGCTTTCCCAGGTGGAGGACTCCGTTTTTCAGGAATTTAACGATATTCTTGACAAAAATTTTGCTCCGACAGGTGAGGCGTCCATGCATGCTGTCGTGAAGGATATT
Organism: Candidatus Eisenbergiella stercoravium; assembly: GCA_019113175.1. GTDB lineage: Bacteria > Bacillota > Clostridia > Lachnospirales > Lachnospiraceae > Eisenbergiella > Eisenbergiella stercoravium. The sequence goes on along the minus strand of DXHY01000030.1, from coordinate 12,576 downwards.
TTTTCCTTTCTGGACAATAACCGACTGATCGCCCGAACTCTGCTTGGGCCTCACGGTGATCTCGCCTTTGTCAACCGGATGAAAGAAATGGTCCGGCTGCGCCTGCTCCGTCTGCGGACACAGGAAGCGCCGCCCGCCGACGATTTCGACTATTACTACGCGTTCATCACCTCCGGCTGCATCGGGCTGATCCAGTCCTGGCTGAACCGGGAAACTCCGGAACCGCCAGACCGGATCGCGTCCCTGGTGGAGAAAATGATTCTCCAGGGACTCTCCCCCATGCTGCCCGCTCCCATCCGGACATGAGACTTTGTTTTCTGCAGGCTGTACAGGCTTCTACTCGCTCATGATCACATTCCGCAGCCTGCGCACCAGAGGCGTGAGGCCGGAATCCGTCTTCTGCATCATGAACAGGATGGACATGTCCGCTTTCGGATCGTTGGCAAAATAGCAGCCGAGCCAGCCGTCCCAGCCATATTCTCCCACATTGTTCAGCGTACAGGAGCTGCCGGGATTTTTCATCACACGCACCAGATTTCCATAATCGAAGCCGGGCATGGTGGAGAAATTCTTTACGAACGCCTCCCGCTGGGCCCCGTTCAGCGCTCCGGCGGTCATATAGTCTATGGTCCGGGGCTTCAGAACGCGCACGCCGTCCAGCTCGCCGCCATTTAGCAGCATCTGGGCGAAACGGGCATAATCGTCTACCGTGGAAACCAGTCCCGCGCCGCCAGACTCAAAGGCAGGCCTGCGGTCCATGGCATTGAAAATGCCCAGATGATTTTCCCGGTAAGGGACAAGTCCGCCCTTTCCGTCGGGCTGGTATACGGTAACCAGCCGGTCCTGTTTTTCCTCCGGCACAAAAAATCCCGTATCCTTCATGCCCAGCGGCCCGAAAAAGCTTTTTTCCAGGTATTCTCCGAAGGACATGTCCGCCGCGGCTTCGATCACGGCTCCCAGCACATCCGCACTGCTCCCGTATTTCCAGGAGCTTCCCGGCTGGAACAGCAGAGGGCCTTCTCCCAGACGCACCGCAAGCTCTCTTGTGGTCATGGGATGATCGGTAAACATTCTTTTTTCAAGCTCCCCGAACACCTCATCCGCATGCCTTCCCGGCAGTCCTGCATCCCCGTTATACACCAGACCGGAGGTCATATTCAGAAGGTCCTGCACCTGTACCTGCCGGTCCGCCTTCACCAGCCTTCCGTCCTGCTCCACCAGGGAATCCCGGAAAGAAGGCAGATAAGCGGATACCGGCTGTCCCAGATCCAGCGTTCCATCCTCAAACAGCTTCATGGCCGCCGCACCCGTGATGGGCTTACTCATGGAATACAGGCGGTAGATCTGGTTTCTTTCAATTGGCTTTCCTGCCTCCACATCCGCCATTCCCGCTTCCAGATAACAGCATTCTTCACCATTCTGCCTCACCAGCAGACAGCCGCCGGCAAGCTCCTTCTCCTCCACAGCCTTTTCCATGAGGTCTTTCAGCTTTTTCCTCGTTTCGTCTTTCATCACGTCTCTCCTTTTGGCTTCCTGTCAGTCCCGTTTGATCCAGTCCGCTGCGAGCGCAGGCCAGACGGCGCATTCCGGCCTGATCTGCTCTCCTGTGCCGTTATCCGTCTGCTCGTCAGCCAGGCTCAGCCCGTGCTCCCCGTCCGGGAAAATGTGCAGTTCAAAGGGTACTCCCGCTTTCCGCATGGCCTCCGCAAGCAGCAGGGAATTTTCCACCGGAACGGCCCCATCCGCAAAGGTATGCCAGAGGAAGGTCTTCGGCATGTCCGAAGTCACCTGCTTTTCCAGAGATACGAATTCCCGTTTCTGTTCATCTCCACAGTCCTTTCCAAGCAGGTTCTCAAAGGAACCCATGTGCGCATATTTTCCGGAGGTGATGACGGGATAACACAGGATCAGCCGGTCCGGCCGCATCTGCTCCGCCGAAAATCCGGTCAGCTCCGCCAGGAAATCCCGGTTCCAGAACACGCCGATGCTTCCCGCAAGGTGCGCCCCAGCGGAAAATCCGCAGACCACAATCTTCTTTTCATCGATGTGGTACTCCTGCGCATGCTCTCTCAGCCACGCCACCGATGATGCCAGCTCCCAAAGCGCTGTGGGAAAGGTTTCCGGTGCGATGCTGTAGCGGAGCACACAGGCATGAAAGCCCATTCCGCACATGCGAAGCGCCACCGGCTCCGCCTCCCTGTCGGACAGAAAACCGTATCCCCCTCCCGGACAGATCAGAACTACCGGACGTTTCCGGTTTTCTCCCAGCTCCGGAGAATGATCCTGAAAATAGGTTGTGAGCGTTACCTGGGTGTGATCCGTACGGATTGGTACTGTTTTTACAATCATAACATCCTCTTTTCCCGCCGCCGACGGCGACATTGTCTTTCCGGATAAAATTCCCGGGAATCTTATCCTTTTTCTGTCTCTTTTCAAACAAACCTATTATCTCACCTTCTTTTTTCGATTGCAAGCACTGCCCCGCCTTTACTCTCAAATACATATTCCGGTACAGATCTGTCCCGAACCGCATTCATCGTTTTGTTCCGGGAAGAATACCTTATATAAGTCAGGGCGGCATGACATTTCTGCCATGCCGCCCTTCTGACTGCAAATTTCCATATTGCAGTTTTCCCGGGAACCATCCCTGTGCTTCAGCCCTGATTCCAGAGCACGGTTTCCACCTTCTGCTGTCCCTGATAGCCTTTTTTGCGAAGCACCTCTCCCACGGCTTCCTTAAATTCATCCATGGAAAAGCTGACCTTCTCCTTGTTTTCAAGAACCAGAACACAGTCACCGCGGAACCCGCAGTTTTCTTCGCAGTTGATCCGGTACATGTTCTTCCGGTTGATCGCGCCGATATCCTCCAGCGTCTTGACCATCCGGTACACCGTAGCGATTCCGATGGAGGGATCCTGCCGGACCGCCTGATAATAAATCTCCTTGCAGCAGGAGCACTCGTCAGAAAGTATGATGTCGATCAGAAGCTTTCTCTGACTGGTGATCCGAAAGCCGTTTCTTCTCAGCTCCTCCAGGATTCTCTCTCTCCTTCTTCCTGCCTGCCTTTCCTGCTCAATAGTTGCTGTCATCTGCATTCACTCCTGTCTGTTTATCCGGCTCTATCTGTTCCGATTCGTCCTGTTGACAGGCGGTACCGCACAGCCGCCGCTGCAGGCTCCACACGCTCCGCAGTTGCCCCCGCAGCCGCCCCTGCCCGCCTTTCTGTCACGGACCATGCTCCGCACCACAAGGAAAACCACAACTGCCAGAATCAGTGCCGTCACAATTGTCCCCGCATTATTTATCAGAAAAGTCAACATAATGTCCGCTCCTTTCACACATCGGAAACCAGAAAGATTTCTGATATGGCTTTGCTTTGTTTCATGGTTAGTATATTCTAACTCATAGGCTTTGTCAAGACTGAAATGCTGTTTCAGACCGATGCGGAGCCAAAAAGGTTACAGTTCACCCCGCGCATTCGCACCCCGCCCTACAGAAACAGACTGAGCTGCCCCAGCGGCTCTCTGATCAGCTCCGCCGGCGTCTTTGTCAGAAGTCCGTAAAACCCACAGTCCTCCCTCAGCCATTCCCGGGCTTCCTCCATATTCAGAATCAGCGGCATTCTCGAGTGGACCCCGTGCACGGATGCATTGGCCTGTGTGGTCAGAATCACGAACCGTTCCTGCCCTTCCCACTTCCGATGGAAGCCGGCCATCAAAAGAAGCCTTCCCTTTCCTCCTTCCGGCCCCTTTGGCGCGAAAAAATAAGGATCCTTCTTCTCAGACCACTCGTAAAAGCCTGCGGCGGGAATCAGGCAGCGCCGGTTCTGCACGCTTTCCGCAAACAGCCTTTTTTCCAGCACGGTCTCGCATCTGGCATTGATGATCAGCCCCTTTCCTTCCACGCCCGGAAAACCCCAGACATACTTCTTCATACAGAGCCTTCCGGAAGGCTCCCGCACCAGGACGGGCGCCGCCATGGAGGGGCGGATATCCCCGCGCAGGCTGAGGAAAGGGAGAAAAAAATCCTCCCCTTCCTCGTCCAGTATCTCAAAAAAGCCTTCCTTCAGCACTTCAAAGGTTCCATCCCCAATCAGATATCTGCTGCACATTCACTTTCTCCTGCTGCTTTTTGCTGATTTTTACTGTTCTCCGGCTGTTTCCCAACGGCTTTTCCACCTTACGGCTATCTTCTTTCACTCTCCCGGTTCCGATACTGCACCGGCGTCATTCCATAAGTCTTCTTAAACAGTCGATTGAAATGCTCCACGCTCTCATAGCCCACGCTCTCTGCAACTGCCTCCACTGTCTGCCCCGTCTTTACCAGAGCAGAAGCCGCCTTTTTCAGCCGCACAGCGCGGACCGCCTCCTGGAAGGTCACACCCGCTCTGTTTTTAATGTACTTGGAGAGATAGGGACCGGAAAGATGAAACTGCTCCGCCAGCGCTTCCAGCGTCACATCCCGGTAATTTTCCCTGATGTACTGCATGATCCGGATCAGTCGTTCCTCTCTCTCCTGGCCGATGTCTTCCGCCTCCAGAAGCCGGTTGACGGCAGAAACCAGCGCGCTGATGGAGCTGCGGATGATATCCTCATCCATTCCCACGCCCCAGTACATTCTGCCCTCATACAGAACGCCCACAAACGCAGCCGCTCTGGATGAGGAACCTCTGGAAACCGCATGCTCCTCATAGACGGCCAGCTGATAGCTGATGCCAAAAGCGAGCTTTACCGCACAGCTTACCGCGTCCAGACGGCCGTTGCCCTGTGCCTCGACTTCCTTCCTTCCCTTTTCCTGCTGCTCGATGGTCACGCTCGCCCTAATTCCATCCGTCTGACGGAAATGGCATTCCGGAATGTCAAACACCGAACGGGGCGTTATATAGGTTTCCTCAAATATATCATAAATATCCACCGGGGAAAGCTCCTGATGCCGTTTGTCTGAAACGTCCTTCATCAGATAGCCCACTTCCTCCTTCATGCCGTCCGGAAGGGAAATTCCAAAGTTTTCCTTCAGCACAAAGGCGATGCCTCCCTTGCCGGACTGGCTGTTGATCCTGATCACATCCGACTCGTACTCTCTTCCCACATCCTTCGGATCGATAGGAAGATAAGGCACCTCCCAGCGCTTCCCGCTCTTCCCTTCCTTTCTCCATGCCATCCCTTTGGAAATGGCGTCCTGATGAGACCCGGAAAAAGCGGTAAACACAAGATCTCCCGCATAAGGAGCGCGTTCATACACCCGCATCCTCGTCAGCCGCTCATAGGTCTCACGGATCTCCATGATATTGCCGAAATCCAGTCCCGGATCCACGCCGTGGCAGACCATGTTTAAGGCGAGCGTAACGATATCCACATTTCCGGTCCGTTCCCCGTTTCCGAACAGCGTTCCCTCCACACGGTCAGCGCCGGCCAGCACACCGAACTCCGCATCGCTGATGCCGCAGCCACGATCATTATGCGGATGCACGCTGAGCACCACCGCATCCCGGTACTTCATGTGCTTATGCAGATACTCCACCTGACAGGCGAACACATGGGGCATTGCGACCTGCACTGTGGTGGGAATGTTGATGATCGCCTTTCTCTCCGGCGTGGGCTGCCACACATCCAGCACCGCATTACACACCTCCAGCGCATAGTCCACCTCCGTTCCCGGGAAGCTCTCCGGGCTGTATTCGAAGGTGAAGTTTCCCTTCGTTTCCTCCGCCAGCTTCTTTAAAAGCTCTGCACCATCCACGGCAAGCTGCTTTACCTCCTCCTTACTCTTATGAAAAACCTGTTCCCGCTGCGCCACAGACGTGGAATTGTACAGATGCACCACCGCGTGGGGCGCTCCCTGAACCGCCTCGAAGGTCTTCCTGATGATGTGCTCCCTCGCCTGGGTCAACACCTGAATGGTCACGTCCTCAGGAATCATATTCCGCTCAATAAGCTCTCTTACAAAACGATATTCCGTCTCCGAAGCCGCCGGAAATCCCACCTCGATCTCCTTAAAGCCTACCTTCACCAGCATCCGAAAAAACTCCAGTTTCTCCTCCAGACTCATCGGCTCGATCAACGCCTGATTTCCGTCCCTCAGGTCAACGCTGCACCAGATGGGAGGCTTTTCGATAATATCCTTTTTCGCCCAGTCATATGTTACCTCCGGCGGCATAAAATAAGATCTTCCATACTTTTCGCTGATTGCTGCATCCATACAATTCTTTCCTCCTGCATTTTTCTTTACGAACCGGAGATTTTCATTCACTTGCCGGCGGCCCGTCTTTTGAGCCGCCCTCATCGGAGCTTCCTTTGAAAAAAAGAAGCGCCTCTGTGAAAATCCCCTTTTTCGGAATCTTCATAGAGACGCAAATTTACTTCACGCGGTACCACTCTATTTCGGGACAGGCTGCGCCTTCCGCGCCGCTTTTCCCGCACTCAAATCAGACACTGTCATGCCCTTTCCCTTTCTACGGCGGAAACTCCGTCCTTTCCTACGCAGCCGCATCCGCGGCCTTCAGAAAGGCTGCTCCAAGGTCAGTTCCCCTTCCGCTTCCGGCTGCCTCGCACCCTCCGGCAGCTCTCTGCTTCCTCACGTCCGGCTACTATTCCTCTTCCTCGCTTTCCCTTATTCAATTTCTTCGATTGTAACACAGCCCTTTGAGCAGGTGCAAGGTGCATATTTAATCAATTTTATTGATTTATTTTAACCTTTTAGTGTTTTCAATCAATATTTTGCAGGAGGCACCCCTTCTTCTTCCGGCTCCATTCTTCCCCAAAATTACTCTGCCGCGTCCGCCGGCGCTCTTTCAAAGGCATTACTCCGCTGCAGCTGCCAGAGCTCTTCCAAGCGCCTTACAGGCTTCCTCCGCTTCCGCGTCAGGCGCGCCGTTGGCAATCACACCTTCTCCTTCCAGCACGGAGGCCCCGTCATTCTGAATCCGCTCTTCCCACTCGCGCATCCATTCTCCGCCGCCCCAGCCATAGGAACCGAACAGTCCGATCTTCTTCCCGGAGATCGCTCCATCCAGCTCGCACATAAAGGGCTCCATGATGCTCTCTTCCAGCTGCTCCGCTCCCATGGAAGGACAGCCGAGAGCAAACGCCTTTTCTTCCTTCAGCGCGTCCACGCTCACCAGATCCACGCTGAGCACAGCGGCCTCCTTTCCCGCCTCTCGGATTCCTTTCGCAACCATCTCCGCCATCTGCGCCGTGTTTCCCGTTCCGCTCCAATATACAACCGATATCTGTGCCATTTCTTCCTCTCCTTCCGCCGCCAAAGGGCGGCATTTAATCAAGAGAAATTGGACTTAAGTCCAATTTCCAGGAGAAAATCCATAGGATTTTCTCCGCCTCGCCTTCCGCCGCCAAAGGGCGGCATTTAATTTAAGAGAAATTGGACGTACGTCCAATTTCCATTGCCGCCCAAGGGCGGCACCGTTATGTAACACCGAATCCCATGGAAAATATTTTGTTTCAGAAAGGCTTCTCAAAAGATCCCGTCTCAGGAAGCGCATCCTCCGCACAGCTGATACAGTTCCTTCCCTTCCAGAACCTCCCGGACAGTCGTTTCCCTCGCCTCGTCGAAGGCGGCAAACAGTTTTCTTGCCCGCTGCTCGTTGTGATATACCTTCCAGTAACCGACAAAGAGAAACTCTCTGCCTTCCAGGCGGATATAATCCTCCACGTCCTCCGTGGGATAGCCGAGCAGCACCCCGACCTCATGGGGGAATTCGTCTTCGCCGCAAAAATAACGGCTCATCCTTCGTGACAGCTCGCCCAGGATGCGGCAGGCCAGAAACGCCTCGCTTCCATCCTTTTCAAAATATCCGCGTTTTTCAAGAAAACATTTCACATCCGGCCTTTTCAGATACTGATGGAACGCTTCCCTGCGATAGAGAAAAACCATATCCTTCCCGTCCTCATGAAACAGGAAATACCAGTTCAGGCCCGCCTGAGACGCGAGCTTCCCCAGCTCCACCGCCTGATTTCTCGGAAGGGAAAGCATCGCGCTTTCCTTCATTCCCTTCAAAAACGGTGCGCAGTGAATCGCCAGCATAATGTGCAGATTTCTTCTGCCGGTTCTGGTATCTGTATGCAGATAACGGGTGATCTCTTCAATCGGCATCGTCCTCTCCTCCGGTTTTCGGCGCCATACGGCATTTGTCATGTTTTTGGTTAGTTTTATCTAACCGCATAAAAAAGATTACCATATTTTATGACGGCCGGCAAGCTTTAATACTGATAATATTTCGCAGACAGAACGCCGTGCACCACAAATCTTTCTGTGCCGCCTGCTCTGCCATGGCAGGTGGACAATGTCACAATCTCAGGCCGTCCTTCCATCATTTCTTCCGCATAGCCCGAAAACTGATTATTCCGGAGAATCCACCGCAGATATGCGTCATACTCCTCGTCCGTGTTCACAAGACTGTAGGTGCTGCTGTCTCCGGTCGTTGTATAATATGCGATAATCCGGAAACGCATCGCAGCATCTTCCGTATAAAGATAGAAATATGGCTCCTGCTCCGCAAGCTTCTCCTCCTGCTGAAAATCGCTCAGTGAACCGAACATGGTGCCGTTTTTCATATTGTGGCCATAGATCAGGGTATTACGATCCGAAAAATCCGGCCGGTTTGCCGCATCCACGAACAGGCAGCCTGCACTGTTGCTTCCGCCTTCAAAGGTACGCGTCAGGTAGGTCTCGTTATCTCCGTTCCAGACCACAGGATAGTTCACATCCAGCGCCGGGATATACAGCCAGGCACAGAAATCGCCGTTCATCTCTTTTAACGATCCAAAGTCAATGTCCGGCATCGGAAAAAAGTCCTCACCCTCCGCCTCTTCTTCCGTTTCAGGGAGGATGGCATATTCCCGAATTTCCCCGTACTCCACCTCTCCCCTGCGGTATTCGGAAAAAATCTGAAACAGGTTTACGCAGGAAACAATAAAAATGACAGCCGCCGCTGCCAGAACGATCCGTCTGATTGCTTTTCTCATTCGTTTGCCGCCTTCTTATTTTCAATCATTTCTTACCATAATACCCGCTTTTTTCTGCTGTTTCAACCATGAATCTTTTATCAGGCCGGAAAATCCGCTTCAACCGTATGCCTCCTTAAATTCAACGCGGATTATGGCGCTTTGCTGTGAAAAATAAGCCATCGGGCTTATTTTTCACACCATTTCCTCTCCTGTTTCAGATAATCAGCAAACCAATTCGATAGACTATAAATGTAACTAACCAGGCTACCGCAAGCTGAAAGACGGCAGTGAAACCCATCCATGCCCAGCTGCCCGACTCTTTGCGTATTGTGGCCAGAGAAGCAGCACATGGAATATAAAGCAGACAAAACACCATTAGACAGAAGGCGTTAAGAGGGCCAAAACCAATATTCTCCAGAGCAGTATAGAACGCAGTCATCCCCTCCGGGGAACTGGCGTTGACAATGCCAAACAGCACGGCGCAGCTGGACACTACCACTTCCTTAGCGGAGATACCGGCAATCAGCGCCACGGCAATCTGCCAGAATCCCAGGCCAATGGGAATAAAGAACGGGGTGAGCCATTTGCCAATCACCGCACCGAAGCTTCCAGTCATATCGGGAGTATACCCTTGCGGGCCGAAATTCAGCAGAGCCCAGATGATCAGGGTGGCCAGGAAAATCGTGGTTCCGGCCTTTCCCAGATAATCCTTTACCTTTTCCCACACATAGATGGCTACCGTATGTGTGTCCGGCAGCTTGTACTCCGGCAGTTCAATCATCAAATAGTTGACGCTCTTCTTCCGATCCAGCAGATGAATAAAAGCTGATACGACAATGGCCACAACAATACCGATGAGGTACATAGAGTAGGCCACTACCATGGCGTTATCAGGAAAAAACATCTCCGAGAACAAGATATAAATGGTCAGCCGGGCGTTGCAGCTCATAAACGGAGTGACCAGCATAACCTTGAAGCGGTCCCGCCTGTTTTCAAGCGCACGGGAAGCCATGATGGCAGGAACGGTACAACCGAACCCCAGCAGCATGGGAATGAAAGCTTTTCCAGAGAGACCCAGCCTGCTCATGATTCCTTCCATCACATAGGCTACACGAGCCATGTATCCACTGTCTTCAAGCAGAGCCAGGCAAAGGAACAGGATCAGGATATTAGGCAGAAAGGTAACGATGGTACCGACACCGCCGATGATGCCGTCCACCACCAGGGAAGTGAGAATATCTCCTGCCTTTATCGCCGTAAGTCCTGATGCCGCAGCATCGGAAAGCCAGCTGATCGCGAGCTCAAGATATCCCTTGAGCCAGTCGCCCACAGTAAAAGTCAGGAAAAAGGTGACTGCCATGATCATAAGAAAAACAGGGATTCCCCACACCTTGCTGGTCAAAATCCTGTCCGCTTTTTCAGTGAGGACATCCTGGCGTTCCTTATAAAGCAGCACTTCACGGATGATTTCCCCGATGAAATCATATTTCTGGTTAATGATGTCTGACTCATAGCTGCGGTCCAGTACCTGAGGCAGATCCACCGGATACTTCTCCGTAATCTCCTTATCCCCTTCCAGCAGCTTTAAAGCATGCCAACGGTAGTTTTTCAGATCAGGATACCGATTCTTCAGTTCAGGCATAATCATGTCGATCTTATCCTCGATCTCGTCGGAATAGACCATTGCGTACTCCGCATGATGGTTATGCCGGTGCTGAGATACCGTCTTGTGCTCATGGATCAGGCGGTCCGGCCCGGTGCTGTCCTTATGATGGATGGCTGCGTGGAGCAGCACATCCAGCCCCCGCCGCTGGCGGGCAGATACGGGTATCACCGGTATACCAAGCATTTCCGGCAGACGGTGCAAATCGATCTCCATGCCGCGCTTCTCAACAATATCCATCATATTCAGCGCCATTACGACCGGCTTGCCCAATTCCAACAGCTGCAGGGTTAAATAAAGGCTCCGCTCCAGGGAGGAGGCGTCCACTACGTTGATGATGACATCCACTTCATCGCTTAAAATGAACCGGCGGGCTACCATCTCCTCCATGGTATAGGAAGTCAGACTGTATGTACCCGGCAGATCCACCAGATGGATATTAAGGTCATGATCCTTAACGGCCCCTTCCACCTTTTCTACCGTAACGCCGGGCCAGTTGGCTACCTTCAGATTTGCTCCGGTATATGCGTTAAATAACGTCGTCTTGCCGCAATTGGGGTTTCCAATAAAACCTATTGTCATTTCGCGCTCATTCATTCCGCCCCACCTTCCTTCACCTCAATATTCCTCGTAATATTGTATCCCAGGGCAAATCGGGTCCCTCGAAGTCTGATGATCAGTATTCCCTTCCCCTTACGATTCAATATGGAAACCGGGGTTTCCCGGGTCATCCCCAATGCCTCAAGACGGCGCTCCAACTGGAAAGGAAGATGGATATTTTCCACCACATAGGTATGTCCTGTTTGGGCATCCTTTAACAGCATTCTCTACACCTCCAAAAATGTATTGAGGAAAAAGCGGCGCAGGCATTTTATCTCCACAACCGATGTGAGATGCAGGCACGCACAATTGCCGCAACGCCGTCCTTACAGGAAAAGCTCATTGCTCTTCTTTTCGGAACAGGCTTTTTTTATTGCCATTGCCGCTACAGAAACCATGGCGCTGTTCACCTTACGGGCTGACTGCGGACAAACTGAAATGCAGCGCATACAGGAAATACATTTTTTCCCGTCTGTCTCCCTTGGATTTTCCCGGCTGATTGCCTGCGCAGGGCACTTTTCAGCACAAAGGCCGCACGCATTACATTTGTGGTCAGCCTTGGGAACCAGACCTGCGCCTCCGGCTTTTTTATATGGACGATTTCCTGGAATCTGCGGAGCAGACATATCTGCATTGCTTATTTTTTCAAGGATTTTTTCAGCAAAGCCCTGCAGCTGGGTCCTATCCTCCTCATCCGGCCGCCCTGTCGCATATTGATGCATGATGGAATGCTCCGCAATGGCCGCAATCCCGGCGATTACCTGAAAGCCGCTCTTTGCTGCAGCATCATTCAGTTCAATCAGGGTATCCTCATATGCCCGGTTTCCATACACACAAACAGCAACGCACATGGCCCCATTGCCATGGATTTTTTCCAGCCTTTCGACAGCCAATGCAGGAACACGTCCCCCAAAAGAAGGTACCGCAATAACAGCAATATCCTCTTTCTCCAGGCTGATTGCCGCAAAATCCGTTTTGGGATCAGATAAATCTATTTTTCTGGCAGGCTTATCCCATTTCAATGTAATGGTATCTGCAACTTTCTGTGTCCCACCGGTTGGGCTGAAAACGATTTGAAAAACACTCATGGCGATTCCTCCTGTAATATTTAATTTTACACCTGAATTTTATTATAATCAGCACAAGATATAATGTCAATGTTTACAAGGCCTGGGTTCGGCATTGTTTACAGGGCCTGAATTTCGCATTATAATATTTGTGTTAGTGTATAATTATCATTGGCAAAGATAGGAATGGTTACTAAATAAAAAGGGAAGCAGAGGAAATCCCTGCTTCCCAATCATACCGTTTTTCTTTATGATGTTAGTTGCGAAACAAAACATGTAAAGG
>DXHY01000029.1 GCA_019113175.1 Candidatus Eisenbergiella stercoravium | reverse complement strand
CTTGCGGGATTCTCCCGGCAAGCGAAGATTGCCTGCGCGGCGGGTCGCGTAAGCGACATTTTCCTTTCCGCCGCAGTGCGATCCACCGGAGGTTTTTATACGATAGGAAATGAAATTTCCTATCGTATAAAAAAGGACGACCCTGACCGGATCGTCCCTGATATCATTCTTTTTTAGTTGAAGATTCTTCTGACCGTGATCGGCGTCCTGTAATCCGCGTCGGAAACCTTAATTCCGGTTTCCTCCGTGCTGGCGTGCACGATCTGGCCATTTCCAATGTAGATTCCCACATGTCCGCTGTAGCAGACGATATCTCCGGGCTGAGCGTTGCTCAGGCCGCCTGACACTTCCGTTCCCACGCTTCTGTCTGCGGAGGAGGAATGAGGCAGGGATACGCCAAAATTGTCATATACGCTCATCACGAAGCCGGAGCAGTCCGCACCGTTCGTCAGGCTCGTCCCGCCGTACTCATAGGGGTTACCTACAAACTGAAGGGCAAATTCCGCAACGGAGCTTCCGGAAGAGGATGCTGCCGTATGGGAAGCCGCCGCGCTGGCAGGCTGAACGGATTCTGTCTGAGCCGCCGTCTCCGCTTCCGTGCTTTCAGAAGCTGCCGGAGCTGCGCTGCTCTCCGTGGAAGCAGGGGCTGCAGTGCTCTCTGCCGCCGTCCCGGTTTCCGTAGCTGCCTGGCTTTCGGAAGGCTGCTGTGCTGCGGTCTCCGTCTGCGTCTCAGAAGACTGCTGAGATGCAGTTTCTGTCTGAGATTCGGAAGGCTGCTGAGATGCGGTTTCCGTCTGCGTCTCGGAAGGCTGCTGTGTTGCGGTTTCCGTCTGCGTCTCAGAAGACTGCTGAGATGAAGCTTCCGTTCCGGATGTTTCATCCGTGCTCACAGAAGAGCTTTCCTCCGTAGCTGTCTCCGTTTCCGTCTCAGAAGAAGCTTCTTCCGCGGCGGTCTCTGTCTCCTTCTCAGAAGAGGTCTCGCTCTCCGCTTCTGAAGCGGATTCCTGTTTGCTTTCCGTCTGTTTCTCTGTTGTATCCTGCTCAGAGGCCGTCTCTGACGTCTTCTGTGACGAAGGCTCCGGACTGCTTCCGGATGCCGTCGGAAGTGAAGCCAGATTCACCGGCGCCACAATTCCTGCCGTTTCGGAAGGAATCGCGTTCACCGCCGCTTCCACGCCTGCTGTCAGAGGCACTTCGCTCCCGGCTGCTGCCGGAGCCGCCGTTTCAGGTGCTGCTTCCTCTGCTCCCGTGTTCAGAACGCTTGCGACGCCGACGCCATTGGTAATGGCCGCCTCCACCTGCTGTTCCTGAACATGAGATACCACTTCGGTATCAATGGCGGATTCACCGACTCCGGTCATGCCGGATTCAATATCCTCAGAAGTAACCGCAGGGGCCTCTTCCGCCTCCTGAACGGTTTCGGCCGTCCTTTCCTCCTGAACCGCCTCTTCCTGCACGCTTGTGAGAGAGCTTCCTTCATCCAGCACCAGGCCGACGCCCGCTGCCGGGAGGTCGTAGGATACACCAGATGCATTCGTGTGTGCTGCCGAACCAAAAATGATCACCGATGCTGTCAGTGCACAGGTTACGGCTTTCACCCGTGTGTATTTCATGTGTTCCTCCAGTTTTTACTTCAACTGTTACATTTGTTACGAAATTATTACATCTGAGGACAACTATACCACTCGTCCGGATTTTTGTCAACCTTTGCACAATCTCCAACATTTTGTGGCATTGCCCGCAAAACCGCATAAATAAAGGGAAAAGAGGGATTTTCTCCCCCTCTCCCCGTTTGTGAACATTTTTTGAACTTTTTAAAAATATGCCCGTTTGTTATCTTTTTTATTCATAAATGGAATTTTTTCGTAATAATTCCTGTCATTCCATCAGATATGCCTGCGCGCTCTCCACCGCGTTGGCTCCGTCCGCCACAGCGGTCACAATCTGGCGCAGCTTCTTCGTGCGGATGTCTCCGGCCGCATATACGCCGGGCATGCTGGTGGCACAGTCCTCACCTGCGATCAGATAGCCCTTCTCATCCGCAGCAATGTTGCCCACAAAGGGTTCAGAATTGGGCCGGATGCCCACAGCGATGAACACTCCCTGTACCGGAAGGACCGAGCTTTCATTCGTCTTCTTGGAACGTAAGGTGATGCTCTCCACCATGTCATTCCCGTTAATGCGCTCCACCACGCTGTCCCAGATCATTTCCACATTGGGAAGCGCCAGCATGGTCTGCTGCAGGGAACGTGCAGCCCGCAGGCTGTCGCGCCTGTGGATCAGATATACCTCTTCACAGGCACGGGCGAGGAAAATGGCATCCTCCACCGCCACGTCACCGCCACCCACCACGGCCACCGTCTTTCCGCGGAAAAAGGCGCCGTCACAGGTTGCGCAGTAGGAAACTCCCATGCCGGACAGCTCCTCCTCTCCCGGCACGCCCAGATGGCTGTGTACCGCGCCGGAGGCGATGATCACGGTTTTTCCTTCGTAATCCCCCTCTCCGGTCTGCACCGTTTTATAATCTCCGTTGTCCCGGATTCCCGTCACGTCCGCTTCCACGAATTCGGCCTGCATCTTCTCCGCATGCTCCCGGAATTTCATTCCCATATCAAAACCGTTGATGCCGGGAAGCCCCAGGTAATTGTCTACCTCATAGGTATTTAACACCTGGCCTCCGCTCATGGGATTTTTCTCTATCACAAGGGTGGAAAAGCCTGCCCTTCTTCCGTATACGGCGGCGCTCAGTCCGGCAGGGCCGGAGCCGATAATGATCAGATCGTACATGCTTACCTCCATTTCGAAGCGCTGATGCGCTGTAATTTCTTCTATTATAATGGGTTGGCAGGGGTGTTTCAAGTCTGACATTACTATTCACAGCCATCCCACAGACATAAATTGTGAGACAAATTCCACCCAGGCCCTTGCCCTCCCGCCCCAAAGGTGTTACAATCTCTTCAAGTATAAATATCTTTTTAAGCCGTTCGGCTTTCATTCAGACAGCTGTCAACTGTTTTTCTGATTCATTTCAGAAGTCCCATGCGAAATCTCATTGTTTCAACAACCGTTACTGAAAATCGAATACTGACCGGAATACGTACATTTATGCGTACAGAGATACAGGCACAGGGGCCTGAAACGGGGGCAGCTCCTTCCGGGAAGAAGCGCTTTGCACTGTCTTCAAATGTCTGTGCAGATGTGCGGCTGTACAAATTTACCGGATGGAAAGGAGCCTGCCTTTGAAGAAAAAGGAATCAGAACACAAAAGAAGAAAAATCAATGGAAGAATTGCCGGACAGAGCATGAAAAAGGATACCGTCACCACGCTTCTGTTCAAAACAAATAACGAAAATTTTGCCGAGCTTTTCAATCGGACGCTGCCCGTCGGCGCCCCGATCTCCGCAGAAACGCTGGCTGATGGGGATATCAAGGAAACCGCTTATCTCCGAATCACAAAGAAGGACGGTGGCACTGCCCTGGTTCAATACCGTGACGTAGTCAAAGAGGCCATGGATGGAAGAGTCTTTGCCGTTCTCGGTATTGAAAATCAGTCAGAAATCGACTACGCCATGCCCTACCGCGTCCTGGAACTGGATTTCGTTCATTACGCGCGTCAGATGCAGGTCATTCGGGACCGGCATGAAACAGAATGGAGACGAAAGGACGGGCGCAGACACAGACCGTCCGGCGTCACCTCCGGCGAATATCTGGGCCGTTTTTTAAAAGCAGACCGGTTCGTCCGCTGTATAACGCTGGTCGTCTACTGGGGTACAAAGCCCTGGGACGGCCCCACCAGACTGTCGGAGCTTTTTGACGGAGAAACGGATATGCCCGGCGCGGTACAGCTTGACATCAATCTGCTGGATGTCTGCCGGATGACGGATGCGGAAATCTGCAGCTACACCGGTGAACTGCGGACGGTATTCGGCTTTCGGAAATATGCCGACAATAAGGAAAAGCTGAAAGCCTTCATTGCAGAAAATCAGAGCTATTTCAGCAGCGTCTCCCGGACAGCCGTCGACGCGCTGGTAGAATTAACGCATTCTCCTGAGCTGGAGGAAATCAAAACATCAAAATACGAAACACCGAAAGGAGGATTTAACGTGTGTCTTGGAATTCAGGGAATGATACAGGATGGAAAAATGGAAGGAAAAACGGAAGGGAAAATGGAAGGAAAACGCGAATCCCTGCTGACCTGGCTTGAGGCATATGGCACAGTTCCGGACTGGGTGAAAAAACGCATTCTCAATACCACGAGCATGCCCCTTCTGGACGACTGGGTGAGAATCGCAGCCAGGGCCGCTTCCATGAAGGACTTTCTGGAAAGGGCAGGCCTGCGGGAGGCCTGAAGGATGTGGAAACCTCCGCTTTCCACCGTCTCTCTTCCATGTTAAAATGAAAGAAAAACGGAAAGGAGAATCCCCATGTCAAAAAAAGCGCTGGTAACCGGAGCATCCAGAGGAATCGGGAGGGCGATCGCGGGCAGGCTCGCGTCGCAGGGGTTTGATCTGTACCTCACTTGTCTGCATTCCATGGATGCCCTGACAGAATATGCCCATGAGCTTACCGAAGCATACAGGGTTAATTGTATTCCTTTTCAGGGGGATATGGGATGCGCGGAGGATGTGGAGCGGCTTTTTTCTTCCATGCCGGTCCGCAGTCTGGATGTGCTGGTCAACAATGCCGGGATCTCTTATATCGGGCTTCTGCAGGATATGACGCCGGAGGAATGGGACAGGGTGCTGTCCACGAATCTGAAGAGCTGCTTTCTTACCTGCCGGCAGGCGATCCCTTTGATGGTGCATGCGAAAAAAGGGCGCATTCTCAACATCTCTTCGGTATGGGGTGCCGCAGGCGCTTCCACGGAAGCCGCCTATTCCGCGTCAAAGGGGGCCGTAAACAGTCTGACAAAGGCGCTGGCGAAAGAGCTTGCCCCCAGCAATATCCAGGTGAACGCTCTTGCCTGCGGGGTAATCGATACGGATATGAACCGGTGCTTTTCGGAAGAAGAACGGCAGGCGCTCATGGACGAGATTCCGGCCGGCCGCTTCGGAACTCCGCGGGAGGCCGCCCTGCTGGCCTGCCAGATCCTGGAGGCTCCAGAATATATGACCGGCCAGATCATCACCATGGACGGAGGCTGGATCTGATTCCGCCGTCACTGCAGCGCGTCAATGATCTTTTTCATGGCCGCATATTCGGGAACGGAGATGACGCTGTTCACCTGGGAAGCGATTCCCTCCACAGCGGTTTCTCCCGCCGCTTCATAGGCACTTGTACGGAAGCCGTGCTTTTCCCAGGCGATCTGCTGAATCTCTTCATCCAGAAGGGCCTGCGCGCCGAGTCTTCCCGCTTCATCCAGAGCGATATAGACATGGGTGGACCAGACGGTCGGCGTGGGATAGAGCATCACAATGTCGTCCTTCAACTGGGCGTAATCCTCCGGATTCTGGACTGCGAATTCCAGAAGCTGGCTTTCATAGCCTGCGATCACCGGTTTATCTCCCACTCCGGTGCGGAGGAACTGATTGAACAGGTCAGAGGATGAGGTTTCCATGTAACCCAGGCCGTCAAAAATCTGCTTCAGCTCGGGCAGAACCTTCTCCACGCCGGTTTCATCCACGGTTTGTCCTCCGTTCAGCACGCAGGCCAGCAGGGCGGCAAACATGTTGCCGGAGTTGGAGGCTGTGGGATCGGTGGTGTCCACCGCCACCTGTCCGTACAGTTCCGGAAGCCCCAGCTCTTCCCAGGTGGTCCCTGCCAGGATCAGCTCCGTCAGCTTCTGCATGTCCGCGTAATATACGCCGCCGCTCCCGGAAACGATACCATTCCGTTCAAAGGCTTCCAGCACCATTCTGTGGGTGTAAAGGACGATGGGCGTATTGAAAATGATCTCCTCCTGCAGAGGCTGGCCATGTACATCCTCATAGTAGGAAAGGGCGGTCTGGCTGGAAGGAAACAGATAATCCATGCCCTCCTGACTGGCGGTCACCATATCAAGTGAGCCGGCCCTGGAGTAGTCGAACCGGAGATGGTACTTTCTTTCCAGAATCCGGGCCGCCTCCTCATCTTCAAACAGGCCGGTTTTCTCTCCGCCAAGGTAGCCGCGCAGCACGGTGACGCTGCTTTTTGCCCGATAGAGGGAATATCCCCCCGCAGCCAGCACCACTACAGCGAGAAGAATGATTCCGATCAGCTTCGGCTTCATTTTAATCCCTCCATTCTCATCATCTGTTCCAGAACGTCCACATCCGCTTCCATGTCCGTTACCTCATTTTCCACCATTTTCCCGAGCTGCTTCTGAAACGCATCCGTCAGCGCGGCGGCCGCCCGTTTCATGCTTTCTGTCAGAACCTGCGTCTGGCTCTCCGACAGTCCGGCGCTTTCCAGCTCCACATATCTGGCAAGAAGCGTTGACGCCGTCTCCTGATAGTAGTCAATAAATCGGCGCGCAGCCGGAATTTTTTCCGGATGCTTTTCCAGATATGCCAGAATATTTCCCGCTGCCCGGCACATTCCCTCCGTCTGCTGCCGAAGCTGTCTGTCCCGGATCCTTCCCATGGATCTGCGGATGCTCTCAAAATCCTTTCTGGCCTCCTTCATGCTCCGGAGAAGCTCCCGTTCCTGATCATCCGGCTGCCAGCCGGCATTTTCCCCTTTTCTCTCCGGCTTCGTGATAAGCCAGACAGCCGCAAACAGCAGAACGGCAAGCAGCAGACTCACCAGAAAGCTCCATCCCAGTCCCAGAAACAGGATCAGGAAAAATACGGACGCCGCCGCTCCTGTCAGGAGGCTTCTGATTCCTTCTTTTTTCATGCTAATTATATCCTTTCACACTGCGGAAGGCCCCGATCAGATCCTCCCTGCCGTCGAAAACGCGGGCGTTGGTAAGCTGCGCCAGTTCATCCAGCTGCTCCTCTTCGGCGTCTCCGAACAGGATGGAGAAAACGGGCACATCCATGCCCAGGGATTTATAGAGCGCTTCAAAATCCGCGAAGGTTTCGCTGCCGTTTGACATGCCGTCCGTCATCAGGATGATGGCGGGGGTGTAAGCTTCCGGGTCGTATCCGTCCGCAATGAGGGACAGGCCCTTTTCCGCCGCCAGATAGATATCCGTGCCTCCGCCGCAGTATTCCTTCCTGATCTCGTCATACAGCTTTTCCAGATTCTGCGGTGTAGAATCCGTCACCTGATAAACCTGAATAATTTCATCGCAGAAGGTGATTACGATGTTGACCTCTCCTTCCGTGGCCTGCAGGAGATTCTTTTCCGCATTCTCCTGCAGGAGAATCTGGGACATGGCCTCCACCAGCTGTTCGTTGCCGGTTCCCTGCATGCTCCCGGAGAAATCCAGGCAGTACACGTTAAGGGACGGCTTTTTAAAGCGGGTCTGATAAAGGTCGAGGGCCTCCATGAGCACATCCGCTGCCGGCGTAGGAACGGAGGTCAGAATCCGTTCGGTATCGATTCCCCAGTCCGCCCGGAAAATGTCGCTGTTTTCTTCGCTCACTCCCGCATATCCCGTTCTGCGCCCGGTGCGCTGGATCGCATCCTGCGCCTCATCGGAGAGCAGGTAATCCTGGATTTTCAGGAATGCCTCCTCCTTATTCTCATCCCCATGATCCACGTAGCCCAGAGGAGAATCCGCGATGCTCAGTCCGTCCTCGGGATAGACCACATAAAGCGTTTCCCGCCCCTGCCTCTCCAGCTCCTGATTGGCGCTTATGATCAGGCATTCATAGTTGACCATGGCATCGTATTCCCCGTTCAGGAACATATCCATCAGCCATTCGGAGCTGCCGGAACTTCTGTCAATGCCGGAAAGCAGGCTGCCGATTTCCTCCTGCAGGGTCTCATCCTCCAGATCCGCTTCGCTCAGTGCGCCCTCTCCGCCGGCCAGCGCATACAGAAAGCCGATATAGGCGCTCGCACCGGAATTGGACTGCGTGGCGCTGGTCATGCAGAATGTCATCTTTCCGCTCTGGATGGCCTCCAGAATGTCCGCCACCTTCGTCTCTCCATCCGTAAACCCGAGCTCCTGCGCCAGGCTTTTCCGGATGCCGAACACCACAGGCGTGGTGGAAACCGACCGGGCATGCTTGATCAGATGCTCCGTATCCCCCAGGGAAATCCACAGACTGCTGGCAGGCCAGACCGCATCGTAATCCTGCGCTCCTGCCTGCAGCGTCCTCATGATATCAATGGAGCCCTGATAGGTGATCTCAATATTGACCCGGGTTTCCTTCGCGCAGTCCTCAAGAATCTGCTCCAGCTCCCTGTTTTCAGAACCGGAAAGGATCCTCACCGTTTCTCCCGCTCCGAAGGTGGAAAAAGACGCGGCTTTTCCATCGTCTCCCTGCTCCCCTCCTCCGGCGCCTGCCGGAACACAGCCGTTCAGGAAGGACAGCAGAAACAGAAGAGCCAGAAATAGACAGACACCTTTATATTTTTCTCTGTTATGGACCATATCTCCTCCAAATGCAGGTATTTTCATTCCCTCGATGATCTTTGCCGAACCGGTCTGTATCCGGCCGGTTTTCTTCAGCTTCATTATATCATCCGTATGTTTGGTCCATATAAAGAGGAAGAGAAATCTGTGTAAAATCTCAGACCGCCGGAACCGCTTTCCCGCGCGTCCCGACGGTCTGTATTTTACCCTTTGCTTTTACCTTTTATTTTTCCAGACGGCGGACCGCCGCTCTGTATTCCTTTGGTGTGATGCCGAACTGGCCGCGGAATTTCTTATTAAAATAGGATATATTATGGAAGCCGTTCTCCATGGCCGTCTCCATGACGGGACGGTCGGTTTCGGCAAGAAGCTGCGCCGCATGATACAGACGGAAGCGGTTGATGTATTCCACACAGGTCATCCCCGTATAACGGTGAAAAAAGCTCATGAAATGAGCCCGGCTGAAATGGCAGATCCCGGCCAGCTCATCTATGGTAAGATTCTCCGTGTAATGCGTCTGAATATAGGTCAGAACCTCCTTCAGCTTCTCCGTATGCTCCATGCCTGCGGCCGTATTTTCATTTCCCGTCACATAGCCGTACTGATATGCCAGCCGGAAGAAGCGGAACAGAAGCTCCTTGCGGTACAGCTCCTCCACCGCTCTCTCCGCGCCTTCTCTCTTCAGAGGATCAGGCGCCAGACGCCAGGAATCGTTCGCATCCTCCACGCCGGCAAGCAGCTTCTTCAGACAGGCAAGAAGCTGTTCGTGACCGGGCTGACCCGGATGGACCACCGGCACAAACCGTTTTTTCCCCGTCTGAATGGGCGCGATATACCGGATGGTGCAGGCATCCGGCACCTGTCCTCCCAGCAGGTCCAGATGAAAAACCAGACTGTCCGAAATCATTCCCGTTCCCGCAAATGCATGGGCAGAATGGAATGCATGCGGCGAAATCAGCAGGATATCGTCCTTCCGTACAGTGAAGGTTTCAAAATTAATATCATAACGGACACTTCCATCCTCGATCCATGCTGCCTCCATCTCTTCATGCCAGTGAAGAGCCAGCCCCCCGTAGGAATAGGGAGCGACACATCGATAGCGGCGGACGGGCATCAGGACGTCACCATGGGAGGCTTTTTCTTTATAGGCGTTGGGTTGGGAGGGATGTATAAGTGTTTTCATATGCCTTTTTATCCTTCTATGAAGACACTGTCATTTTCTGAGATCAGAAATATCCATAACAGCGACTGCAAGGTTTCCATCCGGCTTCTTAAACGTATAAATTACCCGGTTTCCTTCCGGTGAAAAGCACGGATGCGGATGTCCCGGATGATCGGGCCATCTGTTTACATGATCAATTTTAACTGTTTTTCCTGTATCGATATTTGTAAGCATGATATCACTTTGCATTCCCCTCCGGATCTGTGAAGCAGATGCCGGCCGGTCCCTCGGGACTTACCGAATATTTTATCAAACCCCCCTGTCCCCCAGCGCGTTCCGGGAATTGGACGAACAATAATCTGACCGATTCTCTGCTCCTTCCGAAGGCCGCCCGTCATTTACATTTTGCGTATCCAGTAGATGCCGGTCCCGGCTTCCAGATAGGAGTTGCCATCCTGCTCAAACACGTATCCCGGATCCAGCTCTATCTGACAGGAAACCTTTTCAGGACATTCCACCTCAAGCCTGATCCGCTCGGCGTCCCGTTTCCAGCAGGTCTTAATCTCCCCGGCAGGAAGCTTATGGCTGGCCATGGCAAAAGTAAGGCTCTCTATAAATTTGGGCCGGATGGAAACCCTGTCCCACCTCTCCACACAAATGCCGCCGGGATAGCGCATATACCACTGCACCACGTCTCCCAGAAAATGATGATCCTGGGACACCCGCCGGCGCTTTTCATCAGGCAGCATCTGTTCCGGCAGTGTCGTATAGCCTTCTTTTACAAAATATCCATAGGATGGATATTCTTCGTCCGTGATCATCCGGTACGCCAGCTCCGATTCCCCGAAACCGGAAAGCACATGGAAAAGCACGCGCAGGCCCAGAAAACCACTGGTGAGCTTCTCCCCATCCCGCCGGATGATCTCAAGGAGCCGCCGGAAAGCCTCCGGTTTCTCTCCCGTCTCAAAAATATCATAATAAATGCCCATGGCCTGAGCCGTCTGACAGGCGCTCCGCACCAGCATGGTGTCAAAATCCACATATTTTTTCCGAATGGCCAGGCGGATCTCGCGCCCCAGACTGCGGGCAAAGCTTTCATGAAGCGGCAGTCCCACAGCTTCAAACATAATTTCCGCTTTCCGGCACATGTTATATACCATCACGCTGTCAGTAAATCCCAGGGGCGCCTGATAATCGCCGGCTCCCCGGTCCACCGGAACCCAGTCGCCGAGGCCGATGGCTACGATTCCCTCCGGATCTCTTTTTCCGGAAATATATTCCAGATACCGCAGCATGGCATGGGCGTTTTCGAGGATGGCCTCCTTCTCGCCCCGATACTTGTAAATGATATATGGAAGCTCAAACAAAACGGCATCCCATGCCGGTCCGTTGCCCCAATCGTACCCCCAATCGCCAGTGGGAACGATTCCGGGCAGCTGTCCGTCCTTTTTCTGGGCGCAGCGGATATTAAAAAGCCATTCCCGCCAGCTCTTTTCCGCGCCCATAGTCATCATCATATGTTCCGCAGAAATCTGCGCGTCCCCGGTCCAGCCATTTTTCTCACGATGGGGACAGTCGGTGGGGAAATAGTAAAAGTTTGCCCTGTCGCTCCTTCTTCCCATTTCGTAGATGGCGTTTGCGGTCTCGTCCGAACAGGAAAAGCTTCCCCGCTCCTCCAAAGCGGAGCTCATCACCAGATAGGTCAGAAGCTCCGGCTTCGCCTGTTCCTCCTCTATGCCGGTCACATAGAGATACCGGAAGCCATGGTAAGTAAACATCGGCTCAAAGATTTCCTCCTCTTCGCCTCCCACAATATAGATATCTCTCTGGGAATAACCGTCCGGGAAAAAGTTAATGTTGCTGAAATCCAGAGCGCCGTCTTTCAGCTGCTCGCCGCATTGAATATCGATTCTCTGACCCGCATGGCCCTTAATCTTCAGCCGGAAGATCCCTGCATTATTCTCTCCGAAATCATAAAGCCAGCCGCCCGTCTCTGCCACAGGCTTCTCCGGCGGCTCCTGGCCGCAAAGCCCCTCTGTCACGTCATCCCTGGCCGCATACTCCGCCAGGCTGCCGGACCGGATGTTCACCGGAGCCAATTCCTTCATAACCACAATAGGCTCCACTTCGCAGAGCCTGGCCTCCCCTCTGGGCCGCTCTGCCACAAGAGGAGCATGCCAGCTTTCATCCTCCGTAAATCCCGGTTCCTTCCAGCCCTGCTCCTCCAGTCTCTTATCAAAAAAGACGCCGGAGCGCAGATCATTAAAGAAAACAGGTCCTTTTTTGCACGTAAAATCCATTCCTTCAAAATGAAGCTTCCTGTCCTCATTTTCAATCTCCACAGAGATGGCAAGCTTAGGCGCGGAATTCCACACATTGTCCACAAAATCCCAGACCCTGGTCTTGGCGTTCTGAAATCCATCTCCCAGCATAACGCCGATCACATTTTCTCCCTCACGAAGACAGGGCGTAATGTCATACCGGTCATAGTAGACGATGTGATCGCTGTTGGAAATATAAGGAGCAAGATACCCCTTCGTGATCTTTTTTCCATTTACAAACAGATCGTAAAATCCCAGGCCGCAGATGAGGATTTCCCCCTTCCGCTCTCCCTTTTTCAGGGAAAAGCTTTTCCGGAACAGCGGAGCCTGTACGTGGTGAATATAGGTGGAGCGCTCTCTGCACTCGCTGACAAACCGATTTGAAAATACCATAATCACACCTCTCTTTTGAGTCCTTCCTCAGGGTCAGTCCATCCCCGTAAGCACACAGTCGATCTCCGCCGCGAAATGATTGGCGGGATTTACCACATAGAAATAAAACAGATCGCTTTCCTCCACATCCGTCAGGCGGATCTCGATGTCATGAGCTCCGGCGGCCAGACGAAGGGTGGCACATTTTTCAGACGGAGCCCGGTGATAGGCGGGAATCAGGGGCGTATCCAGATCGCTTTTTACAACGGTCCTGCCGTCCACCAGAAGGGCCGCAGGCTTTCTGCAGACCACCAGAAGGCGCACTTCCTTTTCCTCCGGAAGCCAGAGGCGGGAAGATGCCTTGAGCATCCGAGCTTTTCCTTCCGAAAGGCCGGCCTGCTTCAGACGCACTGCGGAGTCCGTCCCGTGGAAGATTCCAGGGGAAATGCCGTCTGCTTCCAGCTTCCAGTCATTCGTCGCCATCAGCGTAAACGGGACTTCCATCTGCGTCCAGTGCCCTTCAATCTCCTGTTTCAGAACGAAACGGCAGGAATAATATGCACGCCTGGGGACACTCTTTTCCGCTTTGACCTGAAAATCAACCGTCTGCCGCCCGCCAGGCGCGATGGACACGTGACTGCCGCACCCTCCTGCGGCCGGGGCCTTCCCTCCTTCGGACATCACTTCCAGTCCGGAAGGCGTCTGCGCTGTGATGTCCAGTGTGTAGGGAACCAGGCTTTTATTTTGTACCGTCAGATACACCGTTTTGGTTTCTCCCGGCGCGATGGACGGATTTTTGTCCTCATACTGCGTTTCACAGATCAGTTCGCAGCAGGCAAAGGAGCCCTCCGGAAGAAGCGTAATCTCCCGGTCCGTCTCCCGGTTCACAGAAAAAATCCCCTTGTCCGGCGCGGCTTCATAAACAGCTGCTGCCAGCTTCGCCGCACGGATCGAACGCTCTGTCAGCTCCCCGATGGTCTTCGGCACGTCAAAACCGTAGATCGGGCTGCTCACCAGGATCTTTTCGCCCAGCGGCTTCACCCACTGTTCATCCAGATAGGACGTGCCGTACAGGATTCCCATGATGGAGGCGATGGTCGCGCAGGTGCAGTCCGTGTCATAGCCGCAGTCCGTTGTGATCAGCAGCCGTTCGGTGAACCCCTCTCCATATAAAAGACCCATCAGCGTAAACGCAATATTAAGAGGCGCATCCGTAAAGTTTTCCCCTCCGAACTCTTCGATCAGAAGCTCTCTGTTTTCCTTCCAGCTCTTTTTCTCCCTCCAGGAGTGTAACAGAAGCCGAACCGCCCCCGCCGTCCTGCTGTCTTCAGGGAGATAGGAAAGAGCGGTCACGATCAGCTTCTCCACATCCGTTTCTTCAAAAGCAAGGCACTCCAGCACCGCGAAGAAAACCTCTCCCCAGACGCCTTCTCCCCCGGCGTGGTCCACACGGGCATCCTGGCAGGCATAATATGCTGCAAGCTCCGGCTTTCCCGCGCAGACGATGCCCCACAGCTCCGAACGGATGGGCGAACCCATGCAGTCCGTGAAAAAATTGTTGTAGCAGCCGGACAGGGGCGGCCTGAGCCCTTTTCTCATGTTGGTCAGCGCATGTCCGTATTCATCAAACTGAAAATGCACATGGCTCAGCCACTCCTTCGCCAGGTTCGCGCTCGTCACCTGTCCCGCGTACTGCTCCAGGCAGTGCAGGTTTACGAGCTGCAGGTCCAGATCGTCATTTTCCACCGCGGTCACAAACTCCTGGGTATACCCCTTTATATCCAGAAGCTCCATGATCCCCTCAAGCGGTCCTCCCAGCGTCCCGCCGATATTTTTACCCATCCAGCAGGCGTATACTTTGTCTCTGAACCGTTCTTCCGTAAGCATGTTTTCCTCCTTATCCCATTTCTTCTTCCACGATCTGCCGGATCCGTTTCAGCAGAGCCTCATCTGCCGCGTTCTCCCCTTCCCCAGTCTCAGGCACATAATGATTCTCTGATATCTGAACAGAAAACAGGGTTTTCATCCAGACACAGGCCAGCAGGTATCTGCCATAAGGAATGCTCATGTGAAAGCCGTCTCTGCACAGAGAGATACCTCCCTCCGAAACCCGAAACGGCTCCTGCTGCCGTGCCTTCTGAATGATATCCCCGGAGGGAATCAGCCGCAGATGATATTTTTCAGCCATGGCAGAATAGCACCTTTTCAGACGCGCATACATTTCCTCCTGATTCCTGTTATAACGCATGAAATTGGCGTGAGAACTTCCGATCTCATAGGCCCAGGTCTCCTGCAGAAGAATCTCCGCCTGCGGTGAGGACTGCTTCAGGCGCTCTTTTAAATGATCCAGCATCAGTCCCAGAAACGGCTCATAGGTATCCATCCAGCCGCTGTCGTGGCTGGCCTGCTGGGTTACGACATAATCCCATTTTTCCTCCCGCAGGACCTCGTCGATGGAAACCATTCTCTCCGTTGCCTTTCCGTTCAGCTGGTACTGGTAGGCCGCTTCTCCAGTCTCGATATTCTGCCAGTGCCGCTCCAGCGGACATCCCCCGATATACAGATTTACCACCTTCGTTTCAATTCCTGCGGCCTCTGCCATCTGATGCAGATACCTGGCAGCATCCTCAGAAAAGCTGTTTCCGATTGCAAGGATATTTTTCATGCTGTTGTTCCTCCCTTTGTAACAGACCCGGCATAATCCCCGTTTTCTTAATACTATCTCAGCAATATGAAGCATTGTAAAGTGTTTTTTCCTGCTTTTTTGTTTCACATTTTTCCTGCTTTTTCATTTCACAGGAGGATACCCTTTTCACCGGTTCGATCTTAATATTCCTGCACCCTTCCCCAATCTGAACGCCGTCTGTACCCAGCTTTCCATGCGCCATTTTCCAGATAACGGTTATTGTAAAAGATCAGGTTCTCCACATTGGCAGCATATAAGAATCTTTCCTCGTGCATCTCAAAGGTATTATATCTGAAATTTGCATCTGCGGTTATCCCTCCTCCAATAAAGGCTCCGAAGCCGTTTCTATATCAGTCACCGCTAAATGCCATGCTTCTGACAAGCGTGCCGCAGGGATCATGACATTCAGCCATCGTCTGCATATGAAGATAGCTTATACCCGTCGGCGCGGGCGCTTTCTGCCTCACGTAAAAGAGCAGACGATTTTCACAGAAGACAGATGCCTGGTCGCGGTCAAAAGCGATTGTCACATCATGCCAGACAGCCGGTTCCAGCGTGCGGGAATCAAGTTCAAAATCATAGACAGCGTAAAGCCCTGCATATTCGTCACTGGGATTCATCCAGTGGTCACACAGACGCACGAGAAGTCCAGAGCCTTCTATCCGAAGCTGCAGCTTTAAGGTTCCTCTGGCCGCTGCGGGAAAGTTCCATACCGCACCCTGAAGCTCGCTTACAAGCCGTTCGTCATGTATCCGGCAGATCTGCAGAACCTCGCCTCCGTTACAGTCGGGATCCGGCACCAGCAGCGCGCCATTCGTACGGTTCCAGGCACAGTGGCCATTGTATCCCCGGGCAATACAGCTGTCGCTGAGACTCTTTACATACAAATGCGTCGAAAGATATTCCAGGCCGAGTGAAAAATTCTCATCCCTCTGCCTTTCATACAGCCAGTTCACATCAAAGACCGCCAGACGCCGGGACACCTCATTCTGCCCATATGACACCAGTATTTTCCCATAGGGAAGCTCAAGCGCCTGGAACTGATGCACACTCTTGTCAATCGAGCTCCCGCTGCCTCCCCTGACGCGGAAATCCGCTGCGTTTCTCACTTCATTCAGCGCGAGCTCACGAAAGCCAGTCCAGTTCCTTCCATCCGATGTGATCGCTACATGGCTGACATCGCGGTTGGTAAATACGTCCTCACTGAAACCGTTCTTCACACTGTCCGAAACGGGCGGCCAGGTAAGGTCATGATTCACTTCAGCAAGAGGACGTGTGTTGTTCCAGAAGCAGATTACACGCCCGTCCGACAAACGAAGAAGATATGGGGTCGTCAGCGTACCGTGAAAAAGCGACGGTTCGCCGGAAGTCCAGCTGTCGCCCTGATCTTCAGAATAGTAGACATAGAAATAATCGAGAGAAGTCCGTGCCAGAAGCATCAGACGGCCGTCCGGAAGCTCAGCAAGGTTTGGTTCTACGCCATTATTCTGCCACCTGGTTCCCCGATGCGGAAAAACCACCGTATGCTCCGGCGCAGGCTTCAACGGGACGATCCTCCAGCTTTCCCCATCATCATCAGAGATCAGCACACAGGGATGACCGCCCGCTTCGCCGGAAATATATGCAGTTACAATCAGGCGTTTCCTCGAACTGAGTGCCACAGGCTGGAACAGATCGAAGCAGATCTCATCGCATATTTGGACCAGCCGCACATCTGTATCACCCGGTCCGGTTTCAGACAGCTCCGCCCAGGTGCCCGCGTGTTCGCCTTCCTTCCAGGTAACGACGGTGATATAGCTCCCTGACCAGGGGATACGCATTGCCGATCCCATAACGGCCCGGCCATTTCCGACTAAGCTGGAGCTGTCTACCGGAGCCGCATCTTCCGGCGCTTCACCGCGGGTCCAGTCAAGGCCGTTGCGGGAATACAGATAGATCATCCGTCCGCCTTCCCGCTTCCCGTGCGTCCTTCCCTCAACGCCGTAACAGCGCAGCTCTCCGTTCGGCATTACACAGAGCCCGCGCCGCGAATCGTCAGGAGGGACCGCGGCCACAAAGGGTTCATACACCGCGTTCAGCCTCCGCCTGTCTGCTTCCGTGAGATTTGCTTTGATCCTGTCGAGATACCACATATCGCTTATTTCCTCCCTTCTCTGTCCAGAAGACTGTTTCTTTTTCTTAATAATATCCCAGTAATCCGGCAGGTTGTAAAGGGGTATTTTGGTTATCCCTTCAAAGCTCCGGCAGTCAACCCTTCCACAAAATATCTGTTTGCAAATAAATACACAATCAGTATAGGCAACATGGCAACTGTTGCTCCGGCCAGCATCAGATTCCAGTTTGCGGCAGCCTGACCTGAATTTTTCAAACTCATGATTCCCACGATCAAAGTCCGCTGCTGCCTGTTTGACAAAGTAAACAGTGTCGGCATCAGATATTCATTCCAGGATGAATTAAATGCAAGAATGCTGATAGTGGCAAGGATCGGCTTCAAGAGAGGAGCAATGATATGGAAAAAAATCCCGAAAAAACTGCATCCATCCATTTCAGCCGCCTCATCCAGCTCCGGTGAGATCGTCTTTATATAGCTTCTTACCAGATAAATGTTAATGATCCCAACACTGAAAAAACGCATCACGATCAACCCCCAAAGAGAGGAAGACAGCTTCAAAATACCCAGCACCTGGAAGATCGGATATATGGTGATCGACCCCATATTGATGAACATCAAAGAGGAAAAAATGGCAAACAGCACCTTACTTCCTGCAAAATTCCCGCCCCTGGCAAATACATAACCAGCCATTGAAGATGTGGAAACGGTAAAAATCACGCAGAAAAATGTATATACCACACTGTTCCAGAACATCCTCGGGATATTAAAATCCTGTCCGCTCCATGCGATCCTGTAGTTTTCCAATGTAGGCTCTGCCGGAAAAAAATTCTCCGGGTGAGCCATGATCTCCGCATTGGTTTTAAACGATGCAGAGATCGTATAAAGAATGGGGATCATGACAAAGATCAGTACCAGTATCAGAAAAAGATATTTCAACACCTGCAGAAGCAGTCTGTTCACTTTCATAGAATCCATTAACTTCACCCCTTCCTGTCAGTAAATATCCTGCAGCTTTGCGGTTGCCTTCGTATAAGCCAGTGCGACCAGTCCCATGATTACAGCCGTCACCAGAGACAGAGCGCAACCATATCCCACATTTGCTCCGCCTTCCGCAAACCCGGGGACGAACCGATTGATCACATAAGCCATTACAGTATAAGTTGAACCATGCGGCGCGCCGCGCGTGGTCGCCAGAATATATTCGCTCGTCTGGAGGGTCCCGTTGATCGCCAGAAGCAGGATGGTTGAAAATACCGGCGCGATCATGGGAAGCGTAATATGCCAGAATGTCTTCCAGCCGGATGCCCCATCCAATTTCGCGGATTCATAAAGTTCCTCAGGGACATTAGCCAGCGCAGAGATAAAGTACAATACATTGATACCGAAACTGCTCCAGACAGACCCGATGATCAGTACCAGTCTTGCTGTCCAGGCATTGGAAAACCAGTCGATTGGCACATCGATCAGACCGATGTTCGTCAGCCAGGCATTGATCAGACCGAAATAATCAAACAGATTGGTAAAGATCAGTCCGGTGATCGCAATGCTGATCACGCAGGGCAGATAAAACGCGGCCCTGAAAAAACCGGCTCCTTTTAATCCTCTTCTCAGACATAGTGCAATCAGGAGAGCCAGCGGAAGTTCCAGGGGCAGTTTTCCAAACGTAAACAGCAGAGTATTTCCCCAAGTCTCCCAGTATGTGCTGTCTATGGTAAATATCTTGACAAAATTACCAAAACCAACAAACCGCGTGGCGGAAGGAGTTCCGTTATAATAATAAAATGCTTTCTGCGCCGCCCAGAGGATCGGATACAGGGAAAACACAAAAAATCCGATGATCTGGGGCGAAAGAATAGCATAACAGGATACGGTCTTTCTCACTTTTCTGTTCCATTTTCTTTCTTTCAAGTTCATCTCTCCTTAAAAATCGGGGCTGCAGATGCAGCCCCTTATTTCTCTCTTATCTTCTGATATCCAGATTCGGATCTTTTCTTGCATTCATGATACCCGCAACATCTTCTGAAGCGTTTTCTATATAAAGCTCTGCCCCGGAATTATATCTCTCTGTCATTTTTGCCGCCCATTCGTCCACACTTTCATTTTCCGGCCATACATTATTGATAAATTCTGTCGTATAATTGTCCAAGCCATCCAGATCGATTTTTTTACCGAGATAGCTGACATCAATTGAAATTTTTGCCATCTCGTTATATTCATTCCAGCCTTTCGGGCTTGCAGAAAAATCACACTGATCCACAATATCTGCTCTGACAGGAATATAGATTCCACTTTCCGCTCTCCGGACCATCATTTCATCACTGTACAGATAATTGAATACCAAGGCTATCGCATCCTCCCTGCCTTCTTCAATTCCCTTAGAACCAATCACATAGCTGAATCCAATATCCGCCCACTGCTGATAAGCCGTGTCCTCATTTTCCACAGGGATTGCAGCCACTCCCCAATCACATTTTGCCGGAAACTGATCATTCCAAACACTGCAGTCCCATTGGGCTGTCATCATCATTCCTATATTTCCTTCTGCAAATCTGGCCCTGGCCGAATCATTATCCAGGCTTTCCGCACCGGGATATAAAGAACCATCTTCTTTCATCTGAAGATAGGCTTCCGCATATGCTTTTAAGCCACTGAAGTCAAATAGCCCGGTTTTATAATCATAATTCCCCTGGATCAGACCTGAAACACTCTGAGAAGGTCCGGCAATATAATAATCAACAACAGCTCCGCTCCAGCCCAAAGGAAAACCAAACCCAAACTTTTGCTCTGATGCATTAGTCAATATTTTAGCATCTTCTACCATTTCTGAAATGGTTGCAGGCGGCTTTGCTTCTCCGTTTTCATCTACAATATCTGCTTCTACAAACATATCTTTATTGTACGCCAATCCAATTACTGTTTTGCTGATCTGCAATGCATACAATTTATCCTGCCACGTGTTATATCCTGCCGTACTTCCGGGATTTTTCTCTATCAGTTCTTCCAATCCGGCCACCTCTGTCAAAGGAATAATATAACCCTTCTCCGCTCCCTGATCGATCCCAATGTCTGAAATTTTAAAGATATCCGGTCCCACGCCGTTCTGAAGTGCAACAGCTAATTCCTGACTTGCATTGGAACTTTCCACATGTGTCAACTCAATCTGAACATTATTCTCTTTTCCTACTGTCGAGTTGAATTCTTCCACGATTTCCTCTACAAAAGCTTTTTGGCCACTATCAGCGTTCCAATAGGTTACCGTCGTCACTTCCCCCGCATCCGTTCCGTCTTCGGCAGATGATGCGGCACTGTTTTCTTCCTGTACGACAGTGGAACTTTCCTCCGCCGTCTCTACTGTCTGCCCTCCACTGCCGCATGCGCCCAGCATTCCTGCCGCAAGCACGATTCCCGCCAATAACAGTAAATTCTTTTTCACTTACCCTTACCTCCTTACATTTGTTTCTGTTGACAGTCTCAGCATAACATGACCGAATACACTACAAAAGGGTTGACTTTTATACCCCTTTTTCATGCAGTCGGCGGAAGGGAATACATGGAAATCTCTCCAAAATTATCCTTGTCCTCACCCATATAAACATGCTACAATACACTCAGGCATAAATTTTCTTTTCAGCCGTTCGGCTTTTTGTCAGGGCAGTTCTTTTCTGTCCGTTCTGACATTCTTTCAGAAACTCTATGCTGAAATCCCTATCCAAATTTTACCGCGACAAGAAAAACGGCAGGAGTCCCTGAAAGGAATGACAGCTCCTGCCAGACTGTGCATGGGCGCGCTTTTACGCCGCCCGGAAAGGAGATCTATGAACGAACCGATACCTGCCAACCGGGAGTACAAGGATTCCGTCTTCCGAATGCTCTACAACGATCCGGAAACGGTGCTTCCCCTGTACAACGCCCTGAACGGAACGGATTACAAGAACCCACAGATGCTCACGGTCACCACGCTGGAAAACGCCCTTTACCTGGGGATGAGAAACGACGTTTCCTTCCTTCTGGATTCCAGAATGACCCTCTACGAGCACCAGTCCACCTGGAATCCTAACCTGCCCCTGCGGGACCTGTTCTATATTGCCCGGCTGATGGAAAAATATGTGAATGTCCGCAGAAAATCGCTTTACTCCTCGACACTGATCCGCCTTCCCGCGCCGCGTTTTGTGGTATTCTACAACGGCCTGAAAGATACGGAAGACGATCTTCTTTTGAGACTGTCAGACGCCTATGAAAGGGCGGAAGCAGAACCGGAACTGGAATTGATCGTCCGCCTCATCAATATCAATCCCGGACATAATCCGGAACTGATGAAACGGTGCCAGACCCTGCGGGAATACAGCGAATTTGTGGCAAGAATCCTGAAATGTACGGCAGAGGAAAACAGCTTCCCGGAAGCGGTAGAACGGGCTGTGACGGAATGTATCAGAGAAGGGATCCTGGCCGATTTCCTTCTCTGCCAGAAATCGGAGGTGATAGCCATGTCAATTTTTGAATATGACCATGAAGAAGAACTGGAAAAACTGGGTGCTATGGAACATGAAGAAGGCGTCGCAGAAGGACGCGGACAGGCCATTCTGCTACTGCTTTCGCTCCGCGGTTCTGTACCTGGCTGGCTGAAAGAACATATCCTTAAGGAAACGAATATTTCCACTCTGGATGGCTGGATCAGAGCGGTTGGGGAAACGTCATCGATAAAAGGTTTTCTGGCAAAGACAGGGCTGAGGGAGGCCTGACAGCGCCTTCCCTCCGTCCTGCTGCAGGTCTTTTCTCATTCATCCAGCGGAATAGCAATCTGAAATTCCGTATACTCTCCGTGTCTGCTGTCCACGTCAATGAATCCCTGATGCAGATCCACCGTTTTCCGGATCTGAGACATTCCGATCCCCCAATTGTGGAAAGTCTTTTTGGTGGTATAAAAGGGAGCATAGAGGTTCTTTTTCGTTTCCTTATCCATTCCTTCCCCGTTATCCCGGATACTAACACACGCCAGCGCGTCTTCTTCCCATACAACGACCTGTATTTCCCCTTCTTTCGTACCTTTTGCGCGAATCGCGTCCATTGCATTCTGAAACAGATTGACGAACATCTCCACAACGGCGCCGTAGTCACCAAAGATGAAATCATTTTCCGTTTCTGTCCGGAGGGAAAATTTCACGCCTTCCCCGCATCTTTTCTCCGCCGCTTCAAGAGCATCCCGCACGCTGAACCGGTCCCACTGCAGGCCGGACCGGTTATAGATATCCAGAAAGCGGTTGATTTGTTCATGATAGCTCTCCGCACAGGATAAAATATTTTCCACGGCCTCTTTTCCTTCCGGCCGTCCATATTTTTCCAGCGCCGCATTGCACATGCACTCGATGGAAAACAGAGCGTTTTTATAACTGTGAAATACATGCCGCAGATCACGCATGCTGATTTTAGAGTTGGGCGTTTTCCGTTTTCTCAGGAAACTTTTTTCTCTTAAGATGTCAAAGCGTGCCAGGCAGAAGATGATCGCGATAATGATAAGGAACAGAGCCAGCCAGAGAAACTGATTTTTCAGAAAGGAATTCTGATAAAAGCCGTACAGGCTTCGGAAATCATTGGGCTGATATCCCCAGAGGAAATTCTTGACAGGCATATTCATGGCAATACATAAAAAAACAGCAGCCAGGCTCCCCGTGGAGGCGAGAACCGCATACAGGTATTTTTTCCGTACCATCAGCCGTGTACGGTGTGCCAGGCGCGCGAGTTTCCAGAGAGGGAGACCGCAGCATATCAGCAGCAGAAGGAATTCCCCCTGCTGAATCAGATCTTGCAGGAAGGAGAGCCGTTCTTTCCCGGTATGGACGGCAATATAGATCCACTCCTGCGTTTCCACAGAATCAAGCAGCAGGATCCATATGCTCATGATGCAGGCACAGGACAGCCAGACAAGGACAGAGCCGATTTTCCAGGCTCTGGCGCTGTTTTTCCATGCCACCAGCAGCATGACCATGGCAAACATCCAGGCGCTGAAATTTGCAATCCGCTTTAAATCAAAATAATTCAGCCTGATCCTTAAAATCAGGCGGTAAATATCATACTCCAGAGTTGTCTGATAAGAGAAGGTCGCAAATTTTGCCGTGCTCACAACAATGACAAAAATCAGAAGTTCGATCGACAGAAAGCCAATTGTGAACATCAGCCCGTAAAAATTATTCCATTTTACTCCGAACAGGATCACAGAAAGCGCCAGAATAAACAACAAAAAAACAACCATTTTCTCTTCACATCTCCCGTTTGAAATAATCCCAGAACCGGATTTCTTTCAGATAGGCTACCATCTCTCTGGTGGAATCGAATCCGAGCTTTCGAAGAATATGGCGG
Organism: Candidatus Eisenbergiella stercoravium; assembly: GCA_019113175.1. Classification (GTDB taxonomy): domain Bacteria; phylum Bacillota; class Clostridia; order Lachnospirales; family Lachnospiraceae; genus Eisenbergiella; species Eisenbergiella stercoravium. The sequence continues at coordinate 62,961 of DXHY01000029.1, read as the reverse complement.
ATATGAAGCTTGACAGTTTCCTCAGACAGCACTTCCTCCCGGGAGATTTCCTTTCTTTTCTTTCCCTCATATAGATGCTCCAGGATCCGCCATTCGCTGTTGGTCAGTTTTGACAGCCTGTTGATGAAAAACAGCATACTCGTTTCCATCAGCCTGCTCTGATCCAGCTTTTCCCTGGTTTTCTCCCGGATAATGGTTCCGACAAAATTTTCATTCACACTGGCGCTTCGGAGGGTATCACAGATCTTTTTCCAGGACACATCCTTTACAATATAGTCCACCGCGCCTGCCAGATAGGCTTCGATCAGAAGATCATCATTCTCAAAAATCGTCAGCATCAGGATTTTTATCCGGGGATATTTTTCATGGATCTGACAGGTCGCTTCTATCCCCGCCTTTTCGCTTTCCATTTGGATATCCATCAGAATAATATCCGGAAGCGCCTCGCAGTGATTCACATATTCTACTGCCTCCGATCCGGAAGCCGCTGCATACACAACCTGCATATCCTCCTGTCTGTTAATGGCCTGGACAAAGCTGTCCCTTATCGTTTTCAAATCATCACACAGCATAATCTTTATCATGTCAGCCACGTTCGTCCAATCTTTCCTGCTTTTACACATAGAGACATTTCTACACAATAATTGTACCAGCCGGGCAGAAGATTGGAAAGGGTTACTTTTTATCCCCCCAAAGGGAATTGCAGGGATTTACGCTTTATAAATAAATGCTTAACGAGAACTCTGCCAGTCCGATATGTTTTCGTTCAACCGTTAAGCAGGTGGGAATTGACTATGGCGTATTATATTTTTCTCCCCGGATCGTGAATGATACGGCACTTTTAGAACAGCCTAATGGCCTGAGAAGCATATATGAAGATTCTTTTTTTCTATATGCTTTGCGCAGGAGCTTTAAGCTTACCGGCAGACAATCGTGGAATACATCAATTTGTATAGCTGAAACGGGCCGGCAGGAAAATATTCCCTGCCGGCCCGCGCCCGTATAAAGCTTTACTGATATAATACCATTGATTCAAACGGCCTCAGTTCCATCTCTTTTTCCACTTTACTGTCCGGATAGTTGGAAAGAATACAGGAATATCCTTCCAGATCCTCCGGGCAGGTCCACTTTACAGGACGGCCGTAGAAGTTGTTGACCACCAGCAGGGTGTGCCCTTCATAGCTTCTTCTGTAGGCCAGAATCTGAGCATTTTTCTGATCCACAGGTGCGAAATCACCATAAGCGATCACATCCAGATCCTTACGCAGACGGATCAGCTTCTGGTAATGGCGGAAAATGGAATCCTCATCCGCAAGCTCGGCCTCTGCATTAACGGAAGCATGGTTGGCATTGACTCCGATCCAGGGTTCCGCCGTTGTGAAGCCTGCGTTCTCTCCGCCGGTCCACTGCATCGGGGTGCGCCCGTTGTCGCGGGAGTGGATCTGGATGATCCGGAAGGCATCATCCGGGCGGAGCCCCTTTTCCTGCAGAATGCGGTAGTAGTTGATGCTTTCCACATCTCTGTACTGAGAAATGTCGGTGAAATCCGTATTGGTCATGCCGATCTCTTCTCCCTGGTACACGTAGGGTGTTCCCCGCAGGCAGTGGATCACCGTGCCCAGCATCTTGGCGGACTGCTTCCAGTATTTTCCTTCATCTCCGAAACGGGATACCACCCTGGGCTGATCGTGATTGCACCAGAATACTGCGTTCCAGGCATGGTGTTCCGCCATTCCGGACTGCCAGTCGAACAGAATTTTTTTCAGCTTCTGGAAGTCATAGGGAACCAGCACCCATTTCTCATTTCCGGCGAAATCCACCTTCAGATGATGGAAGCTGAACACCATGGACAGCTCCTTTCCGTCCTCGGAAGCGTAACGGAAGCAGTTTTCCATGGAGGTGCTGGACATCTCGCCTACCGTGACAATACCCTTGTCCGCGCCGAAGGTCTTTTCATTCAGCTCCTGCAGATATTTGTGAATATTGGGTCCGTCAGTGTAGAAGCGGCGGCCGTCGCCCTCGTAATCATCCTCAAAGCTTCCCTTGCTGATCAGGTTCACCACATCGAAGCGGAAGCCCTTTACACCTTTTTTCATCCAGAAGCGGACCACTGCTTCCACCTGCTCCCTTACCTCCGGGTTGTCCCAGTTCAGGTCGGGCTGGGATACATCAAACAGATGCAGATAGTATTCATCAAACTGGGGAACGTATTCCCAGGCGCTGCCGCCGAACTTGCTTTCCCAGTTGGTGGGCGGCTCTCCGTTTTCTTTTCCCTTTCTGAAAATATAGTAGTTCTTATATCTTTCATCCCCGGCCAGTGCCTTCTGAAACCACTCGTTCCGGCTGGAGGTGTGGTTGAACACCATGTCCAGCATCAGTTTGATACCGCGCTTTTGGGCTTCGGCAGAAAGCCTGTCAAAGTCCTCCATAGTGCCGTAGCGGGGATCAATGTTGTAATAGTCCTCCACATCATAGCCGTTATCCTTCTGCGGGGAAACGAAGAAGGGAGTCATCCAGATATAATCCGCTCCCAGCTCCTTAATATAGTCCAGTTTCTCCGTAACACCGTTCAGATCTCCCAGTCCATCCCCGTTGGTGTCATAAAAGGATTTGGGATAGATCTGGTATACCACGCTTTTTCTGAAATCTTCCATAATCTAATCCGCCTTTCTGCAGGCCGGCCTTCCCCCCGGGAAAAGCCGGCCGGTCACGACTGATTTATTTCCGCCTGAGGCGGGAGGTTCAGCATTTTTACCATATTTTTTCTGAACAGACGCCGGTCAGGCATATTCCGCGATCACGGTCTGTCCCGCCTTTGCATCCTGATTCGATATGAAACGAACGTCTGACGCACTGCCGTTATCCGTGATGAGGAAAGCTGTGGTCATGGGATGGCCGGCCGCCTTAATTTTTTCAGGAGTGAAGGAAATCAGCGGATCTCCGGTCTTCACCCTGTCTCCTTCCTTCACGAACAGCTCGAAACCATCTCCGTTCATATCCACGGTATCGATGCCTACATGGATCAGGATTTCCATTCCGTTGTCCATAACCAGGCCGCAGGCATGCTTGCTGTCGGCCATCACTACGCCCACCGTGGCATCCGCCGGAGCGTAAACCGTATTGCCTGTGGGTTCGATACCCACACCATCTCCCATGATCTTCTGAGAAAAGACCTCATCCGGGATCTCTTCAATGGGGATGATGCGTCCGTCCAGCGGGGATTTCAGAGTTCCGGCGGCTGTCCCGTCTGTGGCGGCAGAATTGCCGGAAGCAGTGCTGCCGGAAGCCGTATCGTCAGCGGCGCCGTTGACAGAGTCCGCAGGGGCCTTGTCAGTGGATGCCGCTGTGCTTTCCGAAATCACAGCATCACCGGAAGCCGCTCCGCTTTCTCCCGCTTCACCGTAACGGTCAGCCGCAGAGAGCTTCCTGCTTCCCACCAGAAAAGTGAGCACAAAGGGAACCACAATGGCGATCAGCATGCACACCAGGAAGATGCCCCAGTATTGGGAATAGATGGACAAGATTCCGGGAATGCCGCCCACGCCGATGCTCACCGCCTGCACGCCGAATCCCACGGACACCATGGCGGCGATGGCGGAGCCGATCATGCCGCAGACCAGCGGGAATACATATTTCAGGTTCACGCCGAACAGCGCGGGCTCCGTAACGCCCAGGTAACAGGAAATGCAGGCGGGAATGTTGATCTGTTTCGCTCTGTCGTTTTTCTTCTGAAGAACGGACATGGCGAGTACGGCGGAGCCCTGTGCGATGTTGCTCAGCGCGATCATGGGCCAGAGGTTCGTTCCGTCATACAGGCTGACCAGCTGTGAATCGATGGCGTTTGTCATATGGTGCAGTCCGGTCATGACGATGGGCGCATACAGCAGTCCGAATACCCCCGCGAACAGCACACCGAAGCCGGATGTCAGGCCGCCGTACACCACGTCCGCAATAAAGTTTCCGATCTTCCAGCCGATGGGGCCGACAATGGTATGCGCGATGATCACCGCGGGAAGCAGGGAGCAGAAGGGAACCACGATCATGCTGATGACCTGCGGGCAGATCTTCCGGAAAAATTTTTCCAGATAGACCAGCACAAAGCCGGCCATGATGGCCGCAATCACCTGTCCCTGATAGCCGATCATCTGCACCTTCGCAAAGCCGAAATCCCAGACCGGAATCTGATCCGCCGGGGTGCTCGCCACGGAGAAGCCGTTCAGCAGCTGGGAGGATACCAGCGTCAGGCCGAGCACAATGCCCAGGATCTGAGTGGTTCCCATCTTCTTTGTTATGGACCAGACGATTCCTACGGGAAGCAGATGGAAGACCGCTTCTCCGATCAGCCACAGAAAGCTGTAGGTACCTGCCCAGAACTGAGAAATGTCCGCAAGGCTCTGGGTTCCGTTATTAAAAAAGTTGATCTCTCCAATGATATTTCGGAAGCCAAGAATCAGACCGCCGCAGATCAGGGCCGGAATAAGGGGTGCGAAAATCTCTCCCAGGCTGCTCATGATTCTCTGAACCACATTCTGGTTCGTCTTCGCGGCCTGCTTTGCCGCATCCTTGCTCACGCCCTCAATTCCTGCGTAAGCGGTAAATTCATTGTAGAAGGTTGATACATCGTTTCCGATGATGACCTGATACTGTCCCGCCTGGGTAAACGTTCCCTTCACGGAAGGAAGCTTTCCGATTGCTTCCGTATCCGCCTTTTTCTCATCCGCCAGCACGAACCGCATTCTGGTCATGCAGTGGGAAACCGCACGGATATTTTCCTTTCCGCCGATCAGACGAAGCAGGGCCTGTACGTCCTGTTCATACTTTGCCATCTTTTTCTCCTTTCAGCGCGAACCTGTGGTTCGAGCGGCCGCCCCAGGCGGCGTAAATTACGATCTTGTTTAAACAAGTTCATCCTATCACACCTGTTTAAACAGGTCAACCCTTTTCTTCAAAAACATCCATAAAAATTGTCTGCCTTGACTTTTTTCCACATTTCTCTATAATGAGTGGTGGTAAAAATGTTTAAACAAGTCAGTCAAGGAGTTTATATGCCTGCAGCAAAATACGATGCTATTTACCGGGATCTGAAAAATAAAATTGAATCCGAAACCTATGAATTTCAGGAGCTGCTCCCTTCGGAAAACCGCCTGGTGGAAATCTACGGCTGTTCCCGAAACACCGTCCGGAGGGCCATCGCCGGCCTTGTAACAGACGGCTACGTACAGACCGTGCAGGGCAAGGGCGTACGCAATATCTACCGTCCTGTTCCACAGTCCTCCTTCACCATCGGAAGCATTGAATCCTTCCGGGAATCCTCCATCCGCAATCATCAGAATGGACGCACAAAGGTGGTTCTTTTTACCGAGCTCACCGCTGACCGGAAGATTGCCCGAACCACCGGCTTTGAGCCCGGTACGGAGCTGTTCTACATCCAGCGGGTTCATTATCTGAACGGTAAGGCGCTGATTCTCAATCACAACTATTTTCTGAAACGTATTATACCCGGTCTGACCAGGGAAATTGCGGAACAATCCATTTACGAATATCTGGAAAAGACACTGCACGTAACGATCGTGAACAGCCAGAGAGTCATGACCGTGGAAAAGGTCACGGAAATCGATGAAAAATATCTGGAACTGAATCTGAATGATTATAACTGTCTTGCAGTGGTAACCAGCCATACCTTCGACAGCAACGGCATCATGTTCGAATACACCCAGTCCCGGCACCGCCCGGATTATTTCCGGTTTCAGGACAACGCGGTGCGCAGAATCTGAGCAAATAAGGGCTGCTGCCCGGCTTTCCCTTCATCTCCAGCCGGGCGGCAGCCCTTCTATCTGTTCTGTTTTCTGGTTGATATACTCTATACGCTCTGCTTCGCTTACTGCGCGTCCGAAGCGGTGCTCTCCTCCGCCTCAGCCGTCTCTTCTGCGGCAGCGGTTGTCTCTTCCGCCGTTTCCGTCTCGGCAGCCACGGTTTCCTCCGTCTCTGCGGCATCCGTGCTTTCCGTCTCCGCAGTCTCGTCAGTTCCGGTTTCCGTCTCCTCCGGCACGGTCAGATAATGGAGATCTCCCGCCACATCCGTTACCGTATATGTCTCAGCGATTTCCATCACATGCTCGCTCACAGTCTGGCTGGCAAGCAGGTTCCCGATTGCTTCGTTGGTCGCCTCTTCATCATTCTGTCTGGAAATGAACTGTACCACATAATATCTGTGCATGCTCTCCGACTCAAGAACGGTGATATCGCCCTCCTGACGGGATTCGTCAAACAGCCAGTCAGCCGCCACGGAAGGCGCTCCATAGTAGCTTCCATTTTCAGTCAGGCTTCCGTCCTCTTCCCCGCCGTAGGTATCCTTCTGCTTCTCATTTGCATATTCCACACAGAGATCCTCGAAATCTTCTCCAGCTTCCAGCCGGGAGGCCATCTCGTTTGCCTGAACCTCCAGCTCGTCCATTGCAGCCGCGATTTCCTCATCCGTCATGCCGGTCTCTTCCTCGGAAGCTGTTTCGGTCTCCGTCTCAGCCTCGGTTGTCTCTGCGGCAGTGGTCTCCTCCGCTTCGGATGCGGTCTCCTCAACGGTCGTGGTTTCCTCCGCTGCGCTCTCTGTCTCTGAAGCCGTTTCTACCACAGAAGCAGTCTCCTGCTCTGAAGCCGTCTCTTCTGCAGCTGTGGTCTCCGCCACCGAAGTGGTCTCCTCTGTTGCTGCACTTTCCGTCTCTGAAGCCGTTGTTGCTTCTGCAGCAGTGGTCTCCTCCGCCGTCGTTTCTTCAACGGTCGTGGTTTCCTCCGCTGTGGTCTCTTCGGAAGCGGTCTCCTCTTCGGCATCCGTCTCCACTTCAAAATAGAAGCTTCTGTAGGTCACCGTATCATAGGTATTCTTATTCTCTTCATAATAAGCCGTAATCTCATCTTCCGCAGGCTGATTTTCTTCCACCAGCTGATTATAATAAGCGCTGGCAAGAAGATTTTCTCCCACGAATTTCTCGATTCTGGACGGTGTCGCATAGTCCCCGTACATCAGCGTATAGTAATCGCTTTCCGATACGGAAGCGGATTCTGCCTGCGCGGCAATTTCCGTCTCATAGGCCGCCATATCCTCGGAGGGATCATATTCGAAGCCGTTTTCCCTCGCCTCATCCGCCATCGCCTTGATCTGCTGGATCTGGGCAACCGCGGACTGATCGAAATAATCCTTCCAGGTCATGTTCTCATTGCCGGGATAGGTCTGCTCATCCAGATCCACCGTCGTATCCAGTCCCATCATGGATACATAGGAGCCATACATATTCAGATAATTGCTGTATACATTATTGAAGTAATAATTGTATTCCAGTCTGCTTATGTCATGATCTCCTACCCGGAAATACGTCTGGTTCAGCACGGTATATCTGTTATAGAACGATGTTCCAAGGGAAAACACGATGGACACCACAATGGCCGCCAGAATGACGATGCTGATTATCTGAAAACGCTTCCAGGATCTGCGTTCCTTTTCCTCCTCTTTTTTTCTCTTTTCCATTCTCCGGTCGTATCGGGTTACGACCTTGTCGCTCTGTTCCTCTGTCTGTTTTTCCTTAGACATGTAAGTTCTCCTCCTTGCATTTCTCAAACAGGCATTATACCTGAAAAATGTGAAGCAATCGTGAACGCCGGCCGGATTCACACGTTTTCCTGCAAATTCCTGCCCTGGCCACGCCTTTTTCGCACATATTCACAGTATATTACACTTTCCGAAATGCTTCAACACATAAATGCGCTTTTTTGCACGACTTTTCCCCGCCTGACAGGCTTTGCCCGCAGGCCGTCAGGCGGGAATCGGGGCTTTTTGCCGGGTCCTTTTACCTGACCAGCCTTCCGAAGGCAAGAAGCAGAAAAAGGAGGCCTCCCACCCAGGAAAAGTCCCTCCTGGTACGGGCGGAAAGCCTCCTTCCGATGCACTGTCCTCCCGACAGCGCTGCCATTCCGAGGAAGAAGGAGGCGGCCAGGGTAAAAAGGACCGGGAGATGGAGAAAAGCGGCGAAGGTTCCTGCCGCCAGGCTGTCTATGGACATGGCAAATCCGAAAAAAGCCGCTTCCTTTATGGAAAGGACGCGGTTTCTGTCCGCGTCCGCCTCCGTCGGATTTCCGTAAATGCTCAGAATGAACCTGAGTCTGGAAAAAGAGAAATGAATGTCCTTACGCACGCCGCAGTGACGGTTGATATAATTTTTTATCAGAGAATCGGAAAGACGGACACAGCCGAGAAAAAGAAGGCTGACAAAGGCGATCAGACGGACAGCAGTTTCCGGAACAAGACCTCGAAGCAGCGTTCCCAGGCACAGCGCCGCGCCAAGGCACAGGCTGCCGATGGCGTTCATGAGACACATTTTTTTCCAGTCTATGCGGACGCCGTCCGCTCCATATGCGGTTCCGGCCACGAAGGTGTCCGTACACAGGGCCAGACAAAACAGAAAAGCCTGAAACATGAATTTTACCTTTTTTCTTTCAATATATTCATGTTTCGGCAAAAAGCGCACCGGGCATACGAATTCCCCGGACATGGAAAGCGGGAACGCTTCTGATGAATCCATCCGGCGTTCCCGCTCCCCGCTATTCCTCCATGCGGGCTCTGATATAGGTTTCCAGCAGATCCACCGTCCTGTCGATGCCGAGTCTGCTGCTGTTGATCGAGAGATCGTAGTTTCTGGAATCTCCCCATTTTTCCTTACAGTAATAGTTATGGTAGGATTTTCTCTCCCAGTCCTTCCGCGTCATCATGTGTTCCGCGTCATCTGCGGAAAGGCGGTACAGGCGCATGATACGCTCCCGCTTCACCTCCCGGTCCCCCAGAACAAAGATGGAAATGAAGCCTTCATATTCCTTCAGGATTGTTTCCGAACAGCGTCCCACCACCACAAAGGATTTTCCATCCTCCGCCAGCTTTTTCAGAAAATCGAACTGCATGTTCGCCACATTTTCCTGAATGGAATTGGAATATCCGCGCACTGTCCTGGAAAAAAGCCTGTTCTTCGGACGCTCATCGTACTTCTTAAGCGTATCGCCTCCCACATTTTTTTCCTCCGCGATGTGCTCCAGCAGGTTATTGTCATACAGATCAAGCTCAAACCTGCGCGCCAGCGCTTCCGCAATCACATGCCCCCCGCTGCCGAATTCACGGCTTATGGAAAGAATCAACTGCTTCCCCATATGTACACCCCTTCCTTTTTCTCTGCCGCCCCGGAGACGGCTCCCGGCTCATGATGTCCTCAGAAATATCTCACGTAAAGCGCGATCATGGAAAACAGCACCACCAGCGCCGTGGCAGGCGCCGCGTATCTGCAGTATTTTCCCCAACCGATCACATGACCCTCCTTCGCGGCCACGGAAATACCGACCACGTTCGCGCTGGCGCCTATGGGCGTTCCGCTTCCGCCGATATCGGTGCCGATGGACAGCGCCCAGGCCAGCACGGACAGATCCACTCCCTGAGCCGCAGAAAGCGACCGGATCACCGGTATCATGGTAGCCGCAAAGGGGATATTATCCACGAAAGCGCTTGCAATCGCTGAAATCCACAGCACAATCGCCACCATCAGCATGGCGTTGTCTCCGCTGACATCCGCGATGAAGCCCGCGATGATTTCCAGAATGCCCGTCTGCTCCAGGCCTCCCACCACGATAAACAGGCCGACGAAGAAGAGCAGGGTCTTGTAATCCACCTTTTTCAGAAGTCCCACGGCCTCCCGTCCTGCGGTCACCAGCGTCACCGCTCCGATGAAAACGCCGATGGTCGCCACCGTCAGCCCGGTCTGGGCATGGGTCACCAGAAGAATGACTGCCGCCGCGAAGATCGCGCTGCTGATCGCAAAGTCCTTCCGGTTTTCAATGGCGTCTTTGGGGTCCGGGCAGGAAATCTCTCCCTTTCCTCCCGTGTTCTTTTCCAGCTCCTTCCGGAAGCAGAAAAAGAAATAGAAAATCACCAGAATCAGGGAAAACGCCGCGATCACGCCCGTATTCGTGATGAAATCCGCGAAAGAATATCCCAGCGATGTTCCGATAATAATATTCGGCGGATCTCCGCACATGGTGGCCGATCCGCCCAGATTCGCGCAGAAGATCTCCGAAATGATCATGGGGACCGGATTAAACTTCAGAAGCCTTGCGAGCTCCACCGTCGCCGCGGCCAGAAACAGAATCACCGTAATGCTGTCGATGAACATGGCCAGAACGCTGCTCATCACCATGAAGACCACAAACAGCGGTATGGTTCTGTACTTCACCAGCCTTGCAAGCTCCAGACAGAGCCAGCGGAAAAATCCTGCCTTTCCCATTCCTTCCACCATCAGCATCATGCCCGCGATGAACAGGATCGTGGACCAGTTGATTCCGGAAGAGGATTCTCCGGCTTCTCCAGCCTGATACCAGAAATCCAGGGAGAAAAAATTCTGCAGACTCAGTGTGTTCCAGATCGCCGACGGGCTTCTCATGCAGATGCCGAATACCAGCACCATCATCAAAAGCCCGCAGCCGAGGGATACCACATGCCGCTCGATCTTCTCACTGACAATCAAAAGAAACATCACCGCGAATATAATCACGGCCAAAATCTGTGCCGCTGCCATGAGACACATCCTCCTTGTTCCTTCGAAGCTTCCGCAAAATCCCGCTGCGGTCTTCTGTATTTTCCCTTATTTTAGCACAGATTTCCCTTTTGGTGAAGTTTTTCTCCTTTTTCTCCATCGTTTCCTCCGCAGCCGCGTACCAGCTTCCAGGCATAATGTTTGATTGCAAATACTCCGATCACGATCAGAACCACACAGATAATTCCAACTGCCATAAACGTTCCTCCTTACATTCCTGTTTTATCCTATGAAACTCCAGGTTTCTTTGACTCCATTTGGTTAGTTTTAACTAACTAAATTTTATAATAGCACCATTCCTTCCTTCTGTCAAAAAGCCTTCTGAAAATTCCCGCTTGACTTTTTCCGAAAAAATGTGGTTTACTGAAACCAATCGTGTAGCACAGTTTTTCAGCAAAGCGTATGATATCCCATTTCGGGATGTTGTATGCTTTTTTTCATGAGGGAAAATTCGTTTCCGAACGAAGCTCCCGGTGGCCGAAACCAACCGGAGGCCGCTTCTGTGCTGTACATGAAACCGGCGATTCAATCGCAGAAAGAAGGTACGATTTTTATGATAAAAACCAAAACGCAGGGAATTATTTTCGGAGTGATCATGTCCTATGCGATGGCATACGGCATGGAGGTCTACAACATGGCCATTAAGATGGGATTTTCACTGCAGCCCGGAGGGTTCAGCAGCATGACGAACATCGTATTCCGGGAGGCGTTAAAGGAAGCCGCCTACATGGGCCTGTTTGTCCTTCTGTTTTCCAGTCTCTGGGGCAACCGGCTCGGCGCGGCGTTTGCTGCCCGCCACTGTGACCCGGCAAAGGACAATCCGTACTTCTGCCGGCTGCTCCGCCAGGGTGGGACGGTAGCCGTCATGTGCCCCACCATGAGCCTGGTGGCTTCCATTCTTTTCAGCGTCATTCTGGGCGGCGCATCCTGGGTGCAGCTTCCCGCCATCTGGGTGGGAACCGTTCTGAAGAATTTCCCCATGGCATTTCTGTGGAATTTCTTCGCCGCGGCTCCCTTCTCCCACTGGCTGTTCGAAAAAATTTTTCAGAACAGCTGAATGCTCCAGGTATTGCGGTATACGCCCTTTCCTTTCAGATGGACGAGGCCCGGCTGTTCGGACAGCTCCTCCACCACATCCTGCCGGGAGGGCAGGGAGGACCAGGGTTCGATACATACATAAGGCGCGGGCTTCTTCACCGCATGCCAGAAACCGATATAGGGCATCTGCGGGAAGCGCACCCGCACGCCGCGGCTTCCTTTCTCTGAGCGGAGGGCGACGCATTTCGGCGTTCCGGTAAGCACGATGGCGTCATCGTCAAACAGGTCATGCCGGAGCGGAATCCTCCGCCCATCCTGCAGAGGATAAGGCTGATCCTCGCCATTCAGAAAGCATGCGGCAGAAAAGCCGACACGGACCGGCGTTTCCATCACTCCGTTTTTGGCACCGTCCTTTTCCGGTTCAAATTCCAGAAAATAGTCCTCAAAGGAAAGTCCGTCCTCCAGCGGCACCTGAAAGCCCGGATGGCCGCCGATTCCGAAGTACATCTCTTCCTCTCCGCCGTTTTCCACCTCATAGGTAACCTGGAGGGTATCCCCCTTCAGCTCATAGATAATCCGAAGGATGAACGCAAACGGATAGCAGGCAAGCGTTTTCTCATCCGCATCCAGGCGCAGAACAAGGCGGACAGCCCTGCCATCCTCCTGGCACTCCTTTTCCTGTACCTCGGCCGTCAGCTCCGTGGAAGGCAGAAAGCCGTGAATGGGCATCCGGTATGCCTTTCCATGGACCGTACAGGTCTCCTTCGTCAGTCTCGCGATATAGGGAAACAGGTTCGGCGCCTTGCCGTCCCAGTAGGCAGGATCCCCCTGCCATAAATATTCTTTTCCGTCCTTTTTCACCGACTGCAGCTCCCCGCCGAGCGGGCTCACCCGCACGGAAAGCGTGCCGTTATCCAGACAATACTCCATCTCTGCCTCGATTCCCGCCGAAAAATCAGGCAAACAGTGTCCTGCTCTCAGCGTTTCCATACTTTTGTTAATTGTTCAGAACGGCACATCTTCCTGCCAGACCAAAGGCCGGACAGGAAGATGCGCCGTCCTGAACCGCTACGTTTACCTAAAAGGATTATAAAAACGGTTTCCATCGTGGAAAGTGATCACCATCGCCACGATCACAAAGCAGATCACAAATGCGATCGCCAGGTAATCATTTCTGGAAAGCGGCTTTCCCATATACCAGGTTCTGGTCTTTTTCTTTCCGAAGCCCCGCAGCTCCATGGCGTTGCTGACCACGTCGATTCTGTCCATGCTGGAAAAAATCAGCGGGAAAATGATGCTCGCCATGCTCTTCAGACGTTTGAGGAGGGAAGCCTTGGAGGACATTTCGATTCCCCTCGCCTCCTGAGCGTGCTTGATCTTGGTGAAATCCGCCTGCACATCAGGGACATAGCGCAGGGCGATTGCCATGGAATACCCCACCTTGTAGCTGACGCCGAGACGGTTCAGGCTGGCCGCGAACTCGCTGGGGTTGGTGGTCACCATGAACATCAGAACCACAGGCACCACCGTGAAATATTTCAGCATGATATTCAGCTCATAGAAAAGCTGCTCCGCCGTCATGCTGTAACGGCCCGCGATATGGAACAGCTCCGTTCTCGAGCCGTAGATGGAACAGCCTTCATAGGGAGAAAACAGATAGACGATCACGATGTTCATGCACAGGAATAAAAGGATGAATTTGAACACCGTGCCCACCTGCTTCCATTCCGTTTTGGATACCTTGAAAATCACGAGACTGAACAGAAGCATGACCACCAGAATTCTGGTATCGTAGGTCAGCATGCCCGCCACGGACCACAGAATGAAAAACAGCATTTTCGTCACGCCGGACAGCCTGTGAATCCAGGTATCCTTCGGCGCATAGGTAAGCAGTCTAGCCATTTGCCCTCTCCTCTCTCTCAAAATGAATGAATCTTTCCACAAAGCCGGAGGCATCAGAAATGCCGCACTTTACAGCCAGCTCGTACAGGGAGGTCTCTTTCAGGTAAGCCCTGTCCGCAATCTGTCTGTTCGTCAGCACTTTTGCAGGCGTATCGTCCGCAATCATATGGCCGTCCGCAATGACGATTGCACGGTCAGTATATTCCAGCATCAGATGCATGTCATGGGTGATCATGATGATGGTGATTCCAAGGCGTTCATTGATATCCTTCAAAAATTCCATGATCTCCGTATAATGCCTGAAGTCCTGTCCGGCCGTCGGCTCATCCAGAATCAGCACCCTGGGATTCATCACCAGGATGGAAGCGATGGTCACCCTCTTTTTCTGTCCGAAGCTGAGCGCCGAAACCGGCCAGTTTCGGAACGGATAAAGACCGCAGATCTTCAGGGTCTCATATACCCTTTCCTTGATCTCCTCCTCCGGCACGCCGCGCACCACCAGCCCCAGCGCCACCTCGTCAAAGATCATCGGCTTGCTGATCATCTGGTTGGGATTCTGCATCACCAGACCGATAACTTCGCCGCGCTCCTTGATGGAAAGCCCGGAGATATCGGAGCCCTCCAGAAGAATTTTTCCCGCATCCGGTGAAATAAAGCCGCAGATCAGATTGGAAAGCGTGCTCTTTCCCGCTCCGTTCTTTCCGACGATGCTGACCATTTCCCCTTTTTCAATTCTGAAATTGATATCCTGCAGGACCTTTTTCCCGGGAACATAGGAAAAGCTCAGGTTCTCCACCTCAAGCATGGGTTCCGTCTGCTGCCTTGGCGGCGGCAGCTGCGCCTTCTGAAACCAGCCCTGCACCTGATCACGGTAAGGAGAGAGGTCCATTGTCTCAATATGCTGGGGAAGGGTTTCCGGCTTCACCGTACAGCCCGCGTGCTTCAGCGCCGTGATATAGAGCGGTTCCCGGATGCCTTCCTTCTCCAGCACATCCGTACAGAGCAGCTCGTCCGGCTTCATGTCCGCCACGATTTCCCCTTCTCCAACAACCACAATGCGGTCCACATCACGGTAGAGGGCGTCCTCCAGCCTGTGTTCAATGATGAGCACCGTCTTTCCGGTGGATTTGCTGATCTTGTCGATCAGATCGATGGCACGCTTTCCCGTTGCAGGATCCAGGTTCGCCAGCGGCTCGTCAAACAGCAGAATATCCACATCATCAATCATAACGCCCGCCATGGACACACGCTGCTTCTGTCCGCCCGAAAGCTCCGTGGGCGCATGCTCCAGAAGGGATTTCACATCCACTATGTCCGCCACCTCATCCACACGTCTGAACAGTTCCTCCTGGGGAACGCAGTCATTCTCCAGCGCAAAGGCGATATCCTCCGCCACCGTCAGACCGATGAACTGCCCGTCCGTATCCTGCAGCACGGTTCCAACCAGCTTCGACATGCCGAAGATTCCTTCTTTTGCGGGATCCTTTCCGCTTACGGTCAGGCTTCCCGTGCTCTCGCCGGGAAAAGAAAAAGGAACCAGTCCGTTGATACAATGCGCCAGAGTTGATTTCCCTGAACCGGACGGTCCCACAATCAGAACCTTCTCTCCGGCATTAATGGTCAGATTCACATGCCGCAGGGTCGGTTCCACCTGAGAGCGGTATTTAAAAGTATAATCCTTGAATTCGATAATAGGGGTCATTGCTTACCTCACATTAAAAAAGTGTGTGCCCTGATGCGCTCCGCATCATGCGCATCCGCAGCGGAGCGTCTTTTTATTTATACGGCAGGAAATTTCATTCCCTGCCGTATAAAAAGGACAGCCGGCCCGTTATGGGCCGGCCTGATTCTTTGTCCAGTCGGACACGCCGCACCGCTTCCGTTTTCCGGATCAGTCCTCCTTGGAAAGGCTGGAGGATTTTGCTCCGATCCTGGAATATGCATAAGCCAGCAGAGAGCCCAGAACTCCGGCTACCACGATATTTCCCACAAAGGCCAGAACGCCCTGGACAAATACCTTGTTTGCAGGCTCCGCATAAATCAGAATATCAAGCACAGGCGCAAGGATAATCCATGCAAGCGCGTTTGCGATTACCTGGACCACGTTGAACAGAACGATGGTCTTTCCGGAAAAGCCGCCTTCCTTAATCGCATACTTCGCAGCGAACAGGCCGACGATGATGCCGAACAGTCCATCCGGGAATACCCAGCTCCACCACACGCTTCCATAGAAAAGCGCGTCGCCCAGCGCATGGCCGATGATTCCGATGGCTCCGCCTACAATGGGGCCGAACACTGCGGAGAAGAAGGTCAGTACCGCTACTCTGGACTGCAGAGCCGTGTTGGGAATAATCATGAAAGGAACCTGTACATTCGTCAGAACAACGAACAGAGCGGTTCCAATACCGATTGCAACGACTTCCTTGATGCCAAACTTCAGTTTCATGGTGAGTTTCCTCCTCGTTCCTCATAAAGGTATATACAGGCCTCAGTTTTCTGCCGTCCTGCCATCCGCCGCATGACGGATTTCCGGCAGTCCGGACGCCTCCGGCCTGTTCTGTGTAATGCTTCCTATTAACTATATACGATTTTCCTCAATTTTGCAATGGCAAATCAACCGTTGGTTGGCAGGAAGAGGAATTATCAACCTGAGTCGGACATTGCCCGGTTTTATTCAGTATGGTAAAATTCAGGAAAAGGAAAATTCCGGAGGAAATCTGATGAAAATACTGCTTACAGGCTTTGAGCCATTTAATAAGGAACTGATCAATCCATCCTGTGAAGCCGTCAGGCGGCTTCCGGACCGTATCGGCGGCGCGGAAATTGCAAAAGCGGAAATCCCGGTATCTTTTACGCACTCCGGCCCTGTCCTGAAGGAAGCCATAACGGCATGCAGGCCTGATATTGTCCTCTGTATCGGCCAGGCAGGCGGCTATGCCGGCATCGCCATAGAGCGGATCGCCGTCAATCTTCAGGATGCCTCCATTCCGGATAATGACGGTGTGCAGCCGCATGACCAGCCCGTTTCCGCAGATGGACCGGCCGCCTATTTTTCTTCTCTCCCGGTAAAGGAGATCGTTGCCGGTCTGCAGGCCGACGGCATTCCCGCTTTCCTCTCCAATTCAGCCGGAACCTATGTCTGCAACCATCTCATGTACACGCTTTTACATCTGATTCATCACGAAAGCAGACCCATGCAGGGCGGTTTCATCCATGTTCCCTATTCCATGGAGCAGGCAGCTGCCAAAACACCCGTCCCGCCCAGCATGGAGCTGAGTCAGATTACCAGGGCACTGGAGCGGGTTGTCCGGATTTTGATTTGATTCATCAGCACCTCCGCCAGATATTCTGCCGTCGGCGCCAGAACGCTCTTTTCCACCGCGAAGCCCGGCTGGTGGATCAGCTGGCCCTTCCCGGTTCCGATCTTGATGTAACAGCACGGAGCCTTTTCCTCATAGAAAGAAAAGTCGTCTCCGCCCAGGGACTGCTCCTCCGGCACCACTGAAAAGCCCAGTCTGCGTGCGGTTTGGGCCGCATATTCCGCCATTTCTTCATCGTTGATAACGGCCGGCGGTCCGGGAATCCACTGTACCTGCGCCTGTGCGCCATAGCTTTCCGCCGTTTTCCGCGCGATCAGCTCCACCTTTTTTTCAAACAGCTCCCGATCCGCCCGGTCCATGGTGCGCACCGTTCCCTCCAGCTCAGCCGTTTCCGGAATCACGTTCCATGTATTGCCCGCCTCAATCCGGGTCACGCTGATCAGCGACGGATGAAAGGCGTTCACATTTCTTGTCACGATGGTCTGCAGCGTCTGTACAATGGCGCAGGCGGCGGGAATGGGATCCACTCCGTCATCCGGGTGAGCGCCGTGGCAGCCCACGCCCTTTATGGTGATCACGAACCGGTCCACCGCAGCCGCCACCGCGCCCTCCCGCAGGCCGATGACGCCGGCCTCATTCGTAGGGTCCGCATGGAGTCCCCAGAAGAGCTGCACATCATCACATACATCCGTTTCCAGGATTTTCAGCGCGCCCAGGGAGGATTCCTCTCCCGGCTGAAACAGAAGCTTCACCGTTCCGGCGAGCTCCCGCCTCCTTTCCTGCAGCAGAAGCGCCGTGCCGATTCCTGCCGTAATGTGAAAATCATGCCCGCAGGCGTGCATCCTTCCCGGCGTTTCAGAGGAATAAGGAAGGCCTGTTTCTTCCATTATGGGAAGAGCGTCGATATCACAGCGCAGAGCCTGCACCGGCCCCTCCTTTTCCCCACGGATCACGGCAACCAGTCCCGTTTCCAGCGGAAGCGGCAGAATTTCGATCCCCGCATCCGTCAAAAGCTGCCGGATCCGCTCCGTGGTGCGGTATTCCTCATATGACAGTTCCGGATTTCTGTGAAACCATTCGAATATTTCCTCTAATTTTTTCTGCATTTTTCCCTCCATGGCGGAGCGTCCTTTACCGATTGAAAAATGCGTCATCAGGCACATTTTTCAATCATTCCTCCGACCAACTCGTCTTCTACATATCAAATCAGGCGTTCCCCGCCCTTCGGCGGAAAACGCCCTTTTCCTGCGGCAGCCCGGGCAGGCCCGTCGCCGCCTGTTTTCGTTTCAGTTCCTGCTGTTGGGGTCCAGCGCATCGCGCAGGGCATCCCCGATAAAATTAATGGCGATGACCAGAACCACGATCATCAGTCCGGGCGGAATCCACAGCCAGGGCTGCTTCGTCAGCACGGTCAGAGACTGGGCTCCGTTGAGCATGTTGCCAAGGCTCGCCGTGGGGGGCTGCACGCCCATTCCCAGAAAGCTCAGGGCCGCCTCATCCAGCATGGAAAGTGCCAGCACCGAGGTGGCGTACACCAGAATGGGAGCCGCCGTGTTTGGCAGGATTTCCGAGAACAGAATATGCCGCAGAGGCATGCCTGCCACCAGATTTCCCTTGACAAAGTTGGTCTCCCTCAGAGAGAGCACGTTGCCTCTCACCAGTCTGGCGATTCCCGGCCAGTCCACAAAGCCCAGAATCAGGATGATGCTCCACAGGCCGGGCTTGAAGATGGACGCGGCCACCAGCACAAGCAGGATGTAGGGAAAGGACATTACCATGTCTGTAAAGCGCATGATCACCATATCCACCGCACCGCCGAAATATCCGGCGAGAAGACCGAGCACTACGCCGATCACCGTGGAAATCAGTGTGGCCATCACGCCAACCAGAAGGGAAATCCGGGTGGCATACAGCAGGCGGCTCAGCACATCGCGTCCGATCTGATCGGTTCCCAGCCAGTGCTCCGCACTCGGCGCACCGGAAAAGGAACCCACAATGGCATCCGGATCATAGGGAGCGATCACCGGAGCGAGCAGGGCAGCTCCGACGATGATGACGAGAACCACGAAACTCACCGCTGCCAGATGGTGTCTGCGGAATCTGCGGAATACGGTCTGCAGATAGCTTTCATTTGTGATATCCGTATTATTTCTTTTCATCTCTTCAAAATTCACCCCCTGACCCTATTGAAGCTGAATCGTGGGGTCAACCAGCGCGTACAGAATGTCCGTCAGCAGGTTTGCCACCAGAACGACGACGGCGGAGAGCAGACACACGCCCATGATCACCGGATAATCCCGGCTGGTGATGGCGCTCATGGTCATGAGGCCGAGACCGGGCCAGGAAAAGACCTGTTCCACGATGACCTGGCCGCCGAACAGCATCGGAATCTCCATGCCGATCACCGTCACGATGGGAATCAGGGCATTTCTCAGGGCGTGCTTGTTGATCACCTTAAACCTTCCGATTCCCTTTGCTCTGGCCGTGCGCAGATAATCCTGCTGCAGGATTTCCAGCACCGCGCTGCGGATGTAGCGGATGTTGGTTCCCGCCATTGAGGTGGCAAGAACGATGACCGGCATCACCATGTGCGCTGCCACATCCGCTGCGCCGCCGCTCGTTCCCAGCGTCTTCATGCCGCTGGAAGGGAGCCAGCCCAGCTTAACCGTAAACAGAAAGATCAAAAGCAGGGACAGGAAAAAGCCCGGTATGCTGCTTCCCAGAAAGGAAAGAGTTACCACCGTATAGTCTCCCCTGGAATACTGATGGATGGCGCTGTAAATTCCTGCCGGCACAGCGATCAGGAGGCTGACGATCAGGGAAACGCCCATGAGAAGCAGGGTGGGTCCCAGGTGGCTTGCGATCATATCCGCAACCGGCTGATAGCTGTCAATGGAATATCCCATGTTTCCATGGAGCAGCTGGCCCAGCCAGACAAAGTACTGCACATAAACGGGCTTGTCCAGTCCCAGCTGAATGGCCCTGGCCTCCACAGCCGCCTGAGAGATTCTCGGGCCCTGAAGCATTTCCAGAGGGCTTCCCGCCATACACATGATCACATAATCGATGATGGTGATTCCGATCAGAACCGGAATGGCGATCAGAATCCGTTTGATGATGTATTTACCCATGCGCCTGCGCCTCCTTTCCGTTCATGACGGGGCAGGCCGAAAAATGACCGCTTCCCGCCTTCACCTCGCACATCTGCGGCTCCTGATTCCGGCAGCTTTCCTGTGCGAAGGGACATCTGGGATGGAATCTGCATCCGGCAGGCGGCTCCTGGCTGGAGCCCACCTCCCCTTCCAGAAGCTTTTTTTCCTGCCCCGCCGCTTCCGGATCCGGCACCGGAGCCGCCGCGATCAGCGCCTTCGTGTAAGGATGGGCAGGGGTGCGGAACACATCCGCCGCCTTTCCGATCTCCACGATCTTTCCCAGATACATGACCGCGATCCGGTCGCTCACATAGTTGACCGCTCCCAGACCATGTCCCACAAAAATGCAGGTCAGGTTCAGTTCCTTCTGCAGAGATTTCAACAGGTTCAGAATCTGCGCCTGAATGGACACATCCAGAGCGCTCACCGGCTCATCACAGACCAGGAAGCGGGGATTCAGGGACAGTGCCTTCGCGATTCCGATTCTCTGTCTCTGTCCGCCGGAAAATTCATGGGGATATCTTCCCAGAACATTTCTGGAAAGGCCAACCATATCCAGAATGCGTTCCAGCTCCTTTCCTACCGTAGCCTTTGTCGCAATATGATGGTAAAGCATGGGCTGGGCAAGAATTTCATAAATATGTTTCCTGGGATTCAGAGAAGAATAGGGATCCTGAAATACCATCTGAAGCTGCGTGCGGATACCCTTCATCTCCTTTGCCTTCAGGGCTGACAGATCCCTTCCGTCAAAATGGATCATCCCATCCGTAGGCTTCTCCAGTCCGACAATCTGTCTGCCGATGGTGGATTTTCCGCAGCCGGATTCTCCCACCAGTCCCAGCGTCTCCCCTTCCCGGACGGAAAAGCTCACGCCGTCCACCGCATGGATATAGCCGGTGGTATGGGTGATGATCCCGCCCTTTAAGGGATAGTATTTTTTCAGATCGGTAACTTCCAGCAGGATACGTCCTCCCTCGGGAGGCTCCTTTCCCGGAAGCCCATTGAGATTGCTTTCGTTTTTCTGCACTTCGTCATCCTCCATTTCGGAATCTACCGTACTTCCTTCCATCTGGCGCATCTGACCCTGCGTCCCTCACCGGCCGCCTGATCCTCCTGCGGCCTGTCGCACTCGGGCCTTCGGAACGCACAGCGGTCCGCGAAACGGCAGCCAGTGATAGAATCATAGTTTTCCGGTACAATGCCGGGAATGGAAACAAGCTCCCTGTCCGGCCCGTCATAAATGCTCGGAACCGTGGCCAGCAGCGCGCGGGTATAGGGATGATGAGGGGAGGCAAACAGCTCCTTTACCGGGGCCTCCTCAATGATCTGCCCCGCATACATCACCAGCACCCGGTCCGCCATGCTCGCAACCAGTCCGATATCATGCGTGATCAGAATGAGCGACATTCCGATCTCCTTTTTCAGTTTTTTCAGAAGGCTCATGATCTGCGCCTGAATGGTCACATCCAGAGCAGTTGTGGGCTCATCCGCAATCAGCAGCGCCGGGTTGCAGCACAGCGCCATGGCGATCATGGCTCTCTGCCGCATTCCGCCGGACAGCGTATGCGGATATTTTTTCATGGCGGCATGCGCATCCGGCATGCCCACCTGGGAAAGAATCTTCTCCGCCCGCGCCGCGGCTTCCTGCTTATCCAGATGCATATGCGTGCGGATGCTTTCCGTGATCTGATTTCCGATGGTAAAAACGGGGTTCAGGGAAGTCAGCGGATCCTGGAAGATCATCGACATCCGGTTTCCCCGGATCTCATCCAGCTCCTTTTCCGACAGGTCAAGAAGGTTCTTACCGTCAAACAGGACAGAACCGTCAGTGACAGCTCCGCCCCTTCCCAATAATCCCATTATTGAAAGTGAGGTGACGGACTTTCCGCATCCGGATTCTCCCACGATGCAGACCGTCTCTCCCTCATCCACATAAAAACTGATGTGATCCACGCTGACCGTTTCCCCGTAATCCGCGGAGAAAGACGTGGTCAGTCCCTGTACCTCAAGCAAATGCGACATGACTGTTCCTCATCCGTTTCCAAACATACTGTAATTCCAGATATCCTGATGGGTTCCGGGCCATGCGCTTCTCTTCTAATCAGGAAGCGCACAGCCCTCTGCCCTCTTTATTCCGTCACATCCCAGTTCTGAACGTCATTAAAGAATCCGTACACGCTGGGAGTCGCTCCTGTCAGGCGCTTGTTTACCGCGCCCTGTGCGCTGATGATGTAGGCGGAGAACATGGGAACATCCTCCTGCACCTTCCGGTCCGCAATGCCGTACAGCTTCGTCAGCTCCGCTGCATCGCTGGTGGTCTGCGTACCCGCAAGCGCCGTATTCACCTCATCATCCGAATAGCCGGTCCAGCTTCCTTCTCCACCAAGCAGCCACGCCATATCCGTGTAGGGATCTACCGGGGAATAGGTGTACTGTACCGCAAGAATATCATAATCCTTGCTTCCCGCGGTGCTCATCAGAGTAGCGAAATCCACCGTGGTGATTTCCACCTTGATGCCCACTGCCGCCCACTGCGCTGCCATAACGGTCGCCGCGTTTACAAAGGTGCTGTCTCCGGAATTCACGTAGAACCGCAGCGTCTGGCTTCCATCCCAGCCCGCTTCGGTAAGAAGCTCCTGCGCCCTTGCGGGATCATAGGTGATGGGAGTGATCGTTTCATCATAATAAGGGCTGGCGCTGGACAGGAAACCGTCCACCACCTCGCCGTGGCCGTTCAGCAGCTGCTCAAGGATCTGCTGTCTGTCAATAGCATACAGAAGCGCCTGCCGCACTCTGGCATCCGGCACGTTTGCCGTCTGAATGAACACGGACTGATTGGTTATGGGAGATCCGTATACGACCTCCACGTTCTCCAGCGCTTCCACGCTCTCATAATCCTCAGGAGGGATCACGCTCATGGTCTGCTGCGTGATATCGATCTCTCCGGACTGCAGGCCGGCGTAAAGCTGGCTTCCATCCACAATGCGGATGTTCAGCTTATCGATTTTGGGAGCGCCCTTCCAGTAATTTTCATTGGCAGTATAGGATACGTAATGATCCACATCAAAATCCGTCAGATAGAAGGGGCCGCTGATCACGTCCGGCTGATTGAACCAGGCCTGTGTCGTCAGCTCATCCTCCGCAAAAGTCTCGATGACGTGCTTCGGCAGCGTCAGGAGATATCTGGCATAGGAATTCAGGAAGGTCATCAGCGCCATCGGCTCCTTGGTGGTAAACTGTACGGTCTTGTCATCGATGACCTGTACACCCTCGATGCTCTCCGCACCTTCCTCCACAAAGCCGTCGTCGCCCACGCCCCTAAACACATAGTACATCATGGAAGTATTGTTCACTACAGGGCTGGCAAGACGCAGTGCCGTGTATGCCACATCATCCGCCGTGATGGGAGTGCCGTCCGACCAGGTGGCCGCCTCATCGATGTGAATCACAAAATTCAGATTGTCCTCCGTGGTGATGGAATCCGCCACCATGGGAACGAAATTCAGATCTGCGTCCAGCTCCATCAGGGGCAGGAACATCAGCCCTGTCGCGTACTTGTTCACCTCTCCGCCGTTTAACAGAAGCGGATTTAAGCTGGTCAGCGTATCCGTTACGCCGACGTTAACGATCTTCTCACCGGAAGCAGCAGCTCCTGACGCCGCGCTCTCCGTTGACGTGCCTGCCGTTGCGCTGCCCTGCCCGACAGCACTCTCCCCGGTCGCTCCGCCTCCCGCAGAAGAGCATGCGGCCAGGGAAAGTGTCATGAGTGCGGCAAGTGTAAAACCAAGCGCTTTTTTCATGATTTTTCTCATTCTTCTTCCTCCTCTTCACTTCCCAGGGTTTCCCTGAATAAAATAAATATAATAAGGAAACGAACCGGAAAATGCAGAGAAATTCCCCGGCCGCCGCAGCCTGCTGCGGATATGAATACACGAAGATGCACAAGGCTGCGGGCCGTCTTTCAGGCAGTCCCGCCGTCGCACATGACGGCTCTCTCTGCTGAGCTCCTTCGCATGTACGGCACCCTGTGCACAATGAACAGATTCCTGTTACAGAACCTTTAAAATTGGTTTATTATATCGTTACCTGCCCCTCTTGTCAAGATTTTCTTGACAAAAACAGAATGCTGCGTTATATTCAGTAACAGTCCGCACTTTTGCATGCGGATCCCGTATATATCTGCATTCTCTGCATCGGAGAAGCACCTTATACATATTACTACATTTTTTCAAAAAAGTACAGATTGGCCGGGGAATTCCTGCTGACATTTTTTCACGTGTCGAGTGAACTGTAACCACGTATCTTCTGCCGGCCGGCTGAGAAAGGGTGAGGTACCGCTATGAAGAATCTGCTGATCTGCCAGTCGTCAGAATATGACTGCGGCCCCGTTTCACTGATCAACGGGATCCGCTATCTGTTTGAACGGGAAGAAATTTTTCCCGATCTCATCAAATTCATCATGCTCTATTGTATGGATACCTACAATTCAGAGGGCGAGCTGTGCAAAAGGGGTACCTCTGCCGCCGCCATGAATTTCATTACCAACTGGCTGAATCATTTCAGCGAGACCAGACGTTTTCCCATCCACTGTGAATTCCTCTCCGGGGAGGATGTGGTCGTGGAAGAGGGAAGCCGGATCTATGAGGCCCTGAATGAAGGTGCCGCGGTGATCCTGCACCTTTTTCTTGAAGTGGCCCACTATGTCCTGCTGACCGGAATCGACGGGGATAAGGTTATTCTCTTCGATCCTTATTACGAAGAAGAGGGAACGCCGGAATTCGATGCGGAATACTACACTGAGGGCATTTTCTTCATCAATGATCAGCCCAAACGGGCCAACCGCGCCGTTACGCTGGAAAGGCTGAACCGCTTTACGAAGGGCTATTATGAAATGGGCGAATATGAATGCCGCGAAGCGGTGATCATGTACAATACCAGTCTGAAAAAATAAAATCGATCCGGCTCGCAGCAGGCTGCCCGCTGCCCGTCGAATATCCGCATGTCAGTGCAGGTAAACCTGCCCTCCATGCGGCTGCTCTCCAGGCTTATTGCAGATAAACAGCCGCAGTTTCCGATCTGCCGGAAACTGCGGCTGTTTATGTGTCCTGTAACCTCACAGCGCGTCCGCGATTCTTTCCCGAAGCCGGTACAGCCACTGCGCGTCAGTGGGATATTTGCGGAAGGTAAATGGCCCTTCCTGCCCTTCGTATATCAGATCCAGAACCCGCTTTCTTCCAATCTTCTCTTCCAGCTTTTGAAGCGCCCTCAAGTCCTGCAGGCCTTCCATCTGCACCTGCGCCCTCAGTGAGGAATAAGCCTCACCATCCGGCCCCGGATAGGCCAGGAACGAATCTCCGGACGGGAAGGAATAGTCCGCATGGGTATCATAGAAGGGATCGATGTGCTTTCTGGAAAAGCCGGAATTATAAAAATTGTAGCCCCAGTGCAGAAAGCCCTTAATCTCATACAGGTACATCAACACACCCATGATCCGGTTCCTTGCGGAAGGCATGGCAAAGAAGCGGTTCGGCACCTCCACTCCCTGAGCACAGCAGTAATAGGTCCAGAGATCCGGCACCCCATGATCCGCAAACGACTGAATATGATCATTCGAAGGGACCGGATTCTTCACCAGCCCTTTTTCGTAAAAGGCATAATCGCTGAGCGCATCAATCACCTTCCAGCCGTCCAGCTGACCTTCCGTCATCTTCTTCGCTTTTCCATAGCTCTCCAGCTGAGCCTCCGAGGGTTCATCAGAAATATGGAAGTATACATGTTCCCTGTCATATCCCAGATCCTGCAGTTTTGCCTGCAGTGCCGGAAGAAATTCCTGCAAAAACTCATTGTAAGCCGGACTCTCTGCGGGGACATGCCAACCAAACCGTTTCTGCAGCTTTCCCCCCGCACGAACCAGAATCTTCGGCGTTGCCTCCGCTCCCCACTGGGTAAACAGATGGGGCATTTCCAGATATTCAATGCCGTATTTCCGACACAGGCAGCACCATTTTTCCAGACGGCTGAACTCAAAATGATATCCCTCTTCATTCTCGGAAATATCCACCAGCTGCACCGTAGTGCGTTCTTCTCCCACAGCAGTGTCCAGCGGCGGCGTGAACACGGGAGTCAGCAGCATATTGATGCCGATCTCCGCCGCAAGAGCGATCTGACTCTCCAGCGCTCTCCAGTGCTGTTCCCCAAATACCTCCGTATGATAATAATCAGCCACACAGTCCGCATGGAACCATTCCGTATGAATCAGACTCTGTTTCGGGAGCGCTTCACCGGATACCTCAAGAATGACAAAAAGCGGCTCTTCCTGCGTAAGCGCCTCCTTCCCTTCCTCATCCATCTTCCAGCTCTGTCCGTTTCCACGGACTCCTTCCACCTCAGGCGTCAGTCTGATCTCCATCCTGTATTCACCGGCAGGAACCTGCGAAGTATCCGGAAAATCGATCCACAGTGCCCGGTACTGTCCTGCCCGCGGCGTAATCCATCCGTCCTCACAGGGCTTTAAGAGATCCGGGAAAAGTCCCGGCTGCGTGGTCAGATAATTGTCATCCACCCGTTCAAAACACGGAAATGCGGAGGGCACCAGCTCCACCTCCCGCATACGGACCTTTGCAGGAAAACCGGCCACTTCACAGCGAAATCTCGGCGGCACCGGATACCTTCCTCCGGGCTTTCTGTAATACACCAGCTGCACAGCCGGTATTTCCCCCCGCAGAATACACAGCTTCTCCCCGACCTTCCATTCCTCCGGCCGTTTGTCCGGAAACACCTTTTCCAGACTCCCCGCGAGGAAAAACTCCAGTTCCTTTTCTCTCCCTTTCATTTCTACGTCATTCCTTTCTCTGTCTGATCCTCTTCATCCGAAGTTCCGCCCGGACATTCTCCTTCCGTTCAGCCTTTTTCATCCTGCCGGCAGGCCCTTTTTTGCATATTTCAGATAAAAATACAGCCCCCAGTCCTGGTCATTGGCCCAGGGATCATAATAGCTCCCGGGACGGCCGTTCACCGTCATGGGATAAACACAGGCGCAGGAAGCGCTTCCGTCCGTAAAAAACAGGCTCAGAGGACCCCTGAGTACCTCCTCCGCTCTGTCGGCATAGGCTTCACAGCCCGGAACCCCTTCGGCCTCCCGGAATGCGATTCCCGTCAGCGCACTCCAGTAATGAGGGAAGGTATCCCCATAGCAGGCACGTTTTCCGAACCAGTACCCGTCCCAATGGCGGATCGCCACCTCATGCATATGATAATCCGGCTGAAGCCCCTGAAACAGTTCAAGCACAGCAAGCTGCTCTCCGGCCGCGCGGGCATATTTTCCCTCTCCTGTCAGATGGTAAAGCTCGCAGAGATAAACCGCCGCAGGAGCAACGATGCTCTGCTCATACTTCACCTCATGAGCAGGATAGTTCTTTCCCAGCTCCGCGATCCTGTCCCCGTGCTCCCGGTAAAGCGCAAGAAGCCGCTCTGCTTCCTCTCCCATCCCGTTTTCCCGGAAAAGCTCCACGGATTCCCGCATGGGAATGGCAATGGCATAGAACCGGCTGCCGCCCTCTCTGTAATAGGCCGTCATCACCCGATAAGCAGCCTTTAAATACCATTGATCCCCTTTCAGGCGGAACATCTCCAGAAACAGAACGCAGATCCATGGATAATTGTACAGACGCTTCCACTCCTCATCCCGCCGTACATCGTCATACACCACGCCGGTCTTCTCGTCCAGAAGCTCTCTCCTGACAAACCGCACAAATCTGTCCAGGCTTTCCTCCAGTTCCCGGTCCGGATGCTCCTGCAGGTATTTAGCCAGCAGAGCTCCCATTCCGACCCGTTCCCTTCCGCCGTTATGATCATTGAACGCATGGCTGTAATACTGCTGCCCCTCTTCGTTATCATAAATCAGATAAGCGCCATTCAGACAGCTTTCCTCATCCCTGCACTGCTGCTTCCCGGCGATAAATCTGCAGCGGCGTTCCGCCAGCCTCCGTATTTCCGGCTGAATAAGGAAAACAGCCTGTGAACGCTTCCCCATCCATTCTATCTCATATCGGTATTTTCCACAGCTCTCCGGCCTGTCCACAACCTCTGCCACGCCATTCTCCCAGGAAAAATCGATCATTTCTCCGTTCCTGTATACCGTCGGCCGCTGCCGGCATATTTCCACGCCAGCTTCTTTCAGGCCATTCCCATTTTCTTCGTTTCTCCTTCCATCCTCTTTGCCGGTGAAAGCCTTAAACCGGACAGTCTCTCCGTCAAACAGCAGGAAATGCTCCGCCTCAATCCAGACAAATCCGGGGCAGGCCAGCACCTTTCTTCGAAAATCCGCCCGATCCGTAAACCAGAACAGCTCCCACTCCACCTGTACGGACTCGCCCGGTCTGATGTGAAAATTCTCCGGATGCAGGAGGAAGGCGCCCCTGTCATTGCTTTCCCTCTCCAGATTTCTCTGCACGCTGTAACCCTTCAGACTTCCCCTTGTCAGCACCATCCCCAGATTGATTGTGCCTCCGCCCATCCGGAGTGCGCAGATCCAGCTACTGCTTCCTCCACACCACAAATGGGTGTTACAGCATTGTGTCATGCATACCGCTGCATCAGTATAATAATCCGGAAGCTGAATACAGATTCCAATCTGTGTTCCCACCGTATAGATATCAAAGGCTGTCTCATTTCGGAAAATATAGCATTCTGCCAGTGTTCCCCTTTCCGTAAACCGGCGTTCCACCTCAACGGTCAGCTCCGGTTTGCAGTACACGGTTCCCCAGACCTGCTCCCCACGTACCCAGTTCGCTGCCTCTCTGTCCTGGCTGTTCTGAAGCGAAACAAGCCGTCCCTGCCCGTCCCACTGCGCAAGGAACAGGGAATTGTCGCCTGCAGGTCTATGATATGTAATTTTCTTCATGAGTGATTTCTCCCGTCTTCATTTTCAGTTTCCATTTTCTCCGGCTTCATCCGCTGTTTCTGCAGAACCGCCGTTTCCATCCGCTTCCCCATACCCAAGCTTCGACAGGATATTCTTCGGATGATCCAGAAATACCATATCCGCCGTATCGTCCAGATAGTGACTGTGCTTATGAATGATAATCAGATATTTGCCCCCAAAGTACTTGATATAATTACCGAAAACCTCTGAATGAAGGTTTGTCCCCAGAAGGAGCAGGACATCCGCTTTTGCGATCTCATCCACCGCTCTGCTCAGAAGGCCGCTGTCCACCATCTCTCCGAACAGGTAGACGCCGGGACGAATAGGAAAGCCGCAGGTCTCACAGGCAGGAATGCCCTTCGCGTCACGCAGATATTCCATCGGATATTCCCTGCCGCACTTCGGGCAGTAATTATGGTAAACGCTTCCGTGCAGATAAATCACGTTCTTACATCCGGCTCGCCTTCCCTGCTCAAATATATTGCTGCTGATCACACACTGCAGTTTTCCGGCCCGTTCCATCTGTGCCAGGACTTTCCCCGATTCCGTTGCTTCCGGAATATTTTTAAGCATCTCCTCCCGGTAAAAATCAAAAAACTGCATGGGTCTGGCAGTGTAAAAACCGCTGGCAAAAATTTCTTCTGTGGAATAGCCGTATTTCTGCTCAATCTCATATGCGCGGTCCCCTCCCTTGATACCGGCAAAGCCGCCTTCCTCCATCATGCCGGAACCGCACAGCGCCACCGTATAGGCGCTTCCGTCCAGAATCCTCCGTAATGTTGCAATCCTTTCTTCCATAGACTGCCTCCTTCCCGGTTTTTCTGTGTAGTCTGTATGCCTTATGTACTTTGCGTACTTTTTGTGGAAATAAAAGCCTTCCAGAAAAATGCCGTTTCTTTTGCCACAAGTATACCAAAAACCGCTTTTCTTCTCAAGCAATGATTCGTTATTTCGCCGACAGAACATTCTGTTTTTATGACAAAAAAAGCTCCCAAGGGAAACCCCTGAGAGCTTTCAGATTTTCGTAATTCTGTTGATTACTCGATAACGGTAGCAACACGTCCGGATCCAACAGTACGTCCGCCTTCACGGATAGCGAAGGTAAGACCCTGCTCCATAGCGATGGGATGGATCAGCTCGATGGTCATCTCTACGTTATCACCAGGCATGCACATCTCGGTTCCTTCAGGCAGGTTGCAGACACCGGTAACGTCGGTGGTTCTGAAGTAGAACTGAGGACGATAGTTGTTGAAGAAAGGAGTATGACGTCCGCCTTCATCCTTGGTCAGAACGTATACCTGAGCGGTAAACTTCTTGTGGCAGGTAACCGTGCCGGGCTTTGCAAGAACCTGTCCTCTTTCGATTTCAGTTCTCTGAACACCACGAAGCAGAGCGCCGATGTTATCACCAGCCTGAGCCTCATCCAGCATCTTACGGAACATTTCGATACCGGTAACAACGGTCTTCTTGGTCTCTTCCTTGATACCAACGATTTCAACTTCCTCGTTCAGGTGCAGAGTTCCGCGCTCTACTCTACCGGTAGCAACGGTACCACGTCCGGTAATGGTGAACACGTCCTCAACAGGCATAAGGAAAGGCTTGTCCGTATCACGCTGAGGATCCGGAATATAATCATCAACCGCATCCATCAGATCCATGATTCTGTCGCCCCACTCGCTGCTGGGATCTTCCAGAGCCTTCAGAGCGGATCCCTGAATGATCGGGGTGTCATCGCCCGGGAAGTCATACTCGTTCAGCAGGTCTCTGATTTCCATCTCAACCAGCTCAAGCAGCTCGGGATCGTCAACCATATCGCACTTGTTCATGAATACTACGATATAAGGAACGCCTACCTGACGGGACAGAAGGATGTGCTCCTTGGTCTGAGCCATAACACCATCGGTAGCGGCAACAACCAGGATAGCGCCGTCCATCTGAGCAGCACCGGTGATCATGTTCTTAACGTAGTCAGCATGGCCAGGGCAGTCAACGTGAGCGTAATGTCTCTTCTTGGTCTCATACTCAACGTGTGCGGTGGAAATGGTGATTCCACGCTCTCTCTCTTCGGGAGCCTTGTCGATCTGATCGAAAGCGATGGACTGACCGGTACCAAGTCTCTCATGCAGAACCTTGGTGATGGCAGCCGTCAGAGTGGTTTTACCATGGTCAACGTGGCCGATGGTACCAATGTTACAATGGGGCTTGGTTCTTTCAAATTTAGCTTTAGCCATTTTTGATAATCCTCCTTAAAACAATAGATACTGATTGTTTTCCTTTTTTAATCGGCTACTTCTGATTATATTCGATAACGCCGATATTTTCAATAATTATTTTGCCTTTGCCGCAAGGACTTTTTCTACAGGAAAAAGTTCAATACATTTTACTTCGCCTTTGCTGCAAGGACTTTTTCCTGTACGTTCTTCGGTACCTGCTCGTACTTCTCGAAGAACATGGAGTAGTTACCGCGTCCCTGAGTCTTGGAACGAAGGTCGGTGGAATAACCGAACATCTCAGCAAGAGGTACATACGCTCTTACCATTTTGCCTCCGCCGATATCGTCCATACCTTCGATACGTCCGCGGCGGGAGTTAATATCGCCGATTACATCACCCATATATTCCTCAGGCATGGTAACCTCAACCTTCATGATGGGCTCCAGCAGAACGGCGTTTGCCTTGCTCATGGCATCCTTAAACGCAAGGGAACCTGCGATATGGAAGGCCATTTCAGAGGAGTCAACCTCATGATAGGATCCATCGTATACGATGGCGTGTACGCCGAGTACCGGATATCCTCCCAGGATACCAGCCTTTGCAGCTTCCTCGATACCTTCTCCGACTGCCGGAATGTATTCCTTCGGAATCGCACCGCCGACAACCTGGGACTCGAACAGGAAGGTCTGCTCTCCATTCGGATCCATGGGCTCGAATCTGACTTTACAGTGACCATACTGACCACGTCCGCCGGACTGCTTCGCATACTTGCTGTCCACGTCCACAGTCTTGGTAAAGGTTTCCTTGTATGCAACCTGAGGTGCGCCGACATTCGCTTCCACCTTGAACTCACGCAGCAGTCTGTCCACGATGATTTCCAGATGCAGCTCGCCCATACCTGCGATAATGGTCTGGCCGGTCTCCTGATCCGTATGAGCACGGAACGTAGGATCCTCTTCCGCCAGCTTCGCAAGCGCTTCGCCCATCTTGCCCTGACCGGCCTTGGTCTTGGGCTCGATTGCCAGCTCGATAACCGGCTCCGGGAACTCCATGGACTCCAGGATTACCGGATGCTGCTCATCGCAGATCGTATCACCGGTGGTGGTGAACTTGAAACCTACCGCAGCGGCGATATCACCGGAATAAACCTTATCCAGCTCCTGTCTCTTATTCGCATGCATCTGCAGGATACGGCCCACGCGCTCCTTCTTGTCCTTCGTTGCATTCAGCACGTAGGAACCGGAATTCATGGTACCGGAATATACGCGGAAAAATGCGAGCTTACCCACAAACGGGTCAGCCATGATCTTGAACGCCAGAGCGGAGAAAGGCTCTTCATCAGAAGAATGTCTCTCCACCTCATTGCCGTCCAGATCCACACCCTTGATAGCAGGGATGTCGGTAGGAGCAGGCATATACTCCAGAATCGCATCCAGAAGCTTCTGTACACCCTTGTTTCTATAAGCAGAACCGCAGCATACCGGAACAGCGGTGCATTCGCAGGTCGCCTTTCTCAGGACTGCCTTCATCTGCTCGTTGGAAGGCTCCTCACCCTCCAGATACATCATCATCAGGTCATCATCCAGCTCGCAGATCTTTTCAACCAGCTCGGTACGATACAGCTCTGCATCGTCCTTCATGTCTCCCAGATCATCCGTTACGGTGATGTCCTCGCCCTTATCATCATTATAGATGTAGGCTTTCATTTCAAACAGGTCGATGATTCCCTTGAATTCATCTTCCTTACCGATCGGCAGCTGCACAATGATGGCGTTCTTGCCAAGTCTGGTTCTGATCTGATCCACAGCGCCGTAGAAATTCGCCCCGAGGATGTCCATCTTGTTGATGAATGCCATTCTCGGTACATTATAGGTGTCTGCCTGGCGCCAGACGTTTTCTGACTGGGGCTCAACTCCGCCCTTTGCGCAGAATACGCCGATTGCACCGTCCAGAACACGCAGAGAACGCTCAACTTCCACTGTGAAGTCAACGTGGCCGGGAGTATCAATAATGTTGATACGATACTCAGGCTCGTTAGGATCCACTTTACCTTCATGGTGCTTCGTCCAGTGGCATGTGGTAGCGGCTGATGTGATGGTAATACCTCTTTCCTGCTCCTGTTCCATCCAGTCCATGGTAGCAGTTCCTTCGTGGGTATCACCGATCTTGTAGTTTACACCGGTGTAGTAAAGAATACGCTCGGTCAGAGTAGTCTTACCCGCATCGATATGAGCCATAATACCAATGTTTCTGGTTCTCTCTAATGGATATTCTCTTCCAGCCAAAGGTCCTTCCTCCTTCATATTGCCACCCGGCCTTAAGCGGCCGGGCGCTTCCTCCCGGAATTAGAATCTGTAGTGGGAGAAAGCCTTGTTCGCTTCTGCCATTTTGTGCATGTCTTCTTTTCTCTTTACAGCAGAACCGGTATTGTTCGCCGCATCGAGAATTTCGTTGGCAAGCCTTTCTTCCATGGTCTTTTCGCCTCTCTTGCGGGAGAAGGTTACAAGCCATCTGAGGCCGAGCGCCTGACGTCTGTCCGCTCTGACTTCGATCGGCACCTGATAGGTTGCGCCGCCGACACGTCTTGCCTTAACCTCCAGAACAGGCATGATGTTGTTCATGGCCTCTTCAAATACTTCAAGAGCCGGCTTTCCGCTCTTTTCTTCAACTCTGCCAAACGCACCGTATACAATCTTCTGAGCAACGCCCTTCTTACCATCCAGCATGATGTTGTTGATAAGCTTGGTCACTACCTTGTCATTGTATAAGGGGTCTGCCAGCACATCTCTCTTCTGAATATGTCCTTTACGTGGCACGGTTCTTCCCTCCTTAATCAATCTGAATTAGATCATCGGTACTCACATTTGTTCTACTAATTTTCACATGGAATGTGTTCGTGCGGTATATCTGTTCGCGAAAATGAAAATCAGAATCCCAACACTTTAATTAGTTCTTATTGTGGTACATAAAAGGCTGTAAAATCATTCAAAAAATGATTTCATTATTTCTGAAGAATTACTTCTTTGCAGCCTTAGGTCTCTTAGCACCGTATTTGGAGCGAGCCTTGCGTCTGTTCGCTACACCTGCGGTATCCAGCGTACCTCTGATGATGTGGTATCTGGTACCGGGAAGGTCCTTAACACGGCCGCCTCTGATCAGAACAACGCTGTGCTCCTGCAGATTGTGTCCTTCTCCGGGGATGTAGCTCGTCACTTCGATTCCATTGGAAAGACGTACTCTGGCGATCTTTCTAAGAGCGGAGTTAGGCTTCTTGGGGGTAGCAGTCTTAACAGCGGTGCACACACCTCTCTTCTGCGGAGAAGAAGCGTTGATCGGCTTCTTGTGAAGAGAATTGTATCCTCTCTGGAGAGCCGGTGCGGTGGACTTCTTTACGCTGGTCTGACGTCCCTTTCTCACTAACTGGTTAAATGTTGGCATTCTTTTTCACCTCCTGCGGTATGAGTTAACATTGTATGCAGCTTCCGGAATCTATGCATCATAAAAACGCATCCCTTCCGAATGCACGCTAGAATAGTATACGTGCTCCGTTCTGCCTTGTCAAGCCGTTTCTCAAAAAATACTGTAAAAACACGGTAAAACCGGTTCTTTTCAGTCTTCAAACATTCTGCGCAGGCTTTCTCCCGCCGCTTCCACACGATTTTCCACTCTGCTTCTGACCTCTTCCAGTGCCCTGCCCCTTCCTTCCGGTTTCTCCGCAGCAGGAATCTCCGGAAGCTGATCCTTCATTCTGGACAGTCGGGCGTTGATCGCCTGCCACTCCATTTCATAGCTCATATACAGTCTGCTCGCCCGGTCCATCTGTGAAAGCTGTTCCCGGCACAGAGCAAGAGCGTCACCGATGCAGCCGGCAGCCTCCTTCAGAAGCACATCCCGTCCGATCAGCATATCCCGCAATTCCGCCGCTTCCCTGTTTTTGGCAGAGAGCATGTTCTGAAGAGATGTGATCTGACGCTTTGCGGATGCCACCTCATAGCGCAGATTCATCAGCTCAGTATTCTCTTCCTGTTCCTTTTTCATACACGAAACCGCCGCCCTCTCTTCTCCTCCCATGTGCCCTCCTCATTTCATGCGGTTCTTCACCGGCGCCATCTCTGATTTTCTAAAAGGCAGAGGCGGCAGAGCCTTCCGCTCCTGCCGCCCCTTTGTTCTGTTCCGCCGCAGAGCAGCTGAAACAAACCTTTATTCTTCGTCAGAAGCACCTACCGTCACAGGCTCTGCTTCTTCCTCTTCCGTTTCCACATTCTCATCATCCGGCTCCGTTTTCTCCGGAATCTCACCCTCCAGCCCGGAAGCGGCTGCGGTGTCCGGCGTATCCGTTTCATCCGTATCGCCGTCAAAATCCAGTTCGTCGTCCAGATCCAGCGTATCCTCCAGTCCGATATCCGTGCTCAGATGCACGTCGCGGTAGCGCTTCATACCGGTTCCCGCAGGAATCAGCTTACCGATGATAACATTCTCCTTCAGACCGATCAGCGGATCCACCTTGCCCTTGATGGCAGCTTCCGTCAGAACCTTGGTGGTCTCCTGGAAGGATGCCGCGGAAAGGAAGGAATTGGTAGCAAGAGCTGCCTTCGTGATTCCCAGCAGAATCTGCTTTCCGTCCGCAGGCTGCTTGCCCTCGGCAATCAGAGACTCGTTCAGGTCTTCATACTCCAGCGCGTCAACCAGAGTTCCGGGAAGGAAATCCGTATCCCCGCTCTCCTCAATGCGCACCTTCTTCAGCATCTGGCGCACGATGACTTCGATATGCTTGTCGCTGATATCCACGCCCTGAAGACGGTATACGCGCTGTACCTCGCGGAGCATATAATCCTGTACCGCGCGGATTCCCTTGATCTTCAGCAGATCATGAGGATTTACGCTACCTTCTGTCAGCTCGTCGCCGGCCTCCAGCTCCTGGCCGTCTACCACCTTGATTCTGGAACCATAGGGAATCAGGTATGCCTTAGATTCTCCGGTCTCATGATTGGTGATGATGACTTCGCGCTTCTTCTTGGTGTCCTTAATCACGGCCGTACCGCCAAACTCCGCGATGATCGCAAGTCCCTTCGGCTTTCTGGCCTCAAACAGCTCCTCAACACGGGGAAGACCCTGTGTGATATCGTCGCCCGCCACACCGCCGGTATGGAAGGTACGCATGGTCAGCTGGGTACCGGGTTCACCGATGGACTGTGCCGCGATGATTCCGACCGCTTCTCCGACCTGCACCTCTTCGCCGGTCGCCATGTTGGCTCCATAACACTTCGCGCAGATGCCGTTATGGGAACGGCAGCTTAAGATCGTTCTGATCTTCACCTTTTCAATGGGCTCACCCTTCTGATCCACGCCAACGCTCAGAATCTTTTCCGCACGGCTGGGAGTGATCATGTGATTTTTCTTTACGATCACATTTCCATCGCGGTCGCAGATATCCTCACAGGATACTCTGCCCGTGATACGATCCTTCAGATTTTCAATGGTCTCCTTGCCGTCCATGAAGGCGCTTACTTCCATGCCGGGAATCTCATCCCGTCCTTCACAGCAGTCCGCCTCGCGGATGATCAGCTCCTGGGATACATCAACCATTCGTCTGGTCAGATATCCGGAGTCTGCGGTACGCAGAGCCGTATCGGACAGTCCCTTACGGGCTCCGTGTGCCGACATGAAGTATTCCAGTACATCCAGTCCCTCACGGAAGTTGGACTTGATGGGCAGCTCAATGGTACGTCCGGTGGTATCCGCCATCAGTCCGCGCATGCCCGCAAGCTGCTTGATCTGCTGATTGGAACCACGGGCTCCGGAGTCCGCCATCATGAAAATGTTATTATATTTATCCAGTCCTGCAAGCAGAACCTCGGTCAGTTCCTTATCCGTTTCATTCCAGGTTTCCACAACCGCACGATAACGCTCTTCCTCCGTAATCAGGCCGCGGCGGAAGTTCTGGGAAATCCGGTCAACGGTCGCCTGCGCCTTCGCCAGCATCTCCGGCTTCTGCGCGGGTACGGTCATATCGGAAATGGATACGGTCATGGCCGCTCTGGTGGAATATTTATATCCGGTGGACTTGATGTCATCCAGCACCTCCGCCATTTTGGAGGAACCATGGATATTGATTACCTTCTCCAGAATCTGCTTCAGGCCCTTCTTGCCCACATGGAAGTCCACTTCCAGCTTCAGCGCGTTTTCCGGTACGCTTCTGTCCACAAATCCCAGATCCTGAGGCAGGATCTCATTGAAGATGAAACGTCCCAGCGTGGATTCCACGATATCGGAAAGCACCGTGCCGTCAGGCATGGTCTTCGTCACCTTCACGCGGATTCTGGAATGCAGGGTCAGCGCCTGGTTTTCATAAGCCAGGATCGCTTCATTCAGGCTCTTGAAGTATTTGCCTTCTCCCTTCGCGCCGGGTCTCTCCTGAGTCAGGTAGTAGATTCCCAGAACCATATCCTGGGAAGGAACCGCCACAGGGCCTCCGTCGGAGGGCTTCAGCAGGTTGTTCGGGGAGAGCAGCATGAAGCGGCACTCCGCCTGGGCTTCCACGGAAAGCGGAAGGTGTACGGCCATCTGGTCACCGTCGAAGTCGGCGTTGAAGGCGGTACATACCAGAGGATGCAGCTTGATCGCCTTACCCTCTACCAGAATGGGCTCGAACGCCTGGATACCCAGTCTGTGAAGCGTAGGGGCGCGGTTCAGCATCACCGGATGCTCCTTGATCACATCTTCCAGCACATCCCATACCTGGGAATCCAGTCTTTCAACCAGCTTTTTCGCATTCTTGATGTTCTGGGAAATGCCTCTTGCCACCAGCTCCTTCATCACGAAAGGCTTGAACAGCTCGATGGCCATCTCCTTGGGCAGGCCGCACTGATAGATTTTCAGTTCAGGGCCTACAACGATAACGCTTCGTCCGGAATAGTCAACACGCTTTCCGAGCAGATTCTGACGGAAACGTCCGGACTTACCCTTCAGCATGTCGGAAAGGGACTTCAGCGCGCGGTTTCCGGGTCCCGTTACCGGGCGTCCCCTTCTGCC
This sequence comes from Candidatus Eisenbergiella stercoravium, assembly GCA_019113175.1. Taxonomy (GTDB): domain Bacteria; phylum Bacillota; class Clostridia; order Lachnospirales; family Lachnospiraceae; genus Eisenbergiella; species Eisenbergiella stercoravium. Next base: position 24,762 of record DXHY01000029.1, on the reverse strand, counting down.
GTTATCGATCAGCGCATCCACCGCTTCCTGCAGCATTCTCTTCTCATTGCGGACGATGATATCCGGAGCGCCAAGCTCCAGCAGTCTTTTCAGACGGTTGTTTCTGTTGATGATTCTGCGGTACAGATCATTCAGATCGCTCGTTGCGAAACGGCCGCCGTCCAGCTGTACCATGGGGCGCAGATCCGGAGGAATAACCGGGATGGCATCCAGGATCATCCATTCCGGGCGGTTTCCGGACTCGCGGAACGCTTCCACCACCTCAAGGCGCTTGATGATTCTGGCGCGCTTCTGTCCGGAGGATTCCTTCAAGCCTTCCTTCAGCTCGGCGGATTCCTTTTCCAGATCGATGGCGAGCAGCAGCTCCTTGATGGACTCCGCTCCCATGCCCGCGCGGAATTTGTTTCCCCAGGTTTCTCTGGCATCCTGATATTCCTTCTCGGACAGCACCTGCTTATATTCCAGATTGCTCTCGCCCTTATCCAGAACGATGTAGGAAGCGAAGTAAAGCACCTTCTCCAGCACTCTGGGAGACAGATCCAGAATCAGTCCCATACGGCTGGGAATTCCCTTGAAATACCAGATGTGGGAAACAGGGGCAGCCAGTTCGATATGGCCCATACGCTCTCTGCGGACGCTGGATTTGGTCACTTCCACGCCGCAGCGGTCGCAGACCACACCCTTATAACGGATCTTCTTGTATTTTCCGCAATGGCACTCCCAATCCTTGGTAGGTCCGAAAATGCGCTCGCAGAACAGTCCGTCGCGTTCCGGCTTCAGAGTTCTGTAATTGATCGTTTCAGGCTTCTGCACTTCGCCTCTGGACCATTCCCTGATCTTTTCAGGGGATGCCAGACCGATCTTGATCGCATCAAAGGTCATCGGCTGATATACTTCATTCTTTGCTGTTGTTTCAGACATTGTGCACTCCTTCCAAAACGGGGACGGCTCTGGCAGAAAAGCCGCCTCCCGTCAAACTTCAAAAGCTTATTCGTCAATATCGTCAAAGCTTTCCTCAAGGTCGAGTTCCAGATCGTCAACCGTGCTCTCTTCTCCCGTGCTCACCAGTTCTCCGCCCTCGTCGAATTCCTGATGCTGATAGCCGAGCGCACCCAGAGAATCTTTTTCATATTTCTCATAACCTTTGGAGTCACCCTCAATTTCATAACGGTAGTCCGTATCGCCGTAATCCACCGTTTCCATGATCTCGACTTCCGTATTGTCGTCGCGCAGCACTCTTACATCCAGGGCAAGGGACTGCAGCTCCTTCAGCAGAACCTTGAAGGACTCCGGAATGCCGGGCTCAGGGATATTTTCTCCCTTAATGATCGCCTCGTAGGTCTTCACACGGCCCACCACATCGTCGGACTTCACCGTCAGGATCTCCTGCAGGGTGTATGCCGCGCCGTAAGCCTCCAGGGCCCACACTTCCATTTCTCCGAAACGCTGTCCACCGAACTGCGCCTTACCGCCCAGAGGCTGCTGCGTTACCAGGGAGTAAGGACCGGTAGAACGCGCATGGATCTTATCGTCAACCAGATGATGCAGCTTCAGGTAATGCATGTGGCCGATGGTAACCGGGCTGTCAAAATATTCTCCCGTCCGTCCGTCTCTCAGGCGCACCTTGCCGTCGCGGCTGATGGGAACGCCCTTCCACAGCTCTCTGTGATCCCTGTTCAGGGAAAGATACTGCATCACCTCGGGAAGCAGTTCATCCTTGTGCTTCTCTTCAAATTCTTCCCAGCTTAAGTTCACGTAATCATTCGCCAGATCCAGGGTATCCATGATATCATGCTCATCCGCCCCGTCAAATACCGGCGTCGCAACGTTAAAGCCGAGCGCCTTTGCCGCCAGGGAGAGATGGATCTCCAGTACCTGTCCGATATTCATACGGGAAGGCACGCCCAGCGGGTTCAGAACGATATCCAGCGGACGGCCGTTGGGCAGATAGGGCATATCCTCCACGGGAAGCACGCGGGAAACAACACCCTTGTTTCCGTGACGGCCTGCCATCTTGTCGCCGACTGAAATCTTTCTCTTTTGCGCGATATAAATGCGGACCGCCTGGTTCACGCCCGGGGACAGCTCGTCGCCGTTCTCTCTGGTAAACACCTTGGCATCCACAACAATTCCGTATTCTCCATGAGGAACCTTCAGGGAAGTATCCCTCACCTCTCTCGCCTTCTCGCCGAAGATGGCGCGAAGCAGCCTCTCCTCAGCGGTCAGCTCGGTTTCACCCTTGGGGGTTACTTTTCCGACCAGGATATCCCCTGCGCGAACCTCCGCGCCGATGCGGATAATTCCTCTGTCGTCCAGATCCTTCAGAGCATCGTCGCCCACGCCGGGAACGTCTCTGGTGATCTCCTCCGGTCCCAGCTTGGTATCTCTGGCTTCTGCTTCATATTCCTCGATATGAACGGAGGTATATACGTCATCCTGTACCAGACGCTCGCTCAGAAGAACGGCGTCCTCGTAGTTATAACCTTCCCAGGTCATGAAGCCGATCAGCGGGTTCTTGCCCAGCGCCAGCTCTCCTTCGGAGGTGGACGGGCCGTCCGCGATCACCTGCCCCGCCGCAACACGGTTTCCCTTGAACACAATGGGCCTCTGGTTGTAGCAGTTGCTCTGGTTGCTTCGTGCGAACTTGGTCAGGTGGTATTCGATCTTCTCTCCGTCATCCGCCGTCATCTTAATCATGTTGGAGGAGACATAGTCGATGGTTCCGGGCTTCTTCGCCACAACGCAGACGCCGGAGTCCACAGCCGCCTTCACTTCCATACCGGTTCCCACAACAGGGGCTTCCGTAGTCAGAAGCGGCACGGCCTGACGCTGCATGTTGGATCCCATCAGCGCACGGTTCGCGTCGTCGTTCTCCAGGAAGGGAATCAGAGCGGTCGCCACGGAGAACACCATCTTAGGGGAAACGTCCATGAAGTCAAATACAGTCTTCGGATAGGACTGGGTTTCTTCACGATAACGGCCGGACACCATATTTCTCACGAAATGTCCATCCGCATCCAGCTCTTCGTTCGCCTGCGCAACGTGATAATTATCTTCCTCATCCGCCGTCATGTAAACGACCTCGTCCGTCACCCTCGGATTCGCCGGATCGGACTTGTCGATTCTGCGGTAGGGAGCCTCCACAAAGCCGTACTCATTAATTCTGGCGTAGCATGCCAGAGAGTTGATCAGACCGATATTGGGTCCTTCAGGCGTCTCAATGGGGCACATTCTTCCGTAATGGGAATAATGTACGTCACGCACCTCGAATCCGGCACGGTCACGGCTCAGTCCGCCGGGTCCCAGAGCGGAAAGACGTCTCTTATGGGTCAGCTCACCCAGCGGGTTGTTCTGATCCATGAACTGGGACAGCTGGGAGGAACCGAAGAATTCCTTCACCGCAGCCTGTACGGGCTTGATGTTAATCAGCACCTGAGGAGAAATCTCCTCCGCGTCATGAGTGGTCATACGCTCGCGGACCACTCTCTCCATTCTGGAAAGGCCGATGCGGTACTGGTTCTGCAGCAGCTCACCCACCGCACGGATACGGCGGTTGCCCAGATGGTCGATATCGTCGTCGTTTCCGATGCCGTACTCCAGATGAATGTTATAGTTAATGGAAGCCAGAATGTCTTCCTTCGTAATATGCTTCGGGATCAGCTCATGGATGTTCTTATGAATCGCCTCCGCAAGCTCCTCCGGGTTGCCGGAATGCTCATCCAGGATTCTCTGCAGAACCGGATAATACACCAGCTCCGTCACGCCCAGCTCCTTCGGATCGCAGTCCACATAATGGGTAATATCCACCATCATGCTGGAAAGGACCTTCACGTTCCTCTCCTCAGTCTGCACATAAACATAGGGAACCGCAGCGTTCTGGATCTCGTCCGCAAGCTCTGCAGTCACCTTCGTTCCTGCAGCCGCGATCAGCTCTCCGGTGCTCATGTCCACCACATCCTCCGCCAGCGCAAAGCCGCGGATTCTGTTTCTGAGCATCAGCTTCTTATTGAATTTATATCTTCCGACCTTGGCAAGATCATATCTTCTGGGGTCGAAGAACATCGCATTGATCAGGCTTTCCGCGCTCTCCACGCTAAGCGGCTCGCCGGGACGGATCTTCTTGTACAGCTCAAGCAGGCCCTCCTGATAGCTCTCAGCGGTATCCTTGGTGAAGCTCGCCTCAATCTTGGGCTCATCGCCGAACAGCGCACGGATCTCATCGTTGGTTCCAACGCCCAGCGCACGGATCAGTACGGTAATCGGGACTTTTCTCGTTCTGTCCACGCGGACATAGAACACGTCGTTGGAGTCCGTCTCATACTCCAGCCAGGCACCGCGGTTGGGAATCACCGTACAGCTGTAAAGCTTCTTACCGATCTTGTCATGGCCGATTCCATAATAGATACCGGGGGAACGCACCAGCTGGCTGACAATAACACGCTCTGCTCCATTGATGACAAAGGTACCGGTCTCGGTCATCAGAGGGAGATCGCCCATGAAAATCTCATGCTCCGTGATCTCTTCCTTTTCCTTATTATAAAGGCGGACTCTCACCTTCAACGGAGCGGCATATGTCGCGTCTCTTTCCTTACACTTTTCAATCGAATACTTAACGTCATCCTCGCACAGTTCAAAATCCACGAACTCAAGACTCAGATGACCGCTGTAGTCTTCGATTGGAGATATGTCGTCGAAAACCTCTTTCAGGCCATCTGTCAGAAACCAGTGATAGGAGTCCTTCTGGACTTCGATCAGGTTCGGCATCTCCAATACTTCCTTCTGCCGTGAATAACTCATACGCATATTCCTGCCGGTGGCAATCGGACGTATTCTGTTCTTTTCCATTGACATTTTCACCCCGTTCTAATGATTTGTCCGCCGAACCTCATGGCCGGCGGTCAGTCAGCTGCGGGCGGCCCGAAGCCTCCCTGCAACAGTCAGCGCGATACTTTATTTCCGGTTTTTCGCACAAAAATAGTATAACTTACCACAATAGTGCACCATCCAGTATAGCACAAGAGGTTAGGCAAGTCAACCCAAAAATTACATGTATAAGGGACTATTTTTTGCGCATACTCTACAGCTGCGGTCCAGGACATACCGGCTGCTTTCCACACTGAAAAACCGCCGTCCGCCGGTTTCCCGGCCAGACGGCGGTTCTCATATTTTCGATTCTGAAAGGTTTCTTATTTAAGGGTAACCTTAGCGCCTTCAGCTTCCAGCTTGGACTTGATGTCCTCAGCCTCTTCCTTGGAAGCGCCTTCCTTAACAACCTTGGGAGCTCCGTCAACAACGTCCTTCGCTTCCTTCAGGCCAAGTCCGGTAACCTCGCGGACAACCTTGATAACCTTAACCTTGTTCGGGCCAACCTCGGTCAGCTCAACGTCGAACTCGGTCTTCTCCTCTGCTGCTGCCGCATCTCCGGCACCTGCTGCTGCAACTACAACGCCTGCTGCTGCGGACACGCCGAACTCTTCTTCGCAGGCCTTTACCAGATCATTCAGCTCTAATACGGAAAGCTCTTTGATCGCATCAATAATTTCCTGAGTGGATAATTTAGCCATTTTATTTACCTCCATAATCATTTTTAACCTGCAGATCCATTATCTGCTTTTATCCATCGGGCTCCACAGGGAGCCTGTTCCCGGCAGTTATGCTTCTGCGGGAGCCTCGGCAGGAGCTTCTTCAGCCGCGGGGGCCTCTGCTGCTTCTGCTGCGGGAGCTTCACATGCGCCTGCACCGCCTTTTTCAGCCAGCTGCTTCATGACGCGAGCGAAGTTGGTGATAGGAGACTGGATGCTTCCAAGCAGCTTGGAGAGCAGCTCGTCTCTGGACGGGATCTGAGAAATTGCAGCCATTCCCGCCGCATCATATACGGTTCCTTCCACAACGCCGGCCTTGATCTCAAGCTTGTCAGCCGTCTTTGCGAATTTGGCCAGCTCTCTTGCGGGAGCGGTCGCATCCGTGGAAGAAATTGCTACAGCGCTGGGGCCTTCCAGATAGGGGGCCAGCGCTTCGAAGTCCGTTCCCTTGAACGCGAAGTTCATCATGGTGTTCTTGTACACCTTGTAGGTAACTCCGGCTTCACGAAGCTGCTTACGAAGAGCGGTATCCTGCTCAACGGTCAGTCCGCGGTAGTCCACAAGAACAACAGACTGTGCGTCCTTAATCGCTTCGGAAATCTCCGCAACGACAGGCGCTTTCAATTCAACCTTTGCCATTTCCTTACCTCCTTATAGATTTTTCTGAAAAAAATCAGTGCCGAAAGGAGTAAACGCATAAAAAATCCTCTCTGCAAAGACAGAGAGGAAGAATCATTCCACACAATGGACCGACCGTGAGGCCATCCTTTTGTTCCAGTTATCCGTTTCCGATGAAAACGGGAACTGACGTTAACTCTTTCCTCGGCAGGCGTCCAAAGCCTTACACCTGATCGGTACCTGCTGTCTTCGGCAGGATCCGGGGCATTTCTGCTCCGAAACCTTGTTTACCATATCATATTCCCGCTTTCCCGTCAAGAAAAAATTTTCTTTTTTATGACTTTTTCATTACTATTCACAGCCGGTTCAGAAAGGACAACACGCGCGTCGTGCCTGCACGTAAGCATGTGTTATCCTTTCTGAATCAGGGCTGCGAATAGTAACACTTTTTCGGTACAAAAAGCTCCAGCGGTCACGGTGTCTTCGTCACGTACCCTTCCGCGTCGATCGCCACGCCGGGAGACAGGTTCTGCATATGGCTGATCACCCGCGCCTTTTCCGTTCCGTCCAGAAGGCTGGTCCGGCAGTCCTTCTGAATGGCAGGGATGAAGCGGAAGGTTTTGAGCTTTCCGGTCTGCGCATCGAGCGTCACTTCCACCAGGCATGTATCCTGGGTTTTGGAATTGAACAGAAAGTTCCCCACGCTGTAGATTACCGGCGTATCGCCGATCCATTCAATGCCCTGCAGAACATGAGGATGATCCCCGATGATCAGATCCGCGCCTGCCTGCGCAATTAACGGCGCCTGTTCCTTCTGCGCCCAGTCCAGCTCCGTCGTGCTTTCCGTTCCCCAGTGCACGTAGACCACCACAAAATCACTCACCGCTTTTGCCTTTTCCACCTCAGAAAGAAGCAGATCCACATTCCGGCAGCGGAAAACGCCGGGAGAAGTTTCCGTCGCTCCCTTCGTATCCGGGTTGTCCATCCGTTCAATCTGAGTTGCGGAAAGGAAGGCGATTTTCACGTTTTCTGTCACGAAACAGACCGGACGGACCGCCTCTGTGAGATTCCTTCCCGCTCCCACATAAGGCATCCCTGCCGCAGTCAGCGTGTCCAGGGTATCCAGCAGAGAAATTTCTCCATAATCATAGACGTGATTATTGGCGATGGATACGATGTCGGCTCCCATCTCGGAAAGCAGGGCCGCATGCTCCGGTCTGGCACGGAAGGTAAACGCCTTTCCTTCCGTTGGCGTCCCTCTCGTGGTATAGGTGAACTCATTGTTCACCATAAAGACGTCCGCCCCCCGCATCTGCTGCAGAATCGCCGCGTCAAAGCCCGCCTCCACCAGACTCCCTCCGCCTGCACGGCTTTTCATTTTCACCATGATACTGTAGCTGTCGTCAAACAGAATATCTCCGGCGAACAGAAGCCGGATCTCATTCTCCGCGGCAGGCGTGAGAGGAATCATGTTCTGCGCGGCCATCTGCGCAGGATCCGCCAGCAGGGAGGTATACTTTCCCGAAGCAGCATTATCCCCCTGAACATTCTGCTCATTATACATCCCCTGTGCATCCGGCGCTCCGGACACACCTGCCGCTCCGTTTCCGGTTCCATGGGGCAGAAGCGCTTCCGCCGTGACCACCACAGCCTCAAGCCCGGTTTTCTTCCCCAGCACCGTCCAGCCGGCAAGAACCAGTGTGATTCCAACCACAACCGTCAGAAGAAGCGTCACTCCGAACAGGGCAAATTCCTTTTTTCTTCTCCGTCTCCGCACCATTGTCCGCCTTTCCGCGCCGGGCCGCGGCGTCTTCCATACAGAAGCGTCCCGCCGGGCGCTGTATCCCCCGTTTTCCTCATTATCCTTCATGGATCCATTTCCGTCAAGCAGAAAGCGCCGCGCGGATGCAGGAAAAGAGTGGCCCGGCTGCGGGTTCCATCGGGGATAAAAATACGCAGCACTGCACATACTGTTTCCGTACCCCCGCCCTGAGCGCCTGCAGCCAGCAGGGCTTTTCATCCTTATCAACAAGAGGCATTGAATTTCATGAAATTATCCACAGATCTTGATGAAAATATCCGCCGCGCACATGAGCTTCTTCCACTTGGAAAAAGCTTCGATCTGGTCACGAGACAGTTGTATCTGGGAGAAACAAGGGGCTTCTGGATCGGTATCAACGGTTTTCTGAAGGTGGAAATCCTTCAGCAGATTTTTTCCGATCTTCAGAATCCTCTTTATACGCAGAATCTGAAAATAGAAGACATTCAGAAATACATGGATTCCAAAATCGGCTATGTGCAGACCTCCCTGTCCGACGACTGGGATGATATCCTGCGCAATCTCTTAAGCGGCCCGTCCCTTCTTATGCTGGACGGTTTCAGCCAGGCGATCCTTCTGGATGTACGGACCTATCCGGCGCGCAGCATTTCGGAGCCGGACGCTGAGAAGGTGACGAAGGGCGCGCGGGACGGATTTGTGGAAACCCTTCTGTTCAACGCCAATCTGATCCGGCGGCGCATCCGCGATCCCCGGCTCACCTTTGAGCTTGCCAGCGTGGGAAGCGAAAGCAGAACAGACGTGGCCATCGCCTATCTGGATCAGGCTGCCGACATGGAGCTGGTAAAGGAGCTGAGCCGGAAGCTCTCCTCCCTCCCCGTCACCGCTCTCACCATGGGCTCCAAAAGTCTGGAGGAGCTGCTGGTGAAGAAAAAATGGTTCCATCTCCTGCCCAGTATTTTCCTGACGGAACGTCCGGACGTGGCCTGCAGCTACCTGACGGAGGGCCACATCGCTGTCATCGTGGATAACTCTCCCGCCGTGCTGATTCTGCCCTGCACCATTTTCCAGTTTACCCAGAGTCCGGAGGATTATTATAAAAGCACGGTGGTCGGCACCTACTTCCGGCTGGTGCGTTTTCTATGCATCCCCATCAGCCTCGTTCTCATGCCGCTGTTTCTGTTAATCACCGCCCATTTTCCACAGCTCTCCGAAAAATGGAACCTTCTGTCCACACAGGATCTGCCCGGGCCCACCGTCATTTTCTACGTGTTTGCCGTGGAGTTTCTTCTGGATCTGTTCCGCTATTCCGCCACGCTGCGCTCCAGCCAGTTCTCCGGCTCCCTCTCCATCATCGGCGGACTGATCATCGGAGATATCGCGGTGGAGCTGAACTGGGCCTCCATGGAAATCCTGTTTTATGCTGCCGTCACCATGCTGGCCTCACTGACGCTCTCCAGCCTGGAATTCGGAGACGGGATCCGGCTGTACCGGATCTTTCTGATTGTCACCACCGCCCTTTTCGGCCTGTGGGGCTTTCTGGGAGGCCTTGCCCTGATCCTCATTTCCATTCTGACCACGCCCACCTTCGGCGGAAAAAGCTACTTCTGGCCGCTGTTTCCCTTCAACTGGAAGGCGCTCAGAACGCTGCTGTTCCGCTATCCCGTTGCAAAGGCACAGCCGGATAAAGTATGGAAAAGGCAATAGAAAACGGACACCAGATGCGGTGTCCGTTCTATTTTTGATTTATGCTTATTTTCAGTCAATCAGCCGAACTTCGCGGTGGAAACCTTAACGCCAGGGCCCATCGTGGAAGCGAGCGTGATGCTCTTGAGGTACTGTCCCTTCAGAGCGGAGGGTCTTGCCTTTACAATGGCATCCATCAGCGCATTGAAGTTCTCCTGAAGCTTCTCTTCCGTGAAGGAAGCCTTTCCGATCGGCACGTGAACGATGTTGGACTTATCCAGTCTGTACTCGATCTTACCGGCTTTAATATCGTTTACGGCCTTGGTTACATCCATCGTAACCGTACCGGCCTTCGGGTTGGGCATCAGGCCCTTGGGTCCGAGGATCTTACCGAGACGTCCCACAACGCCCATCATGTCAGGGGTAGCAACAACCACGTCGAAATCAAGCCAGCCTTCGTTCTGGATTCTGGGGATGAGCTCATCTCCTCCAACATAATCCGCTCCGGCAGCTTCCGCCTCATTCACCTTGTCTCCCTTTGCAAAAACCAGAACCTTTACGGTCTTACCGGTTCCGTTGGGAAGAACTACGGCGCCACGGATCTGCTGCTCCGCATGACGTCCGTCACATCCGGTTCTGATGTGAACCTCAATCGTCTCGTCAAACTTTGCGGTTGCCGTCTTCTTTGCCAGAGCGATCGCATCAGCGGGCTCATATGCCACACTGCGGTCTACCTGCTTCGCGGCCTCAGTATATTTCTTACCATGTTTCATTTTCCATTCCTCCGTTGGTGGTTAACGCAGCGCCCTCTGATATTCGGCCTGTCAGCCGGAGCACTGCTCCCAATTTTTACAAACAAAACAGTCTGCCGGATCCATCGCTTCCAATGAGGCGCGGATCCCGTACATGTCCCTTAGTCCTCTACAACAATGCCCATGCTTCTTGCCGTTCCGGCGATCATGCTCATTGCCGCTTCCACGCTTGCCGCATTCAGGTCAGGCATCTTCATCTCGGCGATTTCTCTTACCTTATCCTTGGAAATCGTCGCAACCTTCGTCTTGTTCGGCACGCCGGAACCGGACTTCAGATTGCAGGCCTTCTTCAGAAGAACAGCCGCAGGCGGAGTCTTGGTAATGAAGCTGAAGCTTCTGTCCGCGTACACGGTAATGACAACAGGGATGATCAGGTCGCCCTTATCCGCTGTTCTTGCGTTGAACTGCTTGGTGAATTCAACGATGTTTACACCATGCTGACCGAGCGCAGGACCAACCGGGGGAGCCGGGGTAGCCTTTCCCGCAGGGATCTGTAACTTGATGTATCCTGTAACTTTCTTTGCCATGTCAGGCACCTCCTAAATATAATGTGGTATGGCGCAGCCATTTTCTGCATACGAAATCAGATCGTATGGCCCGGCGCTGCCGGGGCACTGCTTCCACAGCTCAACGGATCACTCCGTCAAACGTCAAACTACTGTGATTTACGAACTTCTGCAAAGCTGATCTCCACAGGAGTCTCCCTGCCGAACAGCTCCACATTGATCGTGGCGGTCTGCTTGCTGTAGTCAATCTTCTGAACCACGCCGACCGTATCCTTCCATGCTCCGGCAACGACAACGATCATATCTCCTTCGCCAAAATCGATGGAGACGTTTTCCGTCTGAATGCCGAGCGGCTTCATTTCCGCTTCCGTAAGCGGCACCGGTTTGCTTCCCGGGCCGACGAACCCTGTCACACCGCGGGTGTTTCTCACCACGTACCAGGTATCGTCGTTCATGACCATATTGATCAGCACATAACCGGGGAACAGCTTCTTCTGGACAACCCTTCTGGATCCGTTCTTCATCTCCACCACATCCTGCAGCGGAACGCGGACCTCCAGGATCTCATCCTCCAGGTGCCTGTTTTCAATTGTTTTCTCGATGTTGGCCTTTACCTTATTCTCATAACCGGAATAGGTATGGACAACATACCAGTTTGCCTCTGCCATATGTCCACCCCGCCACTGTTATTTTACAAGGAAATCAATCGCATACTGAAGAACCAGATCAAGAACAGCAATGACCGCTCCCAGAACGATGGAAATCGCAACAACAGCAACAGACTGCTTCAGCAGAAGCTCTCTGTCCGGCCATGTAATCTTCTTCAGCTCGGCCTTTACGCCGTGGAAGAATTTCGGCTTGGCCGGTTTGGCCGCTTTTGCTTCTTTTGAAGAATTGTTCATTCTTACCTCACATTCTGCCGTGCGGGCCGTCTGAAACCTTCAGAAAACCCGCACAGCGACACACGCCCCGAAAAACGTTCCTGCGGATATTACTTCGTTTCCTTGTGTACCGTGTGCTTCCTGCAGAATCTGCAGTACTTTTTGGTTTCCATTCTGTCCGGATGCGCCTTCTTATCCTTGGTTGTGTTGTAGTTGCGCTGCTTGCATTCCGTACATGCCAGTGTAATTCTTGTACGCATGGTAATCCACCTCCGACTGAGTAATTTTCCTGATTTTAAGCATAAAAAAAAGACCTAAATCTTATCTCGCCCTATGACTATAGCACAGGATTGTCCGTGCGTCAAGCCATTTCTGACAAAACTTCCACTCCGCCGATCCGTTCTGCGCACAAACAGAGGCTGCAGCCGGCCGGAGCGGGCAGATGCCGCAGCTGCGCCCGCGGCCCCTCGCCCTTCACATAAGGAAGAAGTCCGTTCTCATCGGCTGTGGCAAAGCTTTCAAAGCTTCGGTGCATTCCCTCCCCGATATATTTCACATAGCTTTCCTTTGCCGCCCAGACATCGAAAAAATCTCCCCCGTTCTTAAGCCACAGGCGTTCGGATGGATGGAAAAAGCGGTCAGCAATCCGTTTCTGACGAAGCCGGAGCTGTTCCTGCACCTTCTCCTGAGGCACCTTTTTTCCGGTAAAACCGTGCATCTGAATATCCAGTCCGACAGGAGAAGCAGAAAACGCGCAGCACCAGACGGTACTGCTGTGGCTGATGGAAAAATGGAGTTCAGGATGCTCCGGAAAATACGGCTTCCCGTATTTTCCTTCCTCAATCCTCCAGGAATCCGCTTCCGGCCCTCCGGATGCAGGAAGCCGTCCGCTCTGACCCAGGCAGAGAGAGGCAGCCTCATACAGAAGGCGATGGGAAAGCGTTTTTCTTTCAGCGGCCGGTACCCCGTTTTTTCCCACGGGCAGGATATTTTCTTTCAGGCAGATGCAGATTTTTTTCCCGCTGTTATTTTTTTCTTTTTCCGTCATGCTTCTGCGCTCTCTTTCATTCGGCGGCTTTCCCGCATTTTTCTCCAAAACGGCGGTTCGTGATTCCCCGTTCTGTCTGAAGCCATCATACATCAGAAACGGCAGGCACGTCAATTGGTGCCTGCCGCCCTGTGCGGATGAGTGAACTTTTACAGTGGAATGTTTCCGTGCTTCTTCTTCGGGTTTGCCGCTTCCTTTCCGGCAAAGGCCTTCAGAGCGGAGAGCAGTCTTTCTCTGGTCTCGTCCGGACGGATGACCTCGTCCACGAAGCCGCGGGAAGCTGCCACATAGGGATTGAGGAAGCGTTCCTCATATTCCCGGATGCACTCGGCGCGCATCGCCTCCGGATCCGGAGCCGCCTTGATTTTTCTGCGGAACGCGATGTTTACGGCTCCTTCCGCTCCCATCACGGCAATTTCCGCAATGGGCCAGGCGTATACGTAATCCGCGCCCATCTCCTTGGAGTTCATGGCGATGTAGGCGCCGCCGTAGGCCTTGCGCATGATGACCGTGATCTTCGGCACGGTGGCCTCGGAGTAAGCATAGAGCATCTTCGCGCCGTGGCGGATGATGCCGTTGTGCTCCTGCGCGGTGCCGGGCAGAAAGGCGGGCACATCCACCAGGGTGATCAGCGGGATGTTAAAGCAGTCACAGAAGCGGATGAAACGCGCCGCCTTATCGGAAGCATGGTAATCCAGGGAACCGCCCATCACCATCGGCTGATTCGCAACGATGCCTACGGTATTGCCCTCCATGCGGGCGAAGCCCACCACCACGTTCTTTGCGAACTGCTCCTGCACCTCGAAAAAGCTGTCCCAGTCCACAACGCAGTCAATGACCTTTTTCACATCATAGGCATGTCTGGAATTGTCCGGTACGATCTCCGTGAGCAGAGCGCAGGGATTCAGTTTCTTCCGGCCTGAACCCTCGCGGGCCAGCCCCTCCCTGGAAGCCATTTCCCTGACCTCTTTTTCCTTTTTCCCGTGCAGCTTTCTTCCCAGATTGCCAAGAACACGGTTGAAGCTTCTGGACAGGGCCTTCTTTTCTTCCTTTATGATGACCGGAGCCTTCTGGTCGTAGCTGGAAGGAAGATAGTTCAGCAGCTTGCGCACGCCCATCAGACATTCCTGCTCGCTGTCATAGGTGAAGTGCGATACGCCGCTCTTCGTGGCATGCACCATGGCGCCGCCCAGCTCCTCCACAGTGGTCTCCTCATTGATGACCGTCTTCACCACGTTGGGTCCGGTGATGAACATCTTCGAGGTGTCCTTCACCATGAAAATGAAATCGCAGATGGCGGGAGCATAGCAGGCTCCGCCGGAGCAGGGCCCCAGGATCACCGCGATCTGCGGGATCACGCCGCTGGCCTTCGTATGGCGCAGAAACATTCCCGCATAGCCGCTTAAGGAGTCGATACCTTCTTCGATTCTCGCTCCGCCGCTGTCGTTGATGCAGACAAAAGGAGCCTTCATTTCCAGCGCCATATCCTGAATTCTGCGGATTTTCATGGAATGGCTTTCTCCGAGCGTTCCTCCGATCACGGTGAAATCCTCGCTGGCCGCATAGACCAGACGGCCTTCCACATAGCCGTATCCGGTCACCACGCCGTCACCGGGCACTCTCCTTTTATCCAGGTCAAAATCATCGATCCTGGATTCCACAAAGGCATCCGTTTCCACAAAGGTTCCCTTGTCAAACAGAAGCTCCAGACGCTCCCGCGCCGTCAGCTTTCCGCCGTCATGCTGCTTCTGGATTCTCGCTTCTCCGCCGCCGAGAGCCGCCTTCTGCCGTCTTGCCTCCAGATCCTGATTCGCCTGTTCCCAGTTCATTTTTCTTTTCCTCCATCATTTCCTGTGCCGGCAGCGGCCGTTTCCGCTTTTCTGCCGCCGGCATGCGCTCTCATTTTATCTTGAAGCGCTGATTGCTTGATTTTTTAATTATTTGAATTTCAAAGCTTTTCTGCATTATTATAGCACGAAAAGAAAAAAGTGCAATCCCCTTTTTCCTTTCGTGCCAATTTCCGGGCAAACTGCCCGTACAGCTGCAGAGCGCCTCAGGCAAGCTCCTGCGCCGCCAGATCCAGCGCCGCGCGCAGCACCTTATCCATATCATAATAACGATAGCCACCGAGCCTTCCGCCGAAGAGAACATTCTTTTCCTTCTCCGCCAGCGCACGGTATTTTTCGTACAGCGCCATGTTCTTCTCGTCGTTTACCGGATAATAGGGCTCGTCACCGGGCTGCCATTTCGCCGGATATTCCCTTGTGATCACGGTTCCGCGGCCGGTGCCGAACTCAAAATGCTTATGTTCAATGATACGGGTCCAAGGGACCTCTCTTTCCGTATAATTGACCACCGCATTTCCCTGGTAGTTATCCTCGTCCGGAAGCTCCTCCGTCTCAAAGCGCAGGGAACGGTATTCCAGAGCGCCGAGCTGATAGCCAAAATACTCATCAATCATGCCTGTATAGAGCAGCTTCTCCCAGGTAACCGGCTCGTCCGAGGATGCATTCTCCTCCAGAAACTGCCGGTAGGAAATGCCGGTACGCACCGCGCTGCCCTCCAGCATTTTTTCCACAATCTGCGTGTAGCCGCCAATCGGAATCCCCTGGTAAGGGTCATTGAAATAGTTGTTATCATAACGAAATCGAAGCGGCACTCTTCTGATAATAAAGGCAGGAAGCTCCCTGCAGTCTCTCCCCCACTGCTTTTCCGTATACCCCTTGATCAGCTTCTCATATACATCGCGTCCCGCCAGTGACAGCGCCTGCTCCTCCAGGTTCTGAGGTTCTCCGATGTGCAGCTCTGCGATCTGGTCCGCAATGATCTTCTTCGCCTCAGCCGGCCTCTTTATCCCCCACATCCGGCTGAAGGTGTTCATATTGAAAGGAAGATTGTACAGCTCATCCTTATAGATGGCCACCGGAGAATTGATGTAGTGGTTAAACTCCGCGAATCCCCTCACATAGTCCCAGATCTGTCTGTCCGAGGTGTGAAAAATATGGGCACCGTATCTGTGTACCTGAATGCCCATACTCTCCTGCGTGTAGATATTTCCGGCAATATGGTCTCTTCTGTCAATCAGCAGGCAGCTCTTCCCAGCCTTGTGCATCTCATGTGCAAAGCACGCTCCAAACAGCCCCGTTCCTACAATCAGATAATCATAATGCATGAAAATCTCTCCTTAATGTTTTATTTTGCCTTGTATTTCTTAATCTGTACAAAATCATCCATCAGGCCAAGGATCTTGTCTCTTCCTTCCTGATTCAGCTTCACATAATACTGCATAACCCTGTTTTCCAGAAGCTGCTCACTGATGGTGGTATCTCTTTCCAGAGAACTGAAATCTACCGGATTCAGGTTCAACTTGTTGCACATTTTAATAACCGTGCCATAAGCCATTCCATCAATTCCGCGTTCCAATGCTGTCACCAGAGTGCTGTAAGGAATCTGCATTTCAAGAGCAAACTGTCTTACGCTTCTGTACTGGCTTAAAATTTCCTTCTTCAAAATCTGTGTTTTGGTCATTATAAAATCCCTCCATTACCTTGCGACCCTTATAGATTTCGTATTTGTTTATTGTACACTACTTTCCTTTCATTTTGCAATAACTCTTTGAAAAAATATACTGGATTTCGGTTATTTTAAGAAATTGGTCATAATTTCCCATAAAATGTTAACAGTTGGCAGAAAACTTGAAGAGTCGTACTACCCGAGTGCCATATAAGACACTTCAGTTCTTCCAGAATTTACTAAATATTGTGAATTTATAAATATTTATAAATTATTTCCATTTTCTGAGGCCGGGCTGGCCTCCCCTTTTTTCGTGAATCTGCGGACGGTATCGGCACCTGCTTTTACTACATAAAAGGTCTGCCGTTTCCGGCAGACCCTCCTCAGAAAATTTCCTGGTTTTCAAGTCCGTTCTCAGTTGGAACGCTGAATCTCAAGCACCTTATACTGCAGAACCCCTACCTGGGTCTCCACGTTCACGATATCTCCGACCTTCGCGCCGATCAGCGCCTTTCCGACGGGAGACTCATTGGAAATCTTTCCCTTCAGGCTGTTAGCCTCGGTGGAGCCGACAATCTTATACTCCAGCTCCTCATTATATTCCAGATCCAGAATCTTCACGCGGCAGCCGATGTTGATCTTCTCCAGATCCACCTCGTCCTCCACCACGACCTCAGCATTCTTCAGGATCTTTTCCAGTTCCTCGATTCTCGCTTCAATGTCGCGCTGTTCATCCTTCGCCGCATCATATTCCGCATTCTCGGACAGGTCTCCCTGCTCTCTGGCTTCCTTAATTTTCTGTGCCACTTCCTGCCTTTTTACAACCTTCAGTTCATGAAGCTCATCTTCATATTTACGGAGCCCTTCATAGGTAAGGATATTCTTTTTCTCTTCCATCTTCATTCCCTTTCCTGTTTCTTCATTGCGAAAGCCCCGGGCGGCAGCTGCCGGCGGCCTTATTCCTTCTTATTTACAACGGTTCGTATTATACCTTTTTCTCACAAAGGTGTCAAGGTACATCCGAAGGCTTCTGTAACAGACATCCCCTCTCTTTGCGTGCAGCAGCCGCGCTTTTTCCGGGTCAGAGGTCATATCCAGATAGATCGTCTTCTCCGGAAGGCTGCGGAAGGGAACCGGGCCCTTCTGTCCGGCATCCACACAGACCGTCCGTCCGGATGCCTTTCCTCGGGAATAATCCGGCAGTCTTCCGACACCGATGACGGGAAGGCCCGTATCCTGATAAATGTGCTCATAGTATGCATGCTTTTCCGTCAGGGGCAGGCTTCCCACGCTCTCGGGAATTGCCGTACTGACCAGCAGAAGGCCGTTCAGTTTTTCATAAGCCTTCCCCAGAAATTCCCGCATCCATTCCTCCTGGCGCATCAAAATCCGTTCCGGCTCCTCCTCCGGGAAATCCGGAAGCAAAACGATCAGATTGTCCCGAAAGGGCTGCTCCCGGTAGAAACGCGCCATCCAGAACAGTCCCCAGGGAACCGCATTCAGAGTCCCATCGGCATGCCCCGCCCCATCGGCATGCCCTGTCCCATCGGCATGCGGCAGCCCACCCGCATGCCCTGCCCCTTCCGCAAGCGCCTCCTGAAGCCTGTCCTCATACCAGACCTGCCCCCGGGGAGGATAACGGCGCGTCATACGGGCGAGCCTTTTTGTGAGCCGTTTCGGTCTTCTCAGCCAGCGTGAAGGCAGAAGAAGGAAGGTGATCTCCACCTCCCCATCCGTATCTGCAAACTGCTCCGGCCTCTCAAAGTCCGGAAACAGCACCGGTCTTTTCTTTTTTTCCTTCAAAAGATATGCGTCCAGATATTCCATAGTTCAGAGTATGCCGGCCGCATGCGTTTCATTCCTGAAA
Source organism: Candidatus Eisenbergiella stercoravium (assembly GCA_019113175.1). Taxonomy (GTDB): domain Bacteria; phylum Bacillota; class Clostridia; order Lachnospirales; family Lachnospiraceae; genus Eisenbergiella; species Eisenbergiella stercoravium. Next base: position 6,472 of record DXHY01000029.1, on the reverse strand, counting down.
AAGTGCTTTCAGTTCCTCCATGGTTTCCATCCGGTTGACCCGTTCCCGCAGCTTTGACGACCCCGGCCAGCCCGCAGTGTACCATCCCACATGCTTTCTCATCTCCAGGATCGCCGTATGCTCTCCCTTATACTGTACCAGCAGGGCTGCGTGGCGCAGTATCATTTCCCGGAGCTCTTCTGCCGAAGGGCCGGGGAGCAGTTCTCCGGTTTCCAGATAATGTGCCGTCCTTCCGAAAATCCACGGGTTTCCTCGTGCGGCGCGGCCGATGGCCACCCCGTCGCAGCCGGTCTGCGCAAGCAGGCGTCTGGCGGACTCCGGGTCCGTCACGTCTCCGTTTCCGATCACAGGGATCTTTACCGCTGCCTTCACGCGGGCAATGATGTCCCAGTCCGCCTTTCCGGAATAAAACTGCTGTCTGGTCCGACCATGCACGGTGATGGCTGCCGCGCCGCTCTCCTGCGCGATATGGGCCAGCTCCACCGCATTGACGTGTTCCTCGTCAAAGCCCTTGCGGATCTTCACCGTCACCGGCTTCTTCACTGCCCCCGCCACCGTGGAGATGATCCGTCCTGCCAGAAGGGGATCCTTCATCAGCGCGGAACCCTCTCCGTTGTTTACCACCTTGGGCACGGGACAGCCCATATTGATATCCAGAATGGCAAAGGGGCGTTCTTCGATTTTCTGCGCCATCTGCGCCATCAGCTCCGGCTCGCTGCCGAAAAGCTGCAGAGAAACAGGGCCCTCCTGTTCATGGATTTCCAGAAGGCCCTCCGTGTTCTTATTCTTATAATAAATGGCTTTGGCGCTCACCATTTCGCTGCACACCAGCCCCGCCCCCTGCTGTCTGCAGAGCAGACGAAATGGCAGGTCGCTTACCCCTGCCATTGGTGCAAGAATCACCCGGTTGTCCAAAGTCACATTTCCGATCTGAAGCTTATCCATCCTTACCTCTGTTTTGCGCGCGTCATCTGTTACAGTTCAGCCTTCGGCAGAACTGTAACGGCATCCGGCCATTCCAATCGCAACACTCGCTTTATCGTGCAGCGATGGGCCGGATGCTTCCAGCCGTACCGTTTTCGTACGGTCTGCGCAGTAAATGCGCAGACCTGGCTGAATAGTAACCGTCATTTCCGGTTCTTTTCATAAATCAGCTGCAGGCCGTCCAGCGTGAGGGAGCTGTCATAGATGTCGATCACATCCGTCTCGTCGGAGATAATCCGCCCCAGTCCGCCGGTGGCAACCACCTTCATGTCCGGAATTCCGGTCTCCTTCTTCACCATGTTGACGATGTATTCCGTCTGTCCGATCTGGCCGAACATCAGGCCCGCCTGCATGCTGGAGATGGTCTCCTGGGCCAGAATGCTCTTCGGCTTTTTGATCTCCACCACAGGAAGCCTGGCGGTATCCTCCCACAGCGCCTTGGCGCACATCCGGATGCCCGGCGCCGTAATGCCCGCCGCGAAGCACCCGTCTCCCGTTACATAGTCATAGGTGGTCGCCGTGCCGAAGTCCAGTACCAGTACGGGGCCGCCGTACTTTTCATAGGCGGCTACCGCATCCACGATCCGGTCCGCTCCGATTTCCTTCGGATTTTCCGTCACGATCCGGATTCCCGTTTTGGTTCCCACGCCCACGATCAGCGGCGTTGTTTCCAGATAGCGGGTAATCCCGCCGATCAGCGAATGCATGATGTTTGGAACCACGCTCGCCACAATCGTTCCTTCGATCTGTTCCTTTGTAATTCCATCGAACATCAGAAGCTGGCGGATGTTCATCCCGTATTCATCCGAGGTATGTGCTGTCTTCGACATCATACGGAAGGTGGTCACCAGCTTTTTCCCATCGTATACCCCGCAGGTAATATTCGTATTTCCCACATCAATCGCTAAAATCATACCCCTTGTCCTTTCTGCCGCTCCGGGCCGCATCCAAACCATCCGGCGGGAATCACCGATTCCCGGATTCACCTGTATCTGGAATCAATGATCCCGAAAATCGCCGCTTCATTCCTCCTCCAGCAGGTCTCCCACATCTTCCTTCAGAACCGCTGCCCGGTAATACAGGCTCAGGGATTCCAGAAGTTCCCTGCGTTTTCTGCGGATCTCACCGAGCATAAGCCCGGCGCTCACCTCGTCGTAGAGATAATCCTCCTCCGACGCCTGTGTCTCCAGCGTTACGCCGCCGTCAGCTTCAAAAAGAATGGTGAAAATACCGCCCACTTCTTCCGTAAACAGCACGCAGATGATATGCAGCTCATCCTGAACGGACTGGGGCAGTTTTTTGAAATCCGGGTTAAAAAAATATTTCTGTTCATAGGAATTCGCTCCGCAGAGCACCACCCGCCCCGCTTTATCCCTGCGGTCCGCCTGATTCTCATGTTCCCTGTTTTCCGTCGTCAATGCTCTCTTTCCTTTCCTCCCGGCCTCCGGTTACAGTTCAGCCTTCGGCAGCACTGTAAGGGCAGCCGGTTCAGACATATCCGTAAACGCCTCGCACGGACACCTCTCCCGCATACACGCGCTCCACGCTGCCATCCTGCCGCTCCACAAGCAGCTCTCCCTTCTCATTGATTCCTCTCGCGGTTCCTTCAAAGGCTCCCTTCGGGTCCAACACCCGGACAGGCCTGTCCTTATTCAGAAGCAGGCTCTCGTACTCCGCCGCCAGTCCGGACAGATCCCAGGAAGCGCGGAAGGTTTCATAGGCGCGCTCAAAATGCTCCATCACCGCCGCGAGCAGCTCCGCCCGTTTGATGCGTTCCCCCTTTTCGATCCGAAGAGAGGTAGCCGTACCGGCAATTTCTTCCGGAAACGTTTCCTGATTCACATTTACGCCCGTGCCGATGACCACGTAATGGATAAAGTCCGGCTCCGCGCTCATTTCCGTGAGAATGCCGCATACCTTTTTCCCGGCGATCACCACGTCGTTCGGCCACTTGATTCCGGCATCAAGCCCCAGCTGTCTCACTGCCCCGGCTACTGCAAGCGCCATCACCAGCGTGAGCATGCATGCCTGATCCGGCGCACATTCAGGGCGCAGCAGAAGGGTAAAATACAGGTTGCAGCCCTCCGGTGAAAACCAGCCGCGGCCTCTTCTTCCCCGTCCGGCCTCCTGCTGTTCCGTCACCACAAGCGTGCCCTCCGGCGCTCCTTCCTCAGCCGCCGCTTTGGCGTCGATGTTGGTGGAGCCCGTCACAGGCCGGAAGATCAGCTCTTTCCCCGCCCACCGGGTATGCAGGCGGCTTTTGATCTCGCTTTCTCCCAGCAGATCCGGAGACGCGATCAGACGGTAGCCTCTGTTCTGCACCGCCTCGATCTCATAGCCTTCTTCCTTTAACTGATTGATGATTTTCCACACGGCCGTTCTGGAAACGCCCAGTCTGCCGCACAGCTCCTGTCCGGACAGATAGTCCGTACTTTCCCGAAGGAGCGTGAGAACTTCCGTTTTTCTCAAAGCAAACTTCCTCCGGCTCAGTCCTGCCAGCCAAGCGTGGCGGCGATAACAGCTTTAATGGTGTGCATCCGGTTTTCCGCCTCGTCAAAAACCACGGAAGCGGGGGATTCAAACACCTCGTCCGTCACCTCCATCTCGCTGATGCCGAACTTTTCTCCGATTTCCTTTCCGATGGTGGTCTTCAGATCATGGAAGGCAGGCAGGCAGTGCATGAAAAGCGTGCTTCCTTCCTTTCCGTCGTCCGCGTTTTCCATGATGCGGCGGTTGACCTGGTAGGGAGAAAGAAGCTCGATGCGTTCCTCCCAGACGCTGTCCGGCTCTCCCATGGAAACCCACACGTCCGTGCAGATCACATCCGCGCCCTTCGTTCCCTCCATGGCGTCCTCCGTCAGGGTGATGGAAGCTCCCGTCTGCGCGGCGATCTTCCGGCACTTCTCCACCAGCTCCTCGGAAGGGAAATATTCCTTCGGCGCGCAGGCCGTAAAATGCATGCCCATTTTGGCGCAGGCAACCATATAGGAATTGCCCATGTTGTATCTCGCGTCGCCCATGTACACCAGCTTCACGCCCTTCAGCCTTCCCAGATGCTCCCGGATGGTCAGAAGATCCGCCAGCATCTGTGTGGGATGAAACTCATTGGTCAGGCCGTTCCATACCGGAACGCCCGCATAAGCTGCCAGTTCCTCCACAATATCCTGTCCGAAACCGCGGTATTCAATTCCCTCATACATTCTTCCCAGAACCCTTGCCGTGTCCGCAATGCTCTCCTTCTTTCCGATCTGAGAGCCTGAAGGATCCAGATAGGTGGTTCCAAGCCCCAGATCATGGGCTGCCACCTCAAAGGAGCAGCGGGTTCTGGTACTCGTTTTTTCAAAAATCAGGGCAATATTCTTTCCATGAAAAACATCCACCGGAATGCCCTGTTTCTTTTTTTCCTTCAGATCCGCCGCAAGATCGAGCAGGTATTCGATCTCCTCCGGCGTATAATCCAGCAGTTTCAGAAAATGACGTCCTTTTAAATCCATTTTAATCTCCATTCCGGAGCGTAAGCGACGGGGCGAAGAGAAATCGCGAATGCGATTTCTCTTCTGCCATCAGAGCAATTTGTGACGCTCCGGCACATAATTGCTGCAAAGCTTCGCTTTGCTGTGAAAGAATAAGCCATCGGGCTTATTTTTCACACTACTGACCTCTTTTTTATACAGCGGCAGGCGGCCATTTTATTCCGGCCCCCTGCATCAGCCAGTTCCTTCTCATCAACAGGAGGTCCCGCATCAGCATCGATGCAGAACCCCCTCAGCTTTCTTTCGTTTCTTTCCGGTCAGGAATTCAGCACCTCTTTTGCGGATGCGAGCACTCCTGCCAGGCTCTGAATTTCGGCAGGGATGATGATCTTCGTCGCCTTGCCGTCCGCCGCCTTCTCAAAGGCTTCCAGCCCTCTCAGCTTCAGCACTGCCTCATCGGCTCCCGCCTCCCGGATGAACCGGATGCCGTCCGCCGTCGCCTGCTGCACCTTCAGGATGGCCTCCGCCTCACCTTCCGCTTCGCGGATCATCTTCTCCTTTTCCGCCTCTGCCCGCAGAATTGCAGACTGCTTCTCCGCTTCCGCCTCCAGAATGGCGGACTGCTTCTTACCTTCCGCCACAAGGATTGTAGACTTCTTCTCACCTTCCGCACGCAGGATCGCTTCACGCCGTTCGCGTTCCGCCTTCATCTGCTTTTCCATGGCGTCCTGGATGGCCGCCGGAGGAATGATGTTCTTCAGCTCCACTCTCGTCACCCTGATGCCCCAGGGATCCGTTGCGACGTCCAGAGATGCGCGCATCTTGGTATTGATGGTTTCTCTCGAGGTCAGCGTCTGATCCAGTTCCAGATCACCGATGATATTTCTCAGGGTGGTCGCCGTCAGGTTTTCAATCGCCATGATGGGATTCTCCACACCGTAGGTATACAGCTTGGGATCCGTGATCTGGAAAAACACCACCGTATCGATCCGCATGGTCACGTTATCTTTTGTAATCACGGGCTGCGGCGCAAAATCCACCACCTGCTCCTTCAGGTTAACCTTCCGGACCACCTTGTCAATGATGGGAAGCTTTACCTTCAGGCCCACGCTCCAAGTCCCCTGGTAGGCGCCGAGGCGCTCCACCACAAAGGCCTGTGCCTGCGGCACGATCTTAATGCAGGAGGCCAGAAGCACGATAATCAGTATCAGAATAATCAGCAGTATAATCATCTCATTCCCCTTCCTTTCTTTCCTCCACAATCAGCTTCACGCCACTGATTGCACAGATGAACACCACTTTCCCCTTCGGGATCACCACATCGTCCTGCGTACTCCGCGCCGTCCAGTCCTGTCCCTTCACATTCACAAGTCCGGATGGTTTCAGATTGTCAATCTCTTCCTCCACCACGGCTTTCTTTCCGATCAGACTCTCCGCATTCGTCTTTACCCGGTCGTTGTTGAAATACCTGACTGCAAGAGGTCTGGTAAAAAACAGAAGGACTGCCGATACCACGATAAAAAGCGCAATCTGAAGGTACAGCGGCGCTCCAAAGGCCGCCGCGATGAGCGCGATGAGCGAGCCTCCGGCAAACCAGATGGTCGTCAGCCCCAGCGTGGCAATTTCTATCACAACCAGAATGATCAGAAGAACAAGCCAGAAAATAACCTGGTCCATATCCTTCACCTCACCTTCCGCCGGTACGGCTTTTCTTCGCTGTGTGGACCGTTTTCCTCCCAAAGCGGCCGTAACGCGGCTTTTCTCCATCATACTATAACAAAAAAAGATATTCAATCATTTTCTGCCCGTCTTTCAGTTTTAACACCATAATACTTTCAGAGTAATTCTTTTCCTGAATTCTTACAGTCAGCATATTTGCTGGCTTTTTTTATTTTTCAAAAACTTGACAAAATATTTTTTAACTCCTTTGCAAAATGGTGTTATGGTGCTATAATGGGGTGAGGTGATTTTATGGCTTACTTTTTAAAAAAATCCAATCTGAAAAAAGGTACTTA
>DXHY01000028.1 GCA_019113175.1 Candidatus Eisenbergiella stercoravium | reverse complement strand
GTGCTTTCGGTGGTCTCAACAGCCGTACTTTCAACGGCTGCGGTGCTTTCCGCAGCGGTCTCTGCGGTGGTTTCTCCGGAAGTGCTGCCGCCTGCGCAGCCAACCAGGGCAAAAGCCATGATGAAGGTCATGGATAATGCCAGAACCGTGGTCAAAGTCTTTTTCATAACGTTTCTCCTTCTCTCCATGAGATTGTTTGCAGTAAACAGTTTTATTATAGCCTAAAAAGTCAGGAAATCAACGGTTTTTACAACCTTTTTTCATTTATGCGCTTCATCCGGCCCACAAACAGCCAGACAAGGATCAGCACCCAGGCTGCTGCCAGACATCCGAGGAGAACCTTTGCAGTTACGGGGAGCGGGCCAAGGTCGGTTTTTCCGCTTCCGGAAGCGCTGGTTTCGTTCAGGTGATGCAGGCTGGTCTGCTCCTCATAGAGCTGCTCGATATAGGCGTCGTCCACCGTTTCATGCCGCCTTGTGGACTTTGTCACCTCTTCAATGAGCTCGCCCGCCGCATCGCGCAGGGAGGTGGAACCGTTGAAAACAGGCGTGACAAAGGTATTCTCCGTATTATCCAGAAGAAGTCTGGCCGCCTCGATTTTTACATCATAATACGTGTCGCTGTCTTCTCCTGCACGGGAAAGATAATCCTGATATTCCGCCGAGTTCTGTGCCGTGGAGGTGACGGGTACATAGCCTTCCGTCTGGGAATAGGCAATCTGCACCTCGTTGGTCAGCAGGAACTGGGTGAAGAGCCAGGAGGCGAGAACTTCCTGAGGATCCTCCTTATTGAAAATACAGATGGACGGTCCCTGGGAAATCATCTGTGGATGCTCCGGATCAAACTGCGGAATAGGCATGACCGCGGTTTCAAAATTCACGATGGATTCCTCCGCAATGTCCACCAGAGGCGCATCGCTGCCCATCCAGGTAGCTCCTGCCGTGGAGTCGATGGCAAAAACGCACTGACCCGCGTTCAGGAAATTGGCGGGGTAGCCGGAGATCTTGAAGGTGGAAAAGGCGCCGCTTTCCGTGTGCTCCGCAATCGTGTAAAGCAGCTCCGTGGTGGTATCATTGAAAATCTGAATTTCCCCGCTGTCCGTAGAGTATCCGGCTCCCTTCTGCTTCAGCATCTGGATCATCATGTTGTCCGTGGACTTGTAGATGAACGGAATCAGAACCTCCTGCCCGTTCAGAGCAAAAGTGCCGTCCGCGTTTTTTGCCGTGGCAGCCTCTGAAACCTCCCATATGAAATCCCAGGTCAGGGTTTCCGGAAGGGTGTAGCCCAGAGTCTCCACATAGTCCTTATTGATGTAGCAGGCCTCCGTGGAACGCATGTAGGGAACCGCATAATAATGGCCGCCGATGGAGCATTCCTCCAGAAACTCAGGGATGATCCCGGACTGTGACGGGGAGGTAAAAAGCAGTCCGCTTCCGCCAAGGCCGTATTTTTCATCGGAAAAAAGATCGTCCAGCGGAACTACCACATTGTCGCCCGTCAGGTAGGTGGCGATGTGGTCCGGATAGGTGATGCAGACATTGGGCGTGGTTCCCGTGGAAATGTTGGTGATCACGTCGTTGTATATTTTTCCGTAGTCCGTATACAGACGCAGATTGACGGTGATGTTGGGATACAGCTCCTGAAAATCCGAGATGGCCTGCTTGTAGATGTCGGTCTGCCGGACGTTGGTATCGTTTTTGGCCCAGAAGGTGATTTCATAATTTCGGGAAGTATCAAACTCCTCCGGGACCGTAAAGGCCGCCTGTTCCCGCTGCCCGTGACAGCCGGAAAGAAGCGACGCGGATAGAAGCGCCGGAATCAGAAACAGCGTGGAGATGGCGATGCGCCTCCTGTCCGGCCGGAGTGCCGGACACTTCTGATTCAGCGGTCTGTTTTTCAGGTTCAGAAACCGGTTCATAAACGTTCTCATCCCTTCATGCCTCCTCTCGACACGCCTTCCATAATTTTTCTTCGGAAAATCAGAAACAGGACGATGAGCGGAACGGAAATCACAACCACGGCAGCCATCATCGCCGGAATATTTTCCCGGCCGAAGCCGTTTTCCCGAATCTCCTGGATGCCGTTGGATACCAGGAAGTAAGCCGGATCGTCGGTGATCAGCCGCGGCCACACATAGGAATTCCAGCATTCGATGACCTTTAAAATGGTGATTGTGACTATGGTGGGACGGCAGATGGGAACCATCACCTTCAGAAGATATTTCAGGTCGGAGGTTCCGTCCACCTTGGCGGCTTTGTACAGCTCATCCGGAACCTGTTCAAAATTTTCCTTCAGAAGATAAATGTAAAAAACGGAGGTAACGGACGGCAGGATCAGTCCTGTAAAGGTATTGCGCAGATCCATGTTGGTGATGGTGACAAAATTGGTGATAACCACCAGTTCATTGGGAATCATCATCAGGGAAAGAAAGAGCGTAAACAGAAGCTCCTTTCCTTTAAAGCGCAGACGCGCAAAGGCGTAGGCCGCAAGGGTGCTGACCACTACCATCAGCACGGTGGTCGCCAGGGTAAAAATCACCGTATTGATCAGATACCCCAGAAGAGGTACTGTGGTAAACGCATCCTTATAATTCTGGAGCGTTGGCGACAGGGTGAAAAAGGCGGGCACATGCTCCGCGTTATAGGCACCGTAGCTTTTTACCGAAGTCAGAAGCATCCAGTAAAAGGGAAACAGAACGATCAGGGCCCAGACGCTCAGAAAAAAGTAGGTGAAGAGTTTTCCGATTCGACCACGTCTCGACGCAGCCCTCTGTTTTTTTTCAAAATCCATGTGTTGTTCCATTTTTGTCTCCAATCCGCCGCCTGCAGGCGGCATTCTGGCAGGTCTGCCAGCCGGGATTCCGGTTAATACTGTACATGCTTTCTGCTCACCAGAAGGTTGATACAGGTGATGGTCAGCACGATGGCAAACAGGATGATGGCAGCAGCTGAAGCGTAGGACGGATAGCCGCCGCTGGCGCCGTAAAGCATGTCATATACGTAGCCCACGATGGTGTTCATCCCTGCCGCGTTCAGATTGGTTCCAAACAGCGCCACTACATCGCTGTACGCTTTAAAGGCGCCGATGAAGCCGGTGATCACCAGATAAAAAATCATGGGAGAGATCATCGGAAGAGTGATTTTCGTAAAGGTCCGAAGCCTCGACGTGCCATCCACTCTGGCCGCCTTGTAGTAATCCGGATTTACGGAGGCCAGCGCGCTGGTCAGGACGAGGATCTTAAACGGAAGAACCACCCAGACGGTGTAAAAGCAGAGAACGAACATTTTTGCCCAATAAGGCCCGTCGATGAAATCCACAGCAGTTCCGCCGACGGCTTCAATCAGAAGATTGATCAGACCGTCCGTATATTCCGTTTTCTGAAACAGAATCATGAAAACCAGGCCGACAGCCAGGGTATTGGTCACATAAGGAAGGAAGTAGATGGTCTGATAAAGCTCACGCAGGGGTCTGATGGAGCTTAAGCCCAGGGAAATCAGAAGGGCGAGCCCTGTGGAAACGGGAACCGTGATGACGACCAGCAGAAAGGTGTTCTTCACCGCCTGCAGGAAATAAGGATCATGCAGAACATAGGAGTAGTTGTAGGAACCGACGCCATAATAGGTCTGAGAGGCAAAATTGTAGCCTTCCTCCAGCGAATAGATGAAAACGTCGATCAGCGGATATACCATAAAAACAATCAGGAAAATGAGCGCCGGCAGCAGATACAGCCAGGCTTTTTTATTTTGATCTTGCATGTGAATCTCCCTTCATCTTAAAGCCGGATTCGTTCTTCGTTCTGCTTATGGAACAGAAAGACCTTTCCGGGCTTCAGAGAAAAACGCACGGTACGGGCGGATGTATCGATCTGCGTATCCGCGTTGATAATGGAGCGGATGGTCTGGTTCGTGCAGGCCTTATGGGTGGAAACGATACTGATATCCCGGCCCATAACCTCCACCCTGGACAATTCGCAGCCAAGTTCTCCATCCGGACTGGGTATGAAGCCCTCCGGGCGGATACCGATCCACACATCCTGATCCGGCACGCCGCTTACGGAAAGTACGGTTTCCTCTCCAATCAGGAGCTTTTCTCCTTTCACCCTTCCCTCAAACACATTGATGGGCGGAGTTCCCAGGAAACGTGCCACAAACAGGTTCGCCGGATCGTCGTAAACCTCCTGCGGCCTGCCGTTCTGCATCAGGACGCCGTCTTTCATCACCGCGATATGATCGGAAATGCTCATGGCCTCTTCCTGATCGTGAGTAACAAAAACCGTGGTAATTCCGGTTTCTTTCTGTATCTTACGAATTTCTTCCCTGGTCTGCAGACGGAGCCTTGCGTCAAGGTTGGACAGGGGCTCGTCCAGCAGAAGGACTCTGGGCATCTTGACAAGCGCCCGCGCAATGGCCACGCGCTGCTGCTGGCCGCCGGAAAGCTCTCTGGGCTTTCGGTCCATCAGCTCTTCGATCTGAACCAGCTTTGCGGTCTCAGTCACTCTTCGGTTCATTTCCTCTTTGGAGGGACGGTCCTTTCCCTTCAGATTTTCCAGCGGGAACAGGATATTCTGCCACACAGTCAGGTGCGGGTAAAGAGCATAATTCTGAAACACCATGCCCACGCCTCTCAGCTCCGGCGGAAGCGCTGTCACGTCTTCCTCTCCAAAAAAAATTCTGCCCCCGGTGGGCTTCTCCAGGCCGCAGATCATGTTCAGCGTAGTGCTCTTTCCACAGCCGGACGGCCCGAGCAGGGCGATCAGCTCTCCGTCCGGGATTTCAAAGGAAAAATCATTGACGGCAGTGACCTCGCCGCCCTTTCTGCCCCGGGCCGGAAATTTTTTCGTGAGATTCTGCAGTTCGATTTTCATATCTACCTCTGTTTTCTGCCGCCGTCGGGCGGCATTTGATTTAAGAAGAAATTGGACGCAAGTCCAATTTCCAGGAAAAAATCTTTGATTTTTCCCGCTCCTCCATGTTTTCTGCCGCTGTCAGACGGCATTCAGTCTTATTGAAACTCAACACTTCCGATTATAGCGGATTTCCCGGGGGTTCACAAGATTTGAGGGAGATTTTACTGTAATATGTATTTTTACCGGTTCTTTGTTTGATAAATGCATACACAATCACTGTGGAAAGAAAAATTCATAATGACCAAATGGAAGTTGATAAAAATAACTTAAATAGTTACTAAAATTAAAAAATGGGCATATGTAGTAAATAAATTATTGACCAATATAATTTCCCAATGTATAATATTAGTGAAAAAGGATGACTCTTTTACCTGAGAAGGAGGCAAAGATAATGGTCGATATGAATATGATAATTGCAGGTAATATACTTTCCCTGCTCAAAAAGCAAAATAAAAAACAGACAGATCTTGCGAATGCTCTCAGGACAAATAAGCAGACAGTCAACAAGATGCTTAATGGAACACGTATGATCAACGCTGTTGAGCTTAAATCCATTGCGGAGTATCTTGGTGTAAAAATGGAAGAGCTGACAAAGATACCTTCCATACATGCGGATACCAACATTGTTCATGTATTTATGGGAAAGGTTCAGTCTGAGCAGGCAAAACAGGCTCTGGTAATAGCCGATGAACTTTCCGATATGATTCTGTTCCATAAAAAGGTCCGTGAGAATGGAGAAGCCATGATGATTGCGTGGGAGGATGATTAATGGGAGATATTTTTGAGGAAAGTTTATTTAATAAGCAGCCGAGGCAATTTGATAAGGTAAATGCTCTGGCAAAGGCTTTTGCCGCAAATTATTGTGGAAGCACCATCATCCGCGATGCCATATTTGGAATTATTATGAACTATGCAAGAAAAAGAGAATTATCCCTGGAGATACTCAGATATCCGTTTAAAGACGAGGAACTATGGGCATTTACATTTGTAAAGAAAGGAACGCTGTTCCTTTGTGTGAATTCTGAACTTGCAATGTGTAAACAGTTTTTTGCTGCCGCACATGAATTATACCATATTCATTGTTATGCAGAGGATATTGATCCTGATACGATTACAAGCGGATCTCTGTTGGATTCGAAAACAGTGGATGACATGGCTGTATCGCAGGAGGATTTGGAAGCAAACGCTTTTGCGGGTTTGTTATTGATGCCGGACAGTATGCTGGATGAGCAGATCAGGCTGTACGGAATAAATGGTGAGAGGATATCCGCGGATGATGTACTGACTCTTATGGAACTGTTTGCGCTTCCGTTTAAGGCGGTTGTCCTTCGGCTTGTGGAAAATCATACTATATCAGTTTCAAGGGCTCAGGAACTTCTTAAAATTGACGCATTCTTTGTGCAGGAGCGGATAAAACGAACCGGAAAAGCACTTGGGTGGCAGCAGAACAGCAAAGAGCTTTTGTATTTCGGCAGTTTACTCGATGATATGGAAAGCAACAGGGACAAGGAATTGTTGACAGACAGCCGGGAAAAATCGGATAAGGAGTATCTGGAAAAAATCAGAAAGAGCTTTTTTAGTAAGGGTTAAGGTGAGCATATGAAAAAGGAAAAATATGCTTTGCTGGATACTGATTTTATTTCAAAGACTCATTTAATCCGTAAGGATGAGCAGAATAAGATGATTGACCGGATAATGGAAATGCAGGGATACCGGTTTTACTGCCATGAACAGATTAAAATTGAGTTGACAAGGCATAATATTGGCAACTCACCTGAATGGCTTGATGATAAAATTTCCCAAGGATACATTCATTGCACAACGGATGAGGAAATAATAGATGAACTGCATGCCATATATTCAAATTCTGCAGAGGCTATGTATACGAGTATGCTGAAGAATGGCTGCGAAGCATATAAAAGGGGATATTTCGAGGAAAATTTTACACATCTGCAGGCGCTGGACTATCTGACAATATCGAAGGAATCTTTTTTGCGGGAACTGAAGGCAGACTGCGATGAGATTGGAGAGGGCAGGAATCTTGGGGAGTTAAAAAGCTATGTACTGCTTCAGATGCTGAGTACAAAACCTGGCGGACAAATTTATGTTTTCTGCTCTGATGATAAAAATGCGCGAAATGGAATTGTGAGTCTGGGCGGAGCAAGATGTATCAGCGTACTCTCCGCATTCATGCGGCTCAATAAAGATGGAAATTTGTCGAAGAAAGATGCAGAACCGTATATCCAGGCATATCTGAAAGAACGACGGGAACATAAGCAGACGACCTTTAGAGTTCATGATACTTCAAAGGAAATGCGCATGCGCAGGGTATCATGTGAGCAGGTGATTGAAGAAATGTATGCCGGAAAATTAGAAGTGCTGCAGAATGGAGATTTGAGGTACAAATTGTAATAAAATGGGTTTAAGAAGCTTTTTTCAGGGATCATGTGATGAGCATGGTCCTTTTATTTTATGGATTTTAGGAAAGGAACATGATGTTCCACGACTGAAAGAAAACCGAAGCTTGCAGTGGTAAAAGAATCCGGAAAGTTAATATCTTGACGTATAGTAATAAGTTACTATAATTAAAATCAGAAACATGAAATTTTTTAAATACAAAGGAAGGGTAAAACGAATGAAAATGGAAGCGCTGTTTGAGAAATACGGCTGTGACACACAGCATAAAGAGCAGGCAGTTTTTGCAAGTATTTTTATTCTGCAAAACCGCCTGCAGACTGCCGGTGAAAAACTGCAGACGGAGATTTCCATGAAGCAGTGGCTGCTTCTCGCAATGGCGGAATGCTGTCCCGAGCCGCGAACCTTAACCAATATCGGAGAGGTGATGGGCTGTTCAAGGCAGAATATTAAAAAGCTGGCGGCGGCTCTGGAGAAGAAAGGTTTTGTCCGACTGGTGTCGGGAAACGGACGTTCCGTACAGGTGGTTTTAACAGAGAAGGCTGAACTGTATGAGAAAAAAATGGCGGAACGGCAGCGGCAGCTTCTGGAACTGCTGTTTGCAGATTTTGATGTGAAAGAAACAGATGAACTGTTTCGCCTGTATGCCAGACTGTATATGGGAATGGAACGGGCGGAAAAATATGCGGAGGAATTTGAATGATGGGAGGAAGCGGAATTATGTGGATAACTGTGACAGGAGTGCTCGTGGCCTTCGCCGGTGGGATCATGGTCTGGTTCTGTATTCCGTTTTCTCCGGTCAAAAGGAGGTTCCGGAAAGACATTTCCATGCTTCTGTCGGAGAATCAGGGATTGACAGAAAACGGGATTTTTACGGAAGAGGATTTTTCCCATCTTCCTGCAGCCATTCGCAGATACGTGGAGCATTGCGGTTATATCGGAACGCCGAAAATGTCCTGTCTGAAAATGAAATATCATGATGTTGAGTTTTGGCAGACACGAAATGGACCGGTGTTGTCCATTGATTATCTGCAGTATAATTTTGTGAAAAAGCCATGCAGAATGGCGCTGATCGACAGCAGTCTGTTTGGAATTCCGTTTGAAGGATATGACTATTATCATAATGAAAGAGGGGGCATGAAAGGCGTGATCGCAAAAGCGGTTACTCTGTTTGACCAGAAAGGGCCGAAGATGGACCAGGCATGTCTGGTCACTTTTCTGGCGGAAAGCCTGTTTGCGCCGTCCGTTCTGCTTCAGGACTACATCACCCTGGAGGATGCCGGAGATTTTGAAGTGCGGGCGGTAATCCGCCGTGGAGGGCAGATGGCAGGCGGAATTTTTACCTTTAATGAAAAGTATGAGATGATTTCCTTTACTACGAATGACAGGGCTGTAACCCAAAAAGACGGCAGCATGGAATATATACCATGGTCCGCAGTCTGCAGTGATTATCGGCTTTCTGAAAACGGAATCAGACAGCCGTCAAAATTTCAGGCCGTCTGGAAATATTCCGATGGGGATTTCGTCTATTTTGATGGAAAAATCAGTGAAATATCCTTCATATAATCTGGCGGGCTTTTGAATAACACGGTGTGTTCAACTTTTATCTGCCCGCTATTGTAATTTTACTGTTTTTATGCTATTCTTTAATAGAACATATGTTCTATTAAAAGAAGACAAACCAGGGGGGAAGCCGGAATGAATGTGAAAATTACTGTGCTGAAGAAGGAATTTTATCGGGAAATAGCTGAAGCTTATCTGACGGAAGGAGGATCAGCAGGGTCCTGCCCCATTCTGGAAACGGGCCAGACTTTTCTTTACCGATCTGACAAAGAGGCCATCATGCCGGAGGGCTTCTGTCCCTGGGCCTGGGTTCAGCTTTATCCGGAAATCAGCCGTATGTCGATTGAACGGGTTCCCAGAAAACCGAATGAGGAATACTGGTGGAGGTATCCGGATAAAACAATAACCTGCTGCACGGACGGAGTTCGCCCTGTGGTCTTTTTGCTGGAGAGACTTCCTGAGGAGAATAGTACGGAGCCGGCATAAACTTCTCAGAAAGCCGGTATACTTTATCCTGATATCCGGAAAAGGATTATGATGGAAGAACGTAAGGAAAAATGGAAAACAGAAGCTATCTCTGCATTGATTTAAAATCCTTCTACGCGTCGGTTGAGTGTGTGGAGCGTTGTCTGGACGCGTTGACCACAAATCTTGTGGTGGCGGATCCGGAACGGGGAGACAAAACGATCTGCCTGGCGGTCTCGCCTTCTTTGAAGGCTCTGGGAGTGAAGAACCGCTGCCGGGTATTTGAGATCCCGAAGCAGATTTCCTATATTATGGCGCCGCCGCGGATGAAGCTTTATATTGAATATTCAGCCAATATCTACGCCATTTATTTAAGATACGTGGCGAAGGAGGACATCCATGTCTATTCCATTGATGAAGCCTTTCTGGATGTGACCGATTACCTGAACATGTATGGAATGACCGCCAGGCAGCTTGCCATAACGATCATGGAAGATGTGAAGAGAGAGACCGGAATAACGGCGACGGCGGGAATCGGGACGAACCTGTATCTGGCAAAGGTGGCGCTGGACATTACGGCAAAGCATGCGGAGGATCATATCGGTTTTCTGACAGAGGAGCTGTATCGGAAGACCCTGTGGGAGCACAGGCCGCTGACGGATTTCTGGCGGATCGGACGGGGAACGGTGAACCGCCTGGGAAGCCTGGGGCTTCTGACCATGAAGGACGTGGCGCAGGCGGACGAGGACGCGCTTTACCGGATGTTCGGCGTGGACGCGGAGCTTCTGATCGATCATGCCTGGGGACGGGAAAGCGTGACCATGGCGGATATCAAGGCATACCGTCCGGAAAACAGCTCCATTTCCAGCGGACAGGTACTGGCGCGGGACTATACCCACGAGGAATGCCGTCTGGTGGTGAAGGAGATGACGGACGCTCTTTGTCTGGAGCTTGCGGACCGTGGACTGGTTACGGAATCCGTGACTCTTTCTCTGGGCTATTCCAACGCCCTGAAGCTGGGACATGTGCATGGGACGGCATCGCTCCCCGAAGCTGCCAATACCTATCGGGCCATCGTTCCTCATGTCTGTGAGGTCTATGACCGGATCACAGATCCGGCGCTTCCCATCCGCCGCCTGAGCCTGACGGCCAACAACGTAACGCGGGAGAACTATGTACAGTACAGCCTGTTTTCGGACAGGGAGGAGACGGAGCGGGACAGAAGGGCGCAGAAGGCAGCGTTGGAAATCAAGAAAAAATTCGGGAAAAATGCCATTCTCCGGGGAATGGATCTGCAGGAAGCGGGGACCACAATAGAACGCAACCGTCAGATCGGAGGCCATAAGAGCGGAGAATTCAGCGAAGAGCTGACCGGAGATATGGCAGAGAAGGAGCCGGAAGCGGGCGTTGAAAATGAAAACAGGGAAGAGAACAGATGGAAAGAACAGGAAAACGGAACAGAGTAAGGCCTAAGATGGATCGGGCGGACCGGGCAAAGCAGTTCATGCCCTTCGATGCGCTGAAGGGGTTTCAGGAGGCGCTCCGGGAAAAGGAGCGGGTGCGCGTCCCGAAGCGCAGCCTTTCAGAAGAAGAGCGGGAAGAACTGGACAGCAGGCTGTCCCGGATCGGGAAAAGGGACATGGTTGAGGCGGAATATTTTCAGGATGGAGAGTATGTCAGCGTGAAGGGTATGATTTCCGGAATTAACAGACAGGAAGGGTGGCTGCGGATCGTGAACACGCAGATATCTCTGGAAAATATTGCGAAGCTCAATCTTTTGCAGAAGCAGCATTAGGCAGGGGCAGGATCGGCTGATTCAGGTCGTTCCTGCCCCTGAAAACTTTTATGAGCAGGAAGGTGCCGTGATAGCAGGAACCCCTGTGATGCTTGTTCTTATGGGGAAAAAGAAATCTGGACATTGTCTGTTAAATGTGCAAAAATATTTTAAACGGAAGAACCGGACGGTTTCCCCGGAATCATCATCGGACTGTACGAAATAAGAAAAGCATTATTCCGGAACGGATTATATGGGTGAAAAGATAATGCATCCACCAGAAGCGGAATGAATGGAAATTGCAGCTGCATTTTACAGTGCTGCAAGCATGGAGGTAATAATGGAACAGGGAAGAAGCTTTTATCTGGACAATATCAATGGTGATGATACCCGTACGGGCCTGTCTCCGAAAATGGCGTGGAAATCTCTGGAGCGTGCAAATGCACAGGAATTCCAGCCTGGAGATACCCTTTATCTGAAAAGAGGCGGAAGCTGGAACGGGATGCTTTGTCCAAAGGGCTCCGGGAGTGAGGAAAGTCCTGTTACGGTGGATGCCTATGGGGATGATAATACGGAGGTCAGGCCGGTCATCCATGGAGATGGAGCCCGCGCTGCTGTGTATCTGGACGGAGTCAGCTTCTGGCGGGTAAGAAATATCGCGGTTACAAACCGGGCGCAGGAGCGGGGTGTGAGACACGGAATTTGTATCTGCGGAAAAGCGGAGGGAATTACACAGGGGATTGTGATTGAAAGATGTGAGATTTCCGAGGTACAGGGAGAAAACCGAAGGAACCGGAATGTTTATGAAAGCATGTACTGGAATTCCGGAATCTATGTGACCATGCCCGGCCGTTCTTCCGGAAAGAACCATCTGCACGATATTGTTATCAGCGGAAATTATGTGCATGATGTGCTGACCAGTGGAATCCGTGTAAATCAGCAGGAGGATTTCATCAATGATATCCATCATACGCATGTGGTGGTAAGGGGAAACCGGATCGAACGGACGGGCAGCGATGGGATCATTGTGGCGAACTGTATTTCTCCTTTGATTGACGGAAATGTATGTCTGGATGCAGGAGCGCTTGGAACACTGGAGGATACCCGCCTGATCGCGGGGATCTGGGTGTGCGCCGTATCTGACGCTTTGATCCAGCGCAATGAGGTGGGACGGACCAGACTGTTTGAAAATGACGGGACGGCTTTTGACACGGACTGGGGAACTGCGGGGACAACCATTTTTCAGTATAATTATACCCATGGAAATAAAGGCGGTTTCTGGCTGGACTGTACCGGAATCAACCGGAATCGGGAATGTGAAGGAAGTATACTGCGGTATAACATCAGCGTGGACGATGAACGCTGTCTGATTCAGGATGATTACGGCATTCGGTCTGAGCTGTATGGAAATCTGTTTCTGCACAGGGGAGAAACAGGGCCGATGATCTGCTGCCACCAGCCTGGACAGTCCCATCTGTTTTGGCGGAATATTTTTGCGTTTGCCGGTCAGCCCGCTCTCGGCTGGCAGTCCTCAGTTTTCAGGGAAAATTGGTATGGGGATCTGAAGGAGCTGCCGGAGGACAGCGGAGCGAAAGCGGGTTCACCGATAGAGCTGGAGGGGCTGGCGGAGCGGATGCAGGAGTCAGAAGAGTACAGGCGGCAGATCTGGGATCAGCTTGCAGAAGCGGCCTGCAGACATGGGGAAAAAAGGAGGATGTAGATGGCAGAATGGATTTGGTATCCCGGAGATTTTGAAATTCATCAGGGAATGCTTCAGAACTGTGTGAGGGAAGAACGGGGAATGCGTTGGCCGGCATACTGGTATATGGATGACTGCCTTCGGAATGTGAGGCTGTTCCGGGAGTATGTATTGACGGAAGAGGAACATTTTCAGGTAAAAATCTGTGGTATCGGTTATGTGAGAGTGAATGATGAAAAGCATCGGTGTGGGGAAATCATCACCTGCCTGCCTGGCAGGAATCTGATTGAAATTTTTGTGGCGAATCCGGATGGACTTCCATGCGCCTGGGCAGAGGGAGCTGTGATTCGTACCGGATCGGACTGGAGTGCGGATGATATGGCAGGTAATATTGAGTCTGCGGGAACCTCCAGTCTGTATCAGAATCCGGAGCAGGACCCGAACAGAGTTACATATCAGGAGGAGAGAGTTCCCTGTGTCAGCAGAAAAAAAGTGAATGGAGGCTGTCTGTTTGATTTTGGGAGAGCCGTTACGGGAAAACCGCATTTCCTTCGATATCCGTCCGGAGTTCAGGTGACGGTCTGCTATGGAGAATCGGAAACAGAAGCGCTGGATGTGGAGTGCTGTTATTATAAGGAAGAAAATGCAGATGAACATACCGATTTTCGCAGAAGGGCATTCCGTTATCTGTATATTCCGGAAAAGGAAGCGGAACAGATTGAGATGGAAGCACTGCACCAGTTTATTCCCTTTCCCGTGAGGGGGACTTTTATATGCAGTGATGAAAAAATGAACCGGATCTGGAAAGTGTCTGAGGAAACCTTCCGATTATGCAGCGGTCTGTTTATCCTGGATGGGATCAAAAGGGATCAGTGGATATGGTCCGGAGATGCATATCAGAGTTTTTTTGTTAACCGGTATCTGTTCGGAGACGAGGAGCTGGTTCAGAGAACGCTGCTTGCTTTGAGGGGAAAGGATCCGGTAAAGCAGCATATGAACACTATCGTAGACTATTCCATGCTCTGGATCGCATCTGTGAAAAACGGCTATGAAATGTCCGGGAACCAAAAATTTCTGGAATTTATTTATCCCAAAGTGATCAGTCTTCTGGAGTACTGTCTGCAGCAGACGAATGAGCTTGGATTTTTGTACGGAAGAGAAGGAGACTGGATTTTTGTAGACTGGGCCGATCTGGACAAGGAAGGCTGTATGTGCGCGGAGCAGGTGCTTCTCGCATACTGTCTTCAGAGTGTTGTGGAATGTGCCGCCGCACTGGGAAAAGAGACACATGAATATGAAGAACGTCTGCGTAAGCTTCGAAGGAATATTATGGAATATTTCTGGGATGAGGAAAAGGGCGGCTTTATAGACAGCTATGAATCCGGAAAAAGGCATATCAGCAGGCAGAGCAATCTTTGGGCGGTTCTTTTTGATGTGGCGGATGAAAACCAGAAGGCCTCCATTTTCAGAAATGTGATTTGTAACGATGCGGTCGCTCCGATTACAACGCCCTATTTCAAATACTATGAGCTGGATGTTTTGGCAAAAATGGGAAGGCTGAAAGAGGTATATGAGAAAATTCTGGAATACTGGGGCGGAATGCTGGATATGGGGGCTGTTACTTTCTGGGAAGAGTTTGATCCTGCTCAGACAGGGGATGAAAAATATGGAATGTATGGAGATCCTTATGGAAAGAGTCTCTGCCATGCCTGGGGAGCAAGCCCGATTTATCTGATTGGACGTTATTTTGTGGGACTGTATCCGACGAAGCCGGGCTATCAGGAATTTGCTGTCCAGCCAGAGGGAATCCATATTCTGGAAAAGTTCTCCGGAGAATTTCCGGTAAAGAACGGAAGCGTCCGCATTTCCTGGGAAAAGCCCTGCCTGACCGTTTCGACCGATGTGCCGGGAGGTACGGTTATTCTGAGAGAGAAAAGGTACAGTCTTGCTCCGGGAAAAACTCTGAAGCTGGAAGTGTAAAAATTATGAAACCGGGCTTTTGCGGCCCGGTTTTATCATGGAAAAATCCGTTTTCTCATAAAGGAAACTTAAAAAATAAAAATTTACACTACTTCCGACCCAAATGGCATCAGTGCAAGTTTCGCAATTTTAAAATGCTGCAGCCCAAAGGGAATGCCGATGACGGTGACGCACAGAAGACAGCCCATAACTGCCGACTCGATGGCCAGCGGCAGCCCGGACACCAGAATCCATATGATATTCAGGAGCAGGGAGCCCGCCCCGCCGCCGTAACGGATTTCCTTTCCAAAAGGGAAAAAACAGAGTGAAGCGAATTTGAAGCATTGCAGTCCAACCGGAATGCCGACAATGGTGATGCACCAGAGCGCACCGGCCAGACACCAGCTCAGCCCGCTGACGCACCCACCCAGAAGAAACCATAAAAGATTACCAAGACACCCCATAGAAACCTTCCTTTCAGAGAAAAGCTTTGCTTTGTCATAATCATGTCATGCTGCCAGAGCCGTTTGTGGTGCTCCGGCTCTGACGGCCGGCCGAACCGTCCGGCTGTGAAATGAAAAAACGCTACGCCAGGGCGCGGAGCCCGTCCAGAATGTCCTCCACCTGCCGGATGGCGTTTCCCACCGCGTCACGGGCCTGATTGATCTGCGACTGAACGTAAAAGTCCAGAATCATATTGTCAAAAAAGGAATCCGCAAACCGCAGAAAAGAGCCGATATCCATGGATGAGTTCCGGGAAAAGGTGTCCGAAAGGGAGACATCCTGCAGTTCCTTTTCAAAACGGCGGAGATTCTGCCCTGCCTCTTCCATATATTCCTGTGCATCATCCATGCGGGAATGCTTAATGAGACTGCTCATGAAGCCTCCGCCCACAATATCAAAGATGCCCCAGTTTCTCGCGCTGTCCAGCTTTTCCTGTGCCTTCCGCAGGCTGGAAAGAGCGGCTTCTCCGGCCTGAATGGCCTCACGGATTTCTTTGCTTTCTGATTTCTCTGCCATCTTTATTTCCTCCATGTCGAAGCATTGCTGAGGCCCGCGCGCCGAACTTCCAGTTCGGCGTCTGCATGATTGAAAAATGAGCTATCGAGCGCATTTTTCAATCTTCCCCTCCATCTGTTCTGCCAGAATACGACCTGCCCGTTCCTGATCCTCTTCCTTCACAAGGATTTTATAAAAGTCCCGGACCGAGCCGTCCCTGCTCAGAGCCGCGCGGGATCCATCCGTATTATTAAAGGAAAGGCGCAGCTGATTGTTCATCAGTTCCGTTTTGAAAGGAATTCCCTGCTCGTCCAGGATATATTTTGCCCGAAAGAAGGCTTCCTGATCTGATGTACAGTATACTTCTTCCCATTTTTTTGAAAACAGCATATGAATCCCCTCCCTTTTTTTCTCAGTCTACTATATTTCAGACGGGCAGTCCAGAAAAAGCTGACATATTTGCAAAACCACCGTCTGTCCCTTATAATGAGGATAACTGCAGGGGAGAAGGCGGAAGCTGTCTGAGTCAGTTTTTCAGAAAGGAAAGCTCATCCTCAGATGGCTCCGGAAATTCAAAAAATTTCTGAGAAAAAGGAAAGGAAGGAAAAATATGGGATTAATCAAGGCGGCCTTTGGTGCTGCGGCATCGGTACTCGGAGATCAGTGGGAGGAATATTTTTACTGCGACAGCCTGTCTCAGGAGGTTCTGGCAGTGAAGGGCCAGAAACGGACGTCCAGAAGAGGCTCCAACCGGAAAGGATCGGAAAACATCATTTCCAATGGCTCCGTCATTGCGGTTAATGAAGGCCAGTGTATGATGATCGTGGATCAGGGGAAGGTTATGGAGGTCTGTGCCGAACCGGGAGAGTACATTTATGATATGTCGTCGGAGCCTTCCATTTTCTATGGAGATCTGGGAGAAAATATCCGGAAATCCTTTGAACTGTTCGGTATCCGCTTCGCCTTTGGCGGGGAGGCGCCCAGGGATCAGCGGGTGTATTATTTTAATACGAAGGAAATCGTAGGAAATAAATACGGCACGGCCAATCCGGTGCCTTTCCGCGTGGTGGATACGAACATCGGTCTGGATGTGGACATTTCGATCCGGTGCCATGGCGAATATTCTTATCGCATTGTGGATCCTCTCTGCTTTTACGCGAATGTATGCGGCAACGTGGAGCGCGCCTATACCAGAGACAACCTGGACAGCATGCTGAAAAGCGAGCTGATGACCGCGCTGCAGCCTGCCTTCGCAAAGATTTCAGAAATGGGAATCCGTTACAGCGCCCTGCCCGGCCATACGGCTGAGATTTCTGATGCGCTGAATCAGGTGCTGAGCGAAAAATGGCTCCATCTGCGTGGAATTGCCGTCGCTTCCTTTGGCGTCAGCAGCGTGACCGCTTCGGAAGAGGATGAAAAGATGATCCGCGACATGCAGAAATCCGCCGTCCTGCGGAATCCCAACATGGCGGCGGCCACACTGGTGGGCGCACAGGCAGACGCCATGCGCACAGCCGCCGGGAACACGGCTACCGGCCCCATGATGGCTTTTGCCGGGATGAACATGGCCGGACAGGCTGGCGGCTTCAATGCGGCGCAGCTCTATCAGATGGGAAGCGCGCAGAATGCGCAGACCGCAGGAGGGCAGAACGGAAACGCGCCGGGCATGCAGAATGCACAGGGCGGGAATGTTCAGTCCGGGAGCGCAGGAAACGGGAATGCTCAGGCAGCCGGTACCTCCCAGACGGCGCAGACCGCCGGAAGCTGGACCTGCAGCTGCGGCGCGGTGAACACCGGAAAATTCTGTCCTCAGTGTGGAAAGCCCCGTCCCGCAGCAGGATGGACCTGTTCCTGCGGAACCGTGAACCAGGGAAATTTCTGCACGGAATGCGGAAAGCCCAGACCTGCCGGAGCGCCCATTTACCGTTGTGACAAATGCGGCTGGGAGCCGGAGGATCCCGCCTACCCACCGAAATTTTGTCCCCAGTGCGGAGATCCCTTTGACGGCGGGGATGTGCGGTGAGGAAGGCTGATAGCCGGGATAGCGAGCCTGGCAGGAGCGGACGCTGCAGGCGGACAAAGGGAGCGGAAATGATGCGGCTGCAAGGGAAATGGTAAGAGTTTCAATCTGCTGTATCCAGGAAGAAAGTACGCAAGATAATACGCAAGTAGATGGAGGCGCTGTCATGGAAGATTATAACCCGCCTTTTACAAAACGAACATTATGATGCGATTGTCAATAAATGTGGCAATATATGAGGAAACAGGTTATGAGAATTGGTCTTTATCAATTTGCGGGCAGCAGCCGCATTTCAGATAATATGGCCCATATCTGCCGCGCTGTCAAAGGCGCGGCAGCGCAGTCTGTGAGGCTTCTGGTCTTTCACGAATGTGCCCTGTGCGGCTATCCGCCTTTGGAAACCGCGGTAGATGACATTCATGCGGAGGAGGTGGAAGAGGCACTGCGGCAAATTGAAGATCTGGCGCGGCAGAACCGGATGTTCATTGCGGTGGGAACTGTTCGGTTTGATGGAGAAAAACGCCGGAATACCATGGCGGTGATTGGAGAGGACGGAAAGCTGTCAGGATTTTATGATAAGAAGGCTTTATGGGGCTGGGATGAAGACCATTTTGTCAGGGAAGACAGGTCCGGTATCTTGGAAGTGGATCACATCAGAATCGGATTCCGGATCTGTTTTGATGTGCGGTTCCCTGAGCTTTTCAGAGAGTTGTATCAGGAACGGGTAGAACTGTGCTTTGTTTCCTTCTCCGATACATCTGAAGAGCCGAACCCTGTCCGGCGGAATATCATAACCTCGCATCTGATCACCCGTGCGGTGGAAAATGTGATGACGGTGGCGTCCGTAAATACAACATCCGGATGGCAGACCGCTCCTACAGCCATTTTTGACTGTAACGGAAGAATCGTAAAGGAGGCGGAAAACGGCAGGGAGGGGCTGCTGATTTATGATTATGCTACTCCGGAGATCGATTTTGGAATGCGGGGAAGGATTGTGAATAACGGTTATTTTATGGGGAAAGAGTAGGATGAATTATTTTCAGGGGGATAAAATTTTATGAAACCGAATTTTCTGATTTTCATGACGGATCAGCAGAGGGGGGACATGCAGCCCACATTCGGTAAAGCCAAAATGCCGAATCTGGAAAGACTGGCGGATAACGGAGTGGTATTTCGAAGGGCGTACTGCCCTTCGCCTCACTGCTGTCCCAGCAGAGCAACATTTTTTTCCGGACTGTATCCATCCCGGCATGGGGTGTGGAACAATGTGAATCTTGCAGATGCGTTGTCAAAGGGATTGTATGATAACGTAAGGCTGTTTTCCGAGGATCTGAAGGAAAACGGATATCATCTGTATTACAGCGGGAAATGGCATGTCAGCGCGTTGGAAGGTCCGCAGCACAGAGGATTTGAGCTGCTTAACAGGAGAAGCGGCCAGACCGGAGAGCCGGAGAAGCAGGGAAGATTTCCGGATATGCGGGACTGGCGCTGGTTTGAGAAAAAGGATTATCTTACGGAAGGAGCGGTCAGAGGGGACGGGGAAATCATGCGTGTCGGTTTTCCTGAATACCATCAGTATGGAGAGTCAGAAAATCCTTTTGGAGATGAGGACGTAGTCAGGACAGCCAGAGAGAAAATAAAGGAACTTCCTGAAAATGAGCCCTTCTGTATGTATGTGGGAACTTTGGGGCCGCATGATCCCTATTTTGTACCGGAGAAATATCTGGAGCTGTATCCTCTGGAGAAAATCGAACTTCCGGAAAGCTTTGAGGATGATCTTGAAGATAAGCCCAATCTGTACCGAAGGACACAGAAGCGATTCCGCCAGTTGACACGGGAGGAACAGAAACGGAGCCTGCAGCATTATCTTGCCTTCTGCAGCTATGAGGATGCTCTTTTTGGGGAAATCCTGAATGAGCTGGAGGACAGAAAGCTGCTGGATCGCACGATTGTGATATATCTGTCAGATCATGGAGACTATGCGGCTGCTCACGGACTGTGGACGAAAGGTCTGCCCTGCTTTGAGGAAGCTTATCACATCTGCTCGGTGGTGGGATATGGCGGAATTAAGGCGAAGGGAGAGGCTGTGGAAGCATTGGTTTCACTGGCAGACTATGCGCCCACATTTCTGGAATTGGCCGGTATCTCCGCGGGCAGAAGATTTGCCGGCAGATCACTGGTCCCGTTTCTGAAGGGAGAGCGTCCTGAAAACTGGAGAACGGAGCTCTTTACACAGAGCAATGGAAACGAGTTGTATGGAATACAGAGGGCTGTGTTTGATGACAAATATAAGTTCGTATATAATGGCTTTGACTTCGACGAGCTTTACGATTTAACCACTGATCCGGGAGAATGCCATAATCTGGCCGGAAAAGAGGAATATAATTCAGTTAAGAAAGCGTATTATAAAAAGCTGTGGCAGTTTGCGTATGAGAATCAGGATATGCTGGGGGATACCTATATCACCACGGCGCTGACTGATTATGGTCCGGGAATTATGGAGTAATGCGCCTGATCATATGCCGCAATAATCTTTCCCGCATTCTTCTCCAGATCCTCTCCCCCATCCAGCCTGAGAATCGGGCATTTGAGCTGGCTGAGCCAAAGCTCATGCTGCTCGCTGCTGCAGGACGCCGCGCCGTGGTCATAGCCTGCGGAATCCTTTAAAAAGGCCTGATGCGCTTCAAACATATCGCCGCCTGGCAGAATCCGTTTTCCGAATTCTGCCAGTTCACGGTCATGGACACGGTTGACGCGGAGATTTTCCTCAGCGGTCAGATAAACCGCAAGCAGAAAAAAGGGATCAAAGTGTTCATGAAAGCTGTTCATGGAACCGGCCATGACAAATTCTCCCGATTTTTCCACCGCGGCCATGAGCCGTTTGATTTTCTCTGCTTTTGTGTACATTACGGTGTACGGAATTGCCGTATCCTTTTTCCAGATATAATCGTCGATGTCCAGAAAAGCGACTCCAAGTCTTCCGGCGACAAGCTTTCCCAGCGTGGTTTTTCCGGACCCGGAGGGGCCCAACAGAATGATTCCTTTTGGCATGGTTATAGTCTCCTGGTGTGTAAGTCAGTAAGTCCTGATGTTCATTTGAAAGTTCTGTTTTTTCAGCCCCAAAGTCCTGATATTCCGGAAACTGCTTCCTCTACGCCCCATATAGTGTATGCGGCTGACAAACCGGAAGGCGGTCTTACCTCTTCACCCAATTTCCTGTTTTATTTTCAGCCACAGGCAGGCTCTTCCTCCCATGGCGGTATTCTCAAGAGACAGGCATCCCCCGTGTTTCTGAGCGATCTGAGATGCAAAATAAAGGCCCATGCCCATATGTCCGCCCTGAGGGCGGCTGCTATCTTCCGTATAAAAGGTTTTTCCGGCCTTTGTCAGCGCCTCGGGCGAAAATCCCGGGCCGCTGTCCTGAATCCAGAACCCTGTCCGCCCTGTCTGCAGCTCCACGCCCAGGAGGATGGTTCCGCCGGGTGGTGTAAAGCGGAACGCATTGCTGAGCAGATTTTCCATGGCCCGCAGTACTTCATCTTTCTCAATTTCCACAGTTTCATCTGAAAATGCAGCAACAGAACGATCCACAGCAAAAATCTGACCTTTTTGAGCAGATAAATCGCGACCCTGCTGAATAATGGCGGACAACAGAGAACGGACAGGGATTTCCTCCCGGTCTGATGCCCAAAAAGCTCCTGCCGTTACCTCGCGCAGACGTTTCACATAATCTTCGGCATGGACGGCACCCCGCAGAATTGCCAGGGCCAGTTCTTTCTGCTGCTGTGTCAGATTATCCTCCGCGAGCAGCTCTGCATTTCCGCTGATAACGGTAAGCGGTGTTTTGAGATCATGTGTCAGGGCAGAGAGCGCTTCATTTTTGCGCTGTTCTGCAGTCCACTGTTCTTCCAGGGAATGGGATAACTCCCGGCGCAGCGTTTCAATTGTGGCAAGAGCTGCCTGCAGCTCCTTTACGCGGGCCTGCCCATACAGGGGCTTATCCAGCCTGCGGCTGCGCACCATTTCACAGGCGTCCGCAATGGTCTGCGTATCCTTTCGAAGAATTCTGGTATAGTGTCCGGTGCACAGGCCGATCAATACCAGAAGAAGCGCCAGCAGCAGTCCGATATAAACCGTCTGAAAATCAGGCAGAATGGCATTCAAAACCGGATCGGCATAACAGACGGAGTAGTCATATTCCAGCATGACGGTCTGTCCGTTTTGCAGGGGTACGAGATGGAAATACTGAGAATAGAACCATCCGTGAGGGGCCGAATCGCCGGACAGTTCCCTGCGGGCATATTTCAGCTGCTTCTGATTCATATTGCTGTCTGTAATCTCGCCGTCCTCCACCAGTGCCCACTCGTAGAAATGAGGAATTGCTTCCGGATCGAATACCGCCTGCTCCTGCAGCATCCGTTCTGTTTCCGTCAGACCTCTGACTGCGGTATATGCGGACATGACGACCTCCATATTGACGAGGATGTTAAACAGGAGCAGCCACAGGACGCACAGGGTCGCTGCAAGGCTGCCGGAGGCAATCAGGTAGCGCCAGAAAAGGGCATTTAAACCGATCCTTCTGCGTCTGTTTTTTACTGCTGTTCCCTTTTCCATTTATATCCTACCCCCCATACCGTTTCGATCGGTTCGCACCCGACCGTGCGAAGCTTTGCCCGGATATTTTTGATGTGCTCTGTGATGGCGGAGTCGTCTGCTGTGCCGTCAAAGCCGAACACCGCCTCATAGATCTGCTCCTTGGAGAAGCTTTGTCCGGCGTGGACTGCCAGATGCTCGCAGATCGCATATTCGCTGCGGGTCAGCCGGATGGGAATTTCATTATGATAAACCAGACGTTCCTTCAGGTCAAAATCCAGTTCCCCTTTTCTGATCCGGCTGTGAGGCGTACGTCTTTCCCGTCTGAGGTGGGCGTTGACTCTGGCTCGGAGCTCTGTGACACGGAAGGGCTTCATCAGATAATCGTCTCCTCCCAGGCCGAGCCCCCGGATAATATCGGCTTCTTCGGTTCTGGCAGTGAGGAATAAAATCGGACAGTCGGCAATGGACCGGATGCGCTGGCAGGTTGCAAATCCGTCCTCGCCCGGCATCATCACATCCAGTAAAATACAGTCCGCCCATCTGCAGCTTTCTGCCGTCAGACCGCTGCCCGTCGGGAATGCTTTCACGATATGGCCGTCACGCTGCAGGGCTGTCGTTAAAAGACTGCGTACATCAGCATCATCATCAACTGCTATAATATTCGCCATGGATAGTCTCCTTTGTTTCAGGCTGCCGCCATAAGAAGCCAGGATAACGCATACAGGATGTAGATATGAGCCGGATAAAAGATATAAAAGAATTTTCCATGCCCGGCTCCACGTCTGCCATTATAACACAGGAGAAACGGCACTGCAAAAACGGCCCCCATCCATTCATAGTAGACAGTAAACATCTGGGAAAGTTCAAAACCGGGCCAGGTTCTGACCTGAAGGAATACCAGTATAAAATGCCATGCGAAGTTGACTGCAACCAGAGCGGCCGCCTGTATTTTCCGGTTCCTGTGCGTCAAATACAGCACGATGCCCGTCATCAGAATGGGGATGGTCACATCTCCTGAAATATTGATTACAGGCAGAATGGTATAGCCGAGAATTCCAACGGCCGTAGCGATGACGGCGTTGGTGCCGCTCAATATTCCGGCAAGGAAGGGCCAGGCCAGAAGTGCGAGGAGAATGCCGCATCCGGCAGCGGCCTTTCCGGGCCTGCGGCTCGCAATCCACTCAAACGCCTGAAAGCATACGATCAGAATAAGAAAAGAGGACATCATGGCATTTTGCGGATAGAAGCCGTCCGGCCGGACAAGAAAATTCCCAAAACGCATAAAAAAGTGCAGCAGCCCCATGGGAGCGGCAATACAGAGCATTTTGAGAAAATACCTTTTCCGGCTTCCGGTATGAAAAAAGCCTTCCACCAGGCAGAAGAGAAACAGTGGCGCCGCCAGGCGGCCGGCCAGCCCAAACCACCAGGGAATCAGATTCGTATATCCGAAGAAATAATAGATGTGGTCCATCAGCATGGATACAAGAGCAATCCATTTCAATCCTGTTTCGGTGATACCGTGCTGTCCGGTTCTCGATTCAGTTCTCGAAGGAACGCCGGCGGCGGAAATGATTTTGTGATTCATCAGAAACCTCCCTTTACTCTGGCCTTGTAACAAGCCGTGATCATTGATACTTCAATGATAAAAGGAGACTCTAAGGAATTTATAAGGAAATCCGGAAAAGAAGAAAAACCGCTCCGGTTGACAAAACGCACCCGCAGGTTGACAGATTTCCAGCACAGGCTGGTGGCTCCGGCACGTCCCGTCTGTTATAATCAGACTGAAAACATAAGCTCAGGATTTGCGACGCTTCGGCATGGAGGTAACAATGAATCTCGCGGACAGAATTCAGCAGTTAAGAAAAATCAGGGGAATTTCTCAGGAGGAGCTGGCGGACAGGATCGGGGTTTCCCGGCAGGCCGTTTCCAAATGGGAAAGCGGGGATTCACTTAGATAAAGATACCACACCATTCCCACGCTGACTTTTGCTCAACCGATACAGCCGGAGGGCTGGATAACAAGAAAAGGCGGTATGCGCCCCGTGGAGGGGGGAGCGTACCGCCTTTTCTTGTGGGG
>DXHY01000027.1 GCA_019113175.1 Candidatus Eisenbergiella stercoravium | reverse complement strand
GGATTTTGCCGTTCTGTACCGTACCAACGCCCAGTCCCGTCTGCTGGAGGAGCGTTTCATCATGGAGGGGATTCCCTATGATGTGGTGGGTGGTGTGAATTTCTATGCCAGAAAGGAAATCAAGGATGTTCTGGCCTACCTGAAAACCATCGACAACGGCAGGGACGATCTCGCGGTGAAGCGTATCATCAACGTGCCAAGAAGAGGGATCGGAGCGACGACGATCCTGCGGGTGCAGGACTATGCGGACGGGCGGGCGATCAGCTTTTTTGACGCGCTCTGTGAGGCGGATCAGATTATGGCGGTGGGAAAGGGTGCGGCAAAGATCAAACCCTTCACGACCATGATCCGTGCTTTCCGCAGCAAAATGGCGTATTACAGTCTGGAAGAGCTGGTGCAGGATGTGCTGGAAAGTACCGGCTACGTGAAGGAACTGGAGGATTCAGACGAGGAGGACGCTCAGGACAGAATCCAGAACATCGATGAGTTCATCAGCAAAGTGGTTGCCTATGAAAGCAGCCATGACGAACCGACATTGTCCGGTTTTCTGGAAGAGGTGGCGCTGGTGGCGGATGTGGATAACGTGGACGGGGCGGACAACCGGGTGCTGCTCATGACGCTTCACTCCGCAAAGGGTCTGGAATTCCCGTATGTGTACCTGTCAGGAATGGAGGACGGCATTTTTCCCAGTTATATGACGATTACTTCGGACGATCCTTCCGCCATCGAAGAGGAGCGCAGGCTCGCCTATGTGGGAATCACGCGGGCGAAGGAGGAGCTTACGCTGACCTGCGCCAGACAGCGCATGGTGCGCGGGGAAACGCAGTACAATCCGGTCAGCCGGTTTATCCGGGAAGTGCCGGAGGATCTGATGGATGAAAGAGTTCCGGTATTCCGTAAATTCCCGGAGCTGGAGGAGTTTGAAGAAAATCAGGAGATCCGGGAGCGCTTCCGCAGCGCGCCCTATGGAGGAAACTATGGAACGGATGCAGTGACGGATTTTCGTCCGAGGGCGGTGGTGAAGCCGAAGAAGACGGCGGAGGAGAACAGGCCCTTTATTGCCCGCGGCCTGGACAGCCTTTCCGGAGTGAACGGTTTGAACCGCGGCGGCCAGGGCAAGGCGGCAGCACTGGAATATGGAGAAGGAGACCGGGTGCGCCATATGAAGTACGGGGAAGGAATGGTCAGGACGATTGAGGACGGGCCGAGGGATTACCGGGTTACGGTGGATTTTGACAAAGCGGGGACGAAAATCATGTATGCTGCCTTCGCAAAGCTGAAGAAAATCTGAAAGTGAAAAATTCATCCTAATTTCATGAAAAATTTATAGTAAAGATTTGTAAAAAGTGGTATGATAATACAGTATTCAGGAATGCACTGCGGTGCATACTATACGGTAGAAAGGATGGTTGGCATGGGAAAACTGGAAGAGGTGTTGGAAATGATGAAGATGAACGATCTGCTTGGTAAAAAGGAAGACGGAAAGGACAACGGAAATACGCTTCTCTGGGTCCTTGCAATTATCGGCGCGATTGCGGCGATCGCCGGCATCGCATATGCGGTATACCGTTACCTGACTCCGGATTATCTGGAGGATTTTGAAGACGATTTTGACGATGATTTCGATGACGAGTTCTTCGAGGACGAGGAGACCGACGCTGCCGGAACGAAGGAAAACGAAGAAAAAGAGAAGAAGGAAGATTCGGACGACGAGACCGAAGAGTAAGAGTCCGGACCCTGTACAGATGGATATGTGTGAAAACGGGATGCCGTCCGGTATCCCGTTTTTTGTGTATGCGATAAGCCCGGAGAGTAGCCGTATGGAGGGCAGGTTCACCTGCACAGACATGAGGATATTCGACGGGCAACAGACGGCGGGCAGCCTGCTGCGAGCCGGATCGATAAAAGTGAGAAGAAAGGAAACTGTGGACGGATGAAAAAGGGAGAAATTTGTGAGGGAATCGTGGAGCAGGTGAAATTCCCCAACAAAGGATGGGTACGGCTCCTGCCCGTGGTTAAAGAGCTGACGGAAGAAAGCCTGCACACAGCAGCGGAAGAGAACATGGCCCCGGCATCGGGAGCTTTCGCTGAAGCGGCGAAAGCGGAATATGTGATGGTAAAAAACGTGATTCCCGGTCAGAAGCTTTCTATCCGGATCACGAAGGTGAGAAAGGGAAAGGGAGAAGGGCGCGTGCTGAGGCTGCTTGCGCCTTCTCCGGATGAGGTGAAGGCTCCCTGTCCGCATTTCGGAAGCTGCGGCGGCTGTCTTTATCTGTCCCTTCCCTATGAAAAACAGCTCGCTTTGAAGGAAGCCCAGGTCAGGGAGCTTCTTGAGGAGGTTCTTGCGGGACAGGAAACGCCATGGATGTTTGAACCCATCAAGCCAAGCCCCAGGCCGTATGCCTATCGCAACAAGATGGAATTTTCCTTTGGAGATGAAGTGAAGGACGGTCCCTTAAGCCTTGGCCTGCATAAGCGGGGAGGTTTTTACGACATTGTGGCGGTGACCGGCTGCCAGATTGTGGATGAGGACTACCGCAGAATTCTGCAGGGGACGCTTTCTTATTTTAGGGAAAAGGAAATCTCTTATTTTCACCGGCTCAGCCATGTGGGCTATCTGCGCCATCTGCTTGTGAGAAAGGCTTCTCTGACCGGGGAGCTTCTGATCGCTCTGGTCACCACTTCCCAGATTGACGCGCAGAAGGAGGGCGCACTTCTGGAGGGTTTTGCCGTCATGCTGGAAGGGCTGGAACTGGAGGGAAAAATTGCTGGGATTCTTCACATCCGGAACGATTCCGTCGCGGATGTGGTGAAAAGCGATGAAACGAGGATTCTGCGCGGAAAGGACTTTTTCTATGAAGAGCTTCTGGGACTGCGGTTCCGGATCTCCGTCTTCTCCTTTTTCCAGACCAACAGCTATGGCGCGCAGGTGCTGTATCAGACGGCGCGGGATTACATAGGAGACCTGGAGAAAAAGGACTGTGTGGTGTATGACCTTTA
This sequence comes from Candidatus Eisenbergiella stercoravium, assembly GCA_019113175.1. Taxonomy (GTDB): domain Bacteria; phylum Bacillota; class Clostridia; order Lachnospirales; family Lachnospiraceae; genus Eisenbergiella; species Eisenbergiella stercoravium. The sequence continues at coordinate 76,222 of DXHY01000027.1, read as the reverse complement.
CAGCGGCACCGGAACCATTGCGCAGATGATGGCTCCGGCGGCAGGCAAGGTGATCGGCGTGGAGATCGTGGAGGAAGCGGTGGAGGCCGCCCGGAAAAACGCGGAGGAAAACGGGCTTTCCAACTGTGAATTCATCGCCGGCGATGTGCTGAAGGTACTGGATGAGATTGAAGAGAAGCCGGATTTCATCATTCTGGACCCGCCCCGCGACGGCATCCATCCCAAAGCGCTGCAGAAAATCATCCGCTACGGCGTGGAACGGATGATCTATATCTCCTGTAAGCCCACCAGCCTGGCAAGGGATCTGGAGGCGTTTTTGGCAAACGGATACAGGGTGGAGCGGGCCTGCTGCGTGGACATGTTTCCCTGGACGGGGAATGTGGAAACTGTATGTCTCATATCCCGGTAAAGGAACTATTTTTGCGGCTGAGCGTCGTCCGCAGCCGCTGGAAGCGCCTAAATGTACAGTTCGCATTCCTTCCTGCCGGAGCAGGCTTTTTTCGGTATGGTGTTGACGGCGGTAAGCATCACACTGTTCACCTTACGTGCGGAATGAGGACAGATGGAAACACAACGCATGCATGAGATGCAGGCCTTGTCGTCAACCTTTCCGGGATTCTGTCTGTCTATGGCCTGTACCGGACATTTTTCTGCGTATAATCCACACTTTACGCAGTCGCCGGTGGGCCTGGGAATCATGCCTGCTCCGCCGCTCTTTTTGTACGGACGATTGCCGGGAATGGAATGCTCTGCCATTGCAGCAACGGCAGATATGACAAAAAAAGCCCGCCATACGAAGAAACAGCAATTACTGCCGCATCCTCTTTCGAAGGCATTACCCTGGAGTCAATGATTGAGGATTATCAAAGAAGAGTGTCTCAGACGGAAAATTCCGCTGATGATGCTTCAGAAATGACAGACTGATTAAACAGAAAAAGGCTGTCCCCCCCCTGCAGAAAAAGGGATGCCTGGGGACAGCCTTTTTAGTATCACAGTATTCAGGATCCGGAAGCGGATCGTTCTGACGGCACAGAACGGTCAATCTTTCACCGCATTTTTTGCGTTCTGAAGCGTCTTACGGCTGGAGGGAGCGATTTTAAATTTGTGTCCGTCCCTCATGGTAAGATTAAAGAAACCGATCTTTTCCACATTCTGCAGGCTGATAAGGCTGGTACAGCCGATCATTGCCAGTCGTCCTGAGGGGCTGAAGCGGATATAACCGATGTCAGCCTTCATAATGCCGCGATTTGAACTGTCCACGTCAAAGTCAAGATTGGCACAGAAATTCAGAAGCGTAGAGGCGGAGGTTTTTTCAGTCCCGTCCATCAGATGGATGCGGACTGTCTGATCATCCTCAGGCCAGGCGTACATGATGTCTTTTTCCTCCAGATAGAAGGTTTCCGTAAGAGAGCGGAATTCAAAGCGTTTGACCCGGCTGTTTTTGATGGACAGCAGTTGATCGCACATGGAAGAAAGCTCTGAGGGATTGATCGGCTTATCCAGAAAGAAACAATTATCCGGCAGGGAAGGGGACTTTCTGTAATCAGTTTTGGAGCAGCAGAATACAATGGGAAGAACGGCTCCGTCTGCCCGGAGCTTATTTGCGATCTCTACCGCATCGCTGCCATCCTCTGTCATATCAATGAAAAGTCCGTCATAAATCATGGGAGTAGTCAGGATGGCTTCCTTGTTCCCAAAGGAGTCCACGTACAACACACCGGTGGTATTCAGCCGCCGGTCAGATTCCCGGCCCAGAAGCCGTTCCATCTGTTTTCTGTCCGCTATGTTATCGTCACAAACCGCAAGGTGCATAACTACCTACTTTCCGCCGCCGGAGGCGGCATTAAAATCAGGAGAAGAATGGCGTAAGCCATTCTTCGGCGCGAACCCACGGTTCGCGCCTTACATGAAAGTGAAGCGGATCGGAGCGGCAAAGAGGAGATAGCCCAGAATTGCCAGCTGCACGATCAGAATTGCGGGCATGCCGAAAACAAAGCTCCTGTGTCTGGTTTTGTGCCGGAAAGCGTACATTCCAATGATACAGCCGATGCTTCCGCCGATGACTGCCGTGAGAAAGAGATTGGCTTCCGGAATCCGGTAGGCTCCCTTCCTGGCCCTGCGCTTGTCCACACCCATCTCGGCAAAACCCACTATATTTACTATTATAGCATAAAGAGCCAGAATGAAAATAACATTCATATGGAAAATTCTCCTTTGGACGAGTGAACTGTAACAACAGGAAAAACAACGGATGGCGCGCGTATCGCGCCATCCGCTGCAAATGTTTCGGATATCAGCAGAAATTAAATTATTTGTTCTCCTTTTCCTTTTCCTTTTCCTTCTCCAGCTCCTGATGCTTCATGGCGCGTACCTTGGAGGAAAGGCCGAACAGATTGATGAAGCCTTCCGCATCATGATGATCGTACAGATCTCCGGTGGTGAAGGAAGCGATGGACTCATTGTACAGGGAATAGGGAGAAGTGGTACCTGCCTTGATGATGTTTCCTTTGTAGAGTTTGAATTTCACTTCGCCGGTTACGTATTCCTGTGTCTTCTCGATGAAGGCCTGCACTGCTTCACGCAGAGGAGTGAACCATTTTCCTTCATATACGATCTGAGCAAACTTGTTGCCCATGTCAAGCTTCATGGTGGTGGTCTCGCGGTCAAGGATCAGCTCTTCAAGCTGCTGATGCGCCTCGTACAGGATGGTTCCGCCGGGAGTCTCATAAACACCGCGGGATTTCATGCCGACAACGCGGTTTTCCACGATGTCCACGATGCCGATGCCGTGCTTGCCGCCCAGCTCGTTGAGCTTGCGGATGATATCGGAAACCTTCATCTTCTCGCCGTTGATGGAGGTGGGAGTGCCTTTTTCAAAAGTCATGGTTACATATTCGGGTTCATCGGGCGCCTTTTCAGGAGTGGTGCCGAGAACCAGAAGATGATCATAATTGGGCTCGTTGGCCGGATCCTCAAGCTCCAGTCCTTCATGGCTGATGTGCCACAGGTTGCGGTCACGGCTGTAGCTGGAATCCGCGGAGAAGGGAAGGTCGATGCCATGAGCCTTGCAGTATTCGATTTCAGATTCACGGGAATCCATGGTCCACTTGTCGCTTCTCCAGGCAGCGATGATTTTAATGTCCGGAGCCAGAGCCTTGATGCCGAGCTCGAAGCGGATCTGGTCATTTCCCTTTCCGGTAGCGCCGTGGCAGATGGCGACTGCGCCTTCCTTGCGGGCGATTTCTACCAGCTTCTTGGCGATCAGCGGTCTTGCCATGGAGGTGCCGAGCAGATATTTATTTTCATAAACGGCGTGTGCCTTCACGCAGGGCATCACATACTCGTCACAGAATTCATCCACAACGTCCAGTATGTAGAGCTTGGACGCACCACAGAATTTGGCGCGCTCCTCGAGGCCATCAAGTTCTTCCTCCTGGCCGCAGTCGATGCAGACGCAGATGACTTCATAATCAAAATTTTCTTTCAGCCACGGAATGATCGCCGTGGTGTCCAGTCCGCCGGAATAGGCGAGAATAACCTTTTCTTTCATGATGATTCCTCCATAATTTCTGCCGCCGCAGGAGGCGCTCCTTATGAGCGGCGCTTAACTCTCAACTAATATACAACAAAATTTTCTGCATTGCAAGTGAAAAAATATGCATAAAAACAGAATAATTTCCGTCATTTTATACAGTGATGAGAAGAGCTAATTATAAAAATAGGATTAAAAAAGGAAGAAAATATGCAGAATACAGCCTGATTGGCGGAATGCGGAGAAAAGAGGATGCAAAAGAAAAAAGAAAAAAGTATTGCATAATATTCTTTCAAGACGTATAATTATGCGAGCAGAAAAAGGCAGGGTATGCCGAAGAAAAAAGAATGTGCTGCTGCAGACGCAAAAACAGGAATTCCGGCGCCGGATGAAATAAGGATTGTCAGCCGGGACTTTTCTGATTATACTGAAATGGGCCGCCGGCGTTCGCAGAAGAAGGAGAGGCCGGTGGCCATACGGAAACGAAAATAAGAGGAATGAAATAAGAAGGAAAGGAAGAATGGAAGGATGATAAAGGCGGGAATTATCGGAGCGACAGGATATGCGGGAGGAGAGCTGGTCAGGCTGCTTCTTTCGCATCCGCAGGCGGAAATCGTCTGGTATGGCTCCCGAAGCTATATTGACCAGAAGTATGCGGACGTTTATCGGAATATGTTTGAACTGGTGGACGCGGCCTGCATGGATGATAATATGGAAGAGCTTGCGGAAAAGGCCGACGTGATTTTCACGGCGACGCCGCAGGGGCTGTGCGCTTCACTGGTCAATGATGCGATTCTGGAGCGGACAAAGATCGTGGATCTGAGCGCAGATTTCCGGCTGAAGGATGTAGCGGTTTATGAGAAGTGGTATGGCATCACACATGCTGCGCCTCAGTATCTGCCGGAAGCGGTTTACGGCCTCTGCGAGATCAACCGGGAAGCGGTGAAAGGGGCGCGTCTGGTGGCCAATCCCGGCTGCTATCCGACCTGCTCCACTCTTTCTGTTTATCCTTTATTAAAGGAAGGGCTGATTGAGCCGTCCACCATCATCATTGATGCCAAAAGCGGAACTTCCGGAGCGGGCAGAGGCGCGAAGGTAAATAATCTGTTCTGTGAAGTGAATGAAAATATTAAGGCCTATGGTGTGGCGAACCATAGACACACTCCTGAGATCGAGGAGCAGCTTTCCTGTGCGGCGGGAGAACCCGTGATCCTGAATTTTACGCCTCATCTGGTGCCGATGAACAGAGGAATTCTGATCACCGCCTACGCTTCTCTGAAGAAAAAGGACGGTTGTCTGCCTTCCGAAGAGGAGGTACGGGCCGCATATGAGAAATATTATGCTTCCGAGCGCTTCGTGCGTGTTCTGGATGCGGGCGTGTGCCCGGAAACCCGCTGGGTGGAGGGCAGCAACTATGTGGATGTGAACTTTAAGATTGATGAGCGCACGGGCCGCGTCATCATGATGGGCGCCATGGACAATCTGGTGAAAGGAGCGGCCGGACAGGCCGTGCAGAACATGAATCTGATGTTCGGCCTTCCCGAAACGATGGGCCTGGAACTGGTGCCCCTGTTCCCGTAGGAAACTGACAGGGCCTGCAGGGTACCGGTACAGCCTGAATATAGAAGACAAAGAAATGCGGTCATGAGCAGTATGGAAAACAGGAATGCAGAAGAAAAGAAGAAAGAGAAGAAGCCAGAAGCACATATTCCGGAATCGGTGGTTCATGAATTCCCTCCGGTCTGGGATGGAAATTCCAGGATTCTGATCCTGGGAACCTTTCCATCCGTGAAGTCCAGAGAACAACATTTTTACTATGGTCATCCGCAGAATCGGTTCTGGAAAGTGATGGCGGCACTGACGAAGAGCGAGACGCCGGAGACCATAGAGGAAAAGAAGAGGCTGCTTCTGAAGAACGGGATCGCGGTCTGGGACGTGATCGCCTCCTGTGAGATTGTCGGTTCCAGCGACAGTTCCATCCGGAACGTGAAGGCAAACGATATCGCCGGACTGCTGAAAAAAAGCCGGATCCGTACCGTGTATGCGAACGGAGGCACGGCATACCGGCTTTATCAGAAGTTCTGTTTTCCGTATACCGGACGGGAGGCAGTCTGCCTTCCATCCACCAGCCCTGCAAATGCGGCCTGGACGCTTCCGAAACTGCTGGAGGCGTGGAAGATCATCCAGAAGCCCTGAATGGGTGCTTTTTTTAAAGAAACAAATGCCGCCTGCCGGCGGCGGGAAAGAAAGAGGCTGGCACGAACTGCCGGTTCGTGCCGGAGAACGCCGCTGGCGTTCTCCCACTGGAAATAAAGCCGCCTGAAGGCGGCAGGAAAAGAGGAAACGTTAATGCTGCGAAAAATGACAATAGAAGATTATGAAAATGTGAGTGCCCTGTGGCATAAGATTAAGGGGTTTTCCATCCGGAGCATTGACGACTCCAGAGAAGGCGTGGAGCGTTTCCTGAAACGCAACCCTGACACCAGTGTGGTCGCTGTTGAGGACGGAAAGGTGGTGGGAGCGATCCTGTGCGGACACGACGGCAGGAGAGGCTGCCTGTACCATGTTTGTGTGGATCCGGAATACCGGATGCGCGGAATCGGAAAGTCCATGGTGGTGTTCTGTATGAATGCTCTGAAGGCGGAAAACATCAGCAAGGTTTCCCTGATCGCATTCACCAGAAACGATATCGGCAACATGTTCTGGCGCACCATCGGATGGACGAAACGGGAGGATCTGAATTATTACGACTTCGTCCTGAATGATAAAAACATAGAGCGGTTTAATGAATGAGATACCGCCGGCAGGACGGCGGGAAAATGGAGGCGGACGAAAGCCTGCAGCTTTCGTCCTGAGAATTGATCTTACGGTCAATTCCTTTGATTGAAATGCTGCCGGCGGGGCAGCGGGAAAGAGGTAGATATGAAACACATCACAGGCGGAGTGACCGCGGCGAAGGGATTTGAGGCGGCAGGCGTCCAGGCGCAGGTCAAATATCAGAACAGGAAGGACATGGCGATGGTGTTCAGCCGCACGCCCTGCAGGGCGGCAGGAGTATTCACCAGCAACGTGGTGAAGGCGGCTCCGGTTGTCTGGGATCGGGAAATTGTGGAAAATGCTCCTGCGGTTCATGCGATAGTTGCGAATTCGGGAATTGCCAATGCCTGTACGGGCGAACAGGGAAGGGAATACTGCAGGCAGACCGCCCAGGCTGCGGCGGAAGCGCTGGGGATTCCGGAGACTGCTGTGCTGGTGGCATCCACGGGCGTGATCGGGATGCAGCTTCCCATGGACCGGATCACGGCCGGCGTGAAGGCGCTGGCAGGAGTGCTTTCCGATAAGGAGGATGCAGGCCGGGAGGCGGCGGAAGCCATCATGACCACGGATACCCATTCCAAGCAGGTGGCGGTTACCGTGGAACTTTCCGGAAAGACGGTTACCATCGGCGGCATGGCGAAGGGAAGCGGGATGATCCACCCCAACATGTGCACCATGCTGGGATTTGTGACTACGGACGCGGCGATTTCCAGGGAGCTTCTGCAGGAAGCGCTGAGCGCGGATGTGGTGGATACCTTCAACATGATCTCCGTGGACGGGGATACCTCCACCAACGATACGCTGCTGGTGCTTGCCAATGGCTGTGCGGGCAATGAGGAGATCACGGAGAAAAATGAGGATTACCGCACGTTCTGCGAGGCCCTGCATGAGGTGAACATTTCGCTTTCGAAGATGCTTGCGGGAGATGGGGAGGGAGCTACGGCCCTGTTTGAATGCCATGTGATTCACGCGGATACAAAGGATAACGCACGGACGCTGGCAAAATCCGTCATCTGCTCCAGCCTGACCAAGGCTGCCATTTTCGGCCATGACGCAAACTGGGGAAGAATCCTCTGCGCTCTGGGGTATTCCGGCGTCAAATTTGATCCGGAGGCCATCGAGCTTTTTATTGAGAGTGAAGCGGGAAAGATTCTGATCTATCAGAACGGAAGTGCGGCGGATTACAGCGAAGAGGAAGCCACCCGCATTCTGTCCTGTCCGGCGGTTACGGCACTGGTGGACATGAAGACGGGAGAGGAAGAGGCGACGGCCTGGGGCTGCGATCTTTCCTATGATTATGTAAAAATCAATGCGGACTACCGGTCATAAGGCGGCCGGGTCAGGGTGAAAGGAAAAGGACATGGAACAGAGGGAAATGGATCAGGTGATGCAGAAGGCTGCGGTGCTCATTGAGGCGCTGCCTTACATCCAGAAATTCAACAGAAAGATCATTGTGGTAAAATACGGCGGCAGCGCCATGAGCAACGAAGAGCTGCAGAAAAACGTGATCAAGGACGTGACGCTCTTAAAGCTGGTCGGCTTTAAGCCCATCATCGTGCATGGCGGCGGAAAGGCCATCAGCAGATGGGTGGAAAAGGTGGGCAAGGAGCCTTCCTTTGTCAACGGCCTGCGGGTGACGGATGAGGAAACCATGGAAATTGCGGAGATGGTCCTGGGCCGGGTGAATAAGAATCTGGTGACCATGGTGGAGGAGCTGGGCGTCAAGGCGGTTGGCATCAGCGGCAAGGACGGCGGCCTCCTGAAGGTGGAAAAGAAGTATTCCGACGGAAAGGATATCGGTTTTGTGGGAAACATCACGGAAGTGGACCCGAAGGTGATTTATGACCTGCTGGAAAAGGATTTTCTTCCCATCATCGCGCCTGTCGGACTGGATGAGAATTTTCAGACTTATAACATCAACGCGGACGACGCGGCCTGTGCCATCGCGAAGGCTGTGGGAGCCGACAAGCTGGTGTTCCTGACGGACATTGAAGGGCTGTACCGGGATATCAACGACAAGTCCACCTTCATTTCCAGACTGACGGCGAGCCAGGCGGAGGCGCTGATTTCGGAGGGTGTGATCGGAGGCGGTATGCTGCCGAAGCTGGGGAACTGCACCTCTGCGGTCAGAAACGGCGTAAACCGGGTGCATATTCTGGACGGACGGATTCCCCACTGCATGCTTCTGGAAATTTTCACCAATCAGGGAATCGGAACGGCCATCATTCAGGACGGAGACATGGCATAGACAGGAAAGCGACCTTTGGCTGCTTTCGTATTTTAAGGTTTGTTTAACAACGGAATTTCCTTAATAAAAAGGAGCGGATGAGTATGAGCGAGATGATGAAGCAGTATATTGATGAGGCGGAAGCGGCCCTCTTACATACTTATAACCGGTACCAGGTGGTGCTGGATCATGGCGATGGAGTATATCTCTATGATATGGACGGAAAACGGTATCTGGACTTTGTGGCAGGAATCGCGGTGTTTGCGCTGGGCTATAACAACCGGGAATACAACGATGCGCTGAAGGCGCAGATCGATAAGGTGATCCACACCTCCAATTATTACTATAATGTTCCCGCCATCGAAGCGGCAAAGCAGATCAAAAAGGCCTCCGGCATGGACCGTGTCTTTTTCACCAACAGCGGAGCGGAGGCCATAGAGGGCGCGCTGAAGGCGGCCCGGAAATACGCGTACCTGAAGGACGGGCGCACGGATCATGAGATCATTGCCATGAACCATTCCTTCCACGGCAGGACTTTCGGAGCTTTGTCCGTGACGGGAAATCCCCATTACCGGGAGGCGTTCGAGCCGATGATTGGAAATATCCGCTTTGCGGATCTGAATGATTATGACAGCGTGCTTTCTCAGGTGAATGACCGTACCTGCGCCATCATTCTGGAGACAGTGCAGGGCGAGGGCGGCATTCATCCTGCGGACGAAGAATTTCTGAAAAAGCTCCGGACGCTCTGCGATGAACGGGATATCCTGCTGATCCTGGATGAGATCCAGTGCGGCATGGGCCGGACCGGAACCATGTTCGCCTGGCAGCGCTTCGGCGTGAAGCCGGATATCATGACCACGGCCAAGGCACTGGGCTGCGGCGTGCCTGTGGGCGCTTTTGTGATGACGGAGAAGGTGGGAGCCCATTCCCTGACCAGTGGCGACCATGGCACCACCTATGGGGGAAATCCGCTTGCCGGAGCCGCCATCTGCAAGGTGTTTGAACTGTATGAAAAGGAAAATATCCTGGAAAATGTAAACCATGTTGGCGCTTATCTGGGGAAAAAGCTGGAGGAACTGGCGGGAAAATATGATTTTATCGAAGAAAGCCGGGGCGTTGGCCTGATGCGCGGCCTTGCCTGCTCCATTCCCGTGGGAGACATCATCAACCGGGCGCTGGAGAAGGGGCTGATTCTGATCAATGCGGGAACCAATATCCTCCGTTTTGTTCCACCTCTGGTCATCACGGAGCAGAATGTGGACGATATGATCAGAATTCTCACGGAATGCCTGGATGAAACTGCGGCTCAGAGAAAATAAAGGAAGCCGCAAAGCTTCCCCAAAAGTGCTGTGGCTGCAGATGAATTTCCCCTGATTAGGAGAATTGGATGGAAAATAAAAAAGAAAACCGGAAACTCCGTAAAAATGGAAAAAACCGCACAAACCGTACCCGCAGAGTCTCTCTGCGCTTTCGGATACTTGCCGTGGCCGCTCTTCTTGCGGCCGCGGCGCTTCTGCTTTGTTTTGGTATTGGAAGTGACAGGCTGGCACGGCTTTCACCGATTCCCGACAATGCGCTGGTGGACAGGCCCACGCTGAATCTGTGGTATACGGATGAATCTCTCTCGGATTTCCTTGCGGCTGCGGCTCTGGATTTTTCGGAAGAAAGTGAAGTGAGGGTGATTCCGAGGCTGGTGTCCGGTCTGGAGTATCTGGAAAGCATCAATGAGGCGTCACTGAATACCGGCATGGTGCCGGATGTTTATATCGTCGGAAACGACAGTCTGGAAAAAGCCTGGCTGTCAGGCCTGGCAAGTGAAATCCACGATACGGACTATGTTACTGTGGAAAATTTTCCGGAGACGGCGCTTTCTGCTGTTACGTATCAGGATCATCTGATCGGGTATCCTTTTTATTATGAGACCAGCGCGCTGGTATACAATCTGACCTATCTGGAGGAGGCTGCGGCTGACCAGCTGCAGGCGGAAGCGGATGCTCTGGCGGGCCAGGAGGCGATGGCGGCCCTGGATGAAAACGGGGAGCCGGTGCAGACGGATGGAAGTGGGGAAGAGAGTGAGGCAGACGGAGAAACGGCGGCGGATGCTCGGACGGAGGAGACGGAAACAGGAGCTTCTGACGCGCAGATCGCTGAACGGACACAGGCGCTCATCCCGGGAACCGTTGACGAAATACTTTCCTTCGCGGACAGCTACAACGCGCCGGAGCAGGTGGAGGCGGTCTTCCGCTGGGATGTTTCGGATATTTTCTACAATTATTTTTTCATCGGAAATTATGTGGATGTGGGCGGCCCGCACGGGGATGATGAGGAGCAGATTGATATTTATAATCTGGACGCCATCCGCTGCCTGACCGCTTATCAGGAGCTGACCCGGTATTTTTCCATCGATCCGGAGGAGGTAAGCTATGAGTCTGTCGCGCAGGAGTTTCTGAACGGTAAACTTGTATTTACCATCGCCACCACAGATATTCTCTCCAGACTGGAGACGGCCGCGGCGGACGGCAGCTTTTCCTGGGAATACGGCGTGGCCCGTGTCCCTGACATCAATGACGAACTGATCACCAGGAGCCTGTCCGTGACGAATGCGGTAGTGGTGAACGGTTACAGTGAAAAGAAGGCCGTGGCAAATGAATTCGCACGTTTCCTGACGGAAACCGCGGCGCAGAAGCTGTATGAAAGCTCCGGAAAGCTGCCCGCGAACACGCAGATCAGCCTTCCGAATGAACAGGCAGGGGCGTTCGCAGAGGAATATGCCGCTTCGGTCCCCATTCCGAAAATGATGACCACGAGCAACTATTGGGTGCAGATGGAGATTGCCTTCACCCGCGTCTGGAACGGGGAGGAGGTATCCGCCGTTCTGCAGGAGCTTTCCGAACAGATCATGACTCAGGTGACAGGGGAGAACTATGAGGAGGAATATATCGAGCCTCCGGAGGAGGATAGTAAAACCGCCTCTCAGATGCAGGAATGAGGAGGAAATCCTCTTTCCGGCTGTCATAACCATATATAGTATCGCATAAAATTCCGCCTTTCCGGACAGAATGAGGATATGCGGCCGCGGATACGGCCATTCTGACGGGAAAGGCGGTTTTATATATGATTGGTCTGATCATTGCGCTCATTTCCGGCGCGCTGATGAGCGTGCAGGGAGTTTTCAATACACAGGTGACAAAGGCCTCCAGCATCTGGGCGGCCAACTGCTTCGTTCAGTTTTCAGCCCTGCTGGTCTGCCTGGCAGCCTGGGCTGTGACGGATCGAAGCTCTCTTCTGGGAGTATTTCAGGTGCAGCCAAAATACATGCTTCTTGGCGGCGCCATCGGCGCATTTATTACCTATACGGTGATCAAAAGCATGGATATGCTCGGGCCCGCGAGGGCGGTCATGCTCATCGTCGTAGCCCAGCTTCTTGTGGCTTACCTCATCGAGCTGTTCGGCATGTTTGGTGTGGAAAAGGCGGTCTGGGACTGGAGAAAGGCGATCGGCATGGTGCTGGCCATTGCAGGAATTGTGGTGTTCAAGTGGGAGTCAAAATAGAAAGACGGGAAAGAAAAAAGGGGCATCCGGTTTGAACCGGATGCCCCACTGTCTTCCTGAATTTCATCATCCTTCTGTGGAAGTTTCTGCGGTGTCTGTAGAAGCCACAAGCGTGGTGGTGATGGTTTTCTCCGTATATGCGTTGTTTTCAATGCTCTGTACTGTCAGAGTTACGGTCTGTCCGGCGCTGTAATACTGAAGCAGCTCCTGAAGCTGGGACACGTCCGTAACGCTTCTTCCATCCAGAGCCGTGATCACATCACCCCTGCGGAGGCCTGCCGCCGCTGCGTTGCTGCCCTCAGGAACATCAGATACATATATACCCGTGGGAATGCCATAGGCCTGGGTCACGCTGGAAGGAACGGTGGTAACCGTGATGCCGATGCTGCCGCGGTCCGCTTCCTCCACTCTGGTCAGCGTACTTTCATTCATCAGTGTGTTGATGATATCAGACACTCTCGAGATCGGGATAGCGTATCCCATGCCTTCCACCTCAGTGCTGGCAAGCTTTGCAGAATTGATGCCGACCACTTCGCCCTTCATGTTGACCAGCGCGCCGCCGGAATTGCCGGGGTTGATGGCTGCATCTGTCTGGATATATGTTGCCGTTGTGCTGTCAGAGCCGTTCTCGTTCTGTGTCGTCAGGGTCCGGTTGGTGGCGCTGACAATACCTGTAGTAACGGACTGACCATAACCCAGCGCGTTGCCGATTGCAACAACCTGCTCACCCACGCGAAGCGCATCGGAGTCGCCCAGAGCAGCTGTTTTGATCTGGGACATGGTGTCGGAGGAGATGCTCTTAAGCGGTACGGCGATGACTGCCAGATCATTGCCTGCATCGGTTCCCTTCAGGTTCGCTTCATAGGCCTGATTGTCAACGAAGGAAACGGTCAGGGAATCAGCGCCTTCCACCACGTGGTTGTTGGTGACGATCAGAAGCTCGCTGTCATTCTGTCCGATAATAATACCGGAACCCACGCTTTCCGTTTCTTCCTCCATCGGCTGTCCGCCATAATAACCGAACATGCTGAAATAGTTCTGTACCTCCTGTACGGAACGGTTCGTGATGGAGACAATGGATGGCATGACGGCATCCGCGATGTCAGCCACACTCATCTCGCCGGAAGCGGAAGCTGTGGTGGCCTGAAGAACCTGGCTGCTGTCCACACTGCCGGAAGCGGCTTCCGCTGTTTCCACCTGTGCTTCCTGTGCCGCCTGTGCAGTTCGGTCTGGTATAAATCCGGTCAGGTAATTGACGCCCTGGAAGGTGCCTGCCGCGATGCCGCCAAACAGAACAGCGCTCAGCGCGATGGCTCCGATTTTCTTTGCGGTACGCACGGCCCTGCCGGAGGCACCATGTTTCTTCGGCTGTTCCGGAGCCGGCGTATGTACATTATTTACATTATTATAATTGCTCCCCATATTCTGGTTTCCCATATAAGGATTCTGGTTGTAATTGTTATATGAATATTCAGACATCATTGAAATCTCCTTTCCCTGATGATTATTGTTTTGGTCAGGATTGGCATTCATGCTTCCGTACTGATTTGCATCCGGCGGATCTCTGACTGCCTCTCTTTGTTTCTATGCTTTGCAGTATAGGAGAAATTTGTGATGAAAAGGTTGCAATTGTAGGGAGTAATTGTGAAAAAAATGAGGAGAAATTGTGAACTGCCGGATGCGGAGAAGGGCGCAGCAAATAAAGCCCGGCGGAAATTCCATGCGGCGGAAAAGCGGCGGAAAATCAGGGAAAACTCTTGACAGCAGTGTAAATAGCTGTTATATTACAAGTAGAACAAAAGAATCCTCTGGCAGAACGCCGGAGGTTCTTTTGAGGATAGAATGAAAATCCCGTTTTGAAAAAGAAAGGGTGAAGAAGTATATGACTGGCAAGAGAGATTATTATGAGGTGCTGGGCGTTGATAGAAATGCGGACGCCGCAGCGATTAAAAAAGCATACAGAAAACTGGCAAAGAAATATCATCCCGATACGAATGCGGGCAACCAGCAGGCAGAACAGATGTTTAAGGAAGTGACGGAGGCCTATGAGGTGCTGAGCGATCCGGAAAAGAAGAAGCTGTACGACCGGTTTGGCCACGCGGCCTTTGACGGCAGCGCAGGACAGGGCGCCTATGGCGGCACGGATGGAGCAGGCGGCTTCCAGGGCTTTAATGGCTTCCACGGTTTCGACGGAAACGGCGGCTATCAGGAGTTTCATTTTGAAGGCGGAAATATGGATGATCTTTTTGGCGATCTGTTTGGAGACTTCTTCCATGGAAGCAACGGAACCGGCGGATTTCATGGAACCAACGGATTCCATGGAACCAACGGATTCCATGGAACCGGCGATGGAGGTGCATCCTGGAGCCGGACCGGATATGGAGCCGGCGGCCAGGGAACGGGAAGCGGCTTTTACCAGGGCGGCTTCGGAGATTTCGGCGGTCAGCGGAAGGGCGCAGATCTGAGGGCGGAGGTATCCGTTACCTTTGATGAGGCAGCCTTTGGCTGCGACAAGATGATCCGGCTTCAGAGAGAGGATGGCAGCATTCAGTCTCTGCAGGTGCATATTCCTGCGGGAATAGAATCCGGAAAGAGCATCCGCCTGAAGGGCAAGGGCGCTTCAGGAACGGGCGGTGCGCAGCCGGGAGATCTGCTGCTGAAGGTGACGGTAGGAGAGAAGTCTGGTTTTGAGCGGAAGGGAATGGATGTGTATACCACCGTTTCCATTCCGTTTACAACAGCGGTTTTCGGCGGAGAGGTAACGGTTCCCACCATTTCCGGAAATGTGGTCTGCAAAATTAAGGAAGGAACCCAGTCCGGCACGAAGATCCGGCTGAAAGGAAAGGGCATTGTGTCCATGTCCAATCCGGGCGTTCATGGCGATCAGTACGTGACGGTACAGATCCAGGTACCTGTGAATCTGAGCCGGGAGGCCCGGCAGAAGCTGAAAGAATACGAGGAGGCCTGCGGCGGGCACGGACAGGGACGGAGCAGGAGAAATCATAACCCTGCAGCATAAGGTCTGTCTGCGAAGCGAAAAAGCGATATGAAAACTTTTTCGAAAAAATAAAAAAGGATTTTGAAAGAAAACGCAGAATAATAAAATAGCGGATTTCGGGAATCGGAGTATTCCGGTTCCCGAAACGGTTGAAAACTGATCGGGAAGGAAACAAAAAGCCTTTCTTTTTTTCACCTTTAAATAAGCATATGCCCGGCAGGTCCGGAATGCTGCGGGAGAACGTCAGATGACAACAATTCGGGAAAATCTGGAAAAGTGGGAAGAAAAATATTTAAGTCCCTATGCCACTCTGAGCAAAAATTCCCTGGGAAGGCTTAAGTGTGAGGAACCCTGTGACATTCGGCCGGTCTTTCAAAGGGACCGGGACAGAATTCTGCACTGTAAGGCATTCCGCAGACTGAAGGATAAAACCCAGGTGTTCCTTTCGCCGGAGGGAGACCATTACCGTACAAGGCTGACGCATACGCTGGAGGTTTCCCAGAATGCCAGAACCATTGCGAAGGCGCTCAGGCTGAACGAGGATCTGGTGGAGGCCATCGCCCTGGGGCATGATCTGGGGCATACGCCATTCGGACATGCCGGAGAGCGCGCGCTGAACCGGGTCTGTCCCTACGGCTTTGAACACAGCGAGCAGAGCGTGCGCACGGTGGATGTGCTTGAGAAGGACGGCCAGGGGCTGAATCTGACCTTCGAAGTGAGAGACGGCATCCGTAACCATCAGACGAAGGGAAATCCCGCCACGCTTGAAGGGAAGATCGTGCGCCTTTCCGATAAGATTGCCTATATTCATCACGACTGCGACGACGCCATCCGCGCCGGTATCCTGAAGGAGGAGGACATCCCGAAGGATATTCAGGAAACGGTGGGGAAAACCACAGGAGAACGCCTGGACCATTTTATCCACGATATTGTGACGAACAGCTATGGAAAAAATGAAATCTGCATGTCTCCTGCAGCAGGTGAAGCGATGAAGAAGCTGCGCGCTTTTCTGTTTACCAATGTCTATACCAATCCCTATGCGAAGGGAGAGGAAGGAAAGGCGGAGCTTCTGGTGGAAACGCTGTATGATTATTATCTGCATCATTCGGATCAGATGTCCAGGGAATATCTCATGCTCATGGAGCGGGGAGAACCCAGGGAACGGGTGGTCTGCGATTACATAGGAGCGATGACCGACCGGTTTGCCATCGCTCAGTACGAAGAGATCTATATTCCGAAATGCTGGCCGGTTAAGTAGAAAGGTGTGAGGCTTGTGTTTTATCCGGACGAGCTGATCGAAGAGGTCAGATCCAGAAACGATATTGTGGACGTGATTTCCGGTTACGTTCATCTGCAGAAGAAGGGGGCCAATTATTTCGGACTGTGTCCGTTTCATAATGAGAAATCCCCCTCCTTTTCCGTTTCCCGTTCCAAGCAGATGTACTACTGTTTCGGCTGCGGGGCGGGCGGGAATGTGTTCACCTTTCTGATGGAATACGAGAACGACACATTTCCGGAAGCTGTGAAGGCGCTGGCGGACAGGGCGGGAATCAGCCTGCCGGAGGCAGATGAGTCAGAGGAGGCAAGAAAAGAGCAGAGCAGAAGGAGCAGGCTCCTTGCCATCAATAAGGAGGCCGCAAAATATTTCTATTTTCAGCTCCGGGCGAAGCAGGGAGAGCAGGGCCTGAATTACCTGCGGGAACGGAAGCTGACAGATGAAACCATCCACCGTTTCGGCCTGGGCTATGCCAACAAGACTCCGGACGATCTGGTGCGTTACCTGAAGAGCAAAGGATTTCCGGAGGAGCTGATCCGGGAGGCCGGGCTTTGCAATACGGATGAAAAGCACGGTATGTACGACAAATTCTGGAACCGTGTGATGTTTCCCATCGAAGATATCAACCACCGGGTTATCGGTTTCGGCGGCCGGGTGATGGGCGACGGGAAGCCGAAATACCTGAACTCCCCGGAAACGCCCATTTTCGATAAAAGCAGGAACCTGTACGGGCTGAATTTTGCCAGATCCTCGCGGAAGGGAAACATCATCCTCTGTGAGGGCTACATGGATGTGATCGCCATGCATCAGGCGGGCTTCAATCAGGCGGTGGCGTCTCTGGGGACCGCCTTCACCCTGGGACAGGCCGGGCTTCTGAAGCGGTATACGAAGGAAGTGCTCCTGTCCTATGACAGTGACGGTGCCGGAGTAAAAGCGGCGCTTCGGGCCATCGGAATTCTGAAGGAGGCAGGACTTACCGGACGGGTAATCAACCTGGAGCCCTACAAGGATCCGGATGAATTTATCAAGAATCTGGGGGCGGAGGCCTTTCAGGAGAGGATCGACAACGCGGAAAACAGCTTCCTGTTTGAAATCCGCATGCTGCAGCGGGAGTACGATCTGAACGATCCGGAGAAGAAGACGGAGTTCCACCGGGCCGTGGCAAAGAAGCTCTGTGAGTTTCCGGAAGAGGTGGAGCGGGAGAATTACCTGGAGGCTGTGGCGGAAAAATATCATATCGGCTTTGAGAGCCTTCGGAAGCTGGTTGCATCCACTGCGGCGAGCACCGGCTATGCCCGGCCGGTGGAACGGCCGAAGTCTGGAATCCAGAAGAAGACCACGCCGGAGGATAACGTGAAGAAGACGCAAAGGGTGCTTCTGACCTGGCTGGCGGAGGAGCCGCAGATATATCCGAAGATTTCCGCATTTCTTTCACCGGAGGATTTTACGGAGGAGCTGTACCGGAAAGTGGCGGACAGGCTGTTTGAAGATCTGGCACAGGGCACGGTGAATGCCGCTGCCATCGTCAGCATGTTCCCGGAGGAAGAGGAGCAGAGAGAGGTGGCCGCCATTTTCAACACCAGCCTGGTGGAACCGGAGACGAAGAAGGAAAAGGAGAAAGCCCTGCATGATATTCTGGTTTCTGTCAAAAGAATCAGCTATGAGTATAACAGCGGGCGTCTCGGAAGCGACATAGAGGCGCTGAACCGCGTGATTGCGGGGAAAAAGGCACTGGAAGAACTTAGCAAAACGCATATTTCCCTTGATTAAGGATAACAATAGTAACATGCGCAGGAAGGATGGACGTAAAGATGGGTAAAAAGACACAGGAAAAAGCAGAAGAAGGAAAGAAAACGACACCTGTTTCCGAGATGACTCCCGAGGAACGGGCGGCGGCAGAGGCGAAGTTCCTGGAGCGGGTCCGTGGACTGATTACAGTTGCAAGAAAAAAGAAGAATATCCTGGAGTATCAGGAGGTAAACGACTACTTTGCGGATATGCAGCTCAATGAGGAGCAGTTTGACAGGCTGCTGGAGCTGCTGGAGCAGAGCGGTGTGGATGTGCTGCGCATTACCGGCGACGATGATGACATTCCGGATGAGGAGCTTCTTCTGTCCGATGAGGATGAGGTGGATATGGAAAATATCGACCTGTCCGTTCCGGACGGCGTCAGCATTGAGGACCCGGTGCGTATGTACCTGAAGGAAATCGGAAAGGTACCGCTTCTGTCCGCAGAGGAGGAGATCGAGCTGGCGCAGCGCATGGAGAATGGGGATGAGGATGCAAAGAAGCGTCTGGCGGAGGCCAACCTGCGCCTGGTGGTCAGCATCGCCAAGCGTTATGTCGGCCGCGGCATGCTGTTTCTGGATCTGATCCAGGAGGGAAATCTGGGTCTGATCAAGGCGGTGGAAAAGTTTGATTATCGCAAGGGCTACAAGTTTTCCACTTATGCTACCTGGTGGATCCGCCAGGCCATCACCAGAGCTATTGCGGATCAGGCCAGAACGATCCGGATTCCCGTTCACATGGTGGAAACCATCAACAAACTGATCCGTGTGAGCAGACAGCTGCTGCAGGAGCTGGGACGGGAACCTACTCCGGAGGAGATCGCGGAGGAGATGAACATGCCCGTGGAGCGTGTGCGTGAGATCCTGAAGATTTCCCAGGAGCCGGTTTCTCTGGAGACGCCTATCGGCGAGGAGGAGGACAGCCATCTGGGAGACTTCATTCAGGATGACAATGTGCCAGTTCCCGCGGATGCGGCTGCGTTTTCCCTCCTGAAGGAACAGCTCAACGAGGTGCTTGGAACGCTGACGGAGAGAGAACAGAAGGTGCTGCGTCTGCGTTTCGGCCTGGATGACGGCCGGGCAAGAACCCTGGAGGAAGTGGGTAAGGAATTTAACGTGACCCGTGAACGTATTCGTCAGATCGAGGCGAAGGCGCTGCGTAAGCTGCGCCACCCCAGCCGCAGCCGCAAGCTGAAGGACTATCTGGATTAAGCGCGGGGAAGGAACGAAAGCAATGGAGCTGTCGAAAAGGCTTTTTATGACCGCGTCCATGGTAGACCGGGGAAGCATCGTGGCCGATGTGGGCTGTGATCACGGCTATACTGCCATATATCTGGTACAGAACGGAATCTGTCCACGGGTGCTCGCAATGGATGTAAATGAAGGACCTCTGGCCCGTGCAAAGGAGCATATTCGGGAAGCAGGGCTGTCCGCCTACATAGAAACGCGGCTTTCCGACGGACTTTCCGCCATGAAATGGGTGGAAGAAGCGGGCGCGGACGGTGGAACAGGGGCGGATGGAGAGACACTCCATGGAGAGGTATTCCGCGGAGAGGCACTCCGTGGAGAGACTCTCTGTGGAGAGGTGCTCCGTAAAAGCAGGCCGGAAGCGGATACCCTGCTCATGGCAGGGATCGGCGGGAGGCTCGCGGCGCGCATTCTGGAGAACGGGGCGCAGAAGCTTTTCCGGATGCGGACTGTTATCGTGCAGCCGCAGTCGGAGCTTCAGCTGGTCCGCCGGACGCTGAACCGGCTGGGATACCGGATCGAGGCGGAGGATATGGTGAAGGAAGACGGTAAATTCTATACCGCAATCCTTGCCCGGAACGTGCGCATGGCGGGCAGCGGAGAGGATGGTTCATCCATGGCGGATGCTGTGGATATCCCCGCGGTGCCGCAGGGGCTTTCTCTGTCAGAGGAGGTCTGGCGGGAAGCGGGGGAGCGTTACGGTTATCCTCTGATCGCAGACTGTCATCCGGTGCTTCTGGAATATCTGGAGGACAGCCTTCAGAAAAAACACGCTGCCCGGGCGGCAATTCTGGCAGGAGCGGGAATTTATGCGGGTGCGCGCGGGGCGAAAGGAGCAGGTGCCTCTGACGGAATGCCTGCCGGAACGCAGGAAGAAAGTCTGGAAAAAGGCGGTACGGATTCGATGCCGGTAAGAAGCCGGGAAAGGCTGACGCAGCTGGAAAGGGAAGCTCTTCTTGAAGAAAGGCTTGCCGCATGGATGCGGACCCGTAGCTGATAATTCCGTCATGGTCCGGCCGGAGGTTCATGCTTCCCTTTTCCGTGAAAAAAGCAAGGCAGGGGTGACAGGCGAATCGTAAAGGAGTTGGGACGAAATGGTGAAGGTGACAGTGAACGGCATTTGCAGAGAGTACCGGTCTCCCGTGACATATGAGCAGCTCGCCGGGGAACATCAGAAGGAATATGACCACAGAATCGTGCTTGCTGTGGCAAACAACAAGATCAGGGAACTGTATAAAAATGTGGCGAAGGATGTGACCGTGACCTTCCAGACCACAGCGGACCGGATCGGCCACGATACCTGTGTGAGAAGCGCCTGTATGCTCATGCTGAAGGCAATCAGCGATGTGGCCGGTTCTCCGCAGGAGGGAAAGGCCTCCGTGGAATATTCCATCGGTCGGGGATATTTCTGTCTGCCCAAGGGAAAGCTGGCAGAAAGAGTGGTTACCGGAAGCCAGGATGGAGAGGGCCGGATCGATCTTTCCTTTGTAGAACAGGTAAAGACCAGAATGCAGGAGCTGGTCAGGGACGATCTCCCCATCATGAAGCATGCCTATCCCACGGAAGAGGCAATCGAGCTGTTTGATTCCCAGGGAATGGACGATAAGGTGCGCCTGTTCCGCTACAGAAGGGGATCTTACATTAATGTGTACTGTCTGGACGGTTACTATGACTACAATTACGGTTATATGGTGCCTTCCACCGGTTATTTGCAGGATTTTGACCTGATCCCCTATCGGAACGGTATGATGCTCATGCTGCCCGGCAGGAAAGAGCCGGAACGGGTACCTGAATTTGAACCGAAGGAAAAACTGTTCCACGTGCTGAAGCGTTCCAATGACTGGGGATCGGAGATGGGAATTGAAACAGTGGCCGATCTGAATGACAAGATCTGCGAAGGGAATCTCGCAGAGATGATTCTGGTTCAGGAGGCCCTGCAGGAGCGGCGGATCGGAGAGATTGCCAGCGACATCGCCCACAGGGGCAACGTGAAGTTTGTCATGATCGCAGGTCCTTCTTCCTCGGGAAAGACCACCTTTTCGCACAGGCTTTCCATTCAGCTCAAGACCCATGGGCTGACCCCGCACCCGATCGCGGTGGATGATTACTTCGTGGACCGGGAAAAAACGCCGCTGGATGAGGACGGAAATTATAATTTCGAGTGTCTGGAAGCCATTGATGTGGAAAAGTTCAACGAGGACATGTGCGATCTGCTTGCCGGAAAGCGGGTGGAAATGCCCCGTTTTAATTTCAAAACCGGACTGCGGGAGTATAAGGGAGATTTCCTTCAGCTGGGAAAGGACGATATCCTGGTGATCGAGGGAATCCACGGACTCAATGACAAACTGTCTCATTCCCTGCCGCTGGAGAGTAAATATAAGATCTATATCAGCGCTCTGACCAGCCTGAACGTGGATGACCATAACCGGATAGCTACGACGGACGGAAGGCTGATCCGCCGTCTGGTGCGGGACGCCAGAACGCGCGGCGCGAGTGCGACGCATACGCTGCGCATGTGGAATTCCGTCAGAAGAGGAGAAGAAGAAAATATTTTCCCCTTTCAGGAAAGCACCGATGCCATGTTTAATTCCGCTCTGCTTTATGAACTCTCCGTGCTCAAGCAGTATGCGGAGCCGCTGCTTTACAGCGTAGAAAGAGATTCTCCGGAATTTTTTGAGGCAAAGCGGCTGCTGAAATTTCTGGAATATTTCCTGGGCGTCAGCAGCGAGAATATCCCGCAGAATTCCATTGTCAGGGAATTTGTGGGCGGAAGCTGTTTTCGCGTGTAGAGTGTTTGACAGTTCCATGTCACTGCGTGACCGGCAGCGCCTGGCATTGGTTCAGGTCAGTGTCTGATATAAAAGGCTTGCCAAAGGCGGTATAAAAAGGTATATTAGATGACAGAAAATGAGTAGGATGAATAATCGCGGCTGTCCGTCCTTCTTTTGGAAGGGCGGCAGGTGAGGAAAGTCCGGGCTTCACAGGGCAGGATGCCGGATAACGTCCGGTGGAGGCGACTCCAAGGCCAGTGCAACAGAAATAAACCGCCCCGGAATGCTTCGAAAACGGAGCATTTCCGGAAAGGGCCTTCGGGCCTGGTAAGGGTGGAAAGGCAGAGTAAGAGACTACCGCCCGTCTGGCAACAGGCGGGGCACATGTAAACCCCATCCGAAGCAAGACCAGACAGAAAGCGACAGGCTTGCCCGGCCTGCTTTCAGGTAGGTCGCTTGAGGCTGCCGGCAACGGCAGTCCTGGATAGATGATTATTCACGACATAACCCGGCTTACAGTCCTGCTCATTTTCTTTTTTGGAGAAATGGAATGAGGCAGAAACAGAACATGCCGCATATCGTGCATCCCCTGGCCGGAAGAAAGAAAGGATGGCTGCTGGCGGGCGCCGCAGCGGCCTTTTTTATGCTTTTTGCAGCGGGCTGCGGCCGGCAGCTTCCGAATCAGAGTGTGGAAGAGCAAGGCGGACTGACAGAAAATGATTCAGAAAATCCCGGCCAGAGTCAGGAGCGGTTCTTCCGGAAGCAGACGCAGAGCTTTCCTGTGCTGGAGGTGCTGGACGGAGAGCAGCTTCAGGAGGCAAAACGGATGACAGTCCGCTGCTGTGTCCGTCTGGACGTTGCAGGGGAAGACGCAGAGTATTATGGAAGCGGTGTCGTTTGGGACCAGAGAGACGGCCGCCTGATCATAGCGACCGCAGGACATCTTCTGAGAAAGGGAGAGGTTCTGCGCATTGTTTTTTATGATGGAATGGAAATGCCGGGCAGGACCATCGGCATCAGCTCTTCGCTGGATGTGGGATTTGTGGAGGCAGAATGGCCGGGGACTCCTGCGGGGACAGACAGAGATGCCGATGCGGAAATGCCTGCTCTGGTCGGCCTGCATCAGCGTAGATTCGATACTATGGACGCCTACAGCCCTCTTTTTGTGGTGGCATCAACACCGGATGGATGTGCAGACCTGATTCTGGATGCTTCTCTTCAGGAAAAGGCCTGGTACCGGGAGGAATTCGGCAGCAACGTGATGATTCTTTCCAGCGGCGCTCAGGAGGGCGCTTCCGGAGCCGGTGTTTTTGACGGCTGCGGGAGCTTCATCGGACTGGTTCTGGGCGGAGCGCAGGGACAGACAGCCGTTCTTTCCATGGAGCAGGTGAATCAGGCCGGAGCAGAAATTTACGGCTCGATTCGTGAGACGGAAGACTATGGATAAATAAGCTGCATTGATTTGAGAATTTGAATCAGGACGAACCCTTCCCGGCAGTTGACAAGAACGGGAAAACGCGGCAAAATAAGAAGAGCGCCAAAAACAGACGTTTGTGTCTTTGTATAGAGCCGCCGTTCAGGCGGCGCACGAACCGGAAGTCCGTGCAGAAAGGCGGAGAAAAACTGAGGTTTTCTCCCGGAAATTGAGAGCCGCCTGCCGGCGGCAGAAAGGAAAAAGAAAATGACAAAAATTGATATTGTATCAGGTTTTCTCGGAGCGGGAAAAACCACGCTGATTCAGAAGCTGTTAAAGGAGGCTCTGGCCGGAAGCCAGGTGGTTCTGATTGAAAACGAATTCGGGGAGATCGGTATTGACGGAGGATTTCTGAAGGAGTCCGGAATCGAGATCAAGGAAATGAACTCCGGCTGTATCTGCTGCTCTCTGGTAGGAGATTTTGGAACATCTCTGAAGGAAGTGATGGAGACCTACCATCCGGACCGTATCCTGATCGAGCCCTCCGGCGTGGGCAAGCTTTCAGATGTGATGAAGGCAGTGGAAGATGTCGATATGGGAGAGGAGATCACCTTAAACAGTGCCGTTGCGGTGGTGGATGCTTCCAAGTGCAAAATGTACATTAAGAATTTCGGAGAGTTTTTTATTAACCAGATCGAGCATGCGGGAACGATTATCCTGAGCAGAACGGACGTTGCCAGCCCGGAGAAGGTGCAGCAGGCCGTGGATCTGATCCGGGAGCACAACAGCAGGGCCGCGCTGATCACCACGCCCCTTGCCCAGCTGGACGGAAAGGAAATCCTGAAGACCATTGAGGACGGTTCCGATCTGGAGAAGGAGCTGATGAAGGAGGTGCTGGCTCACAGGGAAGAGGAGCATGATCATGAGCATTGTCACGATCACGGGCATGATCACGACCACGATCATGAGGAAGCTTCCTGCGGTTGCGGCCATCATGATCATGACCATCATCATGAGCACCATCATGATGGGGAAGAGTGCGGCTGCGGTCATGAACATGACCACGACCATGAGCATCATCACGATCATGATGGAGAAGAATGCTGCTGTGGTCACGATCACGGGCATGGCCACGACCATCATCACGGCCATCATCATGCGGATGAGGTGTTCACAAGCTGGGGAATGGAGACGCCCGCATCCTACTCCAGAGAAAAGGTGGAGAGCATTCTGAAGGCGCTGGAGGACGAGGAAAAATATGGCTTCGTACTTCGGGCAAAGGGAATGGTACCCGCTGGAGACGGTACCTGGGTTTACTTTGATTATGTTCCGGAAGAGCGCAACGTGCGGGAAGGAAAGCCGGACGTGACCGGAAAGTTCTGTGTGATCGGCTCCAAATTGAAGGAGGATGCTCTCAAAGAGCTGTTTACGGCCTGATTTGAACGCAGTCGCACAGCGGCCTGCGTTCATGAGCATGGAGCAAAGCGGAATTCGAATGTCCACTTTACATGGCATTGAGCCGATATGGAGGAAAAATGAAACCGGTATATATCATCAATGGCTTTCTGGAGAGCGGAAAGACGGAATTTATCACTTATACGCTGGATCAGCCCTATTTTCAGATCAAGGGAAAGACGCTGATCATCCTGTGTGAGGACGGCGAGAATGAGTATTCGCCTGCCCTTTTGAAAAGAAGCAATTCCGTGCTGGAGCCGGTGGAGAATGAGGCGGACTTCACGCCGGAACATCTGCTGGAATTTGAAAAGAAGTACAAGCCGGAGCGGATCATCATTGAATACAACGGTATGTGGAATTTCAAAAACATGAAGCTGCCCTGGCACTGGAAGGTGGAACAGCAGATCACCACGATCGACGCTTCCACATTTGCCACTTATTTTACGAACATGAAATCTCTTCTTGCCGAGATGCTCCGCAAGTCCGAGATGATCATTTTCAACCGGTGTGACGGACTGGACGAGCAGACGCTGGCGGGCTACCGCAGGAATGTGAAGGCGGTAAACCCGCAGGGTGAGATCATTTTTGAGGACCAGAACGGTGAGATCAATCAGATGTTTGAGGAGGATCTGCCGTTTGACCTGAACAGCGATCCCATCGTCCTGGACGACATGGGCTACGGTATCTGGTATATCGATTCCCTGGACAGCCTGGATCGGTATGTGGGGAAAAATATTCAGTTCACTGCCATGGTTATGAAGCCGGACGGTTATCCGAAGGATCATTTTATTCCGGGGCGGATGGCGATGACCTGCTGTGCGGAGGACATGGCGTTTCTGGGATATGTCTGCGTCTATAAGGGCGCGGAGGATCTGAAGGAGCAGGACTGGGTGAAGGTGACGGCCCGTGTGGAAAAGGAATACTGGGCGGAGTACGGCGGAGAAGGTCCCGTGCTGCACGCCAGCAGTGTGGTGAAGACGAAGGCGCCGAAGGATCAGGTGATCAGCTTCGTATAGACTCAAAACCCGGTTTTTGTCAGGGAGGAAGGAATGGCGGCGGAAACACAGAAGGAACTGGAACAGCTGAAAAAAAGATTTCTGGATCTGGCGGAAAAATCCTACAGACAGAACGTGTTTGCATTTACCGGTTTTTTGTCCCTGGCAGAGCAGAACGCGCTTCAGGAGGCGATGGGGAAAAACGCCTTCTGTCCCTTCTCTCTGTGGGGCGGAAATGAGGACTGCGAGAGGCGGATGGCCCGCTTCGGTTCTGCCGAAGAGCTGGGGTATGAGGAGGATTTTCCCATCGCTGCCCTGCGGATCAGCCCTCTTTCAGAGAAATTTTCAGAGGATTTTTCCCACAGGGACTTTCTGGGAGCTCTGATGCATCTGGGAATCGACCGGAGCACAGTGGGCGATATTTTTCTGGAGGGAAAGCAGGCATGGATTTTCTGCACGGAAACCATTGCCCCTTTTATCTTTGAAAATCTGGACCGGGTGCGCCATACCTCCGTGCGGTGTGAGCAGATTGACAAAAATGACGGGGCCGCCGGGTGGCCTGCGGCGAAGCAGCCGGAGGCCGTCCGGCTGGTGGTGAGCGCAAACCGGGCGGATGCGGTGGCAGCGAAGGTGTTCAATCTGTCAAGAAGCCGCAGCCTGGACCTGTTCCGGGCAGGAAAGATCTATGTCAACGGCAGACTGTGTGAAAATAACAGCCTCACCTTAAAGGAGCAGGACCGGGTGAGTGTCCGGGGCTTTGGCCGCTTTGTTTTCCTGGAGGAAGGGGCGGAAACGAAAAAGGGAAGGCTGGGCGTGACGGTGGGAATCTATCGTTGACGGCCTGCGGAGCTCGGAAAGGAAAATGGTGAGGGAATGTATCATTATACGGCTGTTCAGTGGCTTTTCTTTTTCTTCTTTTACTGCTTCTTCGGCTGGTGCTTTGAATCCACATACGTTTCCATCTGTAAGAGAAAATTTGTGAACCGGGGCTTTATCCGCGGGCCTTTTCTGCCGCTGTATGGTTCCGGGGCGATCATGATGCTTCTTGTGTCCGCTCCGGTGCGAGATAACCTGGTTCTGGTTTTCTTCGCCGGATGTATCGGTGCTACGGCGCTGGAATATGTGACGGGCGTGGTGATGGAGGCTCTTTTCAAGGTACGTTACTGGGATTATTCCCATAAGAGGTTCAATTTTCAGGGGCAGATCTGCTTGAGTTCCTCTCTCTGCTGGGGAGCGGTTACGGTGCTGATGACGCGCTTTCTGCATCCGGCTGTGGAACGGCTGGCGTTTCTGATTCCGCCTGCGGCTCTGACAGCTCTTGTGACGGTGGTGCTGGTCTGGTTTTCCGTGGACTTCGCCTTTTCCTTCCAGGCGGCAATGGATCTGCGGGATATTCTGGTGCGGACCGAGCAGGCAAAAAAGGAACTGGAGCGCATGCAGAAACGGCTGGATGTACTCATTGCAGTTGCGGGAGATGAATGGGATAACAGAAAAGAGGCCCTTGTACAGCGTGGCGTCCGGAGGCGTGAGGAGTTGTTTTCCGGCATGGAAGAGCTTCTTTCCGGCATGGAGGAGCGGTTTGATGCGCTGAAAAGAGTTCTGCCCGCATCTGACCTTCTGAAGGAAAAGCGCGGAGAGGTGATGGAGCTGTGGGAGCGCTTTATTGGAAGCAGGAGAGTGGGAGAAGAGAAGATCGAGACTTTCATGAGGGGAATTAACCGGCGCAGGCTGTTAAGGACGAACCCTACCATGACGTCGAAGCGGTTCCAGGATACGCTGGATGAACTGAAAAAGGCGGCTGCGCAGTATCGGAAAGGGTTTTCCGGAAAAAATGCTTCCGGGGAGTCGCAGAAAGACGGGAGAGACGAAGATTGAGAAAATTGCTGCAGGGAATGCTTATGATCGTGTTCACAGCCGGCCTGTTTCTGACCGGCTGTTCGGCTGTGCGGAAGGAGGCGGAGCCGGCACCGGACGGGAGGGAAAAGATACAGGTGGTCACCACCATTTTTCCTCCCTTTGATTTTGCACGGCAGATCGGCGGAGAATACGTGGAAGTAACCCAGTTATTAAAACCGGGCATGGAGGCTCATTCCTATGAGCCCTCCCCGGCGGACATCATCCGGATTACGAAGAGTGATTTGTTTTTATATGCGGGAGGCGAATCCGATGTCTGGGTGGAAGAGGTTCTGGACGGGAACGATGCGCAGGTGACGGCCTGCAGTCTGCTGGACTGGGTGGATCCGCTGGAGGAAGAAACCGTGGAGGGCATGCAGGTGACAGGACATCACCACGAGCATGAAGAGGGAGAAAAGGACGGTGTACATCTGGAGGAAGAGGAGTATGATGAGCACGTATGGACCTCTCCGGTTAACGCGAAGCTTCTGGTGGAAAATATCCGGGACATGCTGATTTCCATCGATCCGGAACGGGCAGAAATCTATGAAGAGAACGCAGCCGCCTATCTGGAGGAGCTGGACGCGCTGGATGAGGATTACCGGGATATGATCGGGAGCGCAGAGAGGGAGGAGCTGGTATTTGGAGACCGCTTCCCCTTCCTGTACCTGGTTCGGACCTATGGACTGGAGTATTACGCCGCATTTCCCGGCTGCAGCGGAGAAACGGAGCCCAGTGCCGCGACCATTGCCTTTCTGACCGACAAAGTGAGGGAAGACGGGATTCCCATCGTATTCCATCTGGAGCTGTCAAACGGTCGGGTAGCGGACGCCATAGCGGAAGCGGCCGGAGCGGAGACGGCCATGCTCCATTCCTGCCATACGCTGACCGCCGAAGAGTCAGAGAGGGGAGAAACTTATCTGTCGCTGATGCGGCAGAACCTGGCGGCCCTGGAACGGGCGCTGAACGACTGAGGCGGCAGTCGTTAAATGGACATGCAGGTAGTCCGCCTGACTCGTTGCCCGCGGAAATAGAAGGAGAAATCGGATGTCTTTGATCAAATGCAGCAATCTGTCCTTTTCCTATGAAAACCAGATGGTGGTCTCCGGCCTGAGCTTTCAGGTGGACGAGGGGGACTATCTGTGTATCGTGGGAGAGAACGGCACGGGAAAAACCACACTGATCCGGGGACTTCTCGGCCTGAAGAAGCCCTCCGGAGGCCGGCTCCTTTTCGGAGAGGGCCTGAAATCCACCCAGATCGGCTACGTGCCTCAGCAGGACGCGGTGCAGAAGGATTTTCCCGCATCTGTTTATGAGGTGGTTCTTTCCGGCTGCCTGAACAGCCGGGGCCTGCTTCCAGGATACAGCGCGGCGCAGAAGAGGCGTGCCGGAGAGAATCTGGAGCTTCTTGGCCTGGCGGATCTGAAAAACAGGAGCTTTCAGGAGCTTTCCGGCGGCCAGCGTCAGCGGGTGCTTCTTGCCCGTTCTCTGTGCGCGGCGGAACGCCTGCTTCTGCTGGATGAGCCTACCACCGGACTGGATCCCCTTGCCATTGATGAGTTTTATGAACTGATGGATGTTCTGAACCGGAAGCATCACATGACGCTGATTATGGTATCCCATGCGATCCGGGAGGCGGTGGAACATGCGGACCATATCCTGCATCTGTCTCAGAAAGGATGCTTTTTCGGGACGACACAGGAATATGAAAACAGCGGATTCGGAAGAAAATTTCTGGGAGAGGAGGACGGACGCCAATGACGGAAATGCTTTCATATCTGGGTGAAATGTTAACCTATCCGTTCATGCAGAGAGCTTTTGTGGCGGGAATTCTCATTTCCATATGCGCTTCGCTCCTGGGCGTCAGCCTGGTTCTGAAGCGGTATTCCATGATCGGGGATGGCCTTTCCCACGTGGGCTTCGGCGCTCTGGCGGTGGCTTCGGCCCTGCATCTTGCCCCCCTTCTGGTGGCGATTCCCGTAGTGATCCTGGCTGCCTTTGTACTGCTCCGGCTCAGCGAAAATGGAAAGCTGAAGGGGGACGCGGCGGTTGCCATGTTTTCCACCGGAGCGCTGGCCATCGGTGTTATGGTGGTGTCCGTGACCACCGGAATGAATACGGACTTAAACAGCTACCTGTTCGGCTCTATTCTCGCCATGAGCAGGAGCGATGTGGTTTTAAGCGTCATACTGGCAATGGTGGTGCTGGTTTTGTATCTTCTGTTTTACAACCAGCTTTTTGCCGTCACCTTCGATCCCGTTTTTGCCAGGGCGACTGGGGTGAAAACCGGATTTTTTAACGTGGTGCTGGCCGTTCTGACGGCGGTGACTGTGGTTCTCGGCATGCGTATGATGGGAGCGCTGCTGATCTCCAGCCTGATCATCTTCCCTGCACTGACGGCCATGCGCGTCTGCCGGCATTACCGTGCCGTGATTCTGACCGCCGTCCTGCTTTCTGTTTCCAGCTTTGCGCTGGGAATGACGGTTTCCTTCCTGCTCGCTACCCCGGCCGGTGCAAGCATTGTGGTTGTTGACATCATATTTTACTGTATTTTCGCGGCTTTTGGGGCTATTCGTGCCCATTAGTTAGATGATCTACTGTGCAAATGTGACATAAAAAAACATTACCAAAAAGACAAAAAAACGACACAAACTGCCATAAGAACCACTGAAAAATTCACTACATTTCAGTGGTTTTTTCTGTTGAAAAAGCAGGAAAAATCCGGTATTGTATCTGCAACGGATCGATCTGAAAAATGGAGGGGCACAGCTGTGTTCATGCCGGAACAATACCGCAAGATAAGTCCGGCAGGCGGCTGTCATGCCTGCATGGGCCTTTGGCCGGGCGAGTACAGCGAGCGGTATTTATGCCGTGAGCTGTGCGCATCGCCTGATCAGATACAGGCAGCTGCACGAACGGGGGAGTGCGGAAGATTTATAATACGAGGAGGAATGGAATGAGCGAAGATGCAGAAAGAAGAATACTCGAAGCGATTAACGGCGTCAGCGCCGAGGTGAAGGAAATCCGGGTGGATGTATCCGGGCTGAAATCAGATGTTGCCGGACTGAAAATGGACGTTGCCGGCCTGAAGACAGATGTGGCGGAACTGAAGACGGATGTCGCCGTGCTGAAGATGGATGTTGCAGAATTGAAAACAGATGTTGCAGAACTGAAGACAGATGTGGCAGTCCTGAAAACAGATGTAGCCGGGCTGAAGGAGGACGTAACCGTCCTGAAATCGGATGTCGCGGGCCTGAAGGAGGATGTGGCGGTTCTGCAGACAGACGTTGCAGGTCTGAAGGCTGACATGTCGGTAATGCAGGAAAACATGGATGTCATGCAGGGGGAAATCGTAGACCTGAAGCAGAACATGGAAGCCGTGCAGACAGATGTGGCCGGCCTGAAACAGAATATGTCGGAAATGCAGGAGAAGATGACCGTGATGCAGGAGGATATCTCCGACATGAAGGGAGATATCTCTGATCTGAAGAAGCACGTTGCCAGACTGGATGCGGGGTATGAAAACCTCAGCAGTGAAATGCATCATGTCAGCACAGTGGTGGATTCCATGGATGAGGCAATTGTGGGGCAGTTTCAGCTGGAAATCCGCAGGCTCAGAAAGGATCTGAGAGGTACGCTGATCGACTGGGCCGACATGGGTACCCATGTGATGGAATATGCGCTGCGCCTGATGGGAGATTACAGAGATAAGCATGATCTGTACCACAGGCCGGTACCGTGTATCTGAAAAAAGAAATGAAAAAGAGCGGCAGGAGAAGAAACCTGCCGCCCTTTTCATAAAAAAATCAGCCAATGTATTTTCCTGCCAGTTCTTCCAGCTTTCCGGGATTGGCGTCTCTCCATGCGAAGAAGGAAAGGCCGCTTTCTGCTACGGTTCTGCCAAGCTCTACGAGGAAGGAAGGAATGTCTGTCTCCAGGATGGCACCCAGCTGTGTGCCGATACAGGCGTCAGCCTGTCCTTCCCGGCCGTTTACGTGAAGGAAAAACGCGGGATGGGCGACCTTGTCGATCATTTTTACTGTGCCGTTGAAGCCGATGGCGCCAGTCTGATGGGTACCGCAGGAAGAAGTGCAGCCGGAGATATGAATCTGCGGCAGGGCATCTGCGGGAAGCTCCGCTTCACGGACCGCCTTAATGCAGGCAGCCAGAAGACCCTGAGAATCCCGTGGACCAACCTGACAGGTGGTACCGCCGATGCAGCTGACAGAGGTCTCAAACAGTGTTTCCGCGCCGCCTTCCGTTGCCTTCAGGACGGCCTGTGCCTCGGCTCCGGTGAGATTGATGATGTAGATGGTTTCATCCGGAGACAGACGCAGCTCCACATCCTGCATGTCCTGAATCAGACCGTAAATGGAAGCAAACCAGGTGATCGGGGGCTGGCCGCCGATGGGATGGTACAGAACGCTGTAAAGACCTTCCTGCTTCTGAGGGATCACGCGGAATCCTTCCGCCGTGCTTCCGTCTCCACGCTTGGTAAGAGGCGTTTCCGTAACGGAAAGCTTCAGGTCTTCACCGGAAGCGTATACTTCGGCCAGTTTTTCCCGGTAAGCCTTCGCATAGGCCTCCGGACCACCCAATGCTTCCTGCATGTAGCGGGTACGGGCCTTTGCACGGGATTCATAGTTTCCATAAGCCAGGAAGGTGAGCCACATGGCTTTGATATAATACAGAATATCGGACGGTTCCACGGCTTCCGCCACCAGAACGCCGAGACGGGGATTGTTGCCGAGGCCGCCGGCACTGTAAACGTCGAATTTTCCGTCAGGACGCGCCGCAAAACCCAGGTCACGGTAGGTGGCATGGGTGATGTTTTTCGGAGAATTGGAAAACGCTACCTTCAGTTTGCGCGGCATTTTCTGCGCATGAATAAAGGTCATGAGGTATTCGCCGGCCGCTTCTGCCCAGGGGAGAGTATTAAAGTATTCGCCCTGTTCTACGCCGGAAAGGGGGGAACACATGACATTTCTGGGAAAATCTCCGCCGCCGCCCAGGGTGATGATTCCGGCGTCCAGAGCAGCCGACATGATTTCGTAAGCATCTTCCCCACTGAGATCATGCAGCTGGATGGTCTGGCAGGTGGTGAAATGCGCCCGCTTTACCTGGTGGGAGGCGATGGCGTCTGCGATGAATTTCAGTTTTTCCTTTGTGACGCGGCCTGCGGGCATACGTAGGCGCAGCATGCTCGCCTGTCCGCCCTTCTGCGCATAGCTTCCGAATCTGCCGGAGAAGGACTTATAGGCCCCCTTATCCATTTCTCCCGCGTAGAAAGCGTCTGTCTTTTCCCTGAATTCCTTCATTTCCTCACGGATGGAAGAGATTTCAAGCTGTTTTCCGGTTTCAATCATTTTTCCCTCATTTCTGCGCGGCTTTTATATTGTTCAGAAGCTGCGGGCGCCGCGCGGACGCAGACCTCTGTGTATGAAAGGTGAAGCCTTCCTCTGGAAGGCAGGTCGTTCGGGAAGCTTATGTGCGTCTGCCCGTTTGTCACCTGAGAAAGAAAACGGGCCTTTATGGCCCGGATGATTACTTTCATAATACGCGATAAGAGAGATATATGCAAGGATTTCTTGAAATTATGGGAAAAAAGAGTGAGCAGTAGCAGCAGGCTCACGTCGGGTGTTGTCCGCACGAGGGCCGCCATGCCAGCCTGAAGCTGCTGGCGCATCTTCAGGCTGCG
This sequence comes from Candidatus Eisenbergiella stercoravium, assembly GCA_019113175.1. Lineage (GTDB taxonomy): Bacteria > Bacillota > Clostridia > Lachnospirales > Lachnospiraceae > Eisenbergiella > Eisenbergiella stercoravium. Next base: position 42,559 of record DXHY01000027.1, on the reverse strand, counting down.
GCTGTCGCCGTATGTCGATTCAGTCAGAGCCGCTTCATCAAGCAAGCTTGATTCAGTGGCTCCGGCTGAATCGACGCATGGCTCATAGTTAGACATTTTCCCGTATTCTGATATCCACTGTGGTGTAGTTGTATTCGTGGGCGGGTTTCTGGCCGGTGGCGAGGTAGGTGAAGAGAAGCTCCAGGGGGAGGCTTCCCTGGATGGAAGGCTGCTGGCAGATGGTGGCATCGATGACGCCGTTTAAGAGCATTTCCCTGGTGGTGGGAACTTTGTCACAGGAGATGACGGTGATGTCTGTGCGTCCGGAAGCCAGGATAGCGCGGCAGCCGCCGTAAACACCGCCGGCAGCGAAATAAAGGGCGTTGAGATCGGGATGCTCCTGAAGCATGGCGAGGGTGTTTGAATAGCTCTCAAATTCGTCGTCGCTGTTCTCGCGGGTGTCCAGAATGCGGATGTCGGGATAGTGGGACCGGATCCGGTCCTGAAAGCCCGCGATCCGGTCGGTATGGCAGAGAACGCGGGAGGAGCCGGTGATGATGCCGGCGCGGATGGGGGACTTCCCGATCAGATGCATGAGGCCGGCGGCAGTCTGGCCGGAACGGTAGAAGTCGCAGCCCACATATGCCAGACGGGCGGAATTTTCAATGTCAGTATTGGTGGTGATGACAGGGATGCCTCTGGCGGCCAGTTCGTTGATTTTATCGCGGACGGCAGGCTCATTGCAGGGGGTGAGGATGAGGCCGGATGCGCCTTCAGCTGCCATTCCCTCCATGGCGGCAATCTGGGCGTTAAGATCGAAGCCGACGCGGGAGATGGAGACGCAGCAGTTGTACTCTTCAAGCTCCCGCGCTTTTTTCTGCACGCCTGAAAGAACCTCGTCGAAGAAAGGATTGCCATTGTCGAAGAGGATGACGCCGATTTTCAGATTCCGCTTCTGGGCGGCGAGAACGATGCCGGCCCGGTTAGGGCGGTATTGAAGCGCCTTGGCGATGTCCAGCACCTTGCGGGCAGTCTGTTCGCTGACCGCTCCCCGGTTGTTGAGAACGCGGTCCACAGTCCCTCTGGAGACACCTGCCAGTTCTGCAATTTCTTTTATGGTAGCCAATCCCACACCTCCCGTTTCCCTGTCTGCCTGAACCTTTCTGAAGAAAGAACAGCCTTTTGTCTACCGTAGCATAAACAGGACGTAAAGTCAATTTGAAACCGCCTTCAGATGTGTCCGGGCACTTTACAGCTGCGGAAAACCGGAAACGGATTGTAAAAAAGGAAATAAAAATCAAGAAAAGCGCTGAAATATTGTAAAAAATAGAATATTCGGGAAAATGTAAAAGCGGATTGATTTTTTAATGAAAATCAATTATGATAAGGGTAACGTGCACGGGCACGATGCAACATGACAGAGAAGTGGAAACGAAGGGAGGTACGCCATGCTGTACATAGGAGTGGATCTTGGAACCTCGGCGGTTAAGCTGCTTCTGATGGATGAGAGGGGAACCATTCACCGGGTGGTATCGAAGGAATATCCTCTGTTTTTCCCTCAGCCGGGCTGGTCGGAGCAGCGGCCGGAGGACTGGTATGAGCAGACGATGGCAGGACTGAAGGAACTGCTTGCGGACTGTGACCGGTCGAAGGTGGAGGGCATCAGTTTTGGAGGGCAGATGCACGGTCTGGTGATTCTGGATAAGGATGACCAGGTGATTCGTCCGGCCATTCTGTGGAATGACGGGAGGACCGGAGAGGAGACGGATTATCTGAATCAGGTGATCGGAAAGGAGAAACTTTCCGAATACACGGGGAATATCGCGTTCGCGGGATTTACCGCACCGAAGATTTTGTGGGTGAAGAAGCATGAGCCGGAGCATTTTGCGGCGATTTCGAAGATCATGCTGCCGAAGGACTATCTGGCCTACCGGCTTTCCGGTGTGCATTGTACCGATGTGTCCGACGCTTCGGGGATGCTCCTTTTTGATGTGAAAAATCGCTGCTGGTCGAAGGAGATGTGTGAGATCTGCGGCGTGCGTGAGGATCAGCTGGCGAAGGTGTATGAGAGCTACGAGGTGGTTGGAACGCTGCTGCCTCAGGTGGCGCAGGAGCTGGAGCTTCCGGAAAATGTGAAAGTGATCGCAGGCGCAGGAGACAATGCGGCAGCTGCCGTCGGCACGGGAACCGTCGGAGAGGGAAAATGCAATATTTCCCTGGGAACCAGCGGAACGATTTTCATTTCCTCAGAGCATTTCTGCGTGGATGAAAATAATGCCCTGCATGCTTTTGCGCATGCGGATGGAAAGTGGCATCTGATGGGCTGTATGCTCAGTGCCGCCTCCTGCAACAAGTGGTGGATGGACGATATCCTGGGAACCTCCGATTATGGGGCGGAGCAGGCAGCCATCAGAGATCTGGGAGAGAACCGGGTATTTTTCCTTCCTTATCTGATGGGGGAGCGTTCTCCGCATAACAATCCAAACGCGAGAGGAACCTTCATCGGCATGACCATGGATACTGCGCGGGCGGATATGACTCAGGCGGTGCTGGAGGGCGTGGCATTCGCTCTGCGGGATTCCTTCGAGGTGGCGAAATCCCTGGGGCTTCGGATTGAGAAAACCCGGATCTGCGGCGGCGGGGCGAAGAGCCCGCTCTGGAGAAAAATCATGGCGAACGTTCTGAATATTCCGGTGGAGCAGATCGAAAGCGAGGAAGGACCGGGACTTGGCGGTGCGATCCTGGCAGCGGTGGGCTGCGGTGCGTTTGCCAGCGTGGAAGAAGCGGCGGAAAAGCTGGTGAGGCCGGCAGGTGTGGAAATGCCGGATGCGTCCCTTGCCGCAAAGTATGAAGCCAGATATCAGCAGTTTAGGCAGATTTATCCTGCATGCAGACAGCTGTTTGACGAGCTTGTGTTTTAAGGAAAGGCGAAAGACGGCGCTGCTGTTATTGAGTGAGATAAAAATGTCGTCTGACGGCGGCAGAGAAAAAGAATGGCACGGGCGCGGTCTGTGCCTGGATAAAAATGCCGCCTGACGGCGGCGGGAAAAGAGGTAAGAATGAAACTGCAGAAGGTAACGGATCCGGCTTTTAAAAAGTACGGAAAAATTGTGGAAAACGTGGATTTTTCAGCGTTGGTGGAGGAACTGAAGAAGACACCATGCACGCAGGAGGTGGTATATGAGCCCAGCGTGGAGTCGCTGGAAGCGCTTCCGGTTTATCAGGCGCTGCAGGATGTGACCTATGGGGAGATGCCCATTCAGATCGGCTACTGCAACGGAAACAATGAATATCTGAACGCGCTGGAATACCACAGAACTTCAGAGATTGATGTGGCGGCAAATGATCTGATCCTGCTTCTGGGCTGCCAGCAGGATATCGAAGAAGGAGATACCTATGATACCGCAAAGGTGGAGGCGTTTCTTCTGCCCGCCGGTGTCGGTGTGGAGCTGTATGCCACCAGCCTGCATTATGCGCCCTGCAATGCTTCTGAGGAAGGCTTCCGCTGCGCGATCATACTCCCGGACGGAACCAACCAGACACTGGACGAGAATCATTATGCAGGAGGAGAGGACAGGCTGCTGACCGCGAAGAACAAATGGCTGATCGGCCATCCGGAGGGAGGCCTTCCCGAAGGAACCCACCTGGGCCTGAAGGGCACCAACCTCTGTGTGAAGGATCTGGAGCGCTGAGTTTTTCAACGACCGCCGGCAGACAACAGAAGCCTTCTGGCGGAGAGAACCGGACGAACGCCTGCATTCCGCAGGCTGTTCCCATATTGAAAAGGCGGCCGCAGGGCCGCGGAAAGGAAGAAAAATGATGAACAACATGCCGAAAGAAAAAATTGCCATTGTTGCGGTAAGCCGCGACTGCTTCCCCATGGATCTGTCCGTATCCAGAAGAAAAGCCGTAGTCGCCGCTTATACGAAGAAGTATGGAGAGGGACTGTATGAGTGCCCTGTCTGCATCGAAAATGAAATCGATATGAGAAAGGCCCTTGCGGATGTGAAGGCTGCGGGCTGCAATGCGATCGTGGTTTACCTCGGAAACTTCGGACCTGAGACGCCGGAAACCCTGCTGATCAAGGAATTTGACGGACCTGCCATGGTGGTTGCCGCGGCGGAGGAGACCGGAGACAACCTGGTAGGCGGAAGAGGAGATGCCTACTGCGGCGTGCTGAACGCAAGCTATAACCTGAAGCTGAGAAATCTGAAGGCTTATATTCCGGAATATCCCGTGGGAACGGCGGAGGAATGCGCAGATATGATCGCGGATTTTGCACCTGTTGCCAGAGCGGTCATCGGTCTGCACAGCCTGAAAATCATTTCCTTCGGTCCCCGTCCCAGAGACTTCATGGCCTGCAACGCGCCCATCAAGCAGCTTTACAATCTGGGGGTTGAAATCGAGGAGAATTCCGAGCTGGATCTGTTTGAGGCCTTCAATAACCATGCGGGAGATGAGAGAATTCCTTCCGTGGTTGCGGATATGGAAGCGGAACTTGGCGCCGGAAACAAGAAGCCGGAAATCCTTTCAAGACTGGCTCAGTATGAGCTTACCCTGCTCGACTGGATCGAGGAGCATAAGGGCAGCAGGGAGCATGTAGTTGTTGCCGGAAAATGCTGGCCCGCATTTCAGACCCAGTTTGGCTGCGTGCCCTGCTATGTGAACAGCCGTCTGACCAAACGGGGCATCCCTGTTTCATGTGAGGTGGATATTTACGGTGCGCTGAGCGAATTCATCGGAACCGTCATCAGCCAGGATGCAGTGACCCTGCTTGATATTAACAACACCGTCCCTGCTGACATGTATCAGTCTGAAATTGCCGGAAAATATAACTACACCCAGAAGGATACCTTCATGGGCTTCCACTGCGGCAATACTCCGTCCAGCAAGCTTTCATTCTGTGAGATGAAGTATCAGTTCATCATGGCGAGAAGTCTGCCTGAGGAAGTGACCCAGGGTACCCTGGAGGGAGACATCATTCCCGGACCCATCACCTTCTACCGCCTGCAGAGCACGTCTGACAACAGGCTGCGTGCCTACATCGCACAGGGCGAGGTGCTTCCGGTTGCAACCCGTTCCTTCGGCGGCATCGGCATTTTCGCCATTCCGGAGATGGGACGCTTCTACCGTCATGTGCTAATTGAGAAGAACTATCCTCATCACGGTGCGGTGGCCTTCGGTCATTATGGAAAGGCCCTGTACGAGGTGTTTAAGTACATCGGCGTAGAGCTGGATGAGATCAACTTCAACCAGCCGAAGGGCATGCTGTATCCTTCTGAGAATCCGTTTGCCTGAAAAAAGAGTATTCTCTGTCTGCATATAAGATAAAAATAACCCCGCCATATCGGAAGATAACCGGTATGGCGGGGATTGTTTTTATCCTTTCAGCTTCAGTGCCGTGAGAATGAGATCGTATATGATCTGCTGCTCCTGCGGTTGAAGATCGGACAGGAGATAGGAAATCCTGTCGGGAATATAATTTTCAATTTCCTGTTCGGAACAGGAAATATTGGAAAAAAGCTGCTCAATAGGGATTCCGAGTCCGATTGCAATTTTCATAACGCTTTCTACGGTAGGGTTTTTCTCTCCCCGTTCCAGCTGCCCGATGTAGGTAGGGTGCAGATCACATTTCTCAGCGAGAGCCTCCTGGCTCAGCTTCTTCTGCTTGCGAAAACCCCGTATTCTGCGGCCGATAATTTTGCTGATATCTTCCATATTTTGATTGACTCCCTCTGCTTTGGAAACGGTCCCTTCCCTTCATTGTTTTTAAATCAACAGTATATTTATAAGGAAAAATTTACCATAAATATACACTATAAATACGGATTGTTTATTTCAATATACTATCGGCTTTATTTAAGAATATATAATGACTATAAATATTATAGTAATAAATGATAATATTAATAGTATCAAAGTAAAGAAGGTAAGGATGAAAAGGGAATAGGGAAACTGTGAAAAGAGTCATTTTTGTTGTTTCAGTTAACTGTAGATTTTCCTTTTTTATGGATATATTCCGGAGAAAACTTGACATTATTTTGATAGAAATATATACTATAGGCACAAAAAGATTTAAAAAATATACTATAAATATTCTTTCGGAAGCTGTTGCCGATTGAATATAAAAAAACAAATGCTTTAGGAGCAAGGAGGAATCTGCAATGATTAAGAGCAAATTTGTGAAAAAGGTGTTGACTGCAGCTCTGGCTCTGAGCCTGGTCATGGCCCCCGTAGTAGGGGTAAGCGCCGAAACTGTATCCGGAAACAGACCGTCCGTATCGGGAAATACGGGTGCGCCTGCGGCTGAATCGGGAGAGAGTGAAGGAGCTTCTGATGAGGGAGGAAACAGAGAAGAGGAAGTGGTTGAAATCCCTTCCACCAGTATGGTAAGAACCGGAGGAGAATATCGGACAACAACTTTAAGAGGGGCGTATATGTCTGAGACATTTGAGGGAACCGTTGTCGGCACAGATAAGGATACTCTTGCTGCGGCGTACGGTGTGGCTTCTTCCGCACAGCCCTATATCAGAATTTATGATATTTCCGAAACAAATACCCCTGCTGCAATGACGAGCATTGAAGCAACGGCGGATGCAGTTGGAGGCACTGTGATCGGTGCGGTAAACATGGAAATCGGAAGTCTGGAAAACGGAGAGTTTACTCTTCTGGCACAGAATGGAAGAGAGATTACCATGATCTTCAGCATTCCCCGGAATCAGGTGAGAGAGGGTTATGCGTATGCGATGATCAGCGTTCGTCCTGGCGGAACCATTGAGATTCTTCCGGATCTGGATGGGGATTCCGCAACTGTAACCTTCCAGACAACAGCGGGGCTGGGTGCATATGCAATGATTGCATATCCTGCCGCATAATCTGAAAGTTAAAGAAGATTTTATGTAAGCTGGGAAACGGCCGTTGATACAGCGGCTGTTTCCCAGCATTCATATTGGGGAAAAAGATGGAAAAGAGAAAAACAGGAAAAAGGATATATATGGCTACGGTTGGTCTTCTGGTGGCTGCCGCTCTGGCTTTCGGCTGTGGAAATGCAGATGCAGGTCCGGAACCGGAGAATACGGAGCAGGAGAGTATGGATGGAACCGGAATTCTGCAGGGAAATCTGATGACGGCGGCAGAAGATACCCAGGGGAGAGCGGAACCCGACGAAAAGGCTGACGTGGTAATGGAGTTTCCAGCGGGCTCCAGTTTCCTTGTAACAGGAGAAGAAAATGGATGGAGCAGGATTTTTTATCAGGGGCAGACGCTTTTTGTGCCGCATCAGGATCTGACCGATGCATCCGGAGATGGCGGTACGGAGCTGGATGAGGAGCTGAGAAATTCGGCAGAGGAAGGAGCCGTTTTCATTTCTTCTTTGGAAAAGCAGAGAGGAGCTGCACAGCAGGCCAGAATCTGGAAGATTGTTATTATTGTGCTTGTTGCTGCAGTATTTGTGACCGGACTCATATCTACCCTGAAAAAAGATAAGGTAGATAAAAAAGGTCAGAAAGATAGAAAACAGAATTGAATAGGCTGAATGAATCAATGTTGATTGACGTGTATGGGCCCGTTGCGCTATAATCAGATCAATGATCAGGAAAAACCGGATTTACGGATTACCGTTGAGTGATGTGGAAAACAGAACGCCGCCTCCGGCGGCAGAAAAGAGGAAAAACTATGAATCCAAAGCTTACCATAGCCATTGCAGGAACCGGTTATGTCGGATTAAGCAATGCCATCCTGCTGGCTCAGCATAACCGGGTCTGGGCGGTTGATGTGCTGCCTGAAAAGGTGGATATGATCAATCAGCGCAGATCACCGATCCGGGATAAGGAGATTGAGGAATATCTTGCGGAGAAACCGCTCGATCTGACCGCCACTCTGGATGGTGATAAGGCCTACGGAGAGGCGGATTTCGTCATCATTTCCCCCCCGACCAATTATGATCCAAAGAAAAACTATTTTGATACCTCCTCCGTGGAGGCGGTGATCGAAACGGTGCTTCGAGTGAATCCGAAGGCTGTCATGATTGTCAAATCCACGGTTCCTGTGGGTTATACAGCAGCTGTCCGGGAAAAGTACGGGACGGACCGGATTCTGTTCAGCCCGGAATTTTTACGGGAGGGGCATGCGCTGTATGATAACCTCTATCCTTCCCGCATTATCGTGGGGATTCCGGCTGATCATGAGGAGCGGCGGAAAGAGGCAGAGCAGTTTGTGGAGCTTTTGAAGGAAGGCGCCATTAAGGAGGATATCCCAACGCTGATCACCCATTCCACGGAAGCGGAGGCGGTGAAGCTTTTTGCAAATACTTATCTGGCGCTGCGTGTCTGCTTTTTCAATGAACTGGATACCTATGCGGAGGTGCGCGGCCTGAATACCCGGCAGATTATAGAGGGCGTCTGTCTGGATCCCAGAATCGGAACGCATTATAACAATCCTTCCTTTGGCTATGGCGGCTACTGTCTTCCTAAGGATACCAAACAGCTTCTTGCTAACTATAAGGATGTGCCGGAGAATATTATTGAGGCCATCGTGGATGCCAACCGGACCAGAAAGGATTTCATCGCGGACCGGATTCTGGAAAAAGCAGGTTTTGATAGAAGCGGAAAAAGCGGAAATGTGGTTACGGTGGGAATATACCGTCTCACCATGAAAACGGATTCTGACAATTTCCGCCAGAGCTCCATTCAGGGAGTGATGAAGCGCCTGAAGGGAAAGGGGGCTGAAGTGATTCTCTATGAACCCACGCTGAAGGATGAGTCTTTCTTCGGATCCAGGGTGATTCGTGATTTTGAAAAGTTTGCGGAGGCCAGCGATGTGATCGTTGCAAACCGTTATGCTTCCGAGCTGGAGCCTTACAGGGAAAAGGTGTATACCAGAGATCTGTATCACAGAGACTGAAAAAGCGGCTTTGCTTACAGAAGGAGGAAGCGGTATGGCGGCGACTGGACTGCTGGTGGAGATTGGAGACAGGCTTCGGCTACGCAGGGAGGCGCTGGGGCTGACACAGAAGGAAGCGGCAAAGCTTTTGGAGATGTCGGAAACCTTTTATGGAGAGATTGAAAGAGGAAACAGACGTCTTTCCATTGAACGTATGATTCTGGTTCATGAACGGATGGATGTGAGTCTGACGTGGCTGCTTTCCGGAGAAACACCGGTTATGATACCGGAGGGAGTCATCCGTCAGATGCCGGAAGAACGAACGGAACAAATAGAACGTCTGTTTCGTCTGCTTGCGAAGCTTTACGAATAGAAAGAACAAAAGAACGTGCCCGGAAGGAAGCCTCCTTTTCCGGGCATGCCGTATTTATGGCTGAAGCTGCTTACAGAGATCTTCTGTCAAATTTCTCTTCGCAGTATTTGCAGCGGTATACTTCCTTTTTCTCATCCGCAAGCACGAAAATGTGCGGAAGACCCTGTTCGATGGAAGTGATGCAGCGGGGATTCTTGCAGTGGATGACGTTCTTGATTTCCTTTGGAAGAGACACTACCTTTTTGGTGACGATTTCGCCGTTTTTGATGACATTCACGGTGATGTTGTGGTCGATGACGGCCAGCACGTCCAGATCGAGCGTGTTGATATCACATTCCACTTTCAGGATGTCCTTTTTTCCCATTTTATTGCTTCTGGCATTTTTGATGATGGCAACAGGGCAGTCCAGCTTGTCCAGCTGCAGGTGATGATAGATGGACATGCTTTTTCCTGCTTTGATATGGTCGAGTACAAAGCCCTCCTCAATTTTTCCTACATTTAACATAAACAATCTCCCTTCTGCCGCAGCTGCGGCTCAGTGTTTCAGGTGAAAAAGGTCTTTTTTATGAGCATCCAGAGCTCTTATGCCTTCTTTTCCGTCAGGCCGAGCAGGGTGAGGATCAGGGCCATGCGGACATATACGCCGTATTGAGCCTGCTTGAAATAGACGGCGCGGGGATCGTCATCCACATCCACGGAAATTTCATTCACCCTGGGAAGGGGATGCAGGACCAGCATATCCGCGGGAGCAAGGCTCAGCTTTGCCTTGTCAAGGATGTAGAAATCCTTCAGGCGGACATAGTCCTCTTCGTTGAAGAAGCGTTCCCGCTGCACCCGGGTCATGTACAGAAGATCCAGCTGCTGCAGGCTGTCCTCCAGGCGGATGACCTCCTCATAGGGGATATTTTTCTCTTTCAGCATCTCGATGACATAGTCCGGAACCCGCAGCTCCTCCGGAGAGATGAAAATGAACCGGATGTCGTCGTATCTGGATAGCGCGTTGATGAGGGAATGAACGGTGCGGCCGAATTTCAGGTCTCCGCACAGGCCGACGGTCAGGTGGTTCAGCCTTCCCTTCAGGCTGCGGATGGTCATCAGGTCCGTCAGCGTCTGGGTGGGATGCTGGTGGCCGCCGTCACCCGCGTTGATGACGGGAATGCCGGAAAAGGATGCCGCGACCATGGGAGCGCCTTCCTTGGGATGGCGCATGGCGCAGATATCGGCATAGCAGGAGATAATGCGGATGGTATCGGCAACGCTTTCCCCTTTGGAGGCAGAGGAGGATGCCGCGTCAGAGAAGCCGAGCACGTTTCCGCCCAGATTCAGCATGGCGGCTTCAAAGCTCAGCCGGGTTCTGGTGCTGGGCTCATAGAAGCAGGTGGCGAGCTTTTTACCGGCGCAGGCGTGGGCATAGGCCGCGGGATTTGCCTCAATATCAGCGGCAAGCTCGAACAGCCTGTCCAGCTCCTCTACGGAAAAATCAAGAGGGTTCATCAGATGTCTCATATTTATTTATGTCTCCTTCCCTGGACTGAAGGAAAACCGCGGCGGAGGGGATGCGTTCATCTCACGGCATAAATGCCGCTCGCTGTACTTGCCCGGCAAATGGCCGATCATGCAGGCATGACGGCCGCCTGCCGGGCTTATCGCGCAAAATAAAATCGAAGAGAAAGAAAATCCCTTCGATTTCAGCTTAAATTTCTGCAGTTGCAACAGCCTGCGCTTGTCCTCATTTTATCCTCCCGGCGTGTTTTCCCGTTTCCCATTTGGTTTCGTGACATTATAGCACAGGGAGCCTGCAGTTTCAAGGACGGAAAAACATATAATTAAGAGCGTGAAAACGGAAAGACGGAGCAGGAAAAGGAAGAAGGAAAAACCTGTAGAAAACCTTTGCAAAAGAGCATCAGATAGATTATAATCTACACGAATCAACAGCTTGACAGAACGTAAAAAAGCTTCAGAAAGGGAGACCGGGATGGACGAAAGAAAAAATGGGGAAATTCAGTTCCGCGAGAGAAAACGATGGATTCTGTTGGCGCTTCCCTTCACCTTTACGGTTTATACGGTGGGGGAGGATATGATTACGGTGTCGGAGGGCTTTTTAAATAAGAAGGAAAACGACTGCTACATGTACAAGGTACAGGACGTGGAGCTTCTGGAGTCTCTGCCGCAGCGTATTTTCGGCCTTGGAACGGTAAGATGCTTCACAGGCGATACTACCAGCCCCACGCTTCTGATCCGGAATGTGAAGAATGCGCGGGCGATCAAGAATTTTATTCTGGACGCTTCGGAAAAGGCGCGCATGCGCAGAAGAACCATGAATATGCTGGATATCGGCGCAGAAGAAGCGGATGCAGAAGACAATGGGCTGTAAAGTCTGACGGAGTTTTTCATATAGAAGGATAAGGTGGGAAGCATGGAACTGGATATGACAAAGGGCAGTCCCTTCAGGCTGATCGTTAAATTCATTATTCCGATCATTCTCGGAAATCTGTTTCAACAGCTGTATAATCTGGCGGACACGGTGATTGTGGGCCGCTTTGTGGGTGTACAGGCGCTGGCCGCCGTAGGAGCCACAGGTACAATCTCTTTCCTGATCCTTGGCTTTCTGCAGGGACTGACCACCGGCTTTACAGTGCAGACCGCGCAGCGGTTTGGAGCCGGTGATCTGGAAGGGATGAAGAAGAGTGTGGGAAACGCCGCGGTGCTTTCCGTGGTGGTCACCATCGTGATGACGGCGGTGAGCGTGCTGATCATGGACTGGCTGCTCCGTGTGATGCAGACGCCGGAGGATATCATGCAGATGTCCAAGACCTATATTCTGATCATCTGCTGGGGAATGGGCTGCTCCGTCCTTTACAATCTGCTTTCCAGCATCCTGCGGGCGGTGGGAAACAGCAGGGTCCCGCTGTATTTCCTGATTCTGTCCGCGGCTATCAACGTGGTCGGCGATCTTGTGCTGATCATTAACTTCCATATGGGAGTTGCGGGAGCGGCCATCGCAACGGTGGCGTCACAGGGAATTTCCGGCGTTCTTTGCCTGATCTACATGATCAAAAAGGTGCCGGCACTTTCCCTGAGAAAGGATCATTTCCGGCTGGACCGCTGGTGCGTGCGCAATCAGATTTCAGTGGGTGTGCCGATGGCACTGCAGTTTTCCATCACGGCAGTGGGAACCATCATGGTGCAGGCGGCTCTGAATCTGCTGGGTTCTACGGTCATCGCGGCATATACCGCGGCCTGCAAGGTGGAGCAGCTGGTGACGCAGGTATTCGTTGCGATGGGAATGACCATGGCGACTTACTGCGGGCAGAACCGTGGCGTCAACGATCTGGACAGGATCAAAAAGGGAAGCCGGATCGCATTCTGGATTTCAGCAGTCTATGCCGTATTCATCTATGTGGCGGTACAGTTTGCCCTGCCCTGGATCATCCGTCTGTTCGTATCCGGAGATGTGACAGAGGTGCTGGGCTATGCAAGAACCTATATCGGAATCTGCGGCGCATTTTTCATTCCGCTGGGTATGATTTACATTTACCGGAATGTGATGCAGAGCTGCGGCTATGGGTTTATGCCCATGATGGGCGGTGTAGTGGAGCTTTTCAGCCGTGCGGTGCTTGCTGTCGTGGCCGCAAGCCTCTTAAGCTATGAGGGCGTGTGCCTGGCAAATGCGAGCGCCTGGTGCTTCGCCGGGATTTTCCTGTTTATCGCATACCGGTTTACCATGAAAAAGATGGAACGGGAAAAGGCTGCGGCGCTTGCACAGGCGGCAGAGGAACAGTTGGCGCAGGAGAGTTTCGGAAGCGCTGTACCGTAAAAAATCTGATGGCTGTCCGGGAAAAAGGTATCCGGAGCCGGCTTCGGCTTCAGTGTCGGGGGACGCTTCCTGCGTCCCTCGTTGCGCGTTCCATCAGAAGTCCGGTGGCGGCCCAGCATGGAATATAATCCAGGCGTATGACGCGGCTGATGTTCCAGCGGGCTCTTCCATAATCCCATGGGCAGAGGCCTCTTTTCCACAGCAGGCTGCCGGACAGATATTCGGCGGCGAGAATGAATGCCGCATATATACCGCCCCGCATTGTCCAGTGCAGACGCCGGAACAGCTGGAAAAAAGGGGTGAGAAGGCAGCCTGCTCCATAGATGGGAAACATCCACAGGGAGGTGACGCCCCGCAGCGTATAATCCCGCCTGCGCAGAGCCTGCAGGGATGTGAAGATGATTTCCAGGCACCAGCCAAGGATCCCGCATTTTATGAAGTTTTGAATGAATATTCTGAATTTCCGCATACGGACAGTGTATCCGTTTTTTTATTTTTTATCCCTGAAAATGTCGTAAAGGAGGCGGAGCTTCACAGATGGACTATAACAGAGCGTTGGAATATATACAGGATTGTAAAAGGTACGGTGTTGTTCCGGGACTTGACAGCATAAAAAGGCTTCTGGAAAAGCTGGGAAATCCGCAGGAGAAGCTGAAAATCGTTCATATTGCCGGCACCAACGGCAAGGGCAGCGTGCTGGCCATGCTCTCCTCCGTACTTACATGTGCGGGATACCGGACGGGAGCCTATTCTTCACCGGCCGTGCTGGAGCATCGGGAGAGTTTTCAGGTGAACCGGAAAATGATTGCCAAAGCGGAATATGCAAGGTATATGGAACGGGTGAGCCGGGCGGCGGAAGAGCTTGCGGCAGCGGGCTTTTTGCATCCCACATATTTTGAGGTGGAAACGGCACTGGCTTTTCTCTGGTTTCAGGAAAAGGGCTGCGACATTGTCGTACTGGAAACGGGGATGGGAGGGCTGGAGGATGCGACCAACGTGATTCCGGCTCCACTGGTCTGTGTGTTTGCTTCCATCAGCATGGATCACATGGCGGTGCTGGGAGATACCCTGGGAAAGATCGCCGCTCAAAAAGCCGGAATCATCAAGCCGGGAAGCCGGGTGGTGAGCCTGAAGCAGCCGGAGGAGGCCATGGAGGTGATCCGGGCGGCCTGTGAGGAAAAGGGCTGTCCTCTTGTAGTGGCAGATCCGGAGAAGGCTTCCGGAATCCGCCGCAGCCTGAAGGGGCAGCGTTTTTCGTACGGCGGCATGAAAAATCTTTCTATTTCTCTGGCGGGAACCTGGCAGATTGACAATGCGGTTCTGGCACTGGAAGCGCTACGCGCTCTTTCTGAAACAGGATTTCCGGTTCCGGAGGAAAGCTTAAGACAGGGGCTTTCAGAGGCTGCGTGGCCCGGCCGTTTTCAGGTGATGGAAGGGAAGCCTTTGTTCATCGTAGACGGAGCGCACAATGAGGACGGAGCGAGACGCCTGATGGAATCGGTCCGGTTTTATTTTACAAATCGGAGAATCGTCTATATAATGGGAATATTAAAGGACAAGGAGGCGGAAAAGATCGTCCGTCTCACCTGTGATGTGCCGGAAGCGGTGGTCACCACCTCGGACAGTGCGAATCCCCGTTCCATGCCGCCTCTCATGCTGGCGGATCTGGTCAGGCCATACTGCGCGAACGTGACGGCGGCGGACAGCCCACAGGAGGCGGCGGAGCTGGCAAGGCTCCTTGCGGGAAAGGATGGCGTCGTCGTGGCCTTCGGCTCCCTGTCCTTTCAGAAAAAGCTCATCGGAAGCGCTGAATCCGGGACATCTAAGAAGGACGGAACACGAACCCCGGCAAAAACGCTTCGGCATGGAGGAAAGATTTGAAAATGCACTCGATAGTGTATTTTCAAATCAGGATTTGCGACGAAACGCCGCAAATCCTGTTGTCGCAGCGCCGAATCTGTGATTCGGCGCGCGTGCCTCAGCAAAAAATGCTTCGGCATGGAGGAAATCATGATGAACAGAGAGAAAATTGAGGAGGGGGTTCGTCTTCTCCTGGAGGGAATCGGGGAGGATACGCAAAGAGAAGGGCTTCTGGAGACACCGCAGCGGATCGCGCGGATGTATGAGGAGCTGTTTGCCGGAATGGGACAGGATGCGGCAGAGCCGCTTTCCAGGCAGTTTGAGGTGACCGAGGCCGGAATCGTTCTGGAGAAGGACATCACCTTTTATTCCATCTGTGAACATCACATGCTTCCTTTTTTCGGAAAGGCACATGTGGCCTATCTGCCGGACGGACATGTGGCTGGTTTGAGCAAGCTGGCCAGGACTGTGGAGGTGTATGCGAGACGGCTGCAGCTGCAGGAACGGCTCACTGCCCAGGTGGCGGACGCGCTGATGGAGAACCTGCATCCGAAGGGAGCCATGGTGCTTCTGGAAGCGGAGCACATGTGTATGACCATGCGGGGCATCAAAAAGCCCGGCAGCAAAACGGTGACGGTGGCCATGCGGGGGGCTTTTGAAGAGGACGCCGGGCTGCGGGAGAGCTTTTACCGCATGTTGAGCGTGTGACGTGCCTGGCGTGCTGTGAACAGTAATGCTCGAAATGGATGGGAGATTTCTGAATGGAACGGGTGAATCGGATTCTGGAGCATGACGGTTATCAGGAGTGCCTGAGAAAAAATGAGGCGGCGGAAAAAGACAGACGCTTCTGCCGGCATGATATGGCTCATTTTCTGGATGTGGCGCGCATTGCCTGGATATTGAATCTGCAGGAAGGGACAAAAGTGGAACAGGAGCTCGTCTATGCGGCGGCCCTGCTTCATGACTGCGGCAGATGGCGGCAGTATGAGGACAGAACGCCCCACGAGAAGGCCAGCGCGCAGATCGCGCCGCAGATCCTGCTGGAATGCGGGTTTGAAAAGGAGGAGAGGGAAAGCGTCCTTGTGGCAATTCTGGGACACCGGAATCCGGAAAACGCACAGGCGGGCGGCCTGACCGGCCTTCTCTACCGGGCAGACAAGCTGAGCAGAAGCTGTTTTTCCTGTAAGGCATGCGCAGAATGCGACTGGCCGGAGGAGAAAAAGAACCGGAGGATCCGGCTGTGACCGGGAAGCGAATAAGCGGAAAGGAATTTAAGAAACAATGCGTATCGGCAATAAAGAATTTTTGGACAGCGGCAGAACTTACATCTGGGGAATTCTGAATGTGACACCGGATTCCTTTTCGGACGGAGGAAAATATGACCGGCTGGACGCGGCGCTGCGTCAGGTGGAGCGGATGCTTCAGGAGGGAATGGATGTGCTGGATATCGGCGGAGAATCCACCAGGCCCGGACACGTGCAGATTTCCGACGAAGAGGAGATTGAACGGGTGGCTCCGGTGATCGAGGCGGTAAAGGCTAGGTTTGACGTTCCGGTCTCTCTGGATACCTATAAACATGAAGTGGCCCGTGCGGGGACGCAGGCGGGGGCTGATCTGATCAACGATATCTGGGGCCTGAAGTATGATGAAGGACAGATGGCAGCCTTTCTTGCAAAGAGCGGTCTGCCCTGCTGCCTGATGCACAACCGCAGGCAGGCGGAATATGAGAATTTCCTCCCCGAACTGAAGGCGGATCTGCGGGAGACGCTTGCCATTGCTGACCGGGCGGGCATGAAAAAGAAGAGCATTATTCTGGATCCCGGCGTGGGCTTTGCCAAAACCAGAGAGCAGAATCTGGAGGTGATTGCCAGTCTGGACAGCCTTCATGAACTCGGCTGTCCGGTCCTTCTGGGTGCATCACGGAAATCGGTGATCGGACTGACGCTGGATGTGCCGGTCACCGAGCGGCTGGAAGGAACGCTGGTGACGACTGTGTTTGCGGTGCTTTCCGGCTGTTCCCATGTGCGGGTGCATGATGTGAAGGAGAATGTGCGTGCCGTACGGATGGCGGAGGCAATTGCGGAATACAGGATTAGATAAGAAAGAGGCCGCGGCCGCCGGAAGATCTGAGGCTGGAGGAACGGCGGAGGAGGATATTCCCCGGAAGAAAGCTGCCGGGAAGAGAAAGGAAAAATCGGTTATGGATCAGATCAGGATCAGGGGACTCAGAGTCTATGCCGGACACGGTGTGTTTGAAGAGGAAAGAAAACTGGGACAGAGCTTTTTCGTGGATGCCGTCCTGGATACCAGGCTGCGGGAGGCGGGAGAGAAGGACGACCTGAAGCTGTCCACCGATTACGGCGCGGTCTGCGAAAGGATCACGCAGGTCATGACGGAGGAAAACTGCCGGCTGATCGAGGCGGCGGCGGAGCGGACGGCGAGAGAGCTCCTGCTGTCCTTTCCGGCGGTGGAGAGCCTGGAGCTGACCATTCACAAGCCGCAGGCGCCGATTCCCCTTCCCTTCGAGGATGTGGCGGTGTGCATCCGCCGCGGCTGGCACACCGCATATGTGGCCCTGGGCTCCAATCTGGGAGACCGGGAGGCCTTCCTCAAACTGGGAGTTGACGGGGTGAACGCACATCCCCTCTGCCGGGTGGAGGAGACGGCGCCGGTATATGCCACCACTCCATACGGCGGTGTGGAACAGGGAGAGTTTCTCAACACGGTCATGAGGGTCAGAACCCTGCTGGAGCCGGAGCCGCTTCTGGATCTTCTGCAGTCGCTGGAGCAGAAGGCCGGAAGGGAGAGAAAGGTGCACTGGGGGCCCCGGACGCTGGATCTGGATCTTCTTTTTTATGAGGACCGTATCCTTACGACGCCGCGCCTGATCGTGCCCCATCCGGATATGGAGAACCGGGACTTCGTATTAAAGCCCCTCTGCGACATCGCGCCGGGGCTGGTGCATCCGGTGAGCAGGCGACCCGTCATCACCCTCCTGAGGAAGCTTGAAAAGGACGGAGAGGTGCACGTGGAGGCGGGAGTTAAATCTGTGTAAAATCTTGTCCCGTTCTGTTGCGGGATGATGAAAAAAGAGATACGATAATGAGAAGAATACGGACAAATCCGTATTTTTCCGGAACGGAGGAGCTATGGACTTACAGGAACTGAGAGCGCAGATCGACGCGGTGGACAGGCAGATTGTGGACCTGTTTGAGAAGCGGATGGAGATTTCCGGGCAGGTGGCAAGGTATAAGATCGAAACGGGGAAAAAGGTGTTCGACCCGACGCGGGAGAAGGAAAAGATCGCCTCGGTGCAGGCCATGACCCACACCGATTTCAACCGGACAGGAGTAGGAGAACTGTTTGAACAGATCATGTCCATGAGCAGAAAGCTGCAGTATCAGATCCTGACGGAAAAGGGAACTCTCGGACGCCTTCCCTTCATCCCGGTGGATTCCCTGGAAATGGACCGGACGCGCGTGGTGTTTCAGGGGGCGGAGGGCGCCTTTTCCCAGGCGGCGATGATTCAGTATTTCGGAGAAGGCATCAACAGCTTTCATGTGGACACCTTCCGGGACGCGTTCTGCGCCATCGAGGAGGGGAGCGCGGATTTTGCGGTGCTTCCCATTGAAAATTCCACAGCCGGCATCGTGAGCGAGATCTATGATCTTCTGGTGGAATTTGAAAATTACATTGTGGGTGAGCAGATCATTAAAATCGAGCACTGCCTGCTGGGCCTTCCCGGCACGAAGATGGATGAGATCAAAACCGTCTATTCCCATCCGCAGTCGCTGATGCAGTCCGCCCGGTTCCTTTCACAGCATGAGTGGAGGCAGATCAGCCTTCCCAACAACGCCTTTGCAGCGAGAAAGGTGGCGGAGGACGGGGACAGAAGCCAGGCGGCCATCGCGGGAGAGTATGCGGGAAAGGTTTACGGACTTGAGGTGTTGAAGAAGCCGGTGAATCAGTCAGCCACCAATTCCACCCGGTTCATCATCATCACCAACCAGAAGATTTTCCTGAAGGATGCGAAGAAGATCAGCATCTGCTTTGAGGTTCCCAATGAGAGCGGATCTCTGTATCATATGCTCTCTCATTTCATCTATAACAATCTGAACATGACCAGAATCGAAAGCCGTCCCCTTGAGGGAAGGAACTGGGAATACCGGTTTTTTATCGATTTTGACGGCAACCTGGAGGACAGCGCGGTGAAGAACGCCCTGCGCGGCCTTCGGGATGAGGCGAGAAACATGCGGGTGCTGGGAAATTACTGAGGCCGTCGAAATTTATGTGAGGAAAAAATGAGAGAAAAAGAGCTGATCGTATACAGAGATTTTGGGCAGGATGGGAAGCTCCTTTCGGAGATGGCCTGGATATCCCGCCACTATCAGGAGAAAAGAGAGAAGGCGCGCGGAAAACTGTACGCCTGTATGAGCGGGCTGCTGGAACTGGCCGGAAGCCACGGCTTTTCCGGAAATCTGTGGCACTGCTATCTGAGTAACCTTCTGGTGAATCATGAAAACAGCTACAGCCGCGCCTGTGAGATCCGCGGGGCGGTGGAAGGGACGGTCAACGCTGCCGTCCTGCACGATATTGCCATTTTCCGGGAGCTGTTTACCTTTGACTTTGCGGCGGTATCCCGCTCGCTTCAGGTTCCCGAATTCGGACAGGTGCTCTCCTATGAAGGAAACGAGCAGGAAAGCCGGGTGTACAACACCCGCATCAGGGACCGGATCTGTACGCTGGCGGTGCGGCTGGCAGAGGCGCCTTCATCGGAGGAAATGAAGGAGCGGCTGACGGAGTTCTACCGGGAGTACGGTGTGGGAAAATTCGGGCTTCACAAGGCTTTCCGCATCGGACACAGAAGGACGGAGGACGGTGAGGAAGCGGTGGTGATCGAGCCGATTCTGAATATCGCCCATGTGAAGCTTTCCGATCTGGTGGGCTATGAGACGGCAAAAAAGAAGCTGGTGGAAAACACGGAGGCTTTTGTCGCGGGCAGGAAAGCAAACAACTGCCTGCTTTACGGAGATGCGGGGACCGGAAAGTCCTCCAGCATCAAGGCCATCGCCAACGAATACTATGACAGGGGCCTGCGTATCATTGAGGTATACCGGCATCAGTTCCGGGATCTGAATGACGTAATCGCTCAGATCAAGAACCGCAATTATAAATTTATCATCTACATGGATGATCTGAGCTTTGAGGATTTTGAGACGGAATACAAGTATCTGAAGGCGGTCATCGAGGGAGGTCTGGAAAAGAAGCCGGACAACGTGCTGATCTATGCCACCTCCAACCGGAGACACCTGATCCGTGAGAAGTTCAGCGACAAAAGAGAGCGGGACGACGATCTGCATTCCAACGATACCGTTCAGGAAAAGCTGTCCCTGGTATATCGCTTCGGCGTGACGATCTATTTCGGCGCGCCGGATAAGGCCCAGTTCCAGCAGATCGTGAAGGCGCTGGCGGAAAGGGCGCATATTGCGCTCCCGGAGGAAGAGCTGCTGGCGGAAGCGAACAAATGGGAACTGTTCCACGGAGGGCTTTCCGGAAGAACGGCCCAGCAGTTCATCGATTATCTGTCCGGAACCCTGTGAGCCTCCTCGGACCGGAGGAAAAGTACGGAAGGAAAGAAGAGTGGGCGTTGACGAATGCGTGGAATGCCCCGGAATGGAGAGTAAATTGAAAACCTTTGCAGCGATAGACGTGGGCTCCTACGAGCTCGCCATGAAAATATTTGAATTTTCCACAAAAACGGGAATGAAGGAGATAGACCATATCCGGCACAGGATTGATCTGGGAAACGATACCTTCGCAGAGGGAAAGATCAGCTACGAGAAGGTGGATGAGCTCTGTTCCATCCTGCGGGAATTTGCGGATATCATGAAGACCTACCGGGTGGAGGACTATAAGGCCTACGGCACCAGCGCCATCCGGGAGACGGATAATACGGCGATCATTCTGGATCAGATCCGGCAGAGAACCGGAATCGTGATAAACGTGCTCTCCAACTCGGAGCAGCGCTTCCTGGATTACAAGTCCATCGCGTTAAAAGGAGAGGATTTCGGGAAGATCATCGAGAAGGGGACGGCAATTCTGGATATCGGCGGCGGAAGCATCCAGCTTTCCCTCTTTGATAAGGATACGCTGGTCGCTACCCAGAATCTGCGCATCGGAGTGCTGCGCCTGCAGGAGCTTCTGGATAAGCTGAATGTAAAGCCCTCCAAGCATGAGGGGCTCCTGGAGGAGATGATCGACAGCCAGCTTTCCGTATTCAAAAGAATGTATCTGAAGGACCGGAATGTGGAGAACATCATCGTGGTTGACGATTATGTATCCATGCTGATGCAGAAAAGGATTGCCGGCTCTCAACGTTCCGGGTATGTGGACAGCGAGGGCTACGGACGGTTTATGGAATATCTGCGCACCCACTCCAAAGAGGAAGCGGCAGCTCATTTCGGCGTATCGGAGGAAAACCTCCGGCTGATCGGCATTTCCGCCACTCTGCTCCGCCGGGCTGTGAAGCTGATGGACGCGAAGCTGATCTGGGCGCCGGGCGTGACGCTCTGTGACGGAATCGCCTACGAGTACGCGGAGAAAAACAAAATCCTGGTGCCGAAGCATGATTTTGAGCAGGACATCGTGGCCTGTGCCAGAAATATCAGCAAACGGTTCCTGGGAAGCAAACGCCGGGGAGAGACGCTGGAGCATATCTGTGTGACGATTTTTGACAGCTGTAAGCGTCTGCATGGCCTGGGGAAGAGGGAGCGGCTGCTTCTGCGCATCGCCGCCCTCCTTCACGACTGCGGAAAATATATCAGCATGGTGAATCTGGGAGAATGTTCCTACCAGATCGTCATGGCCACGGAAATCATCGGACTTTCCCACCGGGAGAGGGAAATCGTTGCAAACGTGGTCCGCTATAATCATCAGCCCTTTGCCTATTATGGATGGCGCAGTGCGCCCACAGGCGCGGACAGCACGGATTATCTGATCATCGCCAAGCTGACGGCGATCCTGCGGGTGGCGAACGGACTGGACCGCAGCCATAAACAGAAGTTTAAGGATTTCAGGACTACGCTGAAGGATAATCAGCTGGTCATCACGGTGAATACGACGGAGGATATCACGCTGGAAAAGGGGCTGTTTGCAGCAAAGGCAGCCTTCTTTGAAGAGGTATACAGCGTCCGTCCCGTCATCAAGCAGAAAAAGTTCATTTAAAGCGCAATAAAGCGTGGGAAGTGCCGGAATGCACGCCCCGGAATGGAGAAGAAAATGGCTGAAAAGAAAAATATTGAGGAAAACGGATTTAAGGATCCTTCCCTTTATACCAACAGGGAGCTGAGCTGGCTTTTGTTTGACAAAAGGGTGCTGTCAGAGGCCAGGGACAAACAGATCCCTCTGTTTGAACGTCTGAAATTCTTAAGCATCACCGCATCCAATCTGGATGAGTTTTTCATGGTGCGTGTTGCGTCCCTGAAGGACATGGTGAACGCGAAATACACGAAGAAGGATATCGCGGGACTGACCGCCTCCGAGCAGCTGTCCCGGATCACGGTGGCTGCCCACGAACTGGTTGCCCAGCAGTATTCCACCTATAACCGTTCCCTCCTTCCGCTTCTGAAGGCAAACGGCCTGACGGTGGTGGAGCGGCATGAGGATCTGAATGACGAACAGGCTGCCTATGTGGATGATTATTTTGATGAAAATGTCTATCCGGTGCTCACTCCCATGGCGGTGGATTCCTCCAGGCCCTTCCCGCTGATCCGCAACAAATCCCTGAATATCGGCTCCCTGCTTTCCAGAAGGGGAG
This sequence comes from Candidatus Eisenbergiella stercoravium, assembly GCA_019113175.1. Classification (GTDB taxonomy): domain Bacteria; phylum Bacillota; class Clostridia; order Lachnospirales; family Lachnospiraceae; genus Eisenbergiella; species Eisenbergiella stercoravium. The sequence goes on along the minus strand of DXHY01000027.1, from coordinate 19,834 downwards.
AGAAAAAGGAGCTGGAATTTGCTACGGTCCAGGTGCCGAGCGTACTTGCCAGAATTGTGGAGATCCCTGCGGGAGAGGACGGAAACCGGGCGGTGATCCTGCTGGAGGAGATCATCGAGCGCAACATCTCCAGACTGTTCTTAAATTATGACGTTCTCTGCTCCCATCCGTTCCGGATCATGAGAAACGCTGATCTGACCATTGACGAGGACGAAGCGGAGGATCTGCTGAAGGAGATCGAAAAGCAGCTGAAAAAGAGGCAGTGGGGCCAGGCCATCCGCCTGGAGGTGGAGGCGGGCATCGATAAAAAGCTCCTTTCCATCATTAAAAAAGAGCTTTCCATCGATGAAGACGACATTTACCGGATTGACGGCCCTCTGGATCTCACCTTCCTGATGAAGATGTATGGCCTGTCAGGCTTTGAGCATTTAAAGGCGGAAAAATATGAACCTCAGCCCGTACCGGAGTTCATGGGAGAAGGCTCCGTTTTTGACCAGATCAGAAAAGGGGATATCCTGCTGCATCACCCATACCAGTCCTTTGAGCCGGTGATCAGGTTCGTAAGAGAGGCGGCGAAGGACCCGGATGTGCTTGCGATCAAGCAGACCCTGTACCGGGTCAGCGGCAATTCTCCGATCATCGCCGCTCTGGCTCAGGCCGCGGAAAACGGAAAACAGGTTTCCGTTCTGGTGGAACTGAAGGCCCGGTTTGATGAGGAGAACAATATTGTCTGGGCGAAAAAGCTGGAGAAGGCCGGCTGCCATGTTATTTACGGACTGGTGGGCTTAAAGACCCACAGCAAGATCACCCTGGTGGTGAGAAGGGAAGAGGACGGCATCCGCCGTTACGTGCATCTGGGAACCGGAAACTATAATGATGCCACGGCGAAGCAGTATACGGACATCGGCATGATGACCTGCTCCGAGGCCATCGGCGAGGACGCGACGGCGGTGTTCAATATGCTCTCAGGCTATTCGGAACCTCTTTCCTGGAATAAGCTTTCTCTTGCTCCTCTGTGGCTGAAGGATAAGTTCCTGCGCCTGATCGGCCGGGAGGCGGAGCATGCGAGAGCCGGGGAAAAGGGACATATTGTGGCGAAAATGAATTCTCTCTGTGACAGAGATGTGATAGAAGCGCTGTATGCGGCCAGCGCGGCGGGCGTGAAGATCGAACTGATCGTGCGGGGAATCTGCTGTCTGAAGGTTGGAATTCCCGGTGTGAGTGAGAACATCTCTGTCCGTTCCCTGGTGGGAACCTTCCTGGAGCACAGCCGCATCTTCTATTTTGAAAACGCGGGTAAGAGCGAGGTTTACTGTGGCAGCGCGGACTGGATGCCGAGAAATCTGGAGCGGCGCGTGGAGATCCTGTTCCCTGTGGAGGATCCGAAGCTGAAGGAGAAGCTGATTCACATCCTGGATGTGCAGCTTGCGGATACCATGAAGGCCCAGATCCTGCTGCCTGACGGAAGCTATGAGAAGGTGGACCGCAGGGGCAAGGAGGCCGTTACCGCCCAGGAGGTGTTCTGCCGGGAAGCCATGGAGGCTGCGAGGGAAGAAGAAGCGGACGATGTGAGAGACAGCCGGGTGTTCATCCCGGAGGTACATGTGGAAGAAACTGCAGAATAAAGAGCGCGCGTTTCTGTGCATGCAGGAGAAAACGGAGGAATCATGAAGCATCAGATTGTACTTGCGAGCGCTTCACCCAGAAGAAAGGAGCTGCTTGAGCAGATCGGCCTTTCCTTTACGGTGCAGGCTGCAGACGGGGAGGAAAAATGTGAGGCGCGGCTTCCCCAGAAGCAGGTTGAGGAGTTATCTCTTCACAAGGCAGCAGAGGTCGCCGGAAAGGCGGAAAATAACGCGGTGGTCATCGGGGCGGACACGCTGGTATTTTTCAGGGGAAAGCCTCTGGGAAAACCGCGGAATGAACAGGAGGCTGCCCTTATGCTGAAGGCTCTTCAGGGGCAGACTCATCAGGTCTATACCGGCGTGACCCTCATCTGGCGCCAGGGCGGAAGCATGCGCCAGATGAGCTTCCACGAGCGTACCGATGTGACGGTATGGCCCATGACGGAGGAAGAGATCGAGGAATATGTGAGAAGCGGGGAGCCGATGGACAAGGCGGGGGCCTACGGAATTCAGGGGCTGTTTGCCCGGTTCATCCGCAGGATCGAAGGAGACTACAATAATGTGGTCGGTCTGCCCGTGGGCCGGCTGTACCAGGAGATGAAGCAGGAAGGACTGCTGGACGGCGCGGATGCGGTCCGTGCAGGCCTGTGATGCTCTGCGGCGGAAAGAGGGAAATTCATAACCATGAAAAAAGCGGTTATCTTTGATCTGGACGGGACGCTGGCGGATACCATTGCGTCCATTACACACTGCGGAAACCTGGCGCTTTCGAGGTTCGGCCTGCCCTCCTTTCAGGAGGAGGACTATAAGCGGTTTGTGGGAGATGGGGCGGCCATGCTCATCCGCCGGGCGCTTCTGGCGGCGGGGGACGGGAAGCTGTCCCATTTCGATCAGGTTTATGAAGCCTATCTGAAAATTTTTGCGGAGGGCTGCATGTATCAGGTGAAGCCCTATGATGGTATCGTTCCTCTTCTGGAGAAGCTGAAGCATCTCGGGGTGCGGATCGCAGTCCTTTCCAATAAGCCGGATGCGGACAGCCTTCGGGTAGTGGAAGAGCTGTTCGGAAAGGGATTTTTTGATTTTGTGCAGGGACAGAGAGAGGATGTCCCCAGAAAACCCGATCCTGCCGGCGTTTACCGGATCATGGAGCACTTCGGCCTGCCGGCGTCAGATTTTCTTTATGTGGGAGACAGCGGCGTGGATATGAGGACCGGAAAAGCTGCGGGAATCTTCACCGTGGGCGTGCTGTGGGGCTTCAGAGACCGGAAGGAGCTTGTGGAAAACAGGGCGGATGCTGTGATTGCAGGACCGCAGGAGCTTTTCGCATACTTATGACAGAAAAGAAAGAGGACACAGTGCGAAAAATAAGCCCGATGGCTTATTTTTCGCTGCAAAGCGAAGCTTTGCAGCAATTATGTGCCGGAGCGTCACAAATTGCTCTTAGGCATCAGAGAAATCGCATTCGCGATTTCTCTTCGCCTCGTCGCTTACGCTCCGAAATGAGGATATTTATGATAAAGCTGATCGCATCGGATATTGACGGAACCCTGATCGAGGAATCCACTCCGGATCTGTATCCGGAGATGGCGGAGGAGATCCGCAGCCTTACCGCGCGGGGCGTTTTGTTCTGCGCGGCGAGCGGCAGGCAGCTTCCCAGCGTGAAGAACGTGTTCCGGGATGTGGCGGAGGAAATCTGCTATATTGCGGAAAACGGAGCGCATATCCATTATCAGGGAGAGGATCTCAGGGTCACGTCCATGGAGCGGGAGTATGTCTGCGGGATTGTTGAAGAGCTTCGCGCACTGGGAGAAGGGTATGATTTTGTGGTTTCCACCCCGCAGGGCAGCCTGATCGAATCAAAGAACAGGGCTTTTCTGGATCTGATGGCCTATGGTTATCACAACAGCTTCCGGCAGGTGGAGGACGTTCTGAAGGAAGAGACGGTGATTCTGAAAATTGCCGTATACCATGAGGGAAGCATCCGGGAGCTTGGAGAACGTGAACTGATCCCCGCCTGGAAGGACCGGGTGCAGGTCTGCGTGGCGGGAGAAGAATGGGTGGACTTCATGGAGCGTTCGGTGGATAAGGGAGCGGCCCTGGGATGGATTCAGAGCCGGTTTGGCGTTCTGCCGGAGGAAACCATGGCCTTTGGAGACAATACAAACGATATCGGTCTGATGAAAGCGGCATATTACAGTTATGCGGTGGAAAACGCCCGGCCGGAGGTGAAGGCGGCCGCCCGCTTTTCCTGCCCGTCCTGGCAGGAAAAGGGTGTCTGGAGAATCATCCGTGAAAGAATGTAGATGACCGTCCGGGACAGGACAGTGACGGAAAATGGAATATCAAATTTTTATAAAAGGCTTGAACCATGACGGGCTACACGTTATATTCTTGTATAGAAAAGCTTCAGAAAGGAGGGGAGAGGATGCAGGGATATGATGAAGCGGTTCTGACATGTTTTCTGGAGAATCAGGGAAAGCTGTTCCCGGAGGAGGATGTGGCCTCCAGCCTGGAAGAGGCAGAAGCCTTTCTGGAAGAATGTATGGCGGTCGTAGTGGATTCGGCCGAAGAAGTACAGGAGTATTTTGAAGAGGAAGGGCTTGACATGGATGGAGCCGGCCTGGAGGAGCTGCTGGAAGCCGACGAGGTATTTGATGTGGGAGACGGCAGATATCTGATTGTGGAGGGCTGAGGGCGGAATCCATAACGGTTCATGAGGGGGAAGAAGCGTTGCTCCAAAGGGGCAATGCTTCTTCTTGATATAAAAAGATCCATATTCGGATGACAGAGGAGAAGAATTATGAAAAAGTTGAAACTGAGCAGAAAGAAGCTGATCGGCCTGATCGTCGTGATTCTGGTGGTCGCGCTGGCAGTGGTGTTCGCAGTGAGCGCTGGCGGAAGCAGCAGCCGCTATCTGGAAACAACGGTGGAAAACAGAGATATTGTTTCCTATCTGGAATTTTCCGGAAATATCGAGGCCTCCGATGTTTCCACAGTATATGCCTCCGTAACCGCGCAGGTGACCGAGGTCGCGGTGGAGGAAGGTGATTACGTGGAGGCGGGCGATGTGATCGCCGTGCTGGATTCCGGCGATGTGGAATACAATATCGCTCTGCAGGAAGCGAACCTGGAGCTGGCACAGCTGACGGATTCCTACAATATCAGAGACAGTCAGACCAGTCTGGATAACCTGAACAGCCAGCTGGAGAACGGTCTGAATTCCACGCTGAACACGGCGCAGGAGACCCTGCTTTCCGCCCAGGAGAGCTATCAGACGGCTGTGGAGACCTATAACCGGGCGAAGGAGGAGCTGGAGAACGGTACCAATCAGTCGGTAGTGTCCGCCAGACAGAGCGTATCCTCCGCTCAGGCATCCTATGATTCCGCACTGAATCAGAATGAAAATCACCTGATCACGGATGAGGCACTCGCTACCTATGCGGTAACCCTGAGCAACGCCCAGGAGAGCCTGCGCCTTGCGGAGGAGACCGCCGAAAAGGAAGTACAGGATTATTATGACGACATGGTTTCCGCGCAGGAGGCTCTGGCCGATGCGGAACGGGATTATGAGGCGGCTGAACTGTCCATGGATCAGAATGTTCAGACCAGCGAGGAATCTCTGGAGAGGACCCAGGCTCTGGCGTCCCAGGAGGCAACTCAGCTGGAAATCGATCATCTGAAGGAATCCCTGGAGGATTATACCATTACGGCCCCCATCAGCGGTTATATTACGGATCTTTCCCTGGAAGAAGGGGAGTATACCACAAGCGCTGCCGCAGTTGCGGAGGTGACCAGCTTCGATACCATGCAGGCTGAGGTACGGATCAGCGAATACGATGTGGCTCAGGTACAGGAGGGGGATACAGTACAGATTCATGTGGATGCCCTGAATAAGGACTACGAGGGTACCATTTCACGGATCTCCCGGACGGCGACTGTGGAAAATGAGGTATCCTATCTGGATGCGGTGGTGGAATTTGAAGCTGATGACGAGGTGCGCGACGGCCTGTCCGCGGAGATTCGTCTGATCCGCCAGCAGGAGCTTGGCGTTCCTGCCCTTCCTTCTGAGGCCGTAGCCTATCATGATGACAATACGGCCTATGTTTACATAAGAAATGAATCCGGAGAAGTGGTGGAGCAGCCGGTTTCACTCGGAGCCACGGACGGAACCTGGGTGCAGATCACAGAGGGCCTGGAAGAGGGCCAGACCGTGCTCTATACCTACACGCCCTCCTATGCCGATCTGATGATGTCGATGTCGGCGGGACAGTAGGAGGTGGCGTATGGAGGAACGGACGATTCTCACCATGAAGGGAATTGTGAAGCAGTATGTGGTCGGAGGAGAGATTTCCACGGTACTTAAGGGAATTGACCTTGAAGTGAAGGAAGGCGAATTCCTTGCAGTGCTTGGTCCCTCCGGCTCCGGGAAGTCCACGCTGATGAATATCATCGGCTGCCTGGATGTGCCGACGGCAGGAGAATACATCCTGGACGGCAGGCAGATCGGAAATCAGGACGAAAGGACGCTGGCGAAAATCCGGAATCAGGAAATCGGTTTTATTTTCCAGTCCTTCTTTCTGATGCAGCGTCAGACCGCACTGCAGAATGTGAAGCTTCCACTGGTCTATGCGGATGTGCCGGAGCGGGAACAGAATGAGCGGGCGGAGGAGATGCTCCGCCGGGTAGGGCTTCTGGACAAGAAGGATTATTATCCGAACCAGCTTTCCGGCGGACAGCAGCAGCGGGTTGCCATTGCCAGGGCGATGTGCAATAATCCGGCCATTCTGCTGGCGGACGAGCCAACCGGCGCGCTGGATCAGAAAACCGGCCGTCAGGTGATGGAGCTGTTCCATGAAATCAACGAAGAGGGAAGGACGATTATCATGATCACCCATGACGCAAAAATCGCTTCGCATGCGAAGCGGATCGTCCGGATCCTGGATGGAAATATCGGGGAAGGAGACACGGAGGATGCTTAATATCGGAATTGTAAAACAGAGTGTGCAGCTTTCCCTGGAGAATATCCGCAGCAATAAGATGCGGACCCTGCTCACCACGCTGGGCATCATCATCGGCGTGACGGCGGTTATTTCTCTTATTACCATCGTGAATGGCGTAATCAGCTCCGCCATGAATGAGTTTTCTTCCCTTGGTGCGGGCACCCTTACCGTTTCCATTACGGGAACGCCTCTGAAGTCGGGACTGACGGAAACGGACCTGGAAAGCCTGGAGCAGCTGAATAATGTGGCGGGAATATCCCCCAGCATCAGCGCAACCGGCATGGCGGCCAGAAATCAGATTCTGCTGGATACGGTGTCCATTCAGGGAAAAAGCGAGGTTTACTATGCTCATAATGATCTCGTTTCCGTCGGAAGGCCCATCAGCCGGTCAGATGTGGAGGATGAGGCCTATGTGTGCGTGATTGATCAGAATATTGCGGAAAGCCTGTTCCCCGGGGAAAATCCGGTGGGAAAAACGCTTACGATGAATGGGATGACCTATACGGTTATCGGTCTGGAGGGGGAAAACTCGGATCTGATGGCATCCATGTCCACCTTTGGAAGCTCCTCAGACGGAACCATAACCATTCCCTATACTACGGCCCGGAAAGTGACGGGACAGAAGTATATCAGCAGCCTGGAAATTTATATTGAAAATACGGATTATACCGACCAGCTTTCCGATGAGGTGGAGGGCGTGCTGTACCAGGCTTTCAACCAGAACGAGGACAGCTATTTTGTGTTCGCCATGGACAGCCTGCTGGATACCATGAACGAAATGATGGGTATGCTCACCTATATGCTGGCGGGCATCGCATCCATCGCCCTTCTTGTGGGAGGTATCGGAATCATGAACATGATGCTGGTTTCCGTTTCGGAGCGGAAGCAGGAAATCGGCCTGCGGAAGGCGATGGGAGCGACACCTGGAAGAATCCAGCTTCAGTTTCTGCTGGAATCGGTGGTTTTGTCCCTGATCGGGGGAATCATCGGAGTGATTCTGGGACTGCTCATTTCAGCGGCGGCGGCAGCCCTTCTGGATACGGAATTTATTCTCTCCCCGTCGGCTGTGGCGCTTGGCGTCGGCTTTTCCACGGCAGTGGGAATCATTTTCGGATGGGCTCCTGCAAGAAAGGCAAGCCGTTTAAGTCCCATCGACGCGTTGAGAAGTGAATGATAAGGATGAAAGAAAAAGGAGATAATATGTTCAGAAGAAAAGCAGAATGGAAAGATCAGAAAAGAACCCGGAAGGTGAGCGGAGCTGTGCCGGCAAAGGCCGCGGCCTTTCTGCTTGCAGGCGCGCTGGGCGTAACGGTATTTTCTCCGGTGAACGCTCTGGCCGCTCCGGTTTCGGGAGAGGGAAGCATAACGATAGAGAAGGATGTGCTTTCTCTCGGACTGGGAGAAACGGGAAGCGTGACGGTGGATTACAGCCTTGCGGGAGGCTTCGCCGATCTGGCTGTGCTGACGGCGGATTCTTCCATTGCCGCCGCCGTGCTGACGGACAACGGTGACGGAACCGCTACGCTGACGGCTGCCGCGGCTGCGCCCGGAACTACGGTGGCTGCGGTTTACCGGATCAGCAATGCCGCGGTGGTGGACTATATCACCATTCGCAGCGGTCTCGCACAGGACGGCGAGGTTTATACGCAGATGAATGGCACCTCTCTGGTGACGGTTTACGAGGACCGGATGGTGTATTATAACAGCACGCTCACCGGACGCAATGGAGCAAGTGCGGCCATTGTGGGAATGGGAATCGAACGCGAGAGCGGCCTGGACTGTCTGAAGGTGACGGGAACCCTGCTGTCCGGCGACACAAAAACGCCCGGGATGAACATCTTTTACGCCAACTTCTACGATGCGGCCGGCAGTCTGATCCGTCGTCAGGCTCTTTATACCAGAAATCCGGTTTCCGGAAATAAGCTTGAGCTGGAATGGTACATTCCCGAAGGCTGTGCAATGATCGTCCTGGAATAAAAAAACCGGACATGGAGAAGGGGGGAATTTCATAATGCCGAAAACAGAAAAACAAAGCATCGTCTGGATCGACTGCGCCAAATTTCTGGCGATCCTGGCTGTGGTGATTGACCATGGAAAGGGGATTCTGTATGAGGGAGAAACGATTCAGTATATTTCCTTCTTTTCCGTATCCGTGTTCTTCTTCCTGTCCGGAATGACCTCCTGGTACTCTCTGAAACGGAGAAGGGAGGAGGAAAGCTTTGGCCGCTGGGTGGCGAGGCGGCTGTGGCGGATTACGGTCCCCTATCTGGCGGCTGTGGCGGTCTGTCAGTTCCTGCAGACCGGATTTACCATCAGCCTTGGGCCCTTCGTGCTGTGGGCGCTGAATTTTAATCTGGAGGGGCAGTTTTACTTCGTTCTGATCTATCTGCAGCTCATCGCGGCAGCACCGGCTCTGTATCTTCTGACCCTTTTCTGCAGGAGAGGAAAATTCAGCTTCCTGTGGCGTCTGGGATATCTGGCAGCTGCGCTTTTGGTCTCTCTTTTCTGCCTGAAGCACACGATTGCCCTGCAGACTTATGGCGGAGGAAATTACCTGCTGGGAGGAACCTATCTGTTTCTGTTTGTGGCGGGGATGATTGCCGCGGACATGCAGATTGTGATCCGTTACCGGAGCCGGGCCGTGATCTGCGCGGCGGCTTCGACGCTGTTCTTTGCCGCGGCGCTGGCCTTCCTGCTGAAGGATCGCCTCGCGCTGGATGAGGCCCTGTTCGGCTGGCTTCTCCGGGTGAATCCTCCGGGAATCACCATGACGGTATATTCCATGGCGGTAATTTTTCTGATTTTTTCCTGGTGCAGCCTGGGAGCGCTTATGAACAACGCGGTCATTGACCGTATTCTGTCTGTACTCGCCTGGCTGGGACGCTATACCCTTTATATTTTCCTGTATCATATGCTGATCCTGGAATATCTTCCGGCGGTATTTCCCTTCCTTACTGGAATATCGCTTCTTAAAACGGTGGTGTATCTCGCAGCGATGATTGGCCTGCCTGTGGGAGGGAAGCTGCTGTATGATGCCTTCCGCAGGAGCCTTTTGAAAAAAGCGGCGGCTGAAAAAAGAGGGCTGTTGTCAGACCGGTGATTCCGGCCTGACAGCAGCCCTCCTGCGGAGCGGCCGTCATTTTCCGCCGAACAGAAGCGTTTCCATGGCGTCGGCCAGCCCATCGTGCTCATTGTCATAACGTGTGATATAGTCTGCGGACTCTTTTACCAGGGGGGCCGCATTTTTCATGGCGATCCCGCACCCGGCGGCCTCCAGCATGGAAATATCATTAGGGGCATCCCCTGCAGCGAAGCTGTTTTTTACGGGAATGCCGAAATACCGGCAGACCTGCAGGATGGCATTTCCTTTTCCGGCCTTTTTGTGAAAGAATTCCAGATACTGATCGTTGGAAAACTGAACGGTGATTTCATCCGGATAGCGCTCTTCAATCTCCCTTTTCAGCTTCTCCAGTCTGGCATGATCGGTCAGATGGATGGCATGCATTTTGCAGGGCGGCTCAGTCAGAACGGAGAGCGGGTCCGGCGAAAGGATGAGCGGAAGATGAATCCGTCTCCGATAGAAACGGATCTCTTCATCCTCCCGCTCACATACGATCTCGTGCTCCGTATAGGTCTGATAATGGATGCCGAGACGTTTGGCCGCGTCAGCAATTCCACGGCAGACATCCAGGGGAACCGGCCAGGAAAGAAGGGGAGCACGGGCCGTGCAGTCATAGATCAGACTGCCGTTATAGGCGATGAGCAGGGTCTCCGGATAAAACAGTCCGGCAGTCTCCATCACCTCCAGCATGCTGTCCAGCGGCCGGCCGGAGGTGAGCACCAGCCGGTGGCCTGCTTCATTCATCCGGTCCAGAACCCGTTTGGTCTCCGGGGACACGGTGCTGTCATTTTTCAGAAGGGTTCCGTCCATGTCGCTGAACAGAATTTTTGTCTCCTCCCCGTTTTTCGGTTCCATTCTGTGTTTCGTTTCTGCTTCCATCCTCTTATTCTCCATACATCTCTTTTTTCCTGTCTTTCAGCCGTTCCCAGATATCGTAGGGAATCACCAGCTTTCCATTGTAACCGGTGGCCAGCTCCAGGCCGGGCTTGTTCGTCCCGTGGAAATCCGATCCGCCGCTGATGAGAAGGCCGTTTCTGGAGGCGAGCTGACGCATTTCCCGCTCTTCCCCGGCGCTGTAGGTGGAGTAGACGGCCTCAATCCCCACAAGGCCGGCTTCCTTCAGCTGAGAAACCAGGGTCTGCAGCGCTTCCGTCCCCATATGATACAGGGTAGGATGTGCCAGGATGGGAAGCCCCTTTGCCTGAAGAATGAGCTCCACGGCCTGGGCGGGAGTGACCTTCTGCCGGGGAACGAAGTATGGACAGTGGTCGCCCACATAACGCTCAAAGGCCTCCGGAAGGCTTTTCACATAACCGTGTTCCAGCAGATACCGGGCATAGTGCGCCCGGGTGATGACGGCGCCCGGGAAAGCGTCCAGAAGCTTTTCGTAGGAAATATCGATTCCCGCTCCGGAGAGATTTCCGCACATCTTACGGTTTCGCTCGATACGGGAATCCACGAAGGCCTGGATGTGCTGCGCGAAGGCCGGCAGCTTCCAGTCGATGGAAAGGCCAAGGATATGAATGTCCCGTCCCTTATACTCCGTAGAAAATTCGATGCCGGCAATCACCTCGATATCCCGGCCGTTCGCATATCCGATGGCTTCCTCCAGTCCTGCCGTGGTATCATGGTCCGTCAGGGCAAAAGCGGAAAGCCCCTTCTGAAGGGCGAGTTCCACCAGTTCAGAAGGGGTAAACGTGCCGTCGGATCTGCAGGAATGAACATGCAGGTCCACAATTTTCATAGATTTGTTTCTCCGTTTTTTTACGTTAATTCTCGTCGTCTTCCTTGTTGGCGGTATAGATGGTGCGCTTTCTTGCCATCGCATCGCTTGCCAGGTACTCGTCGTAGGTGGTAATCTTATCGATCAGCGTGCCGTCCGGCAGGATCTCCATGATCCGGTTGGCCGTGGTCTGCACGAACTGATGGTCACGGCAGGAGAAGAGAGCGACGCCGGGGAACTTGATCAGTCCGTTGTTGAGCGCGGTAATGGATTCCATGTCCAGATGGTTGGTGGGTTCGTCAAGTACCAGGCAGTTCGCACCGGAAATCATCATCTTGGAAAGCAGGCATCTCACCTTTTCTCCTCCGGAAAGGACGCGGACCTTCTTCACGCCGTCCTCGCCCGCGAACAGCATTCTTCCCAGGAAACCGCGCACATAGGTGATATCCTTTACCGGGGAATAGCCCATCAGCCAGTCCGCGATGGTCAGATCGTTGTCGAACTCCTTCGTGCTGTCCTTGGGGAAGTAGGCCTGGGATGTGGTCACGCCCCATTTGTAGGTGCCTTCGTCCGGCTCCAGCTCACCCATGAGGATCTGGAAAAGAGTGGTCTTTGCCAGCTCGTTTCCGCCCACGAAAGCGATCTTGTCGTTGTGCCCCATGATGAAGGAGATGTTGTTGAGCACCTTTTCTCCGTTAATGGTCTTGGAAATTCCTTCCACGGTGAGCACTTCATTCCCGATTTCCCTGTCGGGACGGAAATCAATATAGGGGTATTTTCTGCTGGAGGGACGGATCTCATCCAGCTGGATTTTCTCAAGAGCGCGCTTTCTGGAGGTCGCCTGCTTGGACTTGGAAGCGTTGGCGGAGAAACGGGAAATGAATTCCTGCAGCTCCTTGATCTTTTCTTCCTTTTTCTTATTGGCTTCCTTCATCTGCTTGATGAGCAGCTGGCTGGACTCATACCAGAAATCATAGTTACCTGCGTACAGCTGAATCTTTCCATAATCGATGTCCGCGATCTGGGTGCAGACCTTGTTCAGGAAATAACGGTCATGGGATACCACGATCACCGTATTTTCAAAATCGATGAGGAAATCCTCCAGCCATGCGATGGCGTCCAGATCCAGATGGTTGGTAGGCTCATCCAGCAGCAGGATGTCCGGATTGCCGAACAGCGCCTTCGCCAGCAGTACCTTGACCTTCTGACTTCCGTTTAAGTCCTTCATCAGGCTGTAATGATATTCGGTCTCAATGCCGAGGCCGTTTAACAGGCTTGCGGCATCGGACTCTGCCTCCCAGCCGTCCATTTCGGCAAACTCCGCTTCCAGCTCGCTTGCCCGGATACCGTCCTCATCGGAGAAATCCTCCTTCGCGTAGATGGCCTCCTTCTCCTTCATGATCTCATACAGACGGGCGTTTCCCATGATGACGGTGTCCAGCACCGGAAACTCATCATATTTGAAATGATCCTGCTCCAGTACGGAAAGACGCTGGCCCGGAGTGATGACCACCTCACCGTTGGTGGGCTCCAGCTGGCCGGAAAGAATCTTTAAAAAGGTGGACTTTCCCGCTCCGTTCGCACCGATCAGACCGTAGCAGTTGCCTTCCGTAAATTTGATGTTCACATCTTCGAACAATGCCTTTTTTCCCAGTCTTAAAGTGACATTTACCGCTTGTATCATTCTGACTCCTTACTTATTCTTAATTATCCGTGTTTTTGCTGCTCTTACATTATACACAAAACGCCGGATTTTTCAATAAAAAGCGGTCAGAATGATCAAATCCTGAATTTTGTTTTTGCGGAAAAGAAGCTTGCATTTATTCCGGAAAAAAGAGATAATCAGAAAAGATTCCGGCGCATCGCGTAATCGGAGAGGGGAAGGCACTTCCTCTATCCGATTGCTATAAACACAATGTGTTTCGGTATGGAGGGAAAGACGATGAAAATCAGATATCTGGGAACTGCGGCATGCGAGGGAGTGCCTGCCGCTTTCTGCAAATGCGAGGTATGCGAGAGGAGCAGAAGGGCCGGAGGGAGGAACATCCGGACGAGGAGCCAGGCAGTCATAGACGACACGCTGCTTCTGGATCTGAATGCGGACACCTATGTCCACAGCCTGTTTTACGGCCTGAATCTGCCGGATATCCATACCTGTCTCATCACTCATGACCATGAGGATCATCTGTACCAGGATGAGCTTCTCAACCGGCAGGAGGAATTCGCTCACGGCATCGATGGACAGCCTCTTTTCATATATGGAACCTATCCGGCATATGCAAAGGTGGTTGCGGCCATAGACAAGGGAACGGGCTATGCGGATCATAACGTGATGGAGAACCGGGTGGTGCCGGTCCGGATCAGGGCCTTTGAGTCCTTTGAGGCGGAAGGGTATAAGATCACTCCGCTGGCGGCACAGCATGACGTGCGCTGCGAGCCGGTGATCTATCTCATTGAAAAGGATGGGAAGGCGCTTCTGTACGCCAACGATACGGGTCTGTTTCCGGAGAAAACCTGGGAGTATCTGATCAGCCATCCGGTGAAGCTGAATCTGGTGAGCTTTGATTCCACCCATTCGATTCACGCAAACAGCAGCGGCCACATGGGCTTTGCGGCAAATGAGCAGATCCGTGACCGGCTGGTGATGGAAGGGCGCGCGGACGAAAGCACCGTCTATGTGGCGAACCATTTCACCCATAACGGCGGCGTCACCTATGATGAGATGGTGCCTGTGGCGGAGAAGTATGGATTTGTGGTGTCCTATGACGGGATGGAGGTAGAGATATAGGAAATGACTATGGAAAACAAAGAAAAGGCAATCTGCGTCTGGCAGAATCCGTGCATCAGCCGTGACGCGATCAAATATTTCGCCATGCTGACCATGTTCATCAACCATGTGGCCAATGCCTTCGTACCGCCGGAAAGCGTATGGTTTGAGGTGATGACAGACATCGGCTATTTCACGGCAGTGACGATGTGCTTTTTTCTGGTGGAAGGGTATCAGTACACCCATTCCAGAAAAAACTATGCCCTCAGGCTTCTCATCTTCGCCCTGATTTCCCAGGTCCCCTATGTGATGGCCCTGCAGTTTGGCATGCTGAACATGCTCTTCACGCTCTTCTTCTGTTTCCTGATCCTGCATGTGCGCCACAGGATATCCAACGGCTTTGTCCGGAATCTGCTGGTGGTTCTGCTGGTGCTCGTCACCCTGTTCTGCGACTGGTCCCTGCTTGCGGCCATTTATACGATCCTTTTTGACCGGGCGGCGGGAAACCGGAAAAAGCAGGCGGCTGCCTTCGGTTTTGCGGCTGTTCTGTTCGCTCTTTTCAACTGGCTGTCGTATGTAATGCAGATGGCTCCCCTTCCGGCGCTGGGACATGCGCTGGCCTCCTGTCTGGGAATCGTGATATCGGGAATTGTGATCCTTTGCTTTTATAATGGAAAGAAGGGAAAGCGGAGCGGACGATTTTCCAAATGGTTTTTCTATGTCTTTTATCCGGCTCATCTGTTAGTCCTGGGACTCATCCGGCTTGGCCTGGGGATGTAACAGGCAGCTGAAAAAGAAATAAAAAAATTAAAAATTAAGAAAATATGAGAAAACAGAAGAAATAAAGAGAAAGTTCAAGGAAAAAGATTGCTCTTTCCTGCTAATGACGTTGCATAAAAAAGGGTGAAAACATAATATATGTATAGTGTTTAGCACTCAACATAAGTGAGTGCTAACAGCCTAAATAATACTGAATCGAAGTATTCAATCAAGGAGGCATTTTTATGAAATTAGTACCTTTAGGCGACAGGATTGTATTAAAGCAGCTCGAAGCTGAAGAGACCACCAAATCCGGAATCGTTCTTCCCGGACAGAGCAAGGAGAAGCCCCAGCAGGCGGAAGTCATCGCTGTAGGCCCCGGCGGAATGGTTGACGGCAAGGAAGTCAAAATGGAAGTGAAGGTTGGAGATCAGGTGATCTATTCCAAATATGCGGGAACGGAAGTAAAACTCGATGATGATCAGGAATACATCATCGTAAAACAGTCCGACGTTCTGGCAATTATCGAATAAGAAGATCCTGTCTGACGGCAATCGTACCTGACGCGGATATGCGCCAGAGTGTACAGGATGTATATGAAAAACAAAATTATGGAGGCTGATTATTATGGCAAAGGAAATTAAATACGGCGCTGATGCCCGTACAGCCCTGATGTCCGGTGTGGATCAGGTAGCAAATACAGTAAGAGTAACCCTTGGACCGAAAGGAAGAAACGTTGTTCTGGATAAGTCCTACGGCGCACCGCTGATCACCAACGACGGTGTGACCATCGCAAAGGAGATCGAGCTGAAGGATCCCTATGAGAACATGGGAGCACAGCTGGTAAAGGAAGTTGCCACCAAGACCAACGATGTAGCAGGCGATGGCACCACCACCGCTACCGTTCTGGCTCAGGCAATGGTAAATGAAGGCATGAAGAACTTGGCAGCAGGTGCTAACCCGATCATCATGAGAAAGGGTATGAAGAAGGCTACTGACTGCGCAGTAGAGGCCATTCAGAAGATGAGCTCCAAGGTAAACGGCAAGGAGCACATTGCAAGAGTCGCTTCCATTTCCGCAGGAAATGACGAAGTGGGCGCAATGGTTGCAGATGCGATGGAGAAGGTTTCCGGAGATGGCGTCATCACCATCGAAGAGAGCAAGACCATGCAGACCGAGCTCGACCTGGTAGAAGGTATGCAGTTTGACAGAGGATATATTTCCGCTTATATGTGCACCGATATGGATAAGATGGAAGCGGTTCTGGATAACCCTTATATCCTTATCACCGATAAGAAGCTTGCAAACATTCAGGAGATCCTGCCTCTGCTGGAGCAGGTGGTTCAGAACGGCGCGAAGCTGCTGATCATCGCCGAGGACGTTGAGGGCGAGGCTCTTACCACCCTGATCGTCAATAAGCTGCGCGGCACCTTCAATGTGGTTGCTGTTAAGGCTCCCGGCTATGGCGACAGAAGAAAAGAGATGCTGCAGGATATCGCAATCCTGACCGGCGGCAAGGTGATCAGCGAAGAACTCGGCCTTGACCTGAAGGAGACGCAGCTGTCCGATCTGGGCCGTGCAAAATCCGTTAAGGTTCAGAAGGAGAACACCGTTATCGTTGACGGCGAGGGCGACAAGGCTGATATCCAGGCAAGAATTTCCCAGATCAAGAAGCAGATCGAGGAGACCACCTCTGACTTCGACAGAGAGAAGCTTCAGGAAAGACTGGCGAAGCTGGCAGGCGGCGTAGCCGTAATCCGTGTTGGCGCAGCTACCGAGACCGAAATGAAGGAAGCGAAGCTTCGTATGGAAGATGCTCTTGCTGCTACCAGGGCTGCTGTTGAGGAAGGCATCATCGCAGGCGGCGGAAGCGCATATATCCACGCTACCAAGGATGTTGCGGCTCTGGCTGCAACGCTGGAAGGCGACGAGAAGACCGGAGCAAATATCGTGCTCAAGGCTCTGGAGGCTCCTCTGTATCACATCGCTGCCAACGCCGGACTGGAAGGCAGCGTGATCATCAACAAAGTGAAGGAAATGGAGACCGGATGGGGCTTCGATGCTCTGAAGGAAGAGTATGTGAACATGGTTGATGCCGGAATTCTGGATCCCGCAAAGGTTACCAGAAGCGCTCTGCAGAATGCAACCAGCGTAGCTTCCACGTTGCTTACCACGGAGTCCGTTGTGGCTGACATCAAGGAAGAAACTCCTGCTGCACCTGCCGGAGCAGGCGGCGGAATGGGAATGATGTAATCCTTCCGAATCAATAGATCAGAAAGAATTTAGAGGGCGGCACCTGCCGGAAAGCAGGCGCCGCTTTTTCATACGATAGGAAATTTCATTTCCTATCGTATGAAAACCTCCGGTGGATCGCACTGCGGCGGAAAGGAAGATGTCGCTTACGCGACCCGCCGCAGGCGGAGAATCCCGCAAGCGGGATTCTTTGTGTGATACTGTCTCATTCCGTGGCGGCTGTTTCCGCTCTGAAGAGATGATCCGCTACGGAAAAATGAAAAAGGAGAGATTATGACAGCGGTTATTTTTCTTATTCTGGGCATTTTGTGCTGCCTTTACTGCATCGGCATTTTTCTGTCAGGCGTATTTGGCTCCTGGTTCTTTCTGATCTGGGGAGTGATGGGGATCGGCTGTTTTGGAATTTCGGGAGTCTTTGCTTTCGGAATCTGGAAGCGGCTGCCGGGTGTCATAAGAGGAGCTGCAGCAATTCTGTTCGGAGCAGGGCTTCTATTTTTCCTTCTGATCGAGGGGCTGATTGTGAGCCGCTTTTATGCAAAGGGCCAGCCGGGGCTTGACTGCCTGGTGGTGCTGGGCGCGCAGATGCGGGAAAACGGGCCGAGTAAGGCGCTGCGCTTACGGCTGGATACGGCGTATGATTATCTGTTGGAAAATCCGGATACCATCGTGATCGTTTCCGGGGGCCGGGGGAGCAATGAGCCGGTCAGTGAGGCTCAGGGCATGTATGATTATCTGGTGGGGCGCGGCATTGCCCCGGAACGGATCCGGATGGAAGACCGTTCGGGAAATACGGTGGAAAATCTCAGGTTTTCAAAGGCCTTTATGGAAGAGGGGGCTTCCGTTGGAATTGTAACCAACAATTTTCACGTTTATCGTGCCGAACGGCTGGCGGCCGGACAGGGCTACGGGCAGGTCAGGGGAATTGCCGCTCCATGCGATATCGCTTTTCAGGCGAATAACATGCTCCGGGAATTTTTCGGAATCATGAAAGACTGGCTGTCCGGAAACATGAAGCTCTGGTAGTCGTTGACTTATGCCGGGATAGATAATATAATAAATAATAGTTTTTTAGGGAAAAATAGCCACAAAAACGTGCAAAAGAAGGCGGCAGATGCAGAATCTGCGTCCCGGAGGCACAGTCCCGGACATGGAGGAAGATTGAAAAATAAGCTTGACAGCTTATTTTTCAATCGGCAGTTTTGCACCGAAGCACAAAACTGCTGTGATCGCAGAGGAGAAATCACATGCGTGATTTCTTCTCGCGGCCTCAGAGTGAGAACGCTTCGGCATGGAGGAAGAGATGAAAAAACTGGAAGAATACGTAAGATGTATCCCGGATTTCCCGGAGAAAGGCGTGATGTTCCGCGATGTGACGAGCGTGCTGCAGGATGCGGACGGACTGCATCTGGCAATCGACACAATGCAGGATCTGGTGAAGGATCTGGAATATGATGTAGTGGTGGGGCCGGAGTCCAGAGGCTTTATTTTTGGAACTCCCATCGCATACAATAATCATAAGCCCTTTGTGCTGATCCGAAAGAAGGGCAAGCTGCCCTGTGAGACGGTTGCCATGGAATATGAGCTGGAGTATGGTACCGCAGTGATCGAGATTCACAAGGACGCCATCCGTCCTGGACAGAAGGTGCTGATCGTGGATGATCTGATCGCGACCGGAGGAACGACGGAGGCAATGATCCGTCTGGTGGAATCGCTTGGCGGCCAGGTAGTCGGCGTTGTGGTGCTCATGGAGCTGAAGGGTCTGAAGGGCAGAGAAAAAATTGCGGGATATCGTCTGGAATCCGCAATTCAGTATGAAGGAAACTGACGTGTTGATGTGAGGGAAGCTGCAGTGTGCGCCTGTTTTTTCAGGGACAGCAGGCTGAGCGGCAGTGACGCATGGGCGGAATATGCGGTACATGCCGGAGATGAGAGATGTCGGTGATGATATATGGATAAAACGGTTACGACAGAAGAAAAGCTGACAGGAAGCGTTCAGAAAAAAGAAGACGTTAAGCAGGCTCCTGCGCACAGGGAGGCCGGGAAGGAAGAGGAAACCAGAATCGTATATGAGGGCGGCGGCAGCCTGGATGCCAGACCCGGTCAGGATGAGGACGGGGTTCTCATTGACGATGGGCGCATTGAGGCCATGAAGGAGTACCTGAGTCCGGAAGAGCTGTACCAGGATCTGATCGCCCGGGTGCGCAGATATCACCCTTCGGACGATATCTCCATGATTGAAAAGGCCTATCAGGTTGCGGCAAAGGCTCATGAGGGACAGGTGCGCAAATCGGGTGAGCCCTATATCATCCATCCCCTGTGTGTAGCCATCATTCTGGCCGATCTGGAGCTGGATAAGGAAACCATTGAGGCCGGACTGCTGCATGACGTGGTGGAGGACACCATCATGACGGTGGATGAGATCACGAAGGAATTCGGGCCGGACGTGGCGCTTCTTGTGGACGGCGTGACCAAGCTGCAGCACATCAATTTCCGCAGCGATAAGGAGAACGGGGAAAGCAGGACGCCGGATCAGCAGGAGGTGCAGGCGGAGAACTTAAGAAAGATGTTCCTCGCCATGGCAAAGGA